>JBFMDC010000029.1:0-32815 GCA_040753975.1 Pseudomonadota bacterium
GGCCGTGCTGCGGTTGCTGCCGGGGCTGATTCCTCTGCTGCCGGTCCTGCAACGGTTGTGGCGCCGGAAGACCTTCGACGCGGCGGGAGAATCGGTGGTGGAAACGCCGTTCCTGCGCATGCGCCTGGACCGCACCACGGGGGAAATCCGTGGCGAAGTGCTCGCCGGGCGGCAGGCCGGCCGCCAACTCTGCGATTTGAGTCCGGCGGATCTGCGGGAACTCCATGCCGAACTGCTGCGGGCCGACGCCGAATCCGCCCGCCTGCTGGGAGCTTACCTGGACCGCGTGATGGGCGCCGGCTGGCGGTCCGGCGCGGGGCCGGAGAATGCGGCTGCCGGCGCGTCGCCATCGGGCAAGATGAGCCGCTCCGAAGCCCTGGCGATACTAGGACTGAAGGAGGGCGCGCAGCGCGAGGCCATCATCGAAGCCCATCGGCGGCTGATGCAGAAGCTGCACCCCGACCGCGGCGGATCGGATTATCTCGCGGCCAAGATAAATCAGGCCAAGGACGTGCTGCTGCGCGAAAAACGCTGACCGCGCGCTCAAACGCGTTAAAATTCGTCCACACGAGGCCCGCTTCATCCCGGCCATCCTGACCCCCTCACTGCTCATGTACTCTAGCCCAGCATATCGAAATCCGGAAACAGCCGGCCCCACATCCCTGCTTGCGGCATGGGGGAGCCTCCCTTGATGCGCAGGGATGGCCCGGCCCGTAACGCCTTGCTGGTGAATTCAGGCGACGGTCCTTGCGGTCCGGCGCTTCGGCAGTTCCTCGCCAGGCTGGAAAAATGCTA
This sequence comes from Pseudomonadota bacterium, assembly GCA_040753975.1. GTDB lineage: Bacteria > Pseudomonadota > Gammaproteobacteria > Methylococcales > Methylococcaceae > Methylococcus. Next base: position 796 of record JBFMDC010000029.1, read on the forward strand.
CGCGCGCAAGGACAGCCATCTGGCGAAAACCGGCGCTGTCCGGCCGGCGGATCATCGCCGGAACCTGTATTCGATCCAGTTGGCGAATCTGCGGATGCGCTGGCTCGCATCGGACGGCACGCTGCCGCAGGTCACCGTGATCGGCCCTACGCAGGCCGGCAAGAGTTCCGTGATCAACTGGCTCCTGGGCGAGAATGCCGCCGTGGCAAGCCCGCTGGCGGGATTCACCCGGCATCCGCAAGGATTCGCCTATGGCTGCGAGGGGGAGGCTGTTTCCGCGCTGCACCGGTACTTCGAACCCCTGCAGCCGAGGCGCATCTCCGAGCTGCCCGCCGAGGACTTCCGGTTTTTCGGTTTCGAACCGGCGCGTGCCGACCTCCCCCGGCTGGGCTTTCCCGTCACCGTGTGGGACACGCCTGATTTCGATTCGATCGATTCGGAACGGTACCGGGGCGGCCTGCTCCGGGCCATCGCCCTGTCGGACCTGCTAGTCTGCGTGCTCAGCAAAGACAAGTATGCCGACCAGTCGGTGTGGGAGCTGCTGGCCATGATAGAACCCTTAAGCATCCCCAGCCTCATTTGCCTGAACAAGACGCCCGCCGCGGCCGCGGAGACCGTGGTGCGCTCTCTGACCGGGAAGTGGCGCCAAGTGCGGCGCGACGCCACGCCTCCCATCGTCTCCCTGCCCTATCTGGGTGCGGACGCTTCCGAGCCTCCCGGTGTGGATGCGCTGGTCGCAGCTGCCCGGACGCTCCTCCGGCAAACGGACCGGCCCCACCAGACCCTGGGACTGCAAAGATTTTTGCGGGCCAATTGGGAGGGCTGGCTCGCGCCGGTCCGCGTGGAGCAGAAGGCTCAGCAGGAATGGCGTGCCCTGGTCGGCCGGACGGTGGCCTCGGCGAACCGGATCTACCGCCGTGACTATCTCGACCACCCCCACCATTACGAAACCTTCCAGCGCGCACTGGCCGAACTGCTGACCCTGCTGGAAATCCCCGGCATCGCGCGGGTGTTGACACAGATGCGGCGGATCATGACCTGGCCGGTCAGGCAAATCGGGCAGCTCGGACGGCGCTGGCGGCCCGATGCCGCGAATCTGGGCAGCGAACAGTCCGTGCTGCAGCAAACCGCCATGCACGTCATGCTCACCCTGCGCCAGGAGGTGGCCGAGATCGCCGAGAACGCTTCGGAAACGCGGCCCTGGTGGCTGACGCTGGGGCGCGAGCTCGGCCAAAGGCAAGCTGCCGCCATCGGCCGTTTCTCTCAGGCCGCCTCGGCCTATGCGCGGGAATTCGAGCCGGAAGTCGAAAAGACGGCGCATGCGCTGTACGACCGTTTGCGGGAACATCCGGCGGTGCTCAACAGCCTCAGGGCCACCCGCGTCACCACCGACGCGGCGGCACTGGCGGTCGGATTGCACACGGGGGGGATCGGATTGCAGGATTTCGTGATCGCTCCGGCCATCCTGTCCCTCACCTCGCTGCTGACCGAGAGCGCCCTGGGCCACTATGTCCAGCGGGCCGCCGAGGACTTGAAAAGACGCCAGGCTGCCGCGGTAAGCGGATTGTTCGACCATCACCTCGCGGCAAGCCTGCTCCTTTTGCCCGAAGACATGCCTTATGACACCGGTTTCTTTATTCCCGTCGACGCCATCGAAGCGGCGGAGCAGGAACTCGCCGGCCCCTCCTGAGAAATCATGAATCAGCAGGAATATTCGACTCTCCGGAGCGAAGTCCTTGCCTGGGTCCAGGCGCTGGCGCACGCCGGCTGGCTCGGCCGCGGCGATATCGAGCCCTTCGCCGGCCAGGACGATGCGAGCCCGGGGGCGCTGTTCGACGGCAGCATCCACCGGCCTTTGGTGGTCGGCTTTTTCGGCGGCACCGGCGTCGGCAAGAGCTCGTTGCTCAACCGCCTCGCGGGCGCGGCCATCGCCAGGGTGAGCGTCGAACGGCCGACCTCGCGCGAGGTGTCGATCTATGCCCACGAATCGGTGCGGCTCGACCATTTCCCGGCCAGCCTGCCCCTGGACCGGGTCAGGCTGGCCCGCCACCACAACGACGCTCTGCGCCGGCTGGTCTGGGTCGACATGCCGGACATCGACAGCGCCGAAATCGCCAACCGGGATCTGGCGCTGCGCTGGCTCCCCCACATCGACCTCTTGATCTACGTGGTCAGCCCGGAGCGCTATCGCGACGACTGCGGCTGGGAGATGCTGATGGCGCAGCGCGGAACCCACGCCTGGGCCTTCGTCATGAACCAGTGGGACCACGGTGACCCCGTGCAGATCCAGGATTTGCTGGGTCTGCTGAAAAACGGCGGTTTCGCCGAGCCCTACCTGTTCCGCACCCAATGCGCCAGCGACGACGGCGCGCCCGCCGGGGCGGACGATTTCGCGGCATTGGAAAGGCTGATCGAAGAACTGGCGGACAAACATCTGGTCGAGCAGATCGATGCCCAGGCGCTGGCCTACCGCGCCCGGCAACTGCAAACCTGCCTCGGCGCGGTCAAGGCACGCCTGGAGCAGCGCCCGGCCTGGGACGCGTTGCGTGCCCACTGGAACGCGCAATGGGAGGGGACCACGACCGAGATCAAGGGCGGTCTCGCCTGGGTAACGGAGCGGGCCGCGGCGGAATTCCTGGCCGGCCGGCTCAAGTCGCTGAATCCGCCCGAACCCGCCGCCGGCCGGGACGCCCCGCCCGTCAACGCCGTCTGGGACCCGTGGGCGCAGCAGCGGTGGGAGGACGCTCTCGCGGCCCTGGCCGTCGACGCGGACGACCAGCAGTTGCCGCGGCAGCCCTTGCAACAGGCACTGGCACCTTTATCCGGCAGCGCTTCCGCCACGGTCGGCAAGCGGGTCGAGGAACGGCTGCGCGGCGCCCTCTCGCGGCCGGGTAACCGGCTGCAGCGCATGCTTTACCGTCTCTGCTGGATGCTCGCCCTGCTCCTGCCGCTGGCCGCGGCCGGCTGGGTCACATTCAACGTGGTCACGTTCTATTACCGCAGCAGCACCGAGCACCTGGGCTATCTGGGCGTCGATTTCGCGGTTCACAGCGCCCTTTTGATCGCCCTGGCGTGGCTGCTGCCCTACCTGCTGTACCGCGCCCTCAAGCCGTCCGCGGAGCGGGCCGCTCTGCGCGGGATCCGCATGGGCCTGGAGGCCGGGCTGGATGAAATCGGCGCCGGCGTTTCCCAATCCCTGGACCAGCTCGGGCGGCGCAGCGAAAAACTTTCGGAAACCGCTTCGGAATGGCTGAAATCCTGCGAAAACCCCACAGATGACCAGGTATTCGCGGATTCGAGAATCGCGCGGCTGCTGGCGAAACGCTAAAGCGGCGAGGCCATACGTCGTTGAGCGGACAAGACAAAAGTGCTTTAATCTTCCGGTTAATTTCTGTTGCACCGGATTGCCGTTGTGCTATAAATCCATACTACTTTAATCAACTATTTCACCAGGCACTCACGAGATACACCATGACGCAGACCGAATGGGATCGCGATGCGGTGACGGAAGTCATCGAACAGAAGAAATCCATGCCGGGGGCGCTTTTGCCCATTCTTCACGGAATCCAGGACCGTATCGGGTTCATTCCGGAAGACGCGGTTCCGCAAATCGCCAAGGCACTGAATCTCTCGCGGGCCGAAGTCCATGGCGTCATCAGCTTCTATCACTATTTCCGGACTACGCCGCCGGGCCGCCGTACGATTCATCTGTGCCGCGCCGAATCCTGCCAGGCGATGAATTCCGAGGCTCTGGAGGCGCACATCAAGGCGCGCCTTGGCATCGGCTACCACGAAACCACGGCGGACGGCGCCTTCAGCCTGGAACCGGTGTATTGCCTCGGAAATTGTGCCTGCTCCCCTTCGATGATGATCGACCACGAGGTGCACGGCCGCGTCACTCCGCAGAGCTTCGATGCGATCATCAATGAATTGAAGGAGATCGCCGCATGATTACCGTCTACGTTCCCCGCGACTCCAGCGCCCTCGGGCTCGGCGCCGAACGGGTGGCCAACGCCATCCAGATGGAAGCCGCCAAGCGCGGCATCGCGATCAATCTCGTCCGCAACGGCTCGCGCGGCCTGTATTGGCTCGAACCCCTGGTGGAGGTCGCCACCCCTGCCGGCCGCATCGCTTATGGTCCGGTGCAGGCGGGCGAGGTCGCCGGCCTGTTCGACGCGGGTTTCCTCGAAGGCAAGCCGCACACCCTGTGTCAGGGGCCGACGGAGGAGATGCCCTACCTCAAGAACCAGGAGCGCCTGACCTTCGCCCGCGTCGGCATCACCGACCCGGTCAGTCTGGACGATTACCTGGCCCACGACGGCTACCGCGGTCTGCGCAACGCGCTGGCGATGGAACCCGCCGCCATCGTCGAGGAAGTGACCGCTTCCGGCCTGCGCGGCCGCGGCGGCGCCGCCTTCCCCACCGGCATCAAATGGCGCACGGTGCTCAATACCCCCGCCAAGCACCAATCGGCAGGACAGCCGATTGGCACGCGGAACGCGCCCGAAGGGGGCAGCGCCAAGGACGCGCTGCCTGAAAAGTACATCGTCTGCAACGCCGACGAAGGCGATTCCGGCACCTTCTCCGACCGCATGATCATGGAAGGCGACCCGTTCGTGCTGATCGAGGGCATGACCATCGCCGGCCTCGCCGTGGGAGCGACCCAGGGCTACATCTACCTCCGCGTCGAATATCCGCACGCCGAGGTCGCCTTGAACCAGGCCATCGAGGCCGCGCTTAAGGCCGGCTATCTGGGCAACGACATCCTCGGCAGCGGCAAGCGTTTCCACTTGGAAGTCCGCCTGGGCGCCGGCGCCTATGTCTGCGGGGAGGAAACCGCCCTGCTGGAAAGCCTTGAAGGCAAACGCGGCATGGTCCGCTTCAAGCCGCCGCTGCCGGCCATCGAAGGCCTGTTCGGCCAGCCCACGGTCATCAACAACGTGATTTCGCTGGCCTCGGTGCCGATCATCCTGGACAAAGGCGGCAAATACTACGCCGATTACGGCATGGGCCGCTCGCGCGGCACCCTGCCGCTGCAACTCGCCGGCAACGTCAAGCGCCCGGGCCTGATCGAGAAGGCCTTCGGCATGACCCTGCGCGAACTGCTGTACGACTATGGCGGCGGTTCCGCCAACGGGCGCCCGATCCGGGCCGTGCAGGTCGGAGGGCCATTGGGTTCCTATATGCCGGAATCCCAGTTCGACACCCCGCTGGACTACGAGGCGTTCAGCGCCATCTGGGCAGTGCTCGGCCACGGCGGCGTTGTGGTGTTCGACGATACGGTCGACTTGGCCAGGATGGCGCGCTACGCCATGGAATTCTGCGCGATCGAGTCCTGCGGCAAGTGTACGCCCTGCCGGATCGGCTCGACCCGCGGGGTGGAAGTCATCGACCGCATCATCGGCGACCAGGACCGGGCGAAGAATCTGGCATTGCTGCGGGACCTGGGCGACACCATGCTCAACGGCTCCCTGTGCGCGTTGGGCGGCATGACGCCTTACCCCGTGCTCAGCGCCCTCAACCATTTTCCGGAAGATTTCGGCGAGAAAAGCGTGGCACAGGTCGCCTGACGCGCCCTTCCCTGACGGGTGCCCTGCAAGCACCGACCAAGAAAGGAGATAGCCCCATGGCTCTATTACAAGACAAAGATTTCGGTACGCCGCCCAGCGCTTCCGACAAGAAGGTGACCCTGGAAATCGATGGGTTCAAGGCCACCGTGCCGGAAGGCACCTCGGTCATGCGGGCCGCCGCCAGCATCGGCATCGACATTCCCAAACTCTGCGCCACCGACAGCCTGGAGCCTTTCGGTTCCTGCCGCTTGTGCGTGGTCCAGGTCGAGGGTGGGCGGGGGCTTCCGGCCTCCTGCACCACGCCGGTGTTCGAGGGCATGAAGGTCGTGACCCAGAACGACAGGCTGGCCCAGGTCCGCCGCGGCATCATGGAGCTGTACATCTCCGATCACCCGCTCGATTGCCTCACCTGCTCCGCCAACGGTAACTGCGAACTGCAAGACATGGCCGGCGTCGTCGGTCTGCGCGAAGTGCGCTACGGCTACGAAGGCGAGAACCATTTGGGTGCTCAGAAAGACCTGAGCAATCCCTACTTCCAGTTCGAGCCCTCCAAGTGCATCGTCTGCTCGCGCTGCGTCCGCGCCTGCGAAGAAACCCAGGGCACTTTCGCCCTCACCATCGACGGCCGCGGTTTCGAATCCAAGGTATCGCCCGGACAGAACCAGTCCTTCATGGATTCCGAATGCGTCTCCTGCGGCGCCTGCGTCCAGGCCTGCCCGACCGCGACCCTGATCGAGAAATCCGTGGCCGAGAAGGGCCAGGCCGACCATTCGATCATCACCACCTGCGCCTATTGCGGGGTCGGCTGCTCGTTCAAGGCCGAGATGAAGGGTTCCGAGGTCGTACGGATGGTGCCGGACAAGAACGGCCAGGCCAACCACGGTCATTCCTGCGTCAAGGGCCGCTTCGCCTTCGGCTATGCGACCCATCCGGACCGCATCACCTCGCCGATGATCCGCACGAGCATCCACGATCCCTGGCAGAAAGTGAGCTGGGAAGAAGCGATCAATTACGCGGCTTCCGAGTTCAAGCGCATCCAGGCCAAGTACGGCAAGGACTCCGTCGGAGGACTGACCTCCAGCCGCTGCACCAACGAGGAAGCCTACCTGGTGCAGAAACTGGTCCGCGCCGCCTTCGGCAACAACAACGTCGACACCTGCGCCCGCGTCTGCCACTCGCCCACCGGCTACGGACTCAAGCAGACTCTGGGCGAATCGGCCGGCACCCAGACTTTCGACTCGGTGATGAAATCCGATGTCATCATGGTCATCGGCGCCAACCCCACCGACGGCCACCCGGTGTTCGGCTCGCTGATGAAAAAGCGGGTGCGCCAGGGCGCCAAGCTGATCGTGGTCGATCCGCGCGAGATCGATATGGTCAAATCGCCGCACACCGAGGCCGACTACCACCTGAAACTCAAGCCCGGCACCAACGTCGCCGTGGTGACCGCTCTCGCCCACGTCATCGTCACCGACGGGCTGGTCGATGAAGCCTTCGTCAACGAGCGCTGCGAGGTGGAATCTTTCAACAAATGGAAGGATTTCGTCGCCCAGGAGCGCAACTCGCCGGAAGCCATGGAATCCGTCACCGGCGTGCCGGCGCAAATTCTGCGCGAAGCGGCGCGGCTCTACGCCACCGGCGGCAATGCCGCCATCTACTATGGCCTGGGAGTCACCGAACACAGCCAGGGCTCGACGACGGTCATCGGCATCGCCAACCTGGCGATGGCTACCGCCAACGTCGGCCGCGAAGGCGTAGGCGTCAACCCGCTGCGCGGCCAGAACAACGTGCAGGGTTCCTGCGACATGGGCTCATTCCCGCACGAACTGCCCGGCTATCTCCACGTCTCCGACAGCGCGGTACGCGCCCAGTTCGAGGTGGCCTGGAACGCCAGGCTGGACCCCGAACCGGGCCTGCGCATTCCCAACATGTTCGAGGCGGCGCTGGACGGCAGCTTCAAGGGCCTCTATTGCGAGGGCGAGGACATCGCCCAGTCCGACCCGGACACCCAGCACGTATTCGCGGCGCTGGAGGCGATGGAATGCGTCGTCGTCCAGGACCTGTTCCTGAACGAAACCGCCAAGTTCGCCCATGTCTTCCTGCCCGGCGCCTCATTCCTGGAGAAGAGCGGCACCTTTACCAACGCGGAGCGGCGCATTTCGCCGGTGCGCCGGGTGATGCCGCCGCTGGCCGGTTACGAGGACTGGGAGGTGACCCAGATGCTGGCCAACGCCCTGGGCTATCCGATGAACTACGGCCACGCTTCGGAAATCCTGGACGAGATCGCCAGCCTGGTGCCGACCTTCACCAAGGTCAGTTTCAAGCGTCTGGACGAAGTCGGCAGCCTGCAATGGCCCTGCAACGAGGAGGCGCCGGACGGCACCCCGACCATGCACGTCGGCCATTTCGTGCGGGGGAAAGGCCGGTTCATGCTCACGGAATACGTGCCCACCGAGGAGCGAACCAGCAGCAAATTCCCGCTGATCCTGACCACCGGCCGCATCCTGTCGCAGTACAACGTAGGCGCGCAGACCCGCCGCACCGCGAACACGGCCTGGCATTCGGAAGACCGTCTGGAAATCCATCCGCACGACGCCGAAAACCGCGGCATCAACGACGGCGACTGGGTCGGCATCAAGAGCCGCCAGGGCGAGACGGTGCTGCGCGCCGTGGTTTCCGAGCGGATGCAGCCGGGGGTGGTCTACACCACCTTCCATTTCCCGGAATCCGGCGCCAACGTCATCACCACGGACAATTCGGACTGGGCGACCAACTGTCCCGAATACAAGGTGACCGCCGTGCAGGTGACCAAGGTCAATGCGCCTTCGCAATGGCAGGAGAAGTTCCGCAGCTTCACGGAAGAGCAGTTGTCCTGCCTGGAAAAGGCCACGGCGGGCTGATTCGGAATGATGGGCCCGGCGGCGACCGTCTTCGATCCGGTTCCGTGCCCGAGCGGCGAGGACGACGCGCCGGGTACGTGGGACCGGGAAGACGGAAGCCGGCCCAGCCATAGCCGGGTCACGGTCAAGCGCCTGCGTGACGGGATCGCCAGCGTCGAGACCGACGAGGTGGCCGAGGAGGTGCCCGTCGCGCTGGTCTACAACGGGGTGCCGCACGTGGTCATGCTGGCGACACCCCTGGACCTGGAGGATTTCGCGATCGGCTTCAGCCTGACCGAGGGCATCGTCAAATCGCCGTCCGAAATCCTGGCGGTCCGCGCCCACAACCGCAGCGAAGGCATCGAGCTGAGGCTGCGCATCACCGAGGAACGTTTCGCCGGCCTACCGGGCAAGGAGCGCAACCTCACCGGCCGCACCGGCTGCGGCCTGTGCGGCGCGGCGACCCTACAGCAGGCGGTGCGCCATCCCCCGCCCGTCGGGACGGGCGCCGGGGTGTCGGTGGCCGATCTGCGCCGCGCCCAGGAGGAACTGCGCGCGCGGCAGGACATCAATCTGCTGACCGGCGCGGTGCATGCCGCAGCCTGGGTCGTGCCCGGCAAGGGCCTCGTCCACCTGCGGGAAGACGTCGGCCGCCACAACGCCCTGGACAAGCTGATCGGCGTCCTGGCAAAAACCCGAAGCTCCCGGAACGAAGGCTTTGTCCTGGTCACCAGCCGCGCCAGCTACGAGATGGTGCAGAAATGCGCGGAAGCCGGCATCGGCTTCCTGGCGGCGATTTCAGCCCCCACCGGCCTCGCCGTCCGGCTCGCGCTGGAGACCGGCCTGACCCTGGTAGGCTTCGTCCGCGGCGAGGCGTGCGTGGTTTATGCCCACTCCCATCGGCTGCACGAACAATGAGCGAGTTTCCAACCCATAACGCCAAGTAAGTAGCCCTACTTCCAAATGCATAGCGAAAACCTTGTCAAGATGGCAAACAACATCAGCGCATTTTTCCAGGCCGAACCCGACCATACGGAGGCCGTCCAGGAAATGGTCGATCATTTGCACAAATTCTGGGAGCCCCGGATGCGCCGCCAGATCATCGCCCACCTCGAGGCTGGCGGGGAAGGACTGAGCACTCTGGCGCGCGAAGCCGTGACCGTCCTCAGGGACGAACAGCCGAAGAACGCGGCCTGACCGGCCGCCTCGCCGCCGAGCAAAGCCTCTCGCTCAGATATCCCGCATTTGCGGGGTTTTGTATGAAACTTCGGCTCTGGCCGAGTGCGAACGTCTTGAGGCTCTTGCTTTGCATCATTATTTCCATAATCATAGAAATATGGAAATTAAGTCCGTAGTCACCGCGCTTGCCGCCCTGGCCCAGGATTCCCGCCTGGCCGTGTTCCGTCTGCTGGTCCAGACCGGGCCGGACGGCCTGTCCGCAGGCAGGATCTCGGAGGCATTGGGAATTGCGCCGTCCTCTTTGTCCTTCCACCTCAAAGAACTCGCCCATGCCGGTCTGATCAGATCACGGCAGGAAAGCCGCTATGTCATCTATTCGGCAAATTTTCAGGCGATGAACGAGTTGATCGGCTTTCTGACCGAGAATTGCTGCAGCGGCGCCTCTTGCACGACATCAACCCCGATTCAATGCGCAAGCGATAAGGAAACCCGTGAATGAACGAGAGAACCTACAACGTGCTCTTTCTGTGTACCGGCAATTCGGCCCGCAGCATTATGGCGGAGGCACTGCTCGACCATCTCGGCAAGTGGCGTTTCCGCGCCTACAGCGCCGGCAGCCATCCGGACGGCCGCGTCAATCCGCTTGCGCTGGAGGGAAGCTTCACGAAATAGGACGCACGGGTTAGCGCAAGTTGGACGGGAGATGGCCTATTCGGCATTGGAAGCGAAGGAAACACTCATGAACCGAAAGTTGATTAACGTACTGGTGCTCTGCACCGGCAATTCCTGCCGCAGCATCCTCGGCGAGGCGCTGCTCAACCATCTCGGCGGAGACCGCCTCCGGGCCTGGAGCGCCGGAAGCCATCCGACCGGGAAGGTCAATCCCCATGCGCTAGAGACCCTGCGCAGGCACGGCCTGCCGGCCGAAGGACTGAGCAGCAAGTCTTGGGACGCTCTTGGCGACATCGCGTTCGACATACTGATCACGGTATGCGACGACGCGGCGGGAGAAGCCTGCCCGATCTACCTGAGCCCAGCCATCCGGGGCCATTGGGGCATGCCGGATCCGGCCAAGGCGACGGGCTCGCTGGCGGAGATCGACGCCGTGTTCGACGCAACATTCGAAACCCTGGAAAACCGGGTGCGGGCCTTGCTGGCCCTGCCGGTCGAACACATGAACCCTGCCGAGCTTGCGGCGGAACTGGAACGCATCGGGAAAATCGCATGAAGAAAAAGCCCAGGTCGACTCGAATCGCGCCCAAGCGCATGAGTTTCTTCGACCGCTACCTGACCCTCTGGGTCGCACTGTGCATGGGTGCCGGCGTCCTGCTCGGCAAGGCGTTACCGGAACCGGTAGCGGCTTTGCGGGAAGCCGAACTCTCGCACATCAACCTGCCGATCGCCGGCCTCATCTGGCTGATGATCTATCCGATGATGCTGAAAGTGGACTTCGCCTCGGTGGTGAACGTGGGCAGAAACCCCAGGGGGTTGATGGTGACCCTGTTCGTCAACTGGCTGGTCAAGCCTTTCAGCATGGCGCTGTTCGGCTGGCTGTTCTTCAAATATCTGTTTCTTCCCTGGATCGGACCCGAGGCGGGCGACCAGTACCTGGCGGGCGTCATCATCCTCGCCGCCGCGCCTTGCACCGCCATGGTGTTCGTATGGAGCTACCTCACCGACGGCGATCCGGCCTACACCCTGATCCAGGTCGCGGTGAACGACCTCATCATGCTGCTGGCTTTCGTCCCCATCGTGAAATACCTCGTGTCGGGGGCGGCGGGGCTGGAAGTGCCGTTCGACGTCCTGTTCTACTCGGTGGTGGTGTTCATCGTGATACCGTTGGCTGCCGGGGTGCTGTCGCGGCTGTGGCTCTTGCGCAGCAAGGGCGCCACCTGGTTCGAGCAGGTATTCCTGCCCCGCCTGCACCCGGTGGCGATCGGCGCGCTGCTGCTCACCCTGGTGCTGATTTTCGCCTTCCAGGCCGACAATATCACCGGCCGCTGGCTGCATGTCGGGCTGATCGCCGTGCCGATTCTGCTCCAAGTGTATTTCAATGCTTCGCTAGTGTACGGCCTGATGCGCCTGCTCCGGGTGAACTACGCCGTCGCGGCGCCGGGCGCCCTGATCGGGGCCAGTAACTTCTTCGAATTGGCGGTAGCGACTGCGATCACCCTGTTCGGCCCGGAATCCGGCGCGGCCCTGGCCACCGTGGTCGGCGTGCTGGTCGAGGTGCCGGTGATGCTCTCGGTCTGCGCGGTATGCAACCGGACCCGAGGCTGGTTCGCCGGCGCACAAACTAAACCCCCGATCCCGTGCCATGACGGCGCCGGAACCGGGGGTTGAAGCGGAAGACGTCCGCCTTTAGCCTTCCTTACGGTCTGGGGGCCTCGGGCGAGTCCCCAAACCGATGCCGATTACATCATGTCGTCCATGCCGCCGCCTGCCGGCATGCCGCCCTTCTCCTTCTTGGGCATTTCCGCGACCATCGCTTCCGTGGTCAGCATCAAAGCCGCGACCGAAGCCGCGTTCTGCAGGGCGGAACGGGTGACCTTGGTCGGGTCGAGGATGCCCATCTCGATCATGTCGCCGTATTCGCCGGTGCCGGCGTTGTAGCCGAAGGTCCCGGTGCCTTCCTGGACTTTCGCGAGCACGACCGAAGGCTCGTCGCCGGCGTTGGCCACGATCTGGCGCAGCGGTTCTTCGATCGCGCGGCGCAGAATGGCGATGCCGACGGTCTGGTCGTGGTTCTTGCCCTGCAGCGTCTTCAGAACCTGCTGGGCGCGGATCAGCGCCACGCCGCCGCCCGGCACGATGCCTTCTTCGACGGCCGCGCGGGTGGCATGCAGTGCGTCCTCGACGCGGGCCTTCTTCTCCTTCATCTCGACTTCAGTCGCCGCGCCGACCTTGATGACGGCAACGCCCCCTGCTAGTTTGGCCACGCGCTCCTGCAGCTTCTCGCGGTCGTAGTCGGAGGTGGTGTCCTCGATCTGCTTGCGGATCTGCTCGACCCGTGCCTTGATGGCATCCGCGGAGCCGGCGCCGTCGACGATGGTGGTGTTTTCCTTGTTGATCTGGATTTTCTTGGCCTGGCCCAGATCGGCGAGTTCGACCTTTTCCAGGCTCAGGCCCAGCTCCTCGGAAATCACCTGGCCGCCGGTCAGGATGGCGATGTCTTCCAGCATGGCTTTGCGGCGGTCGCCGAAGCCGGGGGCTTTCACCGCGCAGACCTTGAGAATGCCGCGCATGTTGTTGACCACCAGGGTGGCAAGCGCCTCGCCGTCCACGTCTTCGGCGATGATCAGCAGCGAGCGGCCGGATTTGGCGGTTTTCTCCAGCGCGGGCAACAGGTCGCGGATGTTGGAGATCTTCTTGTCGTGCAGGAGGACGTAAGGATTCTCGAGTTCCACGCCCATGGTGTCCTGCTTGTTGATGAAGTACGGCGACAAATAGCCGCGGTCGAACTGCATGCCTTCGACGACGTCCAGCTCGTTCTGCAGGCCCGAACCCTCCTCGACCGTGATGACGCCTTCCTTGCCGACGGTGTCCATGGCCTGGGCGATGATCTGGCCGATGCTTTCGTCGGAGTTTGCGGAGATGGTACCGACCTGGGCAATCGCCTTGCTGTCGGTGCAGGGCTTGGACAGCTTTTTCAGCTCCTCCACCACGACGCCGACCGCCTGGTCGATGCCGCGTTTGATGTCCATCGGATTGGCGCCGGCGGCCACCGATTTCAGGCCTTCTCGCACGATGGCCTGGGCCAGCACGGTCGCGGTGGTGGTGCCGTCGCCGGCGACATCGGAAGTCTTGGAAGCGACTTCCTTGACCATCTGCGCCCCCATGTTCTCGAACTTGTCCTTCAGCTCGATCTCCTTGGCGACGGAAACGCCGTCCTTGGTAACGACCGGTGCGCCGAAGCTCTTCTCCAGCACGACGTTCCGCCCCTTCGGTCCCAGGGTCTGCTTCACCGCATCGGCCAATACGTTCACGCCGGCCAGCATGCGGTGACGGGCATCATCCGAAAAACGTACATCTTTTGCTGCCATCAGTTCATTCCTCCAGTGTTCGGTTCAAAAACTTGGCTTAAATCTTAAGGATCAGGATTCGAGGACACCCATGATGTCGTCTTCGCGGAGTATCAGATACTCCGTGCCGTCGATCTTGATTTCGGTACCGGCATACTTGCCGAACAGCACCGCGTCGCCCGCCTTCACTGCCAGCGCGCGCACCTGGCCGTTCTCCAGCACCTTGCCGGTGCCGACGGCGACGACCTCGCCCTTGATCGGCTTCTCCTTCGCGGTATCGGGAATCACGATGCCGCCCGGCGAGGTCTTCTCTTCTTCCCGGCGGACAACCACCACACGGTCATGCAAGGGACGGATTTTCATGATGACTTGGAACTCCTTACTATGTTGCTTCAACGAATCGTGCGAAATGCACGGAACTCAATAGTTAGCGCTCTTTGACGAGTGCTGCCAGCGATATAGAGACACAGAACTTATTTTCAAGCCCCGAGTCTAACTGGCTTTTGATTTGCTGCGGCGGGGCGCCCGGCGAGAAGCCATGCCTGTGCCGGGCGGCTATCTATGGAGGAAGGGGAAAAGGATCGCTACGTTCAAAACGGCATCCGCCGGCCCATCTGGCCCTTCATGCCTTTCATCAGATTCATGATGTTGCCGCCCTTGAGCTTCTTCATCATCTTCTGCATCTGCTCGTGCTGCTTGAGCATCCGGTTGAGATCCTGCACGTCGGTGCCCGAGCCCAGCGAGATGCGGCGCTTGCGGGAGGGATTGATGATGTCCGGGTCGGAGCGCTCGCCAGGGGTCATGGAGTCGATCATCGCCAACTGCTGATACATCTCCTTGTCGTTGATCTTGTCCTTGACCTGCTGGGGCACGTTGCCCACGCCCGGCAGCTTGTCCAGCATGGCGGCGAGGCCGCCCATGTTCTTGAGCTGCAGCAATTGGTCGCGGTAGTCGTTGAGGTCGAAACGCCGGCCTTTGTGGATTTTCTTGGCGAGCTTCTCGGCCTTGGCCTTGTCCATGGTGCGCTCGACGTCCTCGATCAGAGAGAGCACGTCGCCCATGCCGAGGATGCGCGATGCCACGCGGTCGGGGTGGAACATTTCCAGCGCCGCGGTCTTCTCGCCCACGCCCATGAACTTGATCGGCTTGCCGGTGATGTGGCGAATCGACAGCGCGGCGCCGCCGCGGGCGTCGCCGTCGGTCTTGGTCAGGATGACGCCGGTCAGCGGCAGCGCGTCGTGGAAGGCCTTGGCGGTATTGGCGGCGTCCTGGCCGGTCATGCTGTCCACCACGAACAGGGTCTCGATCGGCTTGATCGCGGCGTGCACGGCCTTGATCTCGCCCATCATCTCCTCATCGATGTGGAGACGCCCCGCGGTGTCGATGATGACCACGTCGATATAGCGTTTCCTGGCGTGCTCGATGGCGCGCCGGGCGATGTCGACCGGCTGCTCGCTGGCATCGCTGGGGAAGAATTCGGCCTTGACTTCACCGGCCAGGGTTTCGAGCTGCTGGATGGCGGCAGGACGGTAGACGTCGGCGCTGGCCACCAGGACGGACTTGCGCAGGTTCTCCTTGATCCAGCGCGCCAGCTTGGCGACGGTGGTGGTTTTGCCCGCGCCTTGCAGGCCCGCCATCAGGATCACCGCCGGCGGCTGGGTGGCGAGGTTGAGTTTCTCGTTGGCCTTGCCCATGATCGTCACCAGTTCTTCGTTGACGATCTTGATCATGGCCTGGCCGGGCGTGAGGCTCTTCTGCACTTCCTGGCCCAGCGCCCGCACCTTCACCTGCTCAATGAAATCCTTGACCACTGGCAGCGCGACGTCGGCCTCCAGCAGCGCCTGCCGCACCTCGCGCAGGGCGTCCTGGATGTTGGCCTCGGTCAAGCGACCCTGGCCGCGCAGTTTGCGCAAGGAGTCGGAAAGGCGGTCGGTCAGGTTGTCGAACATGGCTTGTTTCCTAATGTCTTGACTTTCGGCGCGGCGCGGTCCGCACAGCTTCAAACAGACCGCGCATTATGCCAGACTACGCCCCGGAGGACATGACCCCCTATGCATTCCACGATCTTCGCCGTCACCGCGATCCTGGCCTATCTCGCCGCCGCCGCGTCCATCTACCAGTCGCTGCGCACCGATTACCTCTCCGCGGTGGAGACCCGCCGTCAGAAAGGGGCGACCCTGGTGTTCGGCTTTCTGGCGATCGGCTGCCATGCATTGACGCTTTCTACGCTGTTCGACGCCGAAGGGGACCTCAACATCGGCTTTCTGAATGCGCTGTCCGCCGCGGCCTGGATGATCGCCGCCGTGCTGCTGGCGGGGGCACTGTTCAAGCCGGTGGAGAAGCTCGGCATCGTGGTGTTTCCGATGGCCGCCCTGGTCCTGGCGTTGAAGCTTTCCCTGCCCGAGAGCGCGCATTTCCTGAAGAACCATTCCCTGGAAATGCGTCTGCACATCGTGGTGTCGATGCTGGCTTACAGCTTCCTCAACATCGCCGCCCTCCAGGCGATCGTGCTCGCCATCCAGGACTGGCGGCTCAAGACTCACCACGCCAGCGGCTTCGTACGCTCGCTGCCGCCTTTGCAGACCATGGAAAAGCTGCTGTTCCAGCTGATCGGCGCCGGGTTCATACTTCTCACCGTATCCCTGGTAACCGGCTTCCTGTTCGTCGAAAACCTGTTCGCGCAGCATCTGGCACACAAGACCGTTCTGTCGATCGCCGCCTGGTGCGTATTCGCCGCGTTGCTGAGTGGACGCCGGTTCCGCGGCTGGCGCGGCCGGACCGCCATCCGCTGGACCTTGGGCGGTTTCGCCGCGCTGATGTTGGCCTATTTCGGCAGCAAGATGGTGCTGGAGTTGGTCCTGCACCGGGTGTGAGCCGATAACCTACTATTTCGACTTGCTCGATTGCGCCGCCGTCACCGAACCCCAGCCGCTCGAGCCTATCGACCGCGCCGGCAGCGTGATCTACGAGCGGACGGCTCAGCCGGCCCACGCGTAATCGGCCAACAAGCCGGCGAACACCGCCGCGCCGAACCAGTGATTATTGAGGAAGGCACGGAAGCATCGGGGTTTCTCCCGCCGGAAAATCAGAAACTGCTGGTAGACCGAGAACCCCGCCGCCGCGGCCAAGCCCAGCGCGTAGGGCCCGCCCAGGCCCAGATGGTGGCCGATGCCGAAAAGGATCGCCAGCATGGCGAGCTGCAAGGCGCCGATGATCTCGCGGTCGTGTTTCCCGAACAGGATCGCCGTCGACTTGATCCCGATCTTCAGATCGTCCTCCCGGTCGACCATCGCGTACATGGTGTCGTAGATCAGCGCCCACAGCACCGTCGCCGCGTACAGCGCCCAGGCCACGGCCGGAATCGAACCGGTCTGGGCGGCGAAAGCCATGGGGATGGCCCAGCCGAAGGCCAGGCCCAGATAGGCTTGGGGCAGATGCGTGTAGCGCTTGGTGTAGGGGTACGAGGCGGCCAGGAACGCGCCCGGCACCGACAGGGCGATGGTCAGGCCGTTCATCGTCAGCACCAGGGCGAAGGCAGTCAGGCACAGCGCCGCGAACAGGATCAGAGCCTCCTTTGGCTTCACCTCCCCCGCCGCGACCGGCCGCAGCCGGGTACGTTCGACGTGCGGATCGAAATCCCGGTCGGCGTAGTCGTTGATGACGCAGCCCGCCGCCCGCATCAACACCACGCCGAGCACGATCACGGCCGCCACGCCCGGATCGGGGCTGCCCCGCCCGGCGATCCACAGCGCCCATAGCGCGGGCCAGAGCAGCAGGAAGATGCCGATGGGCTTGTCGAAGCGCATCAGGCGCCAGTAGGCATCGGCACGCGATTCGAGCGAAGAGGGGACGTTCATGCGGACTCCGTGGCGGAAAGCACTGCGGGAAGGAAGAATTCGGCGACCAGCAAGGGCCTTCCCGCGATCGAATAGAGCGAGCGCCGGCCCCAGACCGTCGCTGCCGGTTCCAGGCCCGCGCGAACCTCCGGACGCCATTGACCGATCCCGATCCGCGCTGCCTCCAGGCCCTGGCGGCGCAGACGCCGGGAGGCGAACAGGATTTCCCCCAGGGGGCGATTCTTAAGGCGCGTCAGCCGGCGTCCTGCGCCCTTCAGGGTTTGCACGGGGAGGACGCTGCGGGCAAGAATCAGGGGACGCTCGCCGGATCTGAGCTCGACTTCGCGCACCAGCGCGCGGCGGCCGGATCGGAGTTTCAACAGCAAAGCCTCGTCCGGAAACGGATGGGCGAAACCCTGGCGGATCACGCGGACATTGAAACGGGCGCCGCACGCGGCTTTCAAACGCCGGGTCAGGGAGCCCTTCTCGAACACCCAGGACTCCATCGGCCGCGGTATCGCCGGGCCGCAGCCCCGATGTGCATTACGGAAATTCGGCAAAGAAGAGAAAATTTTGCTCCTGGAATACAAGACGTGCGCTCGGTGAAAAAAGACGCCGGATTTTAGCAGACGGCGCCCCAGGGCCGCTTACAGGCAGCCGGGCGGCTTGGGCAGGCCGGCGATCAGGCACGCCTGCTTGAGCGGCCCGCCGGGAAACAGGCCGTGCAGGTAGCGGTTGTTGCCTTTTGCCTCTCCCAGCGCTTTCCGGACCGCCTTCACGAACAGCCGGGCGTTCGGCAGATGATCGAAGCGGCGATGGTAGTCCCGGATGAAGCGGACGATCTCCCAGTGCGCTTCGGTCAGACGGATGCCGATGGTTTCGGCGAGGCGTTCCGCCGTAGCTTCGTCCCAGGACTGCGAATCCAGCAGGAAACCCTCGGCGTCGAGCCGCAAGGGCGGATTCACGTCCATGTCAGGATCAGCTCATGCCGCGCGGCGAGTGCGACGAAGCCGTCATAGCCCACCCGGCCGAGCGATGGCAGCAGGCTTGATGCGCAAAGGCCGCGGGCGTCGAGATCCGGCGCCAGCACGCGGATGTCCAGCCGCGCCGCGGCTTCCGCGACTTCATCCGAAAACCGGCAGCCGGCCAGAGCGCCATAGACGCCGTTTTCCAGCAGGAGCACGGCGTCGCCCTCTCCCGCCCGGGCCAGGCATCGACTGAGGGCTGCGCTCTCGAAAGGCGAGGCGTTGACCAGATGCAGCACGCTCATCCGCAGCCCACCGCGACATCGTGGCCGGCGATCCAGCCCGGAACCTCGCTCCGCGCCAGCAGCCGCACCGGGATGACCAGCCCATCCGGCGACAATGCGCGCTCGGCGAGCGATTCGTGTTCCGCCGCGACTTCGCGGACGTCGTAGAACTCCAGGGTTTGCAGCAGCGGCGCCAACAGGCGAAGCCCCGCGCCCTCGACGGAACTGGCCGGCTGCAACTGCCACACGCCATCGTCCAGGAACAGGACGTCCACGGGATGGTCGAATGCCGCAACCGCCAGCAACTGGTCCACCATCTCGGCGTTGCGGCCGCCGCAAAAGGGCGGCTGCCGCACCACGAATACGAAACTCTTAAGTTTCATCATGCGGAAAAGTTAAGTACCCGGTCCGCCTTCAGGCAGGCATCCACCCACTGGCCGAGGCCACCGACGCGGAAGCCCGGCGCCAGCAGTCCTTGATCCCTCCCGTCCGTTGAAACCAAACCCCGGCGCTGGGCCGCGGAAACGCACAGAACCAGATCCAGGCCATGTTCGCGCGCCAGCGCGGTCCAGCGGGCGGAGAGATAGTCTTCGCCAGCAAACGATGAAACTTGTGCATTGCAGACGCCGTCATAGTAAAAAAACACCAGCGGGATATGGTGCCCGTTCGCCAGCGCGGCTTTGATAAACTGATACGCGCTGTTCGCCGCCGGAGCCTCGCGGGGGCTCGCATTGATCTGTATGACGAATTTCATGATCACCGCTCCTACAGCGAACCGCTTCAACCCCTTTTTCGCCCCACGATTCCAATCGCTTTCATGACGCCTCCCCGCACCCGCCGACTCGCCTGCCTGCCAGCCCGGATGGCAACCGCCCTACTGACTGCCTCCCTGATCGCCGCCAGCCTTTCCGCCGCCGGCGAACCGCTCAACCTCGAACTTCCGGACATGGGCGACTCTACCGGCACGCTGTTCACGCCCCAGCAGGAAAAAGCGCTGGGCGAAGCCTTTTACCGGAACCTGCACCTCCAGGTACAGATCAACGAAGACCCGGAAGTCACCGACTATATCCAGGCGCTAGGGCGGAAGCTGGTGGAAAACAGCGATACGCCGGGCCAGCCCTTTCACTTCTTCGTCGTCAACCAGCCGGTCATCAACGCGTTCGCCGGCCCCGGCGGCTACATCGGCGTCAATTCGGGGCTGATCCTCACGACCGAAAGCGAAAGCGAGCTGGCCTCGGTGCTGGGCCACGAAATCGCGCACATCACCCAGCGCCACCTCTACGAGGCATTCCAGGCCGCCGGCCGGATGTCGCTGCCGACCGCGGCAGCCATGCTGGCCGGCGTGCTGCTGGGCGCCGGAACCGGCTCCAGCCAGTTAGGCCAGGCCGCGGTCATTGCCGCCTCGGCGGCCAGCCAGCAGATGCAGATCAATTTTACCCGAGACAATGAAGCAGAAGCCGACCGGGTGGGCATGAAAATCCTCTCCGGCTCGAACTTCGACCCGCGTGCGATGCCCACCTTCTTCGAGCGGATGCAGCAGTCCACCCGCTTCTCCACCGGCCGCAGCACCCCCGAATTTCTCCTGACCCACCCGGTCACCATGTCCCGTATCGCCGACACCCGCGGACGGGCCGAACAGTACGCCTACAAGCAGTATCCCGACTCTTTTACCTACCAGATCATCCGGGCCAAGCTGCACGTGCAGACGACCCGCAATCCTCAAGAAAGCGTCAGCTATTTCACCGCGATTTCCGACGTCGGCACTCCCCAACAGCAGGACGTGGCCCGCTACGGTCTAGCGCTCGCGCTGATCGCCCAGGGCAAGATCGCCCTAGGCAGGCCCATGCTCCAGGAACTCGTCCGGCGCTACCCCGAGCAGTCGCAATTCTACAACGCGCTCGCCAACGCCGAGCGTGAAGCCAAGGACTATCCCGCCGCCCTCGGTATCTACGAGGAAGCCCTGAGGCGCTTCCCCGGCAACCGCGCGCTCAGCCTGAACTACGCCCAGACCCTGGTCCGGGCCGGCAAGCCGGCGGAGGCACGCAAGCGGCTGCAGGAATACCTGCTGCGTTTCCCGGCAACGCCCGAAGTCTACGAATTACTGGCTCAAGCCCATTCTCAGCTCGGCAACGAAGCCGAATCCCACCGTTACCTGGCCGAAGCCTATTACGCTGACGGCCAGACCCGCAACGCGATCCTGCATCTCAAGCTGGCCCAAAAAGCGCCAGGTCGCGACTTCCAGACCGACTCGGCGCTCGAAGAGCGGCTCAAGGAGCTGCTGGAGGAGCAGCGGGAGGAAAGGGAGCGGCGGTGAAGGCGCCGCGCCTTATCCCGCCCGGCGCGATCCATGCCCCCTTAGAACGGGACCGGATTTTCGAAGGAAAGCCACTCGCCGCTGACCGGATGGGCGAGTCCCAGGGTCTTGGCGTGCAGGAGGAGCCTGCCGGCCCGGGATTTCGCCGCTTCGTGCCCGTACAGCGGATCGCCGAGGATCGGATGGCCGAGGGCGGCGAGATGGACCCGCAGCTGATGGGAGCGGCCGGTGACGGGTTCGAGCTCTACGCGGGTGGCATCGGTTTCATGGGCCAGGACACGCCAGCGGGTCAGGCTGGATTTGCCATGCAAGGGGTCGACCTTTTGCCGGGGACGATTGGGCCAGTCGAGGACCAGGGGAAGATCGATTCCGCTCCAGCCGCCTTCGCTGTCCGGCGCTGTGTCCAGAACGCCGTGCACCACCGCCTCGTAACGCTTGAGCACGCCACGGTTGGCGAAAGCGAGGCTCAGGGTCCGTTGGGCTGCCTGTCCGCGCGCCATCGCCATCAGTCCGGAGGTGGCCATGTCGAGACGGTGCACGATCAGCGCGTCGGAATAACGGGCCTGCGCCCGGACGCTCAGGCAGTCCCGCTTGTCCGCGCCGCGCCCCGGTACCGACAGCAGGCCGCTGGGCTTGGCAAGCACCAGCAATGCGTCATCGGCGTGAACCAGTTCCATGGCTCAGCACAGACCTTCACAAGGAATGCCGTCGCCGTCCCGGTCCAGCGTCTTGACGCCGCAGCGTTTCAAATAGAAACGCGCCTCCTCGCAGGACGCCATCTCGGCGCAACGGCGCTTGGCGCCGCATCTGGCGGTGCTTTCTGAGGGAGAACGGCGGGATCGGGAAGCGCCGGTTCCTGCCCGATGGCGGAATCGCCAAGGCGGGATCGGACGAGCCGTCGACCAGAGGCCCCGCTTTTCCTTCCGCGCTTTCTCTTCGGCACGGTAATATGCTTGATCGGAGGTGTACTGCCGATATACCCAGGCCATGCCGCGCACAACTTGTTCCAAGTTGGCATCGCCCCCATCCGTCCACACCCGGCCCACCACCCGGCCATACCGGTCGGCATCGACACTTTCGACGGTCACCATTCGCCCCAGGACTAGGTCGGACAGCGACTGTCTGGATGCCTGCCAGTCTGCCTGTCCATATTCCGGGGCGTCAATCTGCGCCAGCCGTACCTGTATCTCCCGCTGGGCGGCGTCCACAACGGTGATGGAATCGCCGTCCAGCACCGCCACGACTCGCCCGCTGAATCTCGGATCGGCCCATAAGGTCGGCGCGGCCAGCAGCAAGCCCATGATCACAGCGCCGAAAGAAAGACCTCGAACCGTCTTCGTCGTCATCGGCCTGCGACGCGCAAGAACGATACGTCCTCGCTTTTCAAGAGGGAGTGGTCGGCTTTCATGGAGTTCAAAATTCGTTCTTCCGCGGGCCGCAGGTTGAAGAACATCCGCCCCGCCATTAAATCCTCATCCGTACATTAAGCCAGTTTTAAGCTTCCTGTCCTACAGTGGCCATCAAGCAGCGAGTTGTCGCTGATTCCTGAGGAAAATACCTGCTATGCAAAATAATGTCCTGCGTCCCACCCTGATCGCTGCATCTGTAATCGCCGTCTTGGGTGCCGGCTACGCCCATTATGGAGATTACGCCCTGGTTCCGAAATCGGCCTTGGTTCAGCCGATGGCCCCAGCGATGCAACCGCCGCCGACGTCCCCCGCCGCCGCCCCGTCCCTGCCCAATTTCGCCGCCATCGTCCAGCGCAACGGAGCGGCGGTCGTCAACATCAGCGTGAGCGGCACCAAGCGAGTCAACATGCCGGACATGCCCCAGCTCGATCCCAACGATCCGTTCAGCGAATTTTTCCGGCGGTTCCAGCCGCAGATTCCACGCGGAGGGGACGCTCCCACGCACGGCCAGGGCTCGGGATTCATCATCCGTCCGAACGGGCTGATCCTGACCAATGCCCATGTGGTGGACGGTGCCCAGGAAGTCACGGTGAAGCTGACCGACCGGCGCGAGTTCAAGGCCAAGATCGTCGGGGTGGACAAGCCGACCGACGTCGCCCTGCTCAAGATCGAAGCCGATAACCTGCCGGTGGTGCCGCTGGGAGAGCCGGCGCAGTCCGGCCCCGGCGACTGGGTGGTGGCGATCGGCTCGCCGTTCGGTTTCGAAAACAGCGTGACGGCGGGCATCATTTCGGCGAAATCGCGCAGCCTGCCCGAGGAAACCTATGTGCCGTTCATCCAGACCGACGTCGCGGTGAATCCCGGCAACTCCGGCGGCCCGCTGTTCAACCTGAACGGCGAAGTCATCGGCATCAATTCGCAGATCTACAGCCGCACCGGCGGCTACCAGGGCCTGTCCTTCGCCATTCCCATCGACGTCGCGCTGAAGGTCGAAAAACAACTGCTGGCGGACGGCAAGGTCAGCCGCGGGCGGCTGGGCGTCGGCATCCAGGAATTGAACCAGTCGCTGGCCGAATCCTTCGGGCTGGAGCGCCCGACGGGCGCCCTGGTCGATTCGGTGCCGAACGACGGACCGGCAGCCAAGGCCGGTATCAAGCCGGGCGACGTCATCCTGAGCCTCAACGGCCAGCCGATCGAAAATTCCGGCCAGTTGCCGCCGCTGGTCGCGGACATCAAGCCGGGCAGCGAAGCCAAGTTAGGTCTCTGGCGCAACGGCAAGCGCGAAGAGATCACGGTCCAGGTCGGCGAAATGCCCGACACGCAGCAGGCCGGCGCGGCCGGCAACGGCTTGGCCAAGGGCCGGCTGGGACTGGCGGTGCGGCCGCTGTCGCCGGAAGAACAGCGGGCTGCCGACGTCAACGGCGGCGTGCTGGTCGAGGCGACCGCGGGCCCAGCCGAACGCGCCGGCATCCGGCCGGGCGACGTGATCCTCGCGCTCAACGGCCATGCGGTGGCCAACCCCGGCGAGTTGCGCGAACTGGCGGACCGGGCGGACAAGCGCGTGGCCCTTCTGGTGCAGCGTGGCGGCACGAGAATTTTCGTGCCGCTGGATTTAGGCTGAGGCCGAAGCGGTGTATATTGGCCGGCATTTGAACCGGCCCTGAGGACTCTGGCAGACCATGTTCCGAACCGATCCGACCGCGGATCCGATCCGCAGACTCTAGGCGACGGACATGTGTCTCGCCGTCCCGATGCAGGTCACCCGCCTCGACGGCTTTTCCGCGCGCTGCACCGCGCGCGGCGTCGAGCGGGACGTTAGTCTGTTCATGCTGCAGGACGAAGGCATCGTCCCCGGCGACTTCGTGCTGGTCCATGTCGGCTACGCCATCCAGAAGATCAGCCGCGAGGATGCCGAAACGACCTGGGAGCTGTTCGACCAGATCCTCGCCGCGGGCGATGCCGATGCATGAGCTTTCGGTCTGCATGGAGCTGATCGATCAGGTCGAAACCATCGCCCGCAGCCACGAGGCCGAGCGGGTGGAAAGCATCGTCCTCAGGATCGGCGCATTGTCCGGCGCCGAGCCGGCGCTCCTGGAAAGCGCTTTTGAAATGGCGCGGCTGGGCACGGTCGCCGAACATGCCAGCCTGCAGACCGAAAGGATCGAGCCCCGCATCCGCTGCCGGGCCTGTGGCTTTGAGGCCGACGTCGGACCGGGCGACCTGCGCTGTCCGGCCTGCGGCGGGGCGGACACGGTGCTGATCGCCGGCGACGAAATGATCCTAGCCCGGGTCGAACTGCTCAAGGCCGTAGACTGAACTATCGCCCTCACCCCAAAACCCCTCTCCCCTTGGGAGAGGGGCTTTTCTCCCTTCTCCCAGAGGGAGAAGGGCCGGGGATGAGGGTTCGCCGGCCCAACCGATTGAAAATAACTTCGTAACCAATCCGGGTACCTGACCATGTGCGACACCTGCGGCTGCAACATCACCGACGGCAACCGCCACCTGCTGCGCGCCGACGGCTCGCACGCCAAAGTCACCGCCGTCTCCGTCCTGAACAAACTGCTCCAGCACAACGACGCCCAGGCCGAGGCGAACCGGGCCCTGTTCGACCGGCACGGGGTTCTGGTCGTCAACCTGATGTCCTCGCCCGGATCGGGCAAGACTTCCTTGCTGGAAGCGACCATCAAGGCGCTGGACGGCGCGCTGCGCATCGCCGTCATTGAAGGCGACCTGGAAACCGAGAACGACGCGGCGCGCATCCGCGCCTTAGGCGTCGAGGCGCACCAGATCACCACCGGCACCGCCTGCCATCTCGATGCCCATCTGGTCGCCAGGGTATTGCCCAAGCTTGCGTTGGAGCGCCTCGACGTGCTGTTCATCGAGAACGTCGGCAACCTGGTCTGCCCCGCCAGTTTCGATCTCGGCCATCATCTCAATCTGACCCTCTTGTCCGTCACCGAGGGCGACGACAAGCCGGCCAAGTATCCGGTGATGTTCCGCGCCGCCGACGCCATGCTCATCAGCAAGACCGATCTCCTGGCGGTGCTCGATGAATTCTCCCCGGAACGGGCGGAAGCCTGCCTGCGCAACCTGGCTTCGAACGCGCCGGTGCTGCGCCTTGCGGCCAAGACCGGCGAAGGCATGCGGGAATGGCTGGATTGGCTGAGCCAGCGGCTGGAACACTACCGGGCGCTGCGCCGCGAGAACCGCAGCCTGCGGCCCGCCGTGCAGTCCGAGGGCCGCAAGCTGCACGGGCTCGCCAGGCCGGAAGTCCGCTTCAAGCCGGCCGCTAAACCCGAAACGGTCTGACGGCATAGGACGATGAGCGACGCGCGGCTCTGGCTGGAGCGGATCAGGGAACTGCCGATTCTAGGCGGGATCCGCATCATGAACGTCTGCGGCGGACACGAGCGCTCGATCAGCATGGCAGGGCTGCGCACCGCGCTGCCGCCGCCCATCCGCCTGATCCCCGGCCCCGGCTGCCCGGTCTGCATCTGTCCGGAAGAGGACATCTACCAGGCCATCCGGCTCGGCCTCGCGGGCGACGCCATCGTCGCCACCTTCGGCGACATGCTGCGGGTGCCGGTCAACCTCGGGCGTCAGGCCGTGCGCTCGCTGGAACAGGCCAAGGCGGCGGGCGCCGACATCCGGCCCATCGCCTCGCCCATCGAAGCTCGAATCATCGCCGAGAAGGCGGCCGGCAAGCCGGTGGTACTGTTCGCGGTCGGCTTCGAGACCACCCTGGCGCCCATCGCCGCCCTGATGGCGGAAGGCTTGCCCGACAACCTCTACATCCTGTGCAGCGGCCGGCTGACCTGGCCGGCGGTCAAGCTGCTGCTCGATTCCGACGACTGCGTGCTGGACGCCCTGGTCGCCCCCGGCCACGTGGCCACGGTGATGGGGCCGGAGGAATGGGCCTTCGTCGCCGAGGACTACCGTCTGCCGGTGGCCATCGCCGGCTTCACCCCCGCCAGCCTGCTCCAGGCCATACACTCGACGATCGTCCAATGGCTGGAGGAAACGCCGCGGCTGGACAATTGCTATCCGGCAGCGGTGAAGCCGGGAGGCAATCCGAAGGCGCGGGACTTCCTGGGCCGCTGCTTCGACGTCGCCGCCGGCAACTGGCGCGGCATCGGGCCGATCGCCGATTCGGCCTACAGGCTGAAACCGGAATTCGCCGCGCACGACGCCCGCCTGCATTTCCCGGACTACGACGCGGGAGAGCGCCGCCAAGCGGGCGAAATGCCCGCCGGCTGCGACTGCGCCCGCGTCGTGCTCGGCAAGATCCAGCCCGACGAGTGCCGCATCTACGGCAAGCCCTGCACGCCCCGCAGCCCGGTCGGCCCCTGCATGGTCTCGGACGAAGGCGCCTGCCGGATCTGGTGGGCGGCCGGGGTGCGCAAGGACACCGTCGCCGTTTGAATCCCGCATGCGGACCGCCCAGCGCATCGAGGTCCGCGGCCGCGTGCAGGGCGTGGGGTTCCGGCCCTTCGTCTGCCGGCTCGCGCAAGAATTCGGCCTCGCCGGCTGGGTGAAGAACCGCGGCGGCGGCGTCGAAATCCACGCCGAGGGCGATCCAACCGCCATCGCGCGGTTCATCGAGGCCCTGGTCTCCCGCGCCCCGCCGCTGGCCGATCCGCAGCCGCCCGTTCGCCGGCCCGCCGAATTCCGGGGCTGCGCCAAGTTCGAAATACTGCTCAGCGATTCCGGGAACGAAACGCCCGTCCACGTGCCGCCCGACCACTTCGTCTGCCCCGATTGCCTGGACGAGATGCGCGACCCCGCCGCCCGCCGCTACCGCTATCCCTTCATCAACTGCACCCAGTGTGGGCCGCGCTACACCCTCATCGACCGGCTGCCCTACGACCGCCCGAACACCGCGATGGCGGACTTCCCGCTGTGCGAGGACTGCCGGCGCGAATACGAGGACAGCCACGACCGCCGCTACCACGCCCAGCCGCTGGCCTGTCTTCGCTGCGGACCGGCGCTGGAATTTCGAGAGCCGTCCGCATGCGTCGCTATACCGGGTAACGAGCCGGCGCTCTCGGGCTGCATCGAAGCCCTGCGGCGAGGCCGGATCGTCGCCGTCAAGGGCGTCGGCGGCTACCACCTGCTCTGCGACGCCCGCTCGGATGCCGCCGTCGGGCGCCTGCGCGAACGCAAGCGCCGTCCGGACAAACCGCTGGCGGTGCTGATCCCCTGGTTCGAAGGCGAAGGGATCGACTGGCTGGCACGCCTGGCCGAGCCGCGCCCCGAAGAGCGGACCTTGCTGGCATCCCCGCTCCGGCCCATCGTCATCGTCAAGCGCGCCGCCGACAGCGATCTGTCCGGCATCATCGCGCCGGGCCTGGACGAGGTCGGCCTGATGTATCCCTACAGCCCGCTGCACCACCTGCTGGCGGGGGATTACGGCGCGCCGCTGGTCGCCACTTCCGCGAATCTGAGCGGCGAGCCGGTGCTGACCGACGGCGCGGAAGTCGAACGCCGGCTGGCTCACGTCGCCGACGCCTTCCTGCACCACGACCGGCCGATCCGCCGGCCCGCCGACGACTCGGTCTACCGGCGCAGCGCCGGAACCCTCAGGCCCCTGCGGCTGGGGCGCGGCACGGCGCCGGTCGAAATGCGCCTCCCCTCTCCGGTGGCCGAACCGACTCTTGCGCTCGGGGCCGATCTCAAGAACACCATCGCCCTGGCCTTCGAAGACCGAGTGGTGGTCTCCCCGCATCTTGGCAATCTCGGCGCGCCGCGCAGCCTCGACGTATTCGAGCAACTGATTCGGGAGCTGTCCGCCTTGTACGGGATCGAGCCGAAACGGGTGGTCTGCGACGCCCACCCCGACTACTTCTCCAGCCGCTGGGCCCGGAGCTGCGGGCTCCAAGTCCACCGCGTCCTGCACCATCACGCCCACGCCTCGGCGCTTTACGGCGAGTTCGCGCCGGACGGCGACATCCTGGTCTTCGCCTGGGACGGCGCCGGCTTCGGCGGCGACGGCGTCCTGTGGGGCGGCGAAACCCTGCTCGGCCGGCCCGGCGGCTGGCGCCGGGTCGGAAGCCTGCGGCCATTCCGCCTCATCGGCGGCGAAAAGGCCAGCACCGAACCCTGGCGCTGCGCGCTGGCGGCCTGCTGGGAAGCGGGGCTGGAATGGTCCGGCTGCCCGGTAAACGCCCCGCCGTTCCGGCACGCCTGGGAACGGGCGCTCAACAGCCCTTACACCACCTCCGCCGGGCGTTTGTTCGACGCCGCCGCCGCCTTGATCGGCGTCACGCTGAATCAAAGCCACGAAGGCCAGGCCGGCATGCGGCTGGAAGCGCTGGCCGGCGGCGCGGGGGATTTCGTCGAACTGCCGCTGCGGCGGGAGCACGGCCTGCACCGCGTCGACTGGACGCCCCTGCTGCCCGCTTTGATGGAAGGGAGCCAGCCTTCAGCCGACCGCAGCGCGCTGCTCCATGCCAGCCTGGCCCAAGCGGTTCTGGCCCAGGCCCGAGCGATCCGCGGCGACTCGGGCGTGAACTCGGCCGGCCTCACCGGCGGCGTGTTCCAGAACCGCGTCCTCGCCGAACTGACCGCGGATCTGCTGCGGGCCGACGGATTTGAAGTCGTCCTGCCCGCCCGCCTGCCCGTCAACGATGCCGCGATCAGCTACGGCCAGATCGTCGAGTCCGCCCACACCGGCCCGTGGCAAGCCCCGATGGATGCCCGGCGGCCCCCGCCGGCGCGCTGACACCCGCGAGGCCGGCTCTTTCAGGCCTCCTCGGCTCCATTTGCTTCAGCCGGCATTCCGCCGCCAGCCGGCGCAGGAACTGTTCCGGCGTCAGCCGCTCCCCGAGCAGCACGCACTGGCGGAGGACCGTGGCGAAATCGGTCAATGTAACCGTTCATACCCCCCCCACCTTTTTGCTGGGAACGCAGCCATCCTGGCCGCTTTTTCAGCGGGCGGGACGCCCGCGCTCCGAGGCGACTGAACGGTTACTAACAGTAAAATAAATAAAGCCATATTCATGGTAAAATATGGGCATGAAATGCAAAAGAGATTCTGACGGTCGCACGATCGACAAAAGGTCCATTCACGTCCTGCGTCAGCAGGCGGTGAAAGCGGTGGGGAGGGGAGAATCGGCGACGAGCGTGGCCGCGGCGTTGGGCGTGAATGTCCGCACGGTATTTCGCTGGTTATCCCATTTCGCCAGTGGTGGGCAAAACGCCCTGCTCAGCAAATTCAGCCCGGGTCGGCCACCGAAAGTGACCGCCGAGGAATTGCGCTGGATCGCTGCGACGGTGCGAGACAATACGCCGCAGCAGATGCAATTCGAGTTTGGCCTGTGGACCTTGTCGTTGATTGGGGAAGTGATCTTTCGGCAGTTCGGCAAACGGCTCAGCAAGCCGAGTGTGGGCCGGATCATGCGGATACTCGGCGTCACCCCGCAAAGGCCGCTGTATCGGGCGTGGCAACAAGACCCCGTGAGGGTGGAAAAGTGGCGGACGGAAGACTTCCCGCGCCTGCGGGCGGAAGCGAAACGGGACGGTGCGGTGATCTATTTTGCCGACGAGGCGGGGGTGCGTTCCGACTACCCTGCCGGGACGACGTGGGCGCCCTGCGGCCGGACTCCCGTCGTGAAGGCGACCGGCCGGCGCTTCGGGATGAATGTGATTTCCGCCGTAAGTGCCCGCGGTGATTTCCGCTTCATGCTGCACGAGGGGACCGTCACGGCGGTGGTGTTCCGAGACTTTCTCAAGCGCCTCATGCTGGGGGCGAAGCAGCCCATCGTCTTGGTGGTGGATGGCCATCCGATCCATAAAGCCAAGTTGGTCAAGACGTATGTGGAGCAGCAACAGGGGAAACTGAAACTGGTTTACCTGCCCCCCTTATTCACCGCAGCTGAATCCGGATGAGCAGGTGTGGGGCTATGTCAAATCGCGCGTGGCCAAACAACTGCCAGAGAATAAGGAGGAATTGAAACAACGCCTCGTCGCAGTATTGCGGCGGCTCCAGAAGCTGCCGAAGATCGTCGCCGGATTCTTCCGGCACCCGGAATGCCGTTATGCTGAAGCATGACAATCATTTCTTAACGCTTAGTATTTGTTCAGAGGTTCCTTAAAGTGAAAAATAAAATATCCCGTCGGGACCTTCTTAAAATGGCAGCCATCACCGCTAGTGGTGTAACGGCGGCAGGGATTGGAATCCCCATGCTGATGGGAGAAAAGGAAGCGGCTTTCGATCCCAACGACAGTTATTGGGCAAAGGAACAACCAGCGGCAAATCCGCCGCTTCAACAGGATATTCAGGCGGATGTCGCCATCATCGGCGGCGGATACACGGGGCTTTCCACCGCATGGCACATGGCGAAAACCAACCCAGGTTTGAATATTATCCTACTCGAAGCCCGCCAGGTGGGACACGGCGCATCGGGCAGGCACGGCGGAATGGTGCTTCCGCAGACTGGTGTGGAAACTTTGGAAATTGCCGAAGATGAAGAAACCCACAAATGGACATACGACCTGACCGTGGACAGCATGCAGTCCCTGAAAAGACTTGTGGATTCGACAGGCATAGATTGTGAACTGAAACTGGACGGTTATTGCTACACAATTCTGGATGAAGAAGACATTCCTGATGACCAAGCGTATGTCGAACAAGTCCAAAAAATGGGTATGCCACTGGAATTTTGGGATGAAGACCGTACAGCCGATGAACTTGGCACCGAATACTACTACGGCGCAATTTACGACCCAAACGGCGGACGGGTTCATGCCATGAAATTGGTCAAGGCGTTGAAATATGCCGCCGAGCAGCAAGGCGTTAGAATCTTCGAGAACAGCCAAGTGACTGATATTAAAGAAGGGCAGGAGATTCGGTTGACAGTGGGCAATAACACAGTTCGGGCAAAAGCCATTGTCATTGCCACCAATGGCTACACATCCAAACTGGGTTATTTTAAATACCAGGTCATGCCCGTTCATGCGCAGTGTGCGGTCACCCCGCGATTGAGCGAAAAACAACTGGCTCGGATGGGATGGGAAAGCGGCCTGCCGTTCTTCGATTCGAGAAATTTTTTGTACCATCTGGTTTTGACAGCAGACAATCGCATCGTCATCGGCGGGGGCAGCGCCGAGTATTTGTTCCGCAACGACCTGCATTACAGCGGCGATTTTAACAAAATCGGCGCCATGATGCTGGATGAACTCGTTCGCATCTATCCCATCCTGGAAGGGATTCGATTCGAGCAGCTATGGGACGGCATTTTGGGTATGTCCTACGATGGAGTGGAATCTGTTGGCGTAACAGGCAAGTTCAAAAATATCTACTACGGTTTGGCATACGGCGGTCACGGCGTCAATTCCTCTTTCATGTTCGGGAATATTATTTCCAGCATGTACAATGGTATGCCTCACGGTTGGGAAAAAACCGCCTATGCCAATCACAAACTTTCGTTCATCCCCCCAGAGCCATTCAAATGGTTCGGTGTTCAAGGCGTAATGAAGTATTATCAGTGGCTCGACCAAAGATAAATTATGCTTCTAACAACACCGCCCAATCGGGTAACCGGGGGTTTCTAACCAGGGCTGA
>JBFMDC010000030.1:0-29879 GCA_040753975.1 Pseudomonadota bacterium
GCTGCAAGGGCACCGGCGCCTTCATCGTCATCGACCGGCTCAGCAACGTCACCGTCGGGGCGGGCATGATCTTAGGGCCCGTCCAGAGCGAGGCGAGCTTCCGCAAGGTCACCGCCGAGGAACGCGCCGCCCGCTTCGGCCAGAAGGCCATTACCGTTTGGCTGACCGGTCCCAACCGGCTCGACGCCGCCCATCGCCTGGAGCGGCAATTGTTCGAGCGCGGCTATGTATGCGCGGTGCTCGACGCCGATCGGCTCGGGGATCGAACCGGCCTGGTCGCGGACAGCTTCGTCCAAGCCGGCATCGTCTGCCTCTGCGCCGCCGATACAGGCCTGGCACTGAATGCGGATGAGCTGAACCTGATCGTTCCGCCGGATCACCTCGACATCGAGGCCGTTCTCGAGCTATTGAATCCGCCTCGCGCGGCAGGTCCGGACTTCGAAATCTGATTCCGCGCCGTTGCGAGCGCGTGCCGCTTCACGCGCTCCAATCATCTGCCCACGACGCTGGCCCCGCCCGCCGAGGTGTCCAGCATTTCCAGGAACGCCCGTGTCTTCGCAGGCAGCAAACGGCGGCCGGCAAACACTGCCCAGCCGGTGACCGACGGCAGTTGCCAGCCCGGCAATACAGGCGTCAACGCCCCCGTGTCGACATAAGACCGCACGTAATGATCGGGGATAGCCACCACCCCCAAGCCCTGGCATGCGAGCCTCACCAGCAATTCGGGCGAGTTCGCCGTGACACGTCCCGGTGGAATCCCCTCCCATTTCTGCTCGCCGCGGACCAAGGTCCAGGGGGCGATTTCACCGTTTCTCCGCGATAAGCGCAGCGTATCGTGCCGCAGCAGATCGTCGGGCGATCGCGGCTCGCCGCGCTGCTTCAGGTAAGCGGGCGCGGCATGCAGCCACCAGGGCGCCGTGACGATGCGTTTTGCCGTCAAGCTGACATCGTCCGGAAGATCGCCGAAACGGATGGCGATGTCGAAACCTTCGCCCAATAGATCGACTCGCCGCGCCGAAAGATCTAATTCCAACGATACTTTCGGATAACGCTCGACGAACGCCGAAAGCATCGGCGCAAGCACCAGATTGGCGAAATCATTGGGCATGGAGATGCGCAGAACGCCGCTGGGCTGCGCCTGGCGATGCTGGGCCAGCGCTGCGGCAGCCTCCACTTCCTCCGCCACGTGGCGGGCATGATCGAGCAGCGCCAACCCCATTTCGGTCAATATGAGTTTGCGGGTAGTCCGCTGCAGCAAGCGTTCTCCGAGCTGGTTCTCCAACCTGGAAATCCGCCGCGACACCGTCGATTTCGGCAACCCCAAGCATTCTGCGGCACGGGAAAAGCTGCCACGATCGGCGACCATTGCGAACAAGCAAAGGTCATTGGGTTCGATGCTCATGGGATTGTTGCTCTGATGGAACGATGTTGTCCATTTATAGGGCTTCTGGTCCGGATTTGCTATCCGTAAAGTATTGGCCTGGCTCGATACATTCCTTCGGAGGGTAAAGATGAACATCTTGCAGATCAGCAGCAGTATCCGCGGAGACGCCTCGCATTCAAACCGGCTGGCCCGGCTGATCGTCGACAGGCTGCGCGCAAAATACCCGGACGCCCGGATCAAGCTGCGCGACCTAGGTAGCGCCCCACATCCAGAGTTGGACGAAGCCGCTCTCCAGGCGCTGCTGACCCCGGCAGAACAACGCTCGGCCGAGCAAACACGCCGTGTGACGCTGGACGACGAATTGATCGCCGAAGTTCAAGCCGCAGATTTGATCGTACTGGGCGTTCCCATGTACAACTTCGGCATTCCCGTCCAGCTCAAGAACTGGCTCGATGCCGTCGCACGGGTGCGGGTCACCTTCCGTTATACCGAAAACGGAACCGAGGGACTCTTGCAGGGCAAGAAAGTGTATGCCGCCCTAACCCGTGGCGGAATATACCGCGACAGTCCCGCCGATGCCCTGGTGCCCTATCTTCGGATCGTGCTGGGGTTTCTGGGGATGACCGATGTGGACTTTGTCTACGCCGAAGGCCTGGCCCTTGGCCCGGCAGCGGAACAAGAGGCTTTCCGAGACGCCGAAAACCAGCTCTCGGCCATCCTGGTTTAACCCAGAAACACTGTTTACGGAGACCACCATGAGCACATTGACGCATCCCGTAACGCCGGATCCTGTACGCCATCCTCGGACCGTCGAAATCCTGATCGAGGGGCAAAGCACCTCCGACGGCGCCGGGGTCAAACTGACCCGGATCGTGGACCAGACCCTGCACCAGCGGCTCGATCCGTTTCTGCTGCTCGACGCCTTCAAGAGCGATTCGCCCGGCGACTACATCGCCGGATTCCCCGATCATCCGCATCGCGGCTTCGAAACCGTGACCTATCTGATCGCCGGGCGGATGCGCCACCGGGACAACGCCGGCCACGAGGGCTTGCTGCAAAGCGGCGGGGTGCAGTGGATGACGGCGGGACGCGGCATCGTCCATTCGGAAATGCCGGAGCAGGAGGACGGCCTGCTGGAAGGCTTCCAGCTCTGGCTCAACCTGCCAGCCCGCGACAAGATGACCGCGCCCTGGTACCGCGACATCCCCGGCGAGGACATTCCCCAATTCGTCACCGCCGAAGGCGTCCGCGTTCTCGTGATCGCGGGCACCAGCCATGGCGTCGAAGGCGCGGTGCGGCGGCCGTTGACCGAACCGCTTTATCTCGACCTGCATCTGCCGGCGGGCAGCCGCTACGACCAGGCACTGCCACCCACGGCGCATGCGTTCCTCTACGTGTACCGCGGCCAAGTGAAGCTGGGTGAGCGGATCGTGCCGGAAGGGAGGCTGGCCATCCTCACCGACACCGGAGAAGCGGATGGTGTCACGCTGAGCAGCGAGGTCGACAGCCGCATGCTGCTGATCGCCGGCCATCCTCTGCATGAACCCATCGTCCAGCACGGCCCCTTCGTCATGAATACGAAGGAGGAAATCGCCCAGGCCATCGACGATTTCAAATCGGGACGATTCGGCTCCCAAAGCTGAATTACGCAGAAGATCCTCGATTCAAAAAAATCGGTGGCGTTCACCCCCCCCAGTGAAACCTGCCACCCAGAGTCGAGGAGGGTTGCCGCAAATCATGCGAACCGTCGGACCAGCTGGACCGACACCGAGTTCCCGGACAGCCTGTGGGTGACGCCGATCGGTCGGAGGATTGGCCGGCTTAGCCGGTGGGGCTTCAAGGTACCCCCAATAGGATATCCACTTCCAACATTAGGACTTGACTCAATGTATTTGTATATGCAATATAATCGTCAGACGTGGGGCTAAACCAACAAATGACTCAAGATAAAGGCATCATTGATCATATGGCGTGCGAGTGCCTACTGGGTCGGGCTCGTGTGCTCAATCGTGTTCTCACGGGCATCTACGATGATGAACTCCGCCCGTTCGGCCTGAAAGCGACCCAGCTCAATCTCCTCGTGGTTGTGGCAAAGGTCGGCCCCATTCGGCGCATCGACATCGGCAAGCTTCTTCACCTCGACCCCTCCACGCTGACCCGGAACCTCAAGGTGATGCTGATCAACGGTTGGATACAGGAGGTTGCCGATGGGGAAGACGGGCGAGGTTTGCCGTTGCAGGTTACGGCTCAAGGACGTGATCTTCTGAATCAAATCGGCCCTGCTTGGCGAAAGGCCCAGGACCGCACGCAAAACCTGATCGGAGAGGATGGAGCGACACTCTTGCTAAAACTTGCAGGAAATATGATCGGCGGGCCAAGAGGTTAGGCTTTTTTTTGATGATCTATTTGCATATACAGATAAATGTCGGGCTTGTCGCCGTGTGCTCCGCCCAAGCCGTTCCAGGGAGCGGAAAAAATCACGCGCATCAGGATTTGTACGTGGAAACATCCAGGGCCGTTCAAGCAACCGATGGAGAAAACAAGACCTGATTAGAAACGATTTTCAGCCTGCGGGGTTTAACTCCTTCCCCCCACGGGGGAAGGCCGGGATGGGGGCGATCAAAAAGGCCGAAGACTTTGGTTTACTAATTTTTCGGAAAGTATTGTCATGTCCGTCATTCCGGCAGGGAATGCCGGAATCCAGGCCACAGGGACGTGGGCCTCTGCACCATCCATGGCCATGGATGCCGGCGATCCATGCCGGCATGACGTTACTTACGAGAAGATTAGTAACTCGCCCCCACCCTAGCCCTCCCCCGAGAGGGGAGGGAAAAGTAGCCCGCTCCACCGTAAGCTGAAAATTCTTGCTAATCAGAAAACAAGATGACAAAACCGAAAGTTCTGATCACGGCGGCGACCGGAAAAACCGGGTTTCAAGCCGCACTGCAACTGCTTGAGGCGGGTTTCCCGGTCCGTGCCTTCGTGCGGCGAACAGACCAGCGAAGCGAGGCGCTTCGTCGGCAAGGCGCGGAAATCCTGATCGGGTCCCTGGAAAACATCGGCGAGGTCCGGCAAGCGCTGGAGGGGATCCAGCGGGCGTATTTTTGCGCGCCCCTGCTGGACGGTTGCCTCAGAAAGAGCGCGTTATTCGCATTGCTGGCCCGGGAGTGCAATCTCGAGCTAGTGGTCGCCATGAGCCAATGGCTGGCCGATCCGACCCATCTCTCCGTCCACACGCGCGAGACCTGGTTCGCGGACCAAGTCTTTTCCCAACTCTCGGGCATCGATACCGTCATCGTGAATCCCGGCTGGTTTGCCGACAATTACATGGCCGCCATGGAACCCATCGCTCAGCTGGGCATGATGCCCATGCCGCTCGGCGAGGGACTCAACGCGCCGCCATCGAATGAGGACATCGCACGCGTGGTCGTCGGAGCGCTGACGAATCCTGCTCCGCATGTCGGCAAAACCTACCGTCCCACCGGGCCAGAGCTGCTGTCACCGGAGGACATCGCAGCGACCTTCGCCAAGGTGTTCGGATGGCCGGTCCAGTACCGGAACGTTCCGCTGTCGATGTTCTCGAAAGTGGCGAAGGCGCTGGGTTACCCGGATTTCGTGATCGCCCAGCTGCACTGGTATTTCCAGGAATATCAGAAAAACGCCTTCGGACAGGGTGCGCCGACCCGTGCAGTGCTCGACGTAACGGGACGGCCGCCCGAAGATTTCGAGACGATCGTTCGCCGCTATGTCGCAACGTCACCGTACGCCAAGCGCTCGATCGGATCGCGGTTACGGGCCGTCATGAGCCTTGGCAGGATACTGCTGACGCCCTCTCCGGATCTTGAAGCCTTGGCGCGAGCCCGGGATTTCGCCTCCTCCCGTCCCGCCACCCTGGCCGTGGACTCCGCCCTATGGCGGGAAACGCACTGGGTCAATGACTATTGAGAGACGGGTATGAAGCTTTCAATCCCCAAAAGGCAAGCCTGTGGCTTTCGGGCACGGGCGGGGTGATCGCCATGAGAATCATCTGTGAACCGTTATCAGCGCAATTCCCGCTTTCAACCGCCTTCATGCTCCTTGCGGCACTGATCGCCGGCTGCACCAACCCCGCGGAGGAAGCCCAGATTCCGGCGCGCCCGGTACGAGTGTTCCGGGTGGCAGAAGCCCCGGCCGGGCATCCTGCGAGCTATGCGGGAGAAGTGCAAGCCCGCTACGAGACCCAGCTCTCCTTCCGCGTCCCGGGGAAGATCGTGTCGCGGCAGGTCGAGGTGGGAGACCGGGTGCGTAAGCGGCAGCTGCTGGCGCAGCTCGATCCGACGGACTATGAGCTCGCCGCGAAAAGCCTCGCCGCCCAGCTCGCGGCGGCCCGATCCGAACGGGACTTCGCCCGGGAGGACTTGGCCCGATACCGGGAGCTGCTCGAACAGAATGTCATCAGCCGGGCCGAGTACGACCGGCGCGAGACGGCCTACAGGACGGCGCGCGATCGCGTCGAGGCGCTCCGGGCCCAGCTCGACCAGGCGAACAACCAGATCGCTTACACCCAGCTTCATGCGGACCGCGCGGGCGCGGTGACCTCGCTTGCAGTCGAAACCGGACAGGTGGTGGCCGCCGGTCAATCCGTCGTCTCGGTGGCGCAATTGGACGAGAAGGAGGTGGTCGTCGACATTCCGGAACACCGCATCGCCGATGTCCGAAGCGGACTGGATGTGACGGTCACGCTCTGGGTCGATGGCGAACGGCCCCTGAAGGGCCGCATCCGCGAGATCGCGCCCAGCGCCGACCCTGCCAGCCGCACCTACCGCGTCAAGGTCGCCCTGCCCGAAGGGGAGGACATCGCCCAACTCGGCATGACGGCTACGGTCCATGTCCCGGAGCGATCATCGGACCGGCTGGCCGTGCCGCTCCCGGCGGTGTTCCAGTCCCAGAGCGACCCTTCGCACGCAAGGGTATGGCTGGTCGACGAGGCGAAGCACATAGTGAGGTCTATCCCTGTGCGGATGGGTGAGCCGGTGGACGGTCAGGGCATCCGTATCGAAGGGCTTACGCCGGGGCAACTCATCGTCAGCGCCGGCACGAATCGATTGGTCGAAGGGCAGGCGGTTCGGCTCCCGCAGGCAGAACCAATCGAAACCGCGGCGAATCCGAAGGCGAGTCCGTCGCCTGCGGCAGGCTTGGCGGAGAACTGACGTGAAGGACTTCAACCTGACGGAATGGGCGCTCCGGCATCGGACTTTCACCGGCTTCATGATCGTTCTCTTGATGCTCGGCGGCGCCTTCGCCTATTTCCGCCTCGGCCAGCGGGAAGACCCGGAGTTCACCTTCCGGGTCATGGTCGTCAAGACCTTCTATCCGGGTGCGACGGGCCGCGAGGTCGAGGAGCAGCTCACCGACCGCTTGGAAAAGAAGATCCAGGAGCTGCCGAACCTGGATTACCTCCGCAGCTACTCGAAGCCGGGGGAGTCGGTGATCTTCGTGACGCCCCGCGAGGATACGCCGCCCAGGGAGATTCCGGACCTCTGGTACCAAGTGCGCAAGAAGGTCGGCGACATCCGTCATAGCCTCCCCGCAGGAATCGTCGGACCCTTCTTCAACGACGAATTCGGGGACACCTACAGCGCCCTTTACGCCTTTTCCGCCGACGGCTTCGGCTATGCGGAGCTGAAGGATTTCGTCGATGCGGCGCGCCGGCAGCTCCTGCGCGTCAAGGACGTCGAAAAGGTCGATCTGATCGGGGTGCAGGACGAGCGGGTCTTCGTCGAGTTCTCCGACAAGAAGCTCGCCGAACTGGGGCTGGACGCGCGGCAAGTGGCGGAAGCGCTCAAGGCGCAGAATGCCATGACTCCGACGGGCGCCGTGATCACCCCGCTCCGCAACATCCCCCTGCGTATCACCGGCCGATTCGATTCCGTGGATAGCATCGAGAACCTGGCGCTTCGGATCGGAGACCGCAGCTTCCGAGTCGGAGACTTCGCCGAGGTGAGGCGCGGCTACGTCGATCCTCCCGAGTTCAAGATGCGCTTCAACGGCAAGGAGGTCATCGGCCTCGGCGTCGTCATGAACAGAAAAGGCGACGTGCTGGCGCTGGGAAAGGCGCTGGAGGCGACCATGGCCCGTATCCAGGCCGAGCTGCCTGTCGGCGTCGAAGTCGAGCAGGTGGCCGACCAACCGCGCGTGGTGAACACCCAGATGCGGGAGTTCACGAGCACCTTCCTCGAAGCCTTGGCGACCGTGCTCATCGTGAGCTTTCTGAGCCTGGGCCTCCGCACCGGCTCCATCGTCGCCCTCACGGTCCCCCTGGTGCTGGCCGGCACCTTCCTCTGCATGCTGATGTTCGGCATCGACCTGCATCGCATCTCCCTCAATGCGCTGATCCTGGCGCTCGGGCTCCTGGTCGACGACGCCATGATCGCCATCGAGATGATGGCGAGGAAGCTGGAAGAAGGCTGGGACCGCTTCCGGGCCGCGACCTTCGCCTACCGCGTCACGGCCTTTCCCATGTTCACCGGAACCTTGATAACGATCGCGGGCTATTTGCCCGTGGGGCTGGCCGAGTCCCAGGCCGGCGAATACACCGTGTCCATTTTCCAGGTGGTGGGGATCTCGCTGCTCCTTTCCTGGATTGGTGCGGTGATCTTCACGCCCTATCTCGGTTATCTGACGCTCAAAGTGAGGAAAAACGGGCACGGCCACGATCTCTTCGATACGCCGTTTTACAACCGCCTCCGCCGCTGGGTGGATGGGTGCGTGGAGCATCGCCTCAAGGTCATCATCGGCACGGCGGCCTTGTTCGGTATCGGCATCGCGACGCTGATGCAGGTACCGCAGCAGTTTTTCCCGCTGTCGAACCGGCCGGAGATCATGGTGGACCTGTGGCTGCCGGAGGGCAGCAGCTTCGCCGAAACCGAAGCGGCCGCCAAGCGCCTGGAGGCGATTCTCGCCAAGGACGAGGACGTCGTGCACTACACCAGCTATGTCGGTGGCGGCAGCCCGCGTTTCTTCCTGCTGATCGTCCAGCAATTGGCGCATACCAATCTCGCCGAGCTCGTCGTCATGACCCGCGATAACGAAGCCCGCGAGCGGGTGATGAGGCGCATCCGCCAGGCGTTTTCCACGGACTTTCCCGAAGTGCGCGGACGCACCATGCGCCTCAACGTGGGCCCGCCCATGGATTATCCGATCGTCTTCCGGGTATCGGGCGAAGATCCGAAACGGGTGCGAAACATCGCCGACCGGGTGCTGGATGTCGTGCGCGCCAACCCGCACACCGTGGACGTGAACGACGACTGGCACGACCGTATCCCCTCGCTGCGTCTGGTGCTGGATCAGGAGAAGGCACGGGCATTGGGCGTTACGACCGAAAGCCTGTCTCAGGCCTTACATGCCCACTACACCGGGATCACGGTCGGGCAGTTCCGCGAGCAAGACGAGCTCATCGACATCGTGTGGCGCGCGAGGGCCGATCAACGCGTCGCCGCCGAAGAGCTTCCCGACGTCGCGGTCCGGACCGGAAGCGGCCGCTCCGTGCCGCTCGCTCAGCTCGTGAAACTCGAAACGACCTTCGAAGACGGCGTCTTGTGGCGACGCAACCGTTTTCCGTCGATCGCCGTACGGGCCGACGTGGTGGATGGGAAGCTCGCCCCCGACGTGGCGGCCGAGATCCTTCCCAGACTCAAGCCCATCGAGGAGCAACTCCCGCCCGGCTATTTCGTCGAGGTGGGGGCCGCCAAGGAGGACGCCTGGATCGCGCAGAAATCGATCCTGATCTGGATCCCCCTGCTCGTGATCGTCACCCTGGTGCTGCTCATGGTGCAGTTGCACAGCGTGTCACGCACGTTCCTGGTGTTCGCCACGGCCCCGCTGGGGGTGATCGGGGCCGCCTTCGCGCTGCGCCTGTTCGGGGCGCCTTTCGGCTTCGTGGCCCTGCTCGGCATCATCGCCCTGGCCGGCATGATCATGCGCAACTCGGTGATCCTGGTGGATCAGATCGAGCAGGACGAAAAGGCCGGCAAGGACACC
Source organism: Pseudomonadota bacterium (assembly GCA_040753975.1). Classification (GTDB taxonomy): domain Bacteria; phylum Pseudomonadota; class Gammaproteobacteria; order Methylococcales; family Methylococcaceae; genus Methylococcus. The sequence goes on from JBFMDC010000030.1 coordinate 9,404, forward strand.
CGGACCGCCATCGTCGAATCGACGGTCAGGCGCTTTCGGCCCATCCTGCTCACCGCCGCGGCCGCGGTGCTCGCCATGATCCCCCTCTCCCGCAACGATTTCTTTGGGCCGCAGGCCATCGCCATCATGGGCGGCCTCACGGTGGCGACGGCGCTCACGATCTTCTTCCTGCCGGCCCTTTATGCGGCGTGGTTCAGGGTGGGGCGCTCGCCGCGAACCGGCCGCACGGAGAATCCCGCTTTGCCGGCAGAAGAGCATGGATTGCCCGAAATCGGAGACGCCCGATGACGCCGGCACATCGAATACTCGTTTCGGTCCTGATCGCGGCGGTGCTGCTTGGCTGTACCCCCACCCGGGTCGGCGACCGGGTGCCTTTGCGCGTGCCGAGCCGATGGCAGAACGCCGCGGGCGCTCGGCCGGTCTCGGATCGGGCGAGCCTGGCGGACTGGTGGAAAGGCTTTGAAGACCCGATGCTGAACGATCTGGTCGTCCGAGCGCTGGCCGCCAATCACGATCTCAGGATCGCCGCCGCCCGTGTGCGCGAGGCCAAAGCGTTAGCCGTCGTTGCCGAATCGGCGCTCTATCCCAGCCTCGATCTGTTCGGCTCCGGCGGACGGGAAAAGCGGATCGACCGGATTATCGCCATACCCGGCAGACAGGGCATCGAGCTGGTCACGCCCACCGCCGATGCCGTCACCGGCGGATTGGGTGCGCGCTGGGAGATCGACCTGTTCGGCGGCAGACACCTGGAGGCGGAAGCCGCCGCCGCGCAAATCCAGGGCAGCGAGGAAGCCAGGAACGGAGTGCGAGTAGGGCTGCTGGCCCAGGTGGCTACGAACTATCTGGAGCTGCGCGGGGTGCAGGAACGTACCGATATCCTGCGGGAAAACATCGAGCTCCAGCGGGAACGGCTGAGGGCTCTGCGAGCCTTTCAGCGGGCCGGCCTTGCCAACGAAGGGGACATCGCCCGCCAGGAGACCCTGCTGCACGGCACGGAGGGTAGTCTTCCCGTACTCAGGAACGCGGCGAAAACTCTGATCCATCGACTCGGCGTGTTGCTGGGTGAACCGCCTGAGGACCTGGAAGCCCGGTTGGCGCCTTCCATGCCGCTGCCTGTGGCCTTGCCGAGCATCCCCAAGCGCCTGCCTTCGAGTTTGCTGGCACAAAGACCGGATCTGCGCCTGGCGCAAGCGCAAGTCAGCGCGGCGGCGGCCAGCCTCGGTGCGGCGCGGGCCGATCTGTTTCCGAAGCTGGTGCTGTCGGCGAGCGGCGGTTTCGGCGCGCTGGCCGTCGGCGGATTCCCGAGTCTCGCGGAGGGCGTTTATGCGCTCGGCTCGGGCCTCACGGCGCCGCTGTTCAATGCGGGACGCATCCGGGCTCACATCGCCGCCGCGGATGCGCGGCTCGATCAAGCCGCGGCGAACTACGAGAAGACCTTCCTCCTCGCCCTGGAAGACGTGGAAAACGCCTATGTCGCGTATACCTCGTCGATGGAACGCCGCGACCGGCTGTCGCAGACCGAAGCAGCGGCAGAGAAAGCCTACCGGCTCACCGAAGCCTTACACCGGCTCGGCGCGAGCGATTATTTGTCTATGCTCGACGCCCAGCGCAGCAAACTCGCGGCCAGCGACGAACGCGCCCAGGCCGCAACCGCGGTGCGCGTCTCCCTCATCTCCCTCTACCGGGCTTTCGGCGGCGGCTGGACCGCCGAACCCGCGGTGAAGCGGGCCGATAGCGGGGAAGGTTCACGACTCCCCGCGGAAAATTTCAAGGCAGCTGTCACCTCGGTAGTTAAACTGTCGAGTCCCCGCCAGCGCCACGCTATGCCCTACGCGGGCAGAACAGCGTTCTCCCTGGCCGCTGAGTCTTTCACGCCAAGAACCGGTTTTTAGATGTGCCCTAAGGACACGGATTTTCCGATACCCCTTAGCAAAAAACGCTGCCGAAGCAGCGTTTTTTGCCGGTCCCGTTTCGCGTCAGAGCCAGTACACGAAGATGAACAATCCGAGCCAGACCACGTCGACGAAGTGCCAATACCAAGCGGCGGCTTCGAAAGCGAAATGGTGCTCGGCACTGAAATGGCCGCGGATACTGCGGAACAACACGACCGTCAGGATGATCGCGCCGATCGTCACGTGCAGGCCGTGGAAACCGGTCAGCATGAAGAAGGTCGAGCCGTAAATCCCCGATCCCAGGGTCAAGCCCATTTCGGTGTAGGCTTCGTGGTATTCGAACGCCTGCAGAATGACGAAGAGGAAACCCAAGGCCACCGTGGCGATCAGCCCCCTGATAAGCTGCCCGCGGTTGTCGGCCAGCAAGCCCCAGTGCGCCCAGGTGACGGTGCCGCCGCTGGAAAGAAGAATCAGGGTGTTCAGCGCCGGAACGCCCCAAGCCGCCATGGGCTCGAACTCGCCACCGACTTTGCCCGGACCGTTGCTTGGCCAAACGGCGTCGAATCCCTTCCAGAGGATTTCATTGGTGACCCCCAGTTCGCCCTCACCCCCAAGCCAGGGCAGAGCATAGACGCGGGCGTAATACAGCGCGCCGAAAAACGCGGAGAAAAAGAATACTTCCGAGGTGATGAACCAGATCATCCCCCAACGGAAGGAATGATCGACCTGGTCGTTGTAAAAGCCGGAGACGCTCTCGTGAATGACGGTACCGAACCAGCCCACCAGCATGGTTACCAGAATGCCGGCGCCGAGAATCATCATGGTCGGCCCGATGGACAAGCCGTTCAGGTAGTTCGCAAAGCCCACCAACAAACTGGTCAGGCCGATGGAACCGACGATAGGCCAAGTCGCCTTGTGCGGAAGGTAATAGGAAGCTGCGCTAGTCGCCATGTAAATCCCCTGATGAAATTCGAAGAAGGTACAACTTTAATCTTTCTGAGTATTGGAAATATCGAAAAAGGTGTACGAAAGCGCCATTTCCTTGATGTCCTTGGGCAGACCCGGATCGATCACGAAACGGACCGGCATCTCCCGGCGCTGGCGCGGCTCAAACTTCTGCTCTGAAAAGCAGAAACATTCGGTCTTTTTCAGGTAAGGCGTTGCGGTGCCCGGCGTGATGCTCGGTATGGCCCGCCCTAACATCGGTCCGTCCGTCAGATTCTCGCCATAAAACTTGACGGTGTAATACTGCCCCGGATGAATCTTCATCTTGGGCGTCTCCACGCCGAAGGCCAACGGCATACGTTCGTTCAGCTCGGTGATGAATTCGATCGTAATATCGCGCGAAGCATCGACGTCGTAGGCAACCTCCTCGACCGCTTCGGCGCGCACCTTTCCATTCAGCCCGGTAATTTCACAAAACAGGCTGTAGAACGGAGCCAGGGCAAATCCAAACCCGAACATCGCCAGTGCGACGAAAACGATGCTCCAGACAAGGCGCCCGTGTTTCTTGCTCTCGGTATCTTGACGGCTCACGACGGCGAAGACGATGAAATCACTTTATAAATGGAGAAGGCGTACAGTCCGATCACGATGACGACGATGACCCCCGTCAGGATCAGATTCTTCTTGCGTAGGTCCATGGGCCTTGCCGTAGCGGACCCGCCCGAAGGCGGGCCCCTTTGTTTCCGTGCCGCTTATTTGATATCCGGCGCGGTCGTCCAGGTGTGGTACGGCGGAGGAGAAGGCAAGGTCCATTCCAGACCGTGCTCGCTCGCGCCCTCCCAGACCTCGTCCGTCGCCTTCTCGCCGCCACGGATCGCCTTGATGACGACCCAAACCAAGATCAACTGCGAAAAACCGAAGATGAAGGCCCCCACGCTCGACATCGCGTTGAACTCGGCGAACTGCACCGCATAGTCCGGGATACGGCGGGGCATGCCGGCCAGTCCCAGGAAATGCTGCGGGAAGAAGGTGAGGTTGACGGAAATCGTCGTCAACCAAAAATGCAATTTCCCGAGACGTTCGTCGTACATGTGGCCGGTCCACTTCGGCAACCAGTAGTAGGTTCCGGCCATCAACGCGAACACCGCACCCGGCACCAGCACATAGTGGAAATGGGCCACGATGAAATAGGTGTCGTGGTACTGCAGATCAGCCGGCGAAATCGACATCATCAGACCAGTGAATCCGCCCATGGTGAACAAGACCACGAACGCGATGGCGAACAGCATCGGCGTTTCGAAGGTCATCGCTCCTCTCCACATGGTGGCGACCCAGTTGAACACTTTCACGCCGGTCGGCACGGCGATCAGCATGGTGGCGTAGGTGAAGTAGAGCTCGCCCGCCAGCGGCATTCCCACGGTGTACTGGTGGTGAGCCCACACGATGAAGGACAGGAAGCCGATCGAAGCGGTTGCGTATACCATCGACGAATAACCGAACAGCGGCTTGCGTGCGAAGGTAGGGATGATGGTCGAGATGACGCCGAAGGACGGCAGGATCAGGATATAAACCTCGGGATGCCCGAAGAACCAGAACAAATGCTGGTACAGCACCGGATCGCCGCCGCCCGCCGCATTGAAAAAGCTGGTGCCGAAGAACTTGTCGGTGAGCAGCATGGTCACCGCACCCGCGAACACCGGCATCACCGCGATCAGCAGGAATGCGGTGATCACCCAGGTCCACACGAACAGCGGCATCTTCATCAGCGTCATGCCGGGAGCACGCATGTTGAACACGGTCACGATGATGTTGATCGCCGCCATGATGGACGACATCCCCAACAAATGCACGGTGAAGATGGTAAAGGGAAGCGAGGCGCCGGTCTGCAGCACCAGAGGCGGATAAAGAGTCCAGCCCGCCGCCGCCGCACCGCCATCCATGAACAGGGTGCTGGCGAGCATTACGAAGGAGAAAGGCAGAATCCAGAAGCTCCAGTTGTTCATGCGCGGCAGGGCCATGTCCGGCGCGCCGATCATCATCGGAATCATCCAGTTAGCAAACCCTGCGAACGCCGGCATGACCGCACCGAACACCATGATCAGCGCGTGCAGCGTGGTCATCTGGTTGAAGAAGGTCGGATCGACGTACTGCATGCCCGGCTCGAACAGCTCGGCCCGGATCACCAGCGCCATGGCGCCGCCGACCATGAACATGATCAGCGCCGTCACCAGATAAAGGGTGCCGATATCCTTGTGGTTGGTCGTGAACACCCAACGCATGAAGCCTTTGGCCGGACCGTGATGATCGTGGGCGAAGTGCTCGTCATGGATGGCGTGTTCTTCGTGAGTTGCCTCTGTCATGGCTCTATGACCTCATCGAAAGCGTTGAAAAATCAGTGCCGCGCGGAAACATCCGACGGTTGAACCAAATCGCCCTTGTTGTTGCCGAAGCCGTTGCGCTGGTAAGTCACGACGGCAGCGATCTCCACGGGGCTCAGGGAGTCGCCGAAGGCGGGCATCATCTGGCCCTTGCCTTTGACGACCACATCGAGATGCGTATTCAAATCACCTGTGGCCACCGCGCTGCCCTTGATGGCCGGGAACATGCCTTGCATGCCTTCGCCATTGGCCATGTGGCAACCCGCGCAGCTGGCGTTGTAAACCTCTTCACCCTTGGCCATCAGCTCAGCCATCGAGTAGGTCTTGGCCGCGTCGGCGACAGCCTTCTGAGCATGGGCTTTCTGTTCTTCCACCCATTTGTTGTAATCGGCTTCGCTCTTGACCTCGACGACGATCGGCATGAAGCCGTGGTCGCGGCCGCACAGCTCGGCGCATTGGCCTCGATAGATTCCTGGCTGCTCGACTTTGGTCCACGCATCGGTCACATAGCCGGGAATGGCGTCCTTCTTCCAGCCGAACTGCGGCACCCACCAGGAGTGGATCACGTCGGCGGCGGTGAACAGGAAGCGGACCTTCTTGCCAGCAGGGATCACCAGCGGCTTGTCGACTTCCAGCAGATAATTCGGCACTGCTTCGGGATTCGACCGGGCGCCCAACTGGCGCGCCTCGTTGCTCTTCGCATCGAGCGTGCTGAAGAAATCGATGCCGTTGTCGAGATAGGTATAACGCCACTTCCACTGATAACCGGTGACCTTGACGGTCATGTCGGAGGCGCTCGTGTCGTAAGCCTCGATCATCACCTTGGTAGCCGGAATCGCCATGGTCAGCAGGATGATGAAGGGGATGATGGTCCAGACGACTTCCAGCTTGGTGTTCTCGTGGAAATACGCCGGCACCGCGCCCTTCGACTTGCGATGATGCATGATGGAATAGACCATCATGCCGTATACGCCCACACCGATCGCCACACAGATCCACAGGATATACATATGCAGATCATAGACATCCCGGCTCAACTGGGTGACGCCCGGCGAGAGATTCAACGCATAGTCGGCATTCGCCTCCCCGAACGTTGCGATCCCCAGCCCGGTGATCAGTAGCTTAAGTTTTTTCACGGAGCCCTCTCCTCGGTATCTCAGGTCAATATCTTGCGGGTCGAAACACTAGCTATTCGCCAAATCTTTTTTCAATTCCCGGTATAACGCCTCACGCTCCGATTCCACCAGGAAACGACCGATCTCTATCTTCCTGCCGTGGCGCTTGAGGCACAGCCGGCTCGGGTGCCCCGCCGCGGCCGGGCCGTCCAGGCTGACGCCGAGCCAGGCGCGGCGGAACCGGTAAGTCTGCTCGGGCCCCCGAATGCCGCGCTCGATCTTGACATCCGCGTCGGTCACCGTAATCACCTCGCGTACCGCCGACTGCCTGAAGGCAAGGCTGAAACAGTAGGCCAATACCAGCCATTCAGCTCCGGCGAATGGCAGGACAAACCAGCAGCCGATGAATGCGAATACCGATCCGATCGAAGCCAGCACCAGAGCGAATCCGCCCAGCAGCAAACGCGCCTGCCATCGCGTCAACGACGCGTTGGGCTTCAGGACGATGCGCTTGCCGCCCGTCTGCGGATCCCGCTCGGACTCAATCATGAAACCGGCCCGTTCCCTGCTTCAAGCGCCCGCAGGAAACCCCGGCTCAACGCCCCGCTCAGGCATCATTTCGGTCATTACCCCCAGTTTTCTGTGGGAATTCACTCACGGCATAAAATCCGCAAAACTTTAACGTAACAGTCTGGGCAACGCAAGGAAGGAATGGACCAGACATTTTCCCGACGTTTGACGGAACACACCCGATTTGCGGATAGTGGCTTTTGTTCAGGAGCAAGCATATGACCAAGATCAAATCGGAGGAGATTTATGTCAGCGTGGACATCGAGGCGGATGGTCCGATCCCCGGTCCCCACTCGATGCTGAGCATCGGCGCGGTGGCCTATGGCGCCGCCGGCGATCCTCTCGGCGATTTCTCCGCCAACCTGGAAACCCTGCCAGAGGCGAGCCCTCACCCCGCCATGGCGGAATGGTGGCAACAATTCCCCGACGCTTGGAACGCCCACCGCCGGAATCCGCGGCCGCCGGCCGAAGCCATGAACGCCTTTGCCGACTGGCTGGAGGGACTGCCGGGCAAGCCGATATTTGTTGCCTGGCCTGCGACCTGGGATTTCATGTGGATCTACTGGTATCTGATCCGCTTCACCGGACGCCGGCCATTTTCGGAACATGGCATCGACGTCAGATCGTATGCCATGGGAATGCGCCGCCAGACATTCGGACGATCGAGCAAGAATTATCTGCCCAAGCGCTGGTTTTCACCCAGTCCGCACACACATGTCGCCCTGGACGACGCCCGCGAACAGGGCGATCTCTTCATCGCCATGTTGCGGGAAAACCTGGGGAGCAAAAACGAGTGAATGACCGCGACTACAGTCTATTCCCCTTCGCGGCAAGAAATATCGACCGTCGATGTCCGGAATTCCACCGGCAGAGCGCTTCGCTGGATTTTCACCCACACATGGGGCTGGGTCACGACCTGTGCGGTCATGCAACCCGCTCCCGGCCGGTTCAGCACCAGGCTGACCTGAATGCGCCGGCCGTTCCCTTCGATGCCGGTGACGCTGAGGCGGTAACCGCCGGTATTCCTGGCCCCGGCGAAAGCGGCAATCACCATTTCGCCGGCAAAGTCCACTTCCGGTGGGGAGGGAGGGGGGACGAAACCCGCTACATGCGAGGCCCACAAATCACGGAAAGTCGGTTGGTCGAGAATCACCGCGGTCCGCTCATCCTCGATGCCGCTTTGGGTACCCTGAGCCAGCACCGTGAACGGAATGGAACCAGCGCCGGAACCGGGTGAAGCCGTCATGGCCCCCGCAAACACCATTGCCTGCCACACTAACGAAAGCTTCATCGGTACCCCCGCAAAGGGGGGAAGGGGGTTAAGCCCCTCCCCGCTCCAGTAAAATGCTACTGCGTCACGGTCAACTCTACGTCATCGATCAGGAAGCTGGTGGCCCTGGACGAATTCTCCACTCCCCGGAACTGGAGCCGGACCGTTTGCCCCTTATACGTGGAAAGATCGAAGCTCCTCTGGACATATCCCGACGAGCGGTCCCTGTTCGAATACGTCGCCAGGGTCCCCAACACGGTACCGGCGGTATTTCGCACCGTCACCGTCAGCGTGTCGCGCGCCGGCGCGCTGGTGGTTTCGTTCGTCGCGATCCGCAACCAGAAACCGAGATTCGCGGTGCAGGCATCGACCGGTACCGTGACCTGCTGATAAAGGTCGTCGGTATGGGTTCTGCCGTAGCCGTTCATCCACGCTTTCCAGTTCCCGCTGTGCGCCGGCGCCGAGCTGGAATCGTCTATGACGCCGGCGGAAGCGGTCCAACCCGTCTCACCGCTTTCGAATCCGGGATTCGCCAGCAACTGGCTGGTCGTCGAGCAGGCGGGGGAAGGCTCGGCCCCGTTTGCCGTCTCGGCGCTGACTGCATTCGAAGTCGCCGTATTTCCGGCGTTGTCGGTGGCGATCGCATCGAAAACATGCGAACCGTCATCGACTGATGCGGAATCCCAGCTCAAGCCATACGGGGAAGACGTGTCGGTCCCCACGATGTTGCCATCGACGCGGAATTCGACCTTGGCGACGCCGCTTCCCCCGTTTTCGTCCGAGGCGTCAGCGGCGAGATTCACTGTCCCGCTCAGTGTGGCCGACGCCGTCGGCTCCGTGAGCGTCACCTGCGGCGGCGTGGTGTCGACGGCGGGCTCCGCGATGAAACCCGTGTACAGCAGGCGATTGGGAGATCCCGAGCCCGCCCGGCTGACCTTGTTGAGGGTCGCGTTGGAGGTCAATGCCGATGCGACCTGAGCCGGCGTCGCACCGGGGAAGGCGGACAAATACAAGGCCGCGGCGCCGGCGACATGCGGCGCCGCCATCGACGTGCCGCTCATGACCTCGGTCGCGCTGTCGCCGGAGTTGCTCGCGGAAGTGATGCTGCTGCCCGGCGCGAAAATATCCAGGCAGGTCCCGAAGTTGGAGTAGCTCGCTCGGGCATCGGAAGAAGTGGTGGCCCCCACGGTCAGCGCAGCCGCCGTCCGTCCGGGCGACTCGTTGCAGGCATTCCTGTTGGAATTGCCGGCGGCGACCGCGTAAGTCACGCCCGCATTGATAGAATTCTGCACCGCGGTGTCGAGCGCCTGGGAAGCGCTCCCGCCCAGGCTCATGTTGGCGACGGCGGGAAGCTGCCCGTTGGCGGTCACCCAGTTCACCCCGGCGATCACTCCGGACGTCGTTCCCGAACCGTTGCAATCGAGGACCCGGACGGAAACCAGTTTGACGCCCTTGGCGACGCCGTGAATCGAGCCGCCTATGGTGCCGGCGACGTGGGTGCCGTGGCCGTCGCAGTCGCGGGCGCCCCAGCCATCGCTGATCGCCGTATAGCCCTCGCTGGCCCGGCCGCCGAACTGGGTATGGCTGGTCCTGATACCGGTATCGATCACATAGGCCGTGACGCCCTGGCCCGTCGTGTTGTACACGTAGATGCCATTCAGGGGCAGGTTAACCTGGTCGATCCGGTCCAGCCCCCAGGTCGCGTCAGACTGGGTGGCATGGATGGAAATGATGCCGTCCTCCTCGACCAGAGCCACCGCGGGATCGTTCGCCAGCGCCGCGGCTTCCGCCGGGGACATTCTGGCCAGGAAACCTTTGACGGCATGCCGCCAGACATCCGCCGGCGCCGCATTGTATAACCGGCCCACCCGGTTCAGCAGACCGTCGAGACCGGAAGTGATCTCGGTTTCGCTGCGGAAAATCACGATGTACTGCCCTGGAATGGGTCTGGCGGCGTGCCGGAACGCGCCCGCCTGAACCTCACCGGACAATGCAGCCGAGAGTCCGGCGATTGCGATCAAAGGCATCGCGAAATGCCGGTTCACGGATGGTTCCCGTTCCTTGCTCATTGTTCCCCCTCTTCGCTGTTTTACCCCTTTCTGGGAATCGAGTCCCGGCCTTCCGCCGGGACACCTGCGTATTCGTATGCGCAAGCCGGCATACGGAACTTCCCGCCTTCAGCAACCCCGGACGTTCGGACCGCTACCATTCGCCAAAGCCGCCTCCCTCCGGCATCTCACCCGCCATGGGCGCGATACGGTGGAACGCGTCCCAGCGCCTGGCCGGCCCTTCATCCGCCGCCTTGTCATACCAGCGGAACGCCTCTTCGAAATCGCGCGTCACGCCACGGCCCTGCTCATACATCAGGCCCAGATGGAACTGCGCGTCCGCATGGCCGCGCCCGGCCGCAAGCAGAAACCAGTCCACCGCTTCGGCCTCGTTGCGCTCCACACCCAGCCCTTCCATGCACAGCCGCCCGAGTTCGAACTGGGCGATCGGATTACCCAACGCCGCGGCCCGCCGGTACCAGCGGGCTGCCTCGGCGTAGTCCTTTGCCACGCCATGGCCAGCCTCGTACATGGCGGCGAGCGCCGTTTGAGCGGCGGCGTCATCGTGCTTCGCCCGTTGCCCCCAGGCTTCCAGAGCCTTGCCGTACCAGCGCAGGGAACCGTCCGAGTCGCGCGCCACGCCTAGCCCCAACTCGGCCATCAGGCCCAGGTTGAAACAGGCGCGGGCATGTCCCTGGAATGCGCCGGAACGATACCACCGAACCGCCTCGGCATAATCACGGCTGACGCCCAAGCCATCCTCGTACAGCCGCGCCATCGCCCACTGGGCATGGGCACAGCCCTGTTCCGCCGAACGCCCGTACCATTTCAGGGCCTCCCGGTAACCGGCTGCGATGCCCGCTCCCACCTCGTGACAAAGGCCAAGAACGAGCTGAGCGACGGCATCGCCTCCTTCGGCGCGCTCCCGCCAATAGTCCAGAGCCACGCGGTACCATTTCCCCGCCTCGCCCTGCTCCGGAGTAACTCCGAGACCGGCCTCGAGAATCAAACCCAGTTCGAGCGCGGCCCCCGGCTCGCCTTGCGCGGCGGAGCGCCGGTACCAGGCGATCGCTTGGTGGATATCCCTGGCCGCTCCGATGCCGTCCCGGAAACACAGGCCGAGGCACCGCTGCGCCCAGGCATCGCCAGCCTCGGCCCTCGTCGCCCACGCCTTGAAGGCCGCCACATGATCGCCGCTCTCGAACTCAGGCGAGGCCGGACCGGCAACGAAGGGGGAAGGACCCATCACGTTCCCCTCCGCAACCTGTTTCCCGTCCAACCCCATTCTAATCTCCTCGCCGCGAGCCGACGCCGATCTTGCCTGACAGCGCCGGACCGCACAAGTGCCGTTGCCTCCGGCGACGCCATCAATGGCGCCTCGCCGAACCCTGGGCCTGCGGCTCTGCCAGTTTGAATTCGAGCAGCCGCGCCAGGTGGTCCAGCCGCTCTCTGATAGACACTGCTTCCACCAGCGCCTGCCGCTCGGCCATGTCGAAAGGCAGCTGGCCGATCATGAGGTTGACCAGGGACGTGGCCGGCATTTTCTCCAACAGCAGGTCGTCGACTTCCATCGACTTGCGGGCAAAATAGGACCGCAGAAGCGGATAAAGACGATGACACGCGTCGCAATCGCCCTCGTCGGTTTCGTAATCGACGGAAAAACGCTCCCACCGGGCCGTCACCCGCCGGTAGCCGCCCGTAGTCGCCAGTTCCTCGCCGACATCGAAACGGCATATACCGGTGAGTACGATGATCAGGCGGCCGTCCTCAGTCTCGCTGAAGGACGTGATGCGTCCGGCGGTGCCCGTCCGGCACACCGCCGCCGCATCCTCGCCCGTCGCGGAAGGATCGGGCTGCACTATGCCGATCATCCGGTCCACCCCCAGGGCATCGAACACCATGTTGAGGTAGCGGGGTTCGAAGATGTTGAGGGGCAGCTGGCAGCCCGGCATCACCACGGCACCGGGCAGCGGAAAAATCGGCAGGCTCTCGGGGAGGCGGGAGAACGGCGTGGTGAAGGAGTGGCTCATGAGTTTCATGTTTCGGCGCCACCGCGGCAAGCCGGGTGGGAAAAGCATAAGGTCCGATCAGGGACCCTATTATGACAGTCCTCCCGGCGGATGTGCGCTTCTCGAGGGCCGTGGTTCCGGAGCGCCCCGGAAAATCGGACAATAACGGCCATGACGAAGCCGCCCATCGCCAGTTTCCGTTCCGTTTCCAAGTACTATGGGACCCACTGCGCGCTCCGCGACTTCGATCTGGACCTGGGGGAAGGCGAGCTGCTCACCCTGCTCGGCCCGTCGGGCTGCGGCAAGACCACGGTGCTGCGCCTGCTGGCGGGCTTCGAAACTCCGGATTCGGGCGAAATCCTCTTGGACGGCCGGACGCTCGCCGGCGTGCCGCCGGAAGCGCGCAACGTGAACACGGTATTCCAGAGCTACGCCCTGTTTCCGCACCTCAGCGTGTTCGAGAATGTCGCCTTCGGCCTGAGGATGCGGAAGCTCGGCGGCGCCGAGATCCGGGAAAGGACCGGATCGGCGTTACGCATGGTGCGCCTGGAAGGGCTCGGGGGACGCCGGCCGCTGCAGCTGTCCGGCGGACAGCAGCAGCGCGTGGCGCTGGCCAGGGCCCTGGTCAACCGGCCGCGGGTGCTGCTGCTGGACGAATGTTTGAGCGCCTTGGACTACCGGCTGCGGCGCGAGATGCAGCTGGAACTCAAGGAACTGCAACGGCAGACCGGCATCACCTTCGTCTTCGTGACCCACGACCGGGAGGAAGCCCTGTCGATCTCGGACCGCATCGCCGTCATGCAAACGGGACGGATCGAACAGTTGGGCCCGCCCCGCGACATCTACGAGCGGCCGGCGAACCTGTTCGTGGCGCGGTTCGCCGGCGAGAGCAACGTGCTGAAAGCGACCGTCACGGGCGTACCGGGCCCGGACACACTGATCGTCAACCTGGCGGGAACACTTCTCACCGTGCAGGCCGACCGGAATTTCGGCATCGGCGAAAAGATCGCCCTGGTGCTGCGGCCGGAGGACCTGCACGTGCATGAAACCCCCGCCGGGCAAAGCCTGGCCGGGCGGGTGCTGGAGCGCACCTACCGCGGTGTGACCCTGGACACCCTGATCGCCTTGGACGCCGGCCCGCGGATCAAGGCCAGCGAATTCTTCCGCGAGGACGCCCCGGCGCTGGACCACCCGCCGGGCCAGCGGGTCCACGTGAGCTGGACGCCCGGCTGGGAAATCGTGCTCCCTCATGACGCCGAAACCTGAAGTTTTCAGAGCAGTTGCCATCGGTCTGCTTTCCGGGTGGCTGCTGCTGTTCGTGCTGACGCCCAATCTGCTGGTGGCGGGGGTCAGCGTCCTCAGCCGGAACCCGGCGGGCTTCGCCGGCGCTCCCGCGACGCTCGACAACTACCGCCGGCTGGCCGACCCGATCTACCTGCACGTCTTCGCCGAATCTTTCACCACGGCCCTCGTCGCCACCCTGCTCTGCCTGCTGCTGGGGTATCCCTTCGCCTATGGCCTGGCCCGCACCCGGCCGCGGCTGCGCCCGCTGCTGCTGACCCTGGTGATCGTCCCCTTCTGGACCAACTCGCTGGTGCGCATCTACGCCATCCGCGGCCTGCTCGCGGCCAAGGGCGCCGTCAACAGCCTGCTGTTGGCCGCGGGTCTGATCGACCAGCCGGTGCGGCTGCTGTACACGCAGGCCGCCGAGATCATCGGCCTGGTCTACGTGCTGCTGCCGTTCATGGTCCTGCCGCTGTACGGCAGCCTGGAAAAGCTCGATCCCCGCCTGCTGGAAGCCGCCCAAGACCTCGGCGCAGGCCCGTTCCGGCGGTTCCGGCGCGTGGTCCTGCCGCTGACTTTGCCCGGCATCGTCGCCGGCTGCCTCCTGGTGTTCCTGCCGGCGCTGGGCCTGTTCTACGTGGGCGACGTGCTGGGCGGCTCACGCCATCTGCTGATCGGCAACCTGCTCAAGGACCAGTTCCTGGAGGCCCAGGACTGGCCTTTCGGCGCCGCCGCCAGCCTGGTGCTGATAGCCCTGCTGCTGGCCTTCCTGGCGCTCTATGCCGTTGCCGAAAAGCGCGTCGCTGCAACGAACGACGACGAATGACGAATACGCATTGAGGGTGCTTCCATGCAAAGTCTCGGCCGGCTGCACGGAATCTTGATCTACGCCTTCCTCTACCTGCCCATGGCCGTGCTGATCCTGGGATCGTTCAACGCCTCGAAATACGGCATCGGCTGGGACGGATTCACCCTGGACTGGTACGCAAGCCTGGGCAAGGACATCGAGATACTGGCGGCGGCCCGGAATTCGCTGGCGGTGGCGGCGCTGTCCGCCACCCTGGCGACCGTCATCGGCACCCTGGGCGCGGTCGGCCTGCAGCGCTACCGATTCCGCGGCAGGAAATTCCTGATGGGCTTGCTGTTCGTCACCCTGATGTCGCCCGACATCGTCATGGCGGTATCGCTGCTGGTGCTGTTCCTGGGACTTCGGCTGGAGCTCGGGCTGTTCACGCTGTGGCTGGCGCACACCAGCTTCTGCTTGCCCTTCGTCATCTTTACCGTGCATGCGCGGTTACAGGGATTCGATTCCGCCTTGATCGAAGCCGCGCGCGACCTCGGCGCCGGCGAAGGGACCGCCGTCCGCCGCATCCTGCTTCCCTTGGCGCTGCCGGCCATCGCCGCCGGCTGGCTGATGAGCTTCACCCTGTCGCTGGACGATGCGGTGGTGAGCTTCTTCGTCACCGGCCCCGACTTCGAAGTACTGCCGCTGCGGATCTATTCCATGGTCCGGCTCGGCGTGAAGCCGGAGGTGAACGCCCTGGCCTCGCTGCTGTTCGCCGTCTCGCTGGTGTTCGTGGTGCTCGCCCAATGGCTGCTGCGAAAGGAGCGGGAATGATGCGCCGCCGGCTGGCCGCGTTCGCGTTCGCCGCATTCCTCGCGCCGCTCTCGGCAGGGCAACGCGAACTCCGATTCTTCAACTGGTCGGATTATCTGCCCCCCGCGGTGCTGGAGAATTTCACCCGCGAGACTGGCATCCAGGTCCACTACGCCACCTATGACAGCAACGAGGCGATGTACGCCAAGGTCAAGCTGCTCGGCGGCGGCTACGACCTGGTGGTGCCGTCCACCTATATGATCGACCGGATGCGCAAACAAGGCTTGCTGTATCCGCTGGACCGCTCGTTGCTCCCCCATTTCGGCAATCTCGACCCGCGTCATCTCGACCGGCCGTTCGATCCCGGCAACCGCTACAGCGTGCCCTATCTGTGGGGAACGACGGGCATCGGAGTCAATGCCGAGCGGTTCGACCCCGCCAGCCTGCAAGCCTGGGCCGACCTCTGGCAGCCGCGCTTCCGCCGCGCCCTGCTGCTGCCCAACGATATGCGGGAGGTGTTCCACATGGCCATGCTGGTGCTCGGTCTGCCGGTCAATTCGACCGATCCCGCCCATATCGAAGCGGCCTACCGCAAACTGCGCGAACTGATGCCCAACGTGAGGCTGTTCAGTTCCGACGCGCCACAGATCCTGTTCATCACCGGCGAAGTGGACGCGGGGATGATCTGGAACGGCGTCGCCTACCTGGCCGCGCGGGAAGCCCCCGCGATCCGCTTCGTCCAGGCCGCGGAAGGGCCTCTGCTGTGGATGGACAATCTGGCGATCCTCAAGAACGCCGAGAACCCGAACGAAGCGCACGCACTCATCGACTACCTGCTGCGGCCGGAAGTGGCCCGGCTGATCAGCGAATCCGTGGGCTACGCGACCCCGAACGCCGCCGCGGTCGCACTTCTGCCACCCGCGGTCAGGAATGATCCGGTGATCCACCCGCCGCCTGGCATCATCGAACGCGGGGAATACCAGGTCGACCTGGGTGAGGCGATCGGGCTCTACACGGAATACTGGGAGAGGCTGAAAGCCGGGCAGTGAGGGCTATGGGCCGTCGTCATGGAACAGGTACAAGCAGAATCAGACACTCAAGGCAAGGACACGGCCACGATCCGGCGTATCGCCGCTTCGTCCTCTTCGATGCATTCCACCAGCCTGAACTGCACCCGCGCCCGGTAAAGATTCTGGCCTCGGCTTTCGGTGCGGAAATACACGTCGCCGGCCAGATGATCGGCCAGGAAACGCACGCCGAGTTCGAGCGGAATCAGGCGGATGGCGTCGTAGAGGTGCTCGCGGTCTTCCGCCGTCAGCATGTGTCCCGCCGCCGAGAGATACCCCCTCAGAATGGCCTCGCACAGCGCCAGGTCGAAGCGTGTCGCCCCGGGGTCTTCGGGGGATTCGCCGGAGCGGTTGCAGCAGGAACGCAGGCAGTCGCCGATGTCATAATGCACCAGCCCCGGTTTGACGGTGTCGAGGTCGATGAGCGTGAGGGCACGCTCGCCTTCTCGGTCGAACAGGATGTTGGCCAGCTTGGGGTCGCCATGGATGACCCGCGGACCCAAACGGCCGGCGGCCTTGGCCCGTTCCAGCACCGGCACGAAATCCCGGCGCGCCTCGACGAAATCCAAGGCCTGGCGGACCGCGGGATCGTCCAGCCCGGCGGCCGCCGTCCGCACGGTATCCAGATGGGCGAGATAACCCGGCGCGATGTGGAAATCCGGGAGCGGATCGTCCAGCGAGGCGCTGCCGACTTCGGCCAGCGCAGCATGGAAGGCCCCCAACACCCGGCCGACCTCCAGGGCTTGGCGCTCTGTGGCGATCCGCTCCAGGACCCGGCTGTCTTCGATGTAGCGCAGGGCCCGCCAGTGGCCGCCTTCGGCATCGACCAGGGCATCGCCGCCTGCCCGCGGTGCGATCAGGTCCGGCCAGTGCTCGGCGAAACCCGAGCGTCCGCGCCGAACCTGCGTCTGGATTCGGCGCAGGTTGGCGGCGATCCGCTCGGGATGCGGAAACACGCGGGCGTTAATGCGCTGCAGCACGAAACGTCGCGATGCGGCGGGAGACACCAGCCAGGTCTGGTTGATGAGCCCTTCGCCCAAAGGTTCGACCAGAAAATCCTCGCCTGCCGGCAGAAAGCGCGCCGCGATGGATTCCGGTTCGGCGCTCATCGCGGCTTGACCGAGGTCAGACCCAGCGTCTGTCGGGTAATCTGCTTTTGCTTCTCGCTCTTGCGCAGCATGACGTAAACCGCCCCCGTTCCGCCGTGCCGGCGCTGGGCGCTGTGGAAGGCGAGCACTTCGTCGAACAGCGGCAGCCAGCGGGCCACGTAGCTCTTGAGATAGGTCGGCTTGCCCGCCTCCCGCCCGCCCTTGCCATGATTGATCAGCACCGTGCGCACGTCGTGCTTCATGCAATCGCGGATGAATTCGAACACCGCCGCGCGCGCCTCCTCCACGCTCAGGAGATGGAGATCGAGAACCGCTTCGATCTCATAGGCACCCTGCTCCAGCTTGCGGAACACCGCGTGCTGGATACCCTGGCGGCGGAAGCTCAACACCGCTTCGCGGTCGACGAACTCCACGAAATCAGTGGTCAGGAAGTTGGCGTCGCGGCCCAGAGCCCTCTGCGCCGCCGAACGGCGGTACAACTGGCCCGGCGTGGGCGTCTCCTTGGGGCGCAATAAGGCCCGGTCCGTAGGCTTGAGCGGGGTCACGCCCTCCATCTCACGCCGGAACAGTTCTTTGTCATCGGTATTCATTGGGACAATTCTTTCATGGGAGGGGCGCTTCATTGCGCGCACGCTACGAGAGAACGACCGCGCATCCGCCCCGGAGTTCCTTCAGCCACGGCCATGGCGCATCTGACGCCGGCTGCCTGCGTTTTCGACCCTGCGCGGTGATTCGGCCGTCCGGCCATCGAGCAGGCAGCTGGGGCTGCGCTTGGTGCCGCTGGCCCGGAAATCCGCCGCCAGCGCCTCCCGAACCCGAACCTCCTCTTCGCCACATTCTGCGCTCAGGAATTCGAAGACGAAATCGTACAAACGGTCGAGCGCGATCTCATGGGTCTTGCCCGTACGGGCATACAGCCAATCGGAAAATGCCATGAACCGCGCGAACGGGCGCTCCCCCAGCAGGAGCGGACGAACCTGCCTGAAGCGTCCGGAGTTGCCGACCAGGTCCCAGTAACGGGCGAACCGGTTCAGGCGCTGCAGAGCCGCGAAATCCAAGACGTCGGTCCGAACCACGTTATAAGGCGGATAGGGGTTGTAGCGCATGCCGCAGGATCGGGTGTGGCGTTCGATCGGCGCGCCGCGCAGACGCTTCAGGATACCGACCTGGATTTCATGCGGGTCGAGGGCGACCAGGCGGTCGAAGCCGCGCGCGAATCCCTCCAGCGTCTCCCCAGGCAACCCGGCGATGAGGTCGACGTGCAGATGGGCGCGGGTATGTTGCCTCAGCCAGCGCAGATTGGCCTCGGTCGCGGCATTGTCCTGGCGGCGGCTGATGAGCGCCTGCACCGCCTCATCGAAGCTCTGCACGCCGATTTCGAGCTGCAGGGCTCCCGGCGCGAACCGCGCCAGCGCCTCCTTGAGGCGATCCGGCAGATGGTCCGGAATCACCTCGAAATGCAGGAACAGCCCCGAGTCCGCCTTGTCCAGGAAGAACTCCAAGATGCGCAGGCTGGCGCCGATATTGAGATTGAAGGTGCGGTCGACGAACTTGAAATGCCGCGCCCCGCGCCGGTACAGCCCGTCCATGGCGGCGAGGAAACGCTCCGGATCGAACGGCCAGGCCGTGCGGTCCAGCGCCGACAGGCAGAATTCGCACTTGAACGGACAGCCGCGCGAGGCTTCGACGTAGGTCAACCGGTGGGCGATGTCACGCTCGTCGTAGTAAGGGTAGGGCAGCGCCAGCCCGTCGAGGTCCGGGGGCTCGGCGCGGAGGAAGCGGCCGGCCTGCGGAATGCCGTTCAGGATGTCCCGGCACAGGCGGGGAAACACCAGCTCGCCGGGGCCGCCGACGATATAATCCGCCAGTCGGGCGATGGGCTGGTCCTCCCACTCATGGCTGACCTCCGGGCCGCCCAATACGACGACCAGCTCCGGCCTCACGGCCTTGAGCAGAGCGACCAGCCGGGTGGTCTCTTCCACGTTCCAGATGTACACGCCCAGCCCCAAGATGCGCGGATTCAGCGCCAGCAGTTTTTCGGCGACCTCCGCGGGGCGGTCGGTGATGATGAATTCGGCCAGCGCCGCATCGGAGCGCAGCTCGCCCAGGTTGGCCAGGAGACAGCGCAGGCCGAGGGAGGCGTGGATGAAACGCGCATTGAGGGTGGACAATACGATGGCCGGCACGGCTTTAGGGATTTCTAAACTTGCGGAGTCGGTATTCTAATACAGGCGGAAGCCGCGGCCCCGCACGGATCAGACCGCGATAGGACAGACCTTGCCGATCTTCAAATTCTTTCGAGACCTGCGCCGCCGGCGAATCCTCAAGAAATATCCGATCGACCCGGAAGCGTTCCGCGCCGCCATCGTTGAGTTGGCGCTCTTCGCCCGCTTGTCCGAAGGGGAGCGTGAGAACCTCCGACGCCTGACGACCCTGTTCCTCCACGAAAAAGTCTTCGAATCCTCCGGCAATCTGGCTCTGACCGAAGCCATGAAGATCCGCATCGCCGCGCTGGCCTGCCTCCCCGTACTCCATCTCGACCTGGACTGGTATGCCGGCTGGAGCACCGTTCTGGTGTTTCCCGCGGAATTCGTGCGGCCGCGGGAAGCCATGGACGACATCGGCGTCATGCACGAATGGGAGGAAACCGTCGGCGGCGAAGCCTGGGAACTGGGGCCCGTCATCCTGTCCTGGGCCGACGTGGAGGCATCGGGTCAGTGCGATGGCTACAACGTCGTCATCCATGAAATGGCTCACAAGCTGGACATGCTGAACGGCCCATGCGACGGTTTTCCCGCGCTGCACCGGGGCATGAGGGCCGCGGCATGGTCGAAGGCCTTCAGCGGCGCGTTCGAAGATTTCAACAGCCGGCTGGACCGGGGCGAACACACCGTCATCGACCCTTACGCCGGCGAATCGCCCGCGGAGTTTTTCGCGGTGCTGAGCGAATATTTCTTCGAGCAGCCCGGCATGGTGGAGAGTGAATACCCCGAAGTCTACGCCCAGATGTGCCGGTTCTATCGGACCGACCCCCGGCGGCGCACATCCGGCCCCGCCATGGGTTAGGATTCATGCCGGGCTGTCCTGCCCGGCACCCTGCGGGCCAGTGCCAATCCGCTCCCGGCGGATTGGTCATGCCGGGCTGTCCTGCCCGGCACCCTGCGGGCCAGTGCCAATCCGCTCCCGGCGGAT
>JBFMDC010000031.1:0-9324 GCA_040753975.1 Pseudomonadota bacterium
TGGTGCGGGCGCTCGCCGTTGTAGAAGGCGAAATACTCCGCCAGCCCGAGGGTCAGCTCGGCGACCGTGCCGTATCCCTTCAGATACACATCCTCATGCTTGACGCTACGCCACAGCCGTTCGACAACGATATCAGTGCTTATGTCGTCATCCGAAAAGGGGAGGGAGTTCGACCGGCGACCATCAATCGGGAGCTTGCGCTTTTCTCGGCAGCGATCAACCACGCCAACACCCAATGGGATTGGCAGCTCCCCAATCCGGTAAAGGGCCGAAAGCTCAAAGAACCGGAAGGGCGGGTGAGGTGGATTAGCCGGGCAGAAGCTGAAGCACTAATCAGGGCAGCGGAAATGGAACCGAAAGCGGTTCACCTGAGCGACTTTATCCGGCTGGCTCTAAACACCGGCTGTCGAGCGGGTGAGTTGCTTGGGCTGGAATGGAAGCGGGTAGACCTCAAGGTAGGCTTGATCCATCTTGAGGCCCAGCACACGAAGACGGGCAAACGTCGTTCGGTGCCGCTTAACCAAACTGCTAGGCAAGCCATTATCAGTCGTGCTCGATTTCGTGCTCAACATTGCCCCGGTAGCATCTGGGTTTTTTGCGACGAAACCGGAGATAAGGATTGCATCGGTGCGTCGAAGCTTCGCCACTGCATGTCGAAAGGTTGGAATCTCGGATTTCCGTATTCACGATCTTCGGCATACGTGCGCGGCATGGCTCGTATCGGCCGGTGTCGCATTGGCAGAAGTGCGGGACCTGCTGGGCCACTCCACGGTTAAGATGACCGAGAAATATGCCCACCTCGCGCCAGAAAATATTCGTGCCGCTGTAGCTGTCCTTGATGAGGGGAAGTCACGATCCGGTCACGCAAGCTTTAGCGTCAGATCGTTGGATTGCGGCGATGATGCTCTAACCGCATGAAGGATAAGAATTTTTCTGGTGGCCAGGGACGGAATTGAACCGCCGACACGGGGATTTTCAGTCCCCTGCTCTACCAACTGAGCTACCTGGCCAGCACAAGAGCTGGAAATTAAACCAGGGAACGGCCTATCCAGTCAAGTCAATTGCGCGAATTGCCGTCAGGCGCTTCGTAGCGGACACGGTAGATGGCTCCCGCATAGTCGTCGGACACGTAAATGGCGCCATCGGGCCCTTCGGCGACATCCACCGGCCGGCCGATGACGTCCTCGTCGATATTGAATCCGGTCATGAAGGGGCGTTCGGCTATCCGGCCGTTGGGACCGAAATGCAGCGAAACGACTTCGTAGCCCTGTTTTTTCGATCGGTTCCAGGAGCCGTGCAGGGCGACCAGGGCGGCGCCGCGGTAGTCCTGCGGCAGTCTGCCGCCTTTGAGGAAAACCATGCCGAGCGGGGCGACATGCGCCCTGAATTCGTGTGCGGGAGGAATGCTGCGCTGGATGTCGGTCTCATGCCCTTGGCCGTAATCGGGGTCCGGGACGCGGCTGCCGTTGGCATAGGGCCAACCGTAGAAGCCGCCTTTTTCGATGCGGTTGAGCTCGCATGGCGGAAAATCGTCGCCGAGCAGATCGCGGCCGTTGTCGGTGCCGTAAAGCTCGCGGCTGCCGGGGCGCCAGTCGAAGCCAACGGTGTTGCGCAGGCCCGTGGCGTAGATTTCCCGCCTGGTGCCGTCCGGCTCGAAGCGAAGAAGCGTGGCGCGAAGCGGATCGTCTTCGATGCAGACGTTGCAGCTCGAACCCACGGAAACGTACATCCCGCCGTCGGGGCCGAATTTGAGCGTTCGGCTCCAGTGATCGCCGCCACCCGGGATGCCGCTGACCACGGTTTCGGGCGCGCCGGATGTCTCCCGCTGGGCCGCGTCGTAGCGGATGCGGACGACACCATAGGTTTCGGCGACATAGAGCCAACCGTTCCAGAGGTCGAGTCCGTGGGGGCGACTCAGGCCGGTCAGCAGTTGCCGCCGGCCATCGGGATGGCCATCCCCGTCGACGTCCTTTTCCAACAGCACGATGGCGCCGGCGTTCGGCTGACTGACCAAGAGATCGCCGGTCTTGGTGAAACGCAGCATTCTGGCTCCCGGCAAATCCGCGGCGTAAACGGCGAGGCTGAAGCCGGAAGAGAGGCTGATCCGTTGGCGCAAAGCCTCTTCGGCCGGGGGCGCCGCACCGCCGAGCACGGATTTGAGAGGGAGATTGGCGGTCAGATGGCCGAAGCGCTGCGCCACGACGAGGAACAGCAATGCAGGCAAGACGACATACCACAAAGCCTTTTTCATGGCTCAAGGCCCTCCGTCGATCACGGACTTCCGGCCTTCAAGATAACGCACTTCGCGGCAGAGGCAAAACGAACGCTGAGGACAGTGGCGATGCACCTGCCTTACCTCAACAAAAAACCCTGCCGTGATGGCAGGGCCTTTGGGTTCCGCCGGGAGGAATCCGCCGTCAGACGATTTCGCGGGCCCGCTCGAATGCGGCCCGGAAATCGAAGAACACCGGACTTTCCGACTGCAGCAGCAGCGCGAGCAGATGGTTCTGCAACTGGTATTTGACGTTGCCGACGGCGAGCGCTCCCACGCCGACGGCGCCGGGGCTGTTGATGGCGTACACCAGCGGCTCCCCGTTGTGCTTCAGTTTGATGCCTTCGATGCCCAGCGGCGGCACCGCATTGACGTCGCCGGCGACCTTGAGGCGGCGCGCATCTGCCAGGACCGAGGCGTTGAGCACCTCGATGCCCGCCTTGGCGGTGCAGAATACGACGTCGGCATTCGACAAAAGTCGCGCCTTGTCGGCTTCCGAACTGGCGAAGGTGCCGTGCAGATGGGCGCCGCAGCGGTGATTGTATTCGTCGGCCTTGGCCAGGGCGGTTTCGACGCTGAAGGGATCGACCAGGGTCACGTCCGCCCCGGCCAGCGAAGCAATGACGCCGGTTGCAATGCCCACGGGACCGGTGCCGCCGAACACCACGGCGCGCTGCCCGGCCAGCTCCGCACCGTGCTTCAGCTTGAGCTGCTTTTCGACCAGTGCCACCAGCGCCGCCGCGGTAGTGAAGCCGCCGCTGGGATCGGCCAGCACCGACACTTGGAACGGCGGCACCATCGCGGCTTTGGCGGTTTCCAGCATGGTGAGGGCGACCGCCAGATCGCGTCCGCCGATGAAGATGCCGGTGCGTTTCACTCCGGCGGGGCCGCGCGAGAAAATCGCATCCTGGACCAGGCCGTGCACCTCTTCCGTCTTGACGTTGCTGTAGGGCACGATGACCTCGAAGCCGGCATCGACCGCCATGTTGATGTCGAACGGGCTCACATGCGGCATGGGGTCGAACATGTGGAGGACGGCGCGTTTTTCCATTCTGGGTAAGTCTTGGGTAAAGGATATCGGTAACAAAAATGGCGTCAGCCCTGGCTCAGCCGCCGCGGACGACTTCGCGGGCGATATCGAACGCCTCGTTGAATGCCAGATAGACCGGCTTGTCGGTGGTGCGCATCCGCAGCAGCAGGCGGTGCTGGGCCTGGTATTTGACGTTGCCGATGGCCAGGGCGCCGATGCCGATGGCGCCGCTCGGCGAGCCTTCGATCGGCGTGCCCTTGTGATGGGGCCCCAGGCCCGCGATTCCGGAAGGCGGCACCGCGTTGACGTCGGCGGCCACCTTGAGCTGGGGCGATGCCGCCAAGAGTTCGGCGCTCAGCACCTGGATGCCGGCGGCAGCGGTGGCGAAGACCACGTCCGCGGTCTTCAGCAATTCGCCCTTGTTGGCGTCGGCGTCGCCCTCGATGGCGGTCTGGCCTTCGCCGAATTCCGCATTGCACAGCTCGGCCACTTTCTGGGCCTTTTCGAGCTGGCGCCCGATGATCTTGACCTTGGCGCCGGCGCGGGCCGCCAGCACGGCGGCGATCTGGCCGACCGGCCCCGTGCCGCCCAATGCCAGCACCGACTTGCCTTCGAGGCCGGCCCGATGATGCTTGTGCAGCTCACCCTCGGCCATCGCCACCATTGCCGCGGCGGTTGTAAAGGCGCCGCTCGGGTCGGCGAAAGCGGAAATCTCGAACGGCGGCACCATGGATTTCTGGGCGGTGCGCAGCATGGCCATGGCGGTGCCCACGTCGCGTCCGCCGATGAAGATGGCGGTGCGCTTCACCCCGGAGAGGCTGCGCGAGAAGATCGCATCCTGCACCATGGCCGTGATTTCCCCCGGTTCCAGGTTCGTATACGGCACCAGGGACAACCAACCGGCATCCAGCGCCATGTTCGCATCGAACGGGCTCAGATTCTTTTCCGGCGTGAACATGTGCAGGATGTAAGGCTTTTCCACGGCGCTCCTCGATTTGGCCAGTCGTTACGGGTCGGCGAAGTATACGGACGCGGTGGAGCGATGGCAAACCGCGGCCTCCGCACATCCCGGGGGTGAAAACCCTCCCCCGGGACCGAGCGCCGACGCGTTTTAATCCCCGTTCATCAAGGCGGCGTGGGCCGCCGCCAGCCGGGCGACCGGCACCCGCGGCGCCGAGCAGGAGACGTAGCTGAGGCCGATGCCGTCGCAGAAATGGATGGAACCGGGATGCCCGCCGTGCTCGCCGCAGATGCCGATTTCGAGGTCAGGGCGGACGCCGCGCCCCTTCTCCACCGCCATCCGCATCATCGCGCCGACACCGGCGACATCGAGCACCTCGAACGGATTATCGTTGAGGATGCCGCCACCGATGTACTGCGGCAGGAACTTGTTTTCCGCGTCCTCGCGCGAGAACGACCAGGTCGCCTGGGTCAGGTCGTTGGTGCCGAAGGAGAAGAATTCCGCGGTTTTCGCCAGTCCGTCGGCGCTCACGCAGGCGCGGACGGTTTCGACCATGCTCCCGAACTTGAACTGGAGCCGGACGCCATGGCTGGCTTCGATTTCCTGCCGCAGGCGATCGACCATCGCCCAGACGCATTCCAGCTCCTTGCCGTCGACGACCTGGGGCACCATGATTTCCGGCGCGGTGGCCACGCCGGCCTTGGCGCACTCGGCCGCGGCCTCGAGCACGGCGCGGATCTGCATCTCGTAGATTTCGGGGAAGGTGATGCCGAGCCGCACCCCGCGGTGTCCCAGCATCGGGTTGATCTCGTACAGTTCCCGAACCTTGGCCAGCAGCCGCTCCTTGCGGGCGATGACCGCCGCCACGGCATCCTCGCCGACGCCGTCCGTCTCGGCGACGTGGCCGAGCGCGCTCAGAGCCGCCGCCCGCCCTTTGGCCACCAGTCGGTATTTATTCAGCGCCTGGATCTCGTCCATCAGCGACTGTTCGCCCGGGAGGAATTCGTGGATCGGCGGGTCCAGCAGGCGGACGGTGACCGGGTACGGCGCCATGAGGGTGAAAATCGCCTGGAAGTCGCCGCGCTGCATCGGCAGCAGCTTGTCCAGCGCGGCCTTCCGTTCTTCCACGCTGGGCGCCAGGATCATCTCCACCATGACATGCAGCCGGTCGCTGGCGTTGAACATGCGTTCGGTGCGGCACAGGCCGATGCCCTTGGCGCCGAATTCGCGCGCCTGCCGCGCCGACTCCGGCGTGTCGGCGTTGGCCTTGACCTTGATCTGCGCGGCCTCGTCGGCCCAGGACAACAGGGTCCCGAGATCCTCGGAGAAGGTCGGCGCGATCGTCGGAATCTCGCCGAGATAGACATTGCCGGTGCTGCCGTCGATGGTGACGACATCGCCTTCGCGCAGCGTAACCTCGCCGACCGTGGCCACCCGAGCCCGGCTGTCCACGCTGATGCCCTCGGCGCCGGCGACGCAGGCCTTGCCCATGCTGCGGGCGACCACGGCGGCGTGAGAAGTCTTGCCGCCACGGCTGGTGAGGATGCCCTGGGAGGCGAAGAAGCCGTGAATGTCTTCCGGCTTGGTCTCCTCGCGCACCAGGATGACTCTTTCGCCGGCCCGCCCCAGCAGCTCGGCCTGATCCGCGTCGAACACGCACTGACCGCTGGCGGCGCCGGGCGAGGCCGGCAGCCCCTGCGCCAGCGGCACGGGCTTGTGCGAAGTGTCGAGGCAGGGATGGAGCAACTGATCCAGGAGGGCGGGGTCGACCCGCAAGAGGGCCTGTTCCCGCGTGATCAGGCCCTCCTGGCACATCTCCACCGAGGTGCGCACCATCGCCTGCGCGTTCATCTTGCCGTTGCGGGTCTGCAGGCAGTACAAGACGCCTTTTTCGATGGTGTACTCGTAGTCCTGCACTTCGTGGTAATGGGCTTCGAGCTTGTCGCGCAGCTCCACCAACTGGGCGTACAGGTCCGGCATTTCATCCGTCATCTCGTGCACGGGCTTGGGCGTACGGATGCCGGCGACCACGTCCTCGCCCTGGGCGTTGACGAGGTATTCCCCGAACATTTCGTTCTCGCCGGTGCCGGGGTTGCGGGTGAAGCCGACGCCGGTGGCGGAGTCATCGCCCATGTTGCCGAACACCATGGTCACGACGTTCACCGCCGTCCCGTTGGCCTGGTCGGGCGTGATGCGGAATTCGCGGCGGTAGTCCACCGCCCGCTTCCCCATCCAGGAATCGAACACCGCCTGGATGGCGATCTCGAGCTGCTCGTAGACGTCTTCGGGAAAAGGCTTGCCGGTGTAGCGGCGCACCACGGCGAGGAAACGTTCGCCGATGTCGGCGAGGTGGGCGGCGCTCAGGCCGATGTCCGCGCCGACCCCGGCCTGATGCTTGACGGCCTCGAACTCGGCGTCGAACAGATGATCGGGGACGCCGAGGGCGACCTTGCCGAACAACTGGATGAACCGGCGGTAGGCGTCGTAGCCGAAACGCTCGTTGCCGGTCTGCCGGATCAGGCCCCGGAGGGTGTCGTGGTTGAGGCCCAGGTTGAGGATGGTGTCCATCATTCCCGGCATGGAGATGGCCGAACCGGAACGCACCGACACCAGCAAAGGATTGCCGGGATCGCCGAAGCGCTTGCCGGTCGCCTGTTCGAGCCGGATCATGTGATCTTTGACCTCGTCCATCAGTCCCGCCGGCAGGGTCTTGCCGGCCTGGTATTCGAGGCAGGCTTCCGTGGTGATGACGAAACCCGGCGGCACATTGAGTCCGATCTGCGTCATCTCGCAGAGGTTGGCGCCTTTGCCGCCGAGCAGGCGCTTGTTCTTGCCGTCGCCTTCAACGAAGGCATAGACACGCTTCTTCATCGTCATCATGGTTCTCCTAGTATTATCGCGTTCGCGGCTCGCCGCCGCGGGATTAGAGCCTCATCCGGCCCTGTTTTTGCGCGCTCAACCGCTCCAGCAGGCGCAACTGTGCCAGGGCTTTGAGCAATTCCACATAGGCGCGGTCGCGCTCGCTGGGAATCCGGTTCTCGCGGAGCATGCGCTCGGCGCCGCGCTTGGCCTCCAAGGCCGCATCGCGGTCGATTTCGTCGGAGCGGAGCACCTGGTCGGCCAGGATGCTGACCTCCCAGTGCTGGACCTCCATGTAGCCGCCCGACAGATAGAAATATTGCTCTTCGCCGTTCTCGGCCCTAAGCCTTATCTCGCCGGGCTTGAGCCGGGTCAGGAACGGCGTATGCCGGGGCAGAATGCCCACCTCGCCGTCCGCTGCCGGGGCGACCACCCGGCTGCAGCGCCCGGAAAAGATATTTCGGCAAACGTCGACGATCTCGACCTGGAGCAGGCGGGAGGCAGCCTGTCCCTCCGTCCGGCTCATGAGGCCTCCCGCTGATGGAGGTCGAAAATTTCGAAGCCGAACTGCTGCGCCGCGACGAGTACGGTCGGGGTGGCGTTGCCGGGCGGAAGATGGTCGGTGTTGAGCACGAGATCGAAATTGGTGGCGTGTTCCAGCGAACATTCGTCATACAGGTCGCTGAACAAGGTCTTGACCGACTTGTGCCTTTTGTTATTAGTCTCGAACACCAATCGCTCGGCTTCGGCCTGACTGATGCCCAGTTCCGCCGCGACGCGTTCGCCACAGACCAGACGCGACCCGACCACGCGCAGGCGGAACACCTTGCGGCCTGCCAGGATCAGGTGGGCGCCGCGGCCGACAATGATGCAGTCGTTCTTCGCCAGCTCGGTGACCACTTCGATCAGCGCCCGCCGGTAATCGTGGCGGGTGGCCGCTGTGCCGAACACCAGGTTGTAGAGCAGGTCGCTGATGCGCTCTGCGCTGTCTTCGTCATGATGCTCGAGGTGGATCTTGTCGATCCTGGTCTTCTGCGCGACCCGGTCGAGGATCTCTTTGTCGTAGATCGGAAGATCCAGAAAACGGGCCAGGTCGGCAGCCAGCGCCTCGCCGCCTGCGCCGAAATCGCGGGACAGGGTAATGACGAGCGGCTCGGCGCGCTTGCGGGGCTGGCGCCGGTGGTGTTCGGCCTTGAAGTCCTTGGCCAGAAGCAAGCCGAGAAATTCGAGCGTATTGGAACTGGTCATGTGCACCTCTGTCTTCGCGGGAGCCGGTCGTCCGGGCCATGGATAAAATTGTGGTGGTTTTTCCACATGCTGTCGATGCACAACTGGATGACAGCCCATAGGGGATTGCCATCAGCCGGTTGCCGGGTTCCGCAGCCGGCCGGCGAGGATCGACGCGGCCCGGCCGCGGTGGCTCAGGCGGTTTTTTTCCTCCGGCGGAAGCTCGGCCGCCGCAAGGTTTAAGTCCGGCACTATGAAGACGGGATCATAACCGAAGCCGCCCTGCCCGCGGGGAATCTCGCCGATCCGGCCTTCCCAGCGCCCTTCGGCGATGACGGGATCGGTATCCTCCGGATCGCGGACGAATACCATGACGCAGCGGAAATGCGCTCCGCGGCGCTTGGTTTCGACGCCGTTCAAGGCAGCCAGCAGTTTGTTTATGTTGTCGCGGTCGGAGGCGGAAGCTCCGGCATAGCGCGCCGAATACACCCCGGGCGCGCCGTCCAGCGCATCGACCTCCAGGCCGGAATCATCGGCGATGGCCGGATGGCCGCTCAACCCGGCCGCATGCCGCGCCTTGATGAGTGCATTTTCGACGAAGCTGGAACCGGTTTCCTCGGCGTCCGGGATCCCCAGGTCCCCTTGGGCGACGATCTCGAAACCGAGCGGCGCCAGCAAGACCTGGAGTTCGCGGATTTTGCCCGCGTTGTTGCTGGCGAGGACGACTTTGCGCGTCATGAGAGCGGCCTAACGATCATGGCGACCAGCCGCCCTGGATGATGAAAGCGGCTGCTCGCCATGATCGTTCCCCTCATCCCCGGCCCTTCTCCCAGAGGGAGAAGGGAGTAAAGGGGTACAAACCGGTATGATCCTTTACAAATTAAACCGGGCACAGGGTTTACATTCTGTAAGGTATTGGCGAGGAGGACACGCCAATGCCGTGGAAAGAGACCTGTGCGATGGATCAACGAATCC
>JBFMDC010000032.1:0-54981 GCA_040753975.1 Pseudomonadota bacterium
GTGCGACGCCGTGTATGGCGGCGGAGCCGCTCCCACTGTTGGAGCGGCTCCGCCGCGATACCATTGACCGAAGATATCGAAGAGAGGTGACGTCCCATGAAGATTCCGACAGTCCTGCTTACGCCTTGGGTGTCGGCAGCGCGCACAGGCGGGGGGGCGGCCCGTTTCGTGACGCTTCTGATTTGTTGCCTGTCTGTTTTCGTTCCGGCTCTCTGGGAGGGGGCTCTTGCCCAAACGGATGAATACGCCGCCGCACGCCGGCGAATGGTCGAACAACAGCTCCAAGGGCCGGGGCGCGGCATCACAGACCCCGGCGTGCTCAGGGCGATGGCCGAGGTGCCGCGCCACGAATTCGTGCCGCAGGGTCTCCGGGCATCCGCCTACGACGACAGACCGCTTCCCATAGGCCACGGACAGACGATTTCCCAACCCTATGTGGTCGCCTTCATGACCGAAAACCTCGACCTCAAGCCGACGGACAGAGTATTGGAAATCGGCACCGGGTCGGGCTACCAAGCGGCGGTGCTGGCGACTCTAGTGGCGGAGGTTTACACCATCGAAATCGTCGAACCTCTGGGGCAAAGAGCCAAGGCCGATCTGCAGCGTCTGGGTTACGGCAAAGTGCGCGTTCGAACCGGAGACGGTTATCGGGGCTGGCCTGAAGCGGCGCCTTTCGATGCGATCATGGTCACCAGCGCCGCGGATCAGGTTCCCCAGCCGCTCGTCGACCAGCTCAAGGATGGCGGCCGGATGATCATTCCGGTGGGGCCTTCCTATGGGCAGAACCTGTACCTGCTCAAGAAGCAAGCTGGGAAACTGGAACGAAAGGCGGTTCTTCCCGTTCGGTTCGTCCCGATGACCGGTGAGGCATTGCAGCGGCCGGGACCATGAGGCGAAAGTGAGGAGCTTGCCATGCAGAACTCACGGCCATTGGGTTTGCCTTCCGCCACCGCCCTGGTGGTGGCCAGCATGGTCGGTTCCGGTGTCTTTACCACTGGCGGATTCCTGCTGGAGGCATTGAAATCCCCTTGGCTGGTTCTCCTGGCCTGGCTGGCCGGCGGAGTGATCGCCGGCTGCGGTGCCTTGAGCTACGGCGCATTGGCACAGCGTTTTCCGGAATCTGGCGGGGAATACCTTTTTCTCTCCCGCACGATCCACCCCTCGGCGGGCAACGTTGCAGGATGGATTTCTCTCCTGGTCGGCTTTGCGGCGCCGCTGGCCGCGGCAGCCTACGGCTTCGGCGAATACCTGGCGCCTTGGGTTCCCGCGAATACCCCCCAGCTGACCGGAACCCTTCTGCTGGGAGCATTTGCGCTCCTGCACGGCTTGCATGGGACGGTGGGAGTCTGGATCCAGAACGTCGCGGTCGTCTTCAAACTCGTGCTCATGGTGTCATTCGTCCTGCTGGCTTGGCCCAGACTCACCGTCGAGCCGTTCCCGGGCACGCCGGACAGTGGCGTGGATTTCAACAGCTTTTTGTTGTCGCTCGTCTGGGTGTCGTTCAGCTACTCCGGCTGGAATGCCGCGGTTTACCTGGGCGGCGAAGTGCGTGATCCCGAGCGCAGCCTGCCTCGTGCCCTGGTCTTTGGCACCGCTCTCGTCACTGCGCTTTATCTGGCGCTGAATACCGCCTTCATGTTTTCCGCTTCGTCCGCGACCCTGGCGGGCAAGGCGGACATCGGACGCGCCGCTGCCTTTGCGTTGGGGGGGGCGGGCTGGGCGGATTTCCTGACCTTGTTGGTGGCTTTGGCGCTATCCCTCTCGGTCTCGGCCATGATGATGGCCGGACCACGAGTCTATGCGTGCATGGCGGGGGACGGCTTTCTGCCCCGCTGGCTTTCGGGCCACGAAAACGGCGCGCCTGCGAGGGCCACGTTCGTGCAATGTGCGCTTTCCGTGGTGTTGCTGTGGAGCGCGGGTTTCCGGGACTTGCTCACCTATATTGGTTTCACCCTCGGCTTGAGCACGGCAGCGACGGTGTGTGGTTTGATCCGTTTGCGTCTCAAGGAAGGCAGTGAGTGCCAGGTCGTCGGCTGGCCTTGGGTGCCGTTGCTCTACCTCCTGGCCATTACCGCCATGACAATCGCAACGGTGATTCGCCAACCCACCGCCAGCTTCTGGGGCCTGGGGACGATCGGAGCAGCTTGGCTGATCGGGCGGATGAGCGCGACCAACCGTACATGCCGCAAGCGGCATCCCTGAACATGACCAATCGCCAAGGAAGGGCGATTGGCACGGCGGAGCCGCCCGCAGGGGGCGGAACAGGGATGTTCCGCCTGAGCGCCGCTTGCGGCCTGCACGCAATCACGGCGGGCCTCCTGCCCGTTCTTTGCTCAAGCGGAATTCTTGTCGGTGACGCAATGCGCCGAAAGAGTGACCGGCTTGACGATCACGTGGGCATTGGTCATCGATACGTCGGGATGGCGCCAGGCCGCTTCAGGTGGCTCCTTTTCGATTCGCATGGCCCAGGTTCTTTCCGGGGGCGATCTCGTCCCGCACGAGCTGCTTCAGCTCGGTGATTTCCGGAAAACGTCCTTGGTCCTTCCGCGACCAGACCAGCTTGCCGTTGGCCCATACCTCGAAGATGCCGCCCGTGCCGGGTTTCAACGTGAGCTCGCCGAGCTCCTGGTCGAAGGTCGTCAACAGTTCCTGCGCCATCCAGGCCGCCCGCAGTAGCCAGCGGCACTGGGTGCAATAGATGATTTCGATCCGGCTGTTCAATGCGGCAATCGATTCAGTTCGTTATGACAAAGGTAAAGCTGGCGCTGGGGTCGCAGCTGAAATCCCCGTTGTTGTCATCATAAGCCCATGAATAAACGTTCTTTGAGTAGCTGTCCATATTGCTGACATACGGTAAGGTGCTATGGTCGAGGCTGCTCGTGCATGAGGAATAGGATGAGTAATCACCGCTGCAGCAAATCATGTCCGCATCCGGGTCCTGGGTCAGGTTCGCGTATGTGCAGGCACTATAGCATCCCTGGAACTGCGCGCCGCCCGCTTGGGTTGCCACGGTTTGATCGCTCGGACAAATGGAGGACAGGCTTTGGCCGGAGTTCTGCGCGGGGAGCCTGCTCATCGGATTAGTGCTCGCGCTGTAGAGCGAGAAAACCGAATAGGGTATTCCTTCCGAACCGTGTTCGCTGTGTCCACAGACGGCTGGTCGTGACGGATAAGCGGTCACGCCGAAGTTGTATCCGTTGACCGCGGACACATCGATATTGGTGACGCCCACGGTGTAATCCGAACAGTTTCCACCCGCGATGGCCCTCGATCCTCCCGGAAGGCCGAAAAAGGCTGACAGCGGGAAAAGCGGCTGCTGTGATGTCGGATAGCATTTGGTTCCTGAAGGGTACATCGTCGTTTCCAGCACCAGGGAGTAGACATTTCCATTCGGGTCTCTGCCCGAATTGAACCACTTGCCCGATTTCCGATAGCCGGTAATGAACCAAGCGGCGGAATTGTAGCCACCGGATGGAACTTTGATCGTGTAAGGTTTTCCGGAAAGCACTTTTATGTCGCCCGGGCCGGTGCATTTACCGGTGGGCATATCATTGAAGGTATCGCTGCTATTGAGGCATATGGCCGTATATCTGGTGTTGTTTACGAAACTTATCGTTCGAGTCCGGGTAAAGTTGAATTTGGACGGTGCGGGAGTTGGAGCAGAGCCGCTCTGACTGGCCATCCAGAAGCCAGCGCCCAACGCGATCACGGAGACCGTGGATGATGACTGCTGAGCGAGTTTGGTTGCGCCCGTACAGGTCGTGCTCCCTGAGTCTACAGCGCCGTCAGCGGTGATGCTGAGCTTGCAGGAATACCACGAGCCTTCATTGGATTGGAAATATTGATAAAGGGCTTTGCCATTCAGTTTGAGGAAGCTTACCGCCGCGAGGCCGGGCAGGTCCGTATTGGCCGGGGGAACGCCGTTGGCGGGAGGAACGTCCGTCACATAACTGATTTGTGTCTGAGTCGCGCAGCCAGAATCCAGGCACTGATAGAGATAGAGGCCGCCGGTACCCGCCAGGCTCGGATACAGGATGACGATATTGCCGGGAGATGCCTCGCAGGTCTGAGCCGAGCCCAGCCCCGTCAACAAAATCGTTGCGGCACCCAATTGCCTAAGACGGTGGGGGGACATACTTTTCTCCGGTTGTTCCTTAATTTTGTTGGTATCGTCGGACGGCGCCCGCGGGTTCGGCTTCGTGGCACTGTATACTTGGCCGGAGGGTGTACTGTCAATAACGCGGTTATACTGTTGGTTAAGTGACATTTCGGAACCGCCGGTCCACTCTAAAGCCGCCTCTCTCCAGGTTCCCCAGCCGTCCTGTTCAGGACGTCCGCGCTCATGAGGAAGCGCCTTGCCACAGAGCGCTTGTCGCGTTTCAAACAAGCATCGACAAATCCTGGCCTTTTGTCTCGGCACAAACACTCAGGACCCGTAAGGGAATTGGGCCAATCGATTGTTTCTGCGGAATATCCTTGGCTGGTACGCCGATTGCTTCGCTCTTTTCGTGAGTGTCTACCGGTGTTCCGCACCGGGCGCTTTAAGCCGGTGGGTAGCGAACGAATTCAAAGGGGCGTGTCGGGACGAAGCAGCGACGGGCTAACGAATCTAGGAGTCTAGCAATGCAAACAGTGCAGAACCATATGGGAGCGGAGTCCGCGGGCGTCAACGCCGCGGTGAATGTCGACGAGATCATGCAGAAGGTCGCAGAGCACAAGGGCTGCGGCACTTCCGGCGGTTCCGGCAAGGCGAGCTGCGGTTCGGGCGCGGGCGAGAACGACCTGCCGCCGGAAATCTGGGAGAAGGTGAAGAACCATCCCTGCTACAGCGAGGAAGCGCATCACCACTACGCGCGCATGCACGTGGCGGTGGCGCCGGCCTGCAACATCCAATGCAACTACTGCAACCGCAAATACGACTGCGCCAACGAGAGCCGGCCGGGCGTGGTGAGTGAGAAGCTGACCCCGGAGCAGGCGGCGAAGAAGGTGCTGGCGGTGGCCTCCACCATTCCGCAGATGACGGTGCTCGGCATCGCCGGCCCAGGCGATCCGCTGGCCAACCCGGAAAAGACCTTCAAGACCTTCGAGCTGATCGCCAAGACCGCGCCGGACATCAAGCTGTGCGTTTCCACCAACGGCCTGGCTCTGCCCGATCACGTCGAGCGGCTGTCCCAGTACAACATCGATCACGTCACCATCACCATCAACATGATCGACCCCGAGGTGGGCGCCAAGATCTATCCCTGGATCTACTACAACAAGAAACGCTACACCGGCGTCGAGGCGGCCAAGATCTTGACCGACCGCCAGTTGCAGGGTCTGGAGATGCTGACCGAGCGCGGCATCCTGTCGAAGATCAACTCGGTGATGATTCCGGGGATCAACGACCAGCACCTGGTCGAGGTGAACAAGGCGGTGAAGTCGCGCGGGGCGTTCCTGCACAACATCATGCCGCTGATCTCGGCGCCGGAGCACGGCACCGTGTTCGGCCTGACCGGCCAGCGCGGCCCGACGGCGCAGGAGCTGAAGGCGCTGCAGGACAGCTGCGAAGGCGAGATGAACATGATGCGCCATTGCCGCCAGTGCCGAGCGGACGCGGTGGGCCTCTTGGGCGAGGACCGCAGCGCGGAGTTCACCACCGACAAGATCATGGAGATGGAGGTCAATTACGACCTCGACGCCCGCAAGGCCTACCAGGCCGCCGTGGAGAACGAGCGTCAGGCGGTGGTGGCGGCCAAGCAGGAAGAACTGCAGACCCTGGCCGGTGCCCATTCCGACATCAAGATGCTGATCGCGGTGGCGACCAAGGGCGGCGGCAAGGTCAACGAGCACTTCGGCCATGCCGGCGAGTTCCAGATCTACGAGCTCTCGACCTCGGGCGCCAAGTTCGTCGGCCATCGCCGGGTGGACCTGTACTGCCAGGGCGGCTATGGCGAGGAAGATGCGCTGGGCACGGTGATCCGCGCCATCAACGACTGCCATGCGGTGTTCGTGGCCAAGATCGGCGGCTGTCCGAAGAACGATCTCAAGGCGGCGGGCATCGATCCGGTGGACCAGTATGCCGGTCAGTTCATCGAGCAGTCGGCGATCGCCTACTTCAAGGAGTACATCGACAAGGTCGCGTCCGGCGAGATCGAGCACGTGGCCAAGGGCGATGCGGTGATCCGCCAGGGCGCTTTGATCGCGGCTTGAGGTATTCGATAGATAGGGGAGAGGCCCACCCCCTGCCCCAGAGAGGGACACTGCCGTTCAGTTAAGCCGTCATTCCGGCATGGATTGCCGGAACCCAGGGCACATGGACGTGTTAGGCCTTGACCATCCTTGGCTCCTGGACCCCGGCACGAATCCGCCGGGAGCGGATTTCATGCGGCATATCCCTATGCCGCACCCTTCGGGCGCTGCGCGTGCAAATCGGCTTTCCTGCCAATTTGTGCATTTACCCGGAGGGCGGCAGGCTGGATAGCCTGCCGTGAGTCCCTGCCGGGGTGACGAGGCGACATGTTACTCAACGGCATTGCCCAGAAGGAGAAGGGGATGCGGGTGCTCCCAGGAGTTTGAACCATGGCTTACACGATAGTCGAAGAAAACTGCACGGGCTGTTGCGCCTGCGAGCCGGAGTGTCCGAACCAGGCCATTTCGGAAGCGAGCAACGGGCTGTTCGTGATCGACCCGGCCAAATGCACCGAGTGCATCGGCCATTACGACGAGCCGCAGTGTGTGGCGGTGTGCCCCATCGACCTCACCTGCATCATTGACGAAAACTACCCGCGATACCAAGCGGCTTAAGGGGAACATCAATGGATCTAACCATCACTCCGAGTGCGGAAAAGTTCATACAGCGCATGGTGCGTTTCGGCGGCGCCGGACCCGACGCCGGTTTCCGGCTGCTGGTCACCCCGGGCGGCTGTTCCGGGCTGGCTTCGGAATTCAGCGTCGAGGCCGCGCCCTTGCCGGGCGACGCCGTCGTCACCGTCCAGGGGCTGAAGCTGTTCCTGCCCGCGGAGAGCCGCTTGCTGCTGCAGGGTGTGACCATGGATTTCAAGGACACGCCGTTACAGAGCGGCTTGGTATTCACCGATCCGAAAGCGACGGGTTGCGGAAGCTGCGGCACCAGCGCGCCTGCACCGGTTCCGGGCGAGGTTTCCGTGGGGATTGCCAGCATCCCCGTCAAGAGTGCCTGAGCCGGACATGGGCACGGCCGATGGCGCGGCGCTGAAGGCGGGGGAGCCGGTCTACGGCCCGCCGGAAAGCGACCCGGTCGCAGAGTGCCTGGGCGAGGGCCTGCCGGCGGAAGCGGAGCGGCATCTGCGCCTGGCCGGCCAGAACTACCACCGGGACGAGGTGGCGCTCAAGCATTTGCAGGCCGCCTGGGACCTTGCGCCGGGGCATGCGGCGGTGTACATCGGCAAGTACCGGTTCTATTTCTACAAGAACCGGCTGGCCGAGGCTTTGGAAATCGCCAAGGAATGCCTGGCGAAGGCGGCGCTCGACAACGGCATGTCCCCCGATTGGCGGGCGGCCAAGCCGGCGGATGCGAATTTCACCAGTTTCGAGGCCATCCTGCCGCGGTTTTTCCTGTTCACGCTCAAGGGCTATGCCTATCTGCAGATGCGCCTGGGCAAGCTGGAAGAAGGCCGGGCCGCGGTCGAGAAGCTGCTGGAGCTGGATCCGGCAGACAAACTCGGCGGCAAGGTGTTGATGGGCGTCCTGGAGAGGCAAGCCAATGGGGACGACGAGGAATGAGATCGAGGAAGCGCGCGACTGGCAGGGCAATCTGCTGGATTGCTGCCGCTGCGAGCAGCGGGAGGGGCTGACCGAAGGGCGCTGCCATCTCGGCCACGCCTGCGTGCACGATCGCTACGCCCGCCGCATCGACCGGTTCTTCAAGTGGAATCCGGATCTGGCCAAGGCCTACCTGGAGCACCCGTATTTCGAGACCCGGGCGGTCGCGGCCAAGCACGTGGAGCTGTTCTACCTGCCGCGGCTGGTCGGCGATCCGGACGAGACCGTCCGGCAGAGCGTGGCCCAGCGCCTGCCGGTGCGCTCCAAACAGTTCGAAATCCTCCGGCGCGATCCGCACCGGGACGTCAGGGTCAGAGTAGCCGAGCGGCTGGAGCCGGGCGATCTGGCGGCGATGATCGGCGACGAGGACTATTTCGTGCGGCAGATCGTGGCAAGGCGTTTGCCGCCAGGTCTCCTGGTGAAGATGATCCGCGATGAGGACCCGGAAGTGCGGAAAGTGGTGGCGCAGCGGATCGCGCCGGAATGGCTGCCGACCCTGGCGGCGGATACGGAACTGCCGGTCCGGCTGGCGGCGGTCCGGCGCATGGACGACAAGCAGTTGAGGCGGCTCGTCAAGGACCCCGACTGGCGCTTGCGTTATGAGGTCGCCAGCTTAGCTGGGCTTGCCGACCTGGAGCCCATGCGCGCCGACCCGGACCCGGCGGTGCGGGAGCTGGTGGCGCAGCGGCTCAACGAATCACCGGCCGACGGCGTTTTGCCGGAAGCCTGTTAGAAATGAATCGAGGGGATAGCCATGGGTGATATCAGTCGCGACAGCGATAGCATGGAATTGAACGATCCGCCGAAATTCAACTTCGGCGAGAAGGTCAAATCCAAGAAGGTGGTGCGCAACGACGGCACCTTCACCGGCGCGGAAATCGGCGAAGTGCTGGTCAAGAAAGGTGAGGTCGGTTACGTCAAGAGCATCAACACCTTTCTTCAGCAGTTCTACATCTATGCCGTGGACTTCCCCGAGCGGGGCTATGCGGTCGGCATGAAGGGCAGGGAGCTGGAGTCGGTCGACAACCCGCCGCCGCCGAAGCAGGCGGCCGAACCCAAGGAGGAAGCCGCATGATCGACCAGCGCGCTCCGGTCTATCAATGGGGACAGAAAGTTTCCACGGAGGTCGACATCTTCAACGACGGCAGTTACCCGGATCATGAGCCGGAGGCCCTGCTGGTCGCGGCCGGTACGGAAGGCGAGATCGTCCAGATCGGCCACCACGAGGAAGCCAACATCCCGGTGTATCTGGTCGAATTTCCCGGTGGCTACGTCATCGGCTGCTTCGAGGAAGAGCTGCGCTCGGAGCAGAAATCCGTCCAGGCGGCGGGCCTGCTCTAGCGGATGGCGGCGGTGGGCCGGGTCATCGCGTACGGAGGCGGCGTCATGGGCGGCATCGGCGCGGCGAATCCTCAACCCAACGAGCTGGACCTGAAGCGCATCGAGCGCGCCATCCAGGACCGCAAGCGTTACCGCTACGTCACCCCGGAAGTGCATCCGACCGAGGACGGCTACCTGATCCAGAGTTCCTGCTGTTCGCGCAACATCGATCCCGAAGGCGGCGTCATCGACATCGCCCGGCTGGAGTTCAAGCCGAACCGCGGCTGCTGGTGGCTGTACCACAAGGATCACGAGATCGGACACTGGATCATGCACGGCGAGTACCAGTCTCTACAGCAGATCCTGGCGCTGCTGAATGAAGACCCGAACAGGCGGTTCTGGCAATGAGCGAGACCTCGATCTACCTCGACAACAACGCCACCACGCAGCCAGCCCCGGAATGCGTGGAGGCGATGACCGCCTGCCTCAAGACGCATTACGGCAACCCGTCCAGCAAGCATCGTCTGGGCGAGGCCGCCAAGATGGAGGCCATCGCCGCGCGCGCCAAAATAGCCGCCCTGCTGGGCGCCTCCCCGGCGGAGATCGTGTTCACCAGCGGCGGCACCGAATCCATCCATCAGGCCATACTCGGCGCCCTCGCCTTGGCGCCGGACAAGCGCCGGGTGGTGACCAGCGCCGTGGAGCATCCGGCGACCTTGCTCTTGCTGAAGCATCTGGAAACGCATGGGCTCGAGGTGGTCCGTCTGCCGGTCGACAACCAAGGGCGGCTCGACCCCGCCTTGCTGGAAGCCGCGCTCACGCCCGACACGGGCTTGCTCAGCCTGATGTGGGCCAACAACGAAACCGGCGTGCTGTTTCCCATCGAGGAAGCGGCGGCGCTGGCGGCGAGCCGGGGCGTGCTGTTCCATTGCGACGCGGTCCAGGCCGTGGGCAAGCTGCCGATCGACCTGAGCCGCGTGCCGCTGGATTTCCTGTCCCTGTCCGGACACAAGCTGCACGGCCCCAAGGGCATCGGTGCGCTGTTCGTGCGCAAGGGGCGCAAGCCGCCGCCGCTGCTGTACGGCCACCAGGAACGCGGGCGCCGCGGCAGCACCGAGAATGTGCCCGGCATCGTCGGACTGGGCGTGGCCGCGGAACTGGCGCGGGAATATCTGGCCACCGGCGGCGACGGCATCGCCCAACTGCGGGACCGCCTGGAAAGCTGGCTGCTGGCCGCGCTGCCGGAGGCTTCCGTCAACGGCGCAGGCGCGCCTCGGGCGCCCGGTACCTCCAGCTTCAAGCTCGGGAACGTCGAGGCCGAACCGGTGCTGGACAGGCTGGACCGCGCGGGGATTTGCGCCTCCGCCGGTGCGGCCTGCAGCGCGGGGGGCACCGAGCCCTCCCATGTGCTGACCGCGATGGGGCTGGGCGCCGAAGGGGCGCTGGCCACGATCCGGTTCTCGCTGAGCCGCTACACCACCGAGGCCGAAGTGGACGCCGTGTGCGAATTGCTGCCGGACATCGTGCGGACTATGGTGGCGGAGGCGGCCTGAGTTCAGCGTCCGCGATATCCGAAAAGAATTGATCGATCGATTTTTCAACCGTGACCTGGAGTCTTCATGAAGGTAATGATCCGTAGAAACGCCGCCGGCGAACTGTCCGCCTACGTCCCCAAGAAAGACCTGGAGGAGCCGATCGTCTCCCAGGAGAAAGCCGATCTGTGGGGCGGTACCGTGACTCTGGCCAACGGCTGGCAACTCGCTCTGCCGGAAATGGCGGAGGGGACGACTTTGCCGATCACGGTCGACGCCAGGAAGCTTGCCGGAGGCGACGACTGACCATGGCGCTCACGACGGATGCGCTCGAACGGATTCGGGGCCAGCTCGAAACCGAGGCCACGGCGGCAGAGCATGTCTCCGCCCTGCGCCAGGCTTTTCCGGGCCTCTCCATCACCCGTTGCGACGCCGGCGACATCGACACGGAGATGCCGGTGCTGGAAACGGCCCGATTCAACCTGTATCTGCTCGATGCCGCCGATCATTGCGCCCACGTGACCGCCGATCCGAGCCGGGCCACCGGCCTGATCCTGGCGGAGAAACCCAAGGGAGCGGCGAAATGAGCGATCAGCCGAGCATCCTGTTTTCCGATCCGGACATGAGCCTCGCCGAGCTGGAGGCGGTCGAGGAGGTGCTGAAATCGCCCGGCCTGTCCGGCGGGCCGGTGGTCGAGGACTTCGAAGCCGCCTTCGCCGAGTATCTGGGGCGGCAATACGCGGTGGCGGTGAGCAGCGCCACGATGGGGCTGCTGCTGGCGCTCAAGGCTTATGGGATCGGGCCGGGGGACGAGGTCATCGCCTCGCCCTTCGGCTTCCGGGAAACCGCCCACGCGATCACGCTCGCCGGAGCGAAGCCGGTGTTCGTAGACATCGACTACTGGTCCTGCACCATCGTGCCGGACAAGGCCGCCGCGGCGGTCACGCCGCAGACCAAGGCCATTCTCGCCAGCAACGTCAACGGCCATCCGGCGCTGTGGATGCAGCTCCGGGCGCTGGCCGGGGAGCGCGGCCTGATCCTGATCGAGGATTCCAGCGAGGCCATCGGCTCGCGCTATCAGGGCAAGCTGGTCGGCAGCTTCGGCGACTGTTCGATCTTCGACTTCACCCAGCCCAGCGCCCTGACCACCGGGGAGGGCGGCATGGTCGTGACCGACGACCGCGATCTGGCGGTTCGCCTGCGCGGCTGCCGCAACCGTCGCCTGGACGAGCGCAAGTCGGTGGTGTTGGGCGACCTGCCGCCGTACCGGGCGGAAATGAGCGACATCAACGCGGC
The DNA here is from genome assembly GCA_040753975.1 of Pseudomonadota bacterium. Lineage (GTDB taxonomy): Bacteria > Pseudomonadota > Gammaproteobacteria > Methylococcales > Methylococcaceae > Methylococcus. Next base: position 11,931 of record JBFMDC010000032.1, read on the forward strand.
CCTCGGGCTGGCCCAACTGGAGCGGCTGGACGGGATACTCGAGCGGCGCAAGGACATCGAAGCCTATTACGACGCCTTCATGCAGTCCTTCGAAGGCATCAAACCGGCCTACCAGGCGCCGGAGGTCGACGAACTGCACTGGATGGTCTACCTGGTGCATTTGGGCACCCGCTTCACCCGCTCCAGCCGCGACGTGGTCATCCAGGACCTGGCGACGGCGGAAGTGGAATCGGTGGCTTTCTGTTCGCCCCTGCACACCCAGCGCCATTACGTCGACCTGGGCTACCGCAAGGGACAGTTCTTCGTGACGGAAAAGCTGGCGGACCGGGCCATCGCCCTGCCGTTCCACTGCCACCTCAGCGAAGATCAGATCGGCTTCATCGTGCAGACCGCCAAGGACTCGTCCATCAACGTGGGCGCCGGGGCCGCGATTTATCTGTGAGCTTAGAGGCGATGTCCGGTTATCTGCGCAGCGGAATCCGGCGAAACGCGAAGGTCTGCGTGACCGTTCTGCCCTCCGGCAAGACGGTGCGAATCAGCAGCGGCAGCCGCCTGCTCGACGCGGTGCTGCTGACGGGCGCTGCGATCGTCCACAAATGCGGCGGGCAGGCCCGTTGCGGGGAATGTCACGTGCTGGTGCGAAGCGGCGGACGCGGCTTGTCCAAGATCCGCCCCGACGAGCGGGAAAAGCTCGACAACATGAGAGGTACGGAAACCCTATCCAGGCTGTCCTGCCAGGCGGTCCTGGGCTCCCGTGAGATCACCATCGAGTTGCTAGCCTAAGAACATGAGGATAACCACCATGACGACCACAGAAAAAATCGAATCCTTGATCCATGTCCGCTTCGCGCCCAACGGCACGGTCATGGAAATCGGCGAGCGTCCGCAGGGCGTCGAGGCGCAGACCTGGTTCAACTATCTGAGCAACAACACTTCCAACAGCTACCAGGCCTTGGCCGGCGGGCGCGGCCTGTTCCGCCTGCCGCGTCCGCAAGTGGACGCGCTCAAGGCCGCCATTTCATCAGCGGGGTAATACTCATGACGGCAACGATACCCACGGAGATTCAAACGGGGCTGGCCGATGGCCAGGTCATTCCCTACCTCGGCCCCGGCGTGCTGGGCCTGGACGGCGGCGGCGCCGTGCCCGGCGCGCCGGAAACCCTGGTGGAGCTGATCACCGCCAAGGTGACCGTGCCCCACAAGATCCGCAAGAATCTCACCGCGGCCGGCCAGTACATCGAAAACTTCAAGCATCGCAAGACTCTGGTCGGCCTGCTCAAGGAGGCTTTCGCCGCGGCGCCGGAGCCCACCGGGCTGCACCGGTATCTGGCGGGGCTGCCGTTGCCGTTGATCGTCGATGCCTGGTACGACGCCAGCATGGCGGCGGCGTTGGCCGGGCGGTCCGATTTCGGGCAGGTGCAGGGGGTGAGCCGCGCCGAGCACTTCGGCGACTGGGTGCATTATTTCCATGCCGACGGCAGTCCGGCGGAAGAGTCCGAGGCGGCGAACTGGAAGCTGCTGCTCTACAAACCGCTGGGCAGCATCGCGCCGGCCGCCAACTTCATCCTGTCCGATTCGGACTACGTCGAGGTGCTGACGGAAATCGACATCCAGACGCCGATTCCGGAACCCGTGAAACGGATACGCAGCGGCCGCCACTTCCTGTTCCTGGGCTGCCGCTTCCGCACCCAGTTGGAGCGGACCTATGCCCGGCAGATCATGAAGCGCTCGTCGGACCTGCACTGGGCCGTGCTGCCGGACGACCCGACCCGCAACGAAGCGCGTTTCCTGGCGGAGCAGAACATCCGGCGGATCGACATGCCGCTTGAGGACTTCGTGAGGCAGTTGCTGGGCGGCGGAGCCGCGCGGCAGGCGGCCTGAGGCAGACCTGACCGCGCCCGGAGAGCGGTCGGGTTCCGGGCGCGCCAATGGTTCTTTCAGCTTGCCTGGATCGCGTCGAACATGCGCGCCATTTCGTCGGCGCTCAGTTCGGTGACGGCTGCCGGCGCGAAAACATCGGCGCCGGACAGCCACTCGGCGCAGCAGTTTTCGTTCTGAAGGGCGATGCAGACGGCGTGATTCAGTTCATAGAGGCCGAATGCCAGCCCGGCGTCGCGCAGCAAGGACTGCATGGCGTTCTGGACCAGGCTACGTACCACCCTATGGGGTTCCGAATAAGGAATCTCGCCGGCGCGGCCGGCGGCGGCTTCGACACAGGCGCGCACATCGTATGAGGCATGCCCGCGGCAGGCCAGGGGGCGGACCTGGTAGATCAGGCAGACGCCGTTCTCGATGTAGGGGCAGCGCAGCCGCAGTGTGACCCGTTCGGCCTCGTCCAGGCCCCTGGTTTTTGCGTCGGCTTCGGCGATGCGGGCAGGGAGGCCGATGCCGATGGATTTGAAGCTGCCGTCGCTCCAGCGGACGTAGCGGCCAATCATCAGCACTTCGGGCGCTGTGACGGTGACCCGCAATGTGCAGCAGGTCGCGCAGCCCTTGTGGCAGGCCAGCGGGGGCTTCCCTTCCGCCTGGATGTCGACGTTGCGGTCGAAGCTGTCCCAGGCCTGGAGCAGCAGGCCGTCAACGAGGCCCTCGGTGCCCCGCCGCAGCTTCAGCGTTTCGGCAAAAGCTTGGTGCTGGGCCTTGAAGAAGGACAAGGGTCCGAAATCGCCGCTGTCTTGGCCCGCCATTCGCTTCTTCCCCCGCAAAAATTTTTCAGCAAATCCGTATGATAGCGGGACGGCCGGCTAATAACCATGCTGTTTGTAATAAAATTATGGCGAGGGCATCCGGTCCGGGTGTCCGGAGCAACTGGTACACGCTGACAAGCCGGATGCGGAATTTGTCTGGGTACAGCCGAAGACCGGTATCAGCGTCAACAAGCGGCGTTCATGCCTATTGACGGGCAAGGCTCCGGAACGGGCAGCCCTCCTTCCGTCAGCCCGTCACCAAAGCGTCATTGGGCGGCCATTGCGCTGACTTAATTCGGGCTTACGGTCCCTCGCTTCGATCAAGCCCCCCAAGGAGTGCCATGACCACCGCCCCGGCGTCTCACCCCCCTACCGCCTTTCGATCCGGGTGCCGAAAAAATTCCGTTCAAGCGCTGGTTTCCGGTCTCATTCTGGTCTTGGCCGCCTGCGCTTGCGTCAACGCCGGGAACCCGGTTCCGCGGATGGAACAGGGCATTCAGATCGGGGACCTGGCCCCCGGAGGGGCGGTGATCTGGAGCCGGGCGGACCGTCCCGCGCGGATGATGGTGGAATACGCCTTCAGCTCCGATTTTGCCGGCTCGAAAATCGTCCGCGGCCCCTACGCCCTGGAAGGCGCGGACTATACCGCTCGCCAGGAACTGGTCGGGCTGCCCGCGGGCAAGGACGTTTACGTGAAGGTCTGGTTCGAGGACCTGACCAACGCCCGCGGCCGGAGCGAGCCTGTGACCGGGCATTTCCACACCATCGGCGAGGGCGAAGACATCCGTTTCGTGTGGGGCGGCGACACCGCCGGCCAGGGATGGGGCATCAACCCCGCTTTCGGCGGCATGAAGATCTATGAGGCCATGCGCCGGGTCAAGCCGCGGTTCTTCATCCACAGCGGGGACAACGTCTATTCCGACGGCGTCATCGAACCCCAGGTGACCGCCGAGAACGGCCGGGTCTGGACCAACATCGTCACCCCGGAAGTCGCCAAGGTCGCCGAGACCCTGGACGAATTCCGCGGCCGCTACAAATACAATCTGCTCGACGAGAACGTCCGCCGGTTCAACGCCGAGGTGCCGCAGGTCTGGCAATGGGACGACCACGAGGTCGTCAACAACTGGTCGGACGCCAAGGATCTGAGCGCCGACTCCCGATATACGGTCAAAGATGTTCCGCTCCTGGCGGCCCTGGCTTCGGAGGCTTTCCGCGAGTATGCGCCGATGCGCCCCTGTTCGGCGGAGGAGGCCGGGCGGGTGTACCGGCAGATTTCCTACGGTCCGCTGCTCGATGTCTTCGTCCTCGACATGCGCAACTACCGGGGCCCCAATACCCATAACCTGCAGAACCGGCAAGGGCCCGAGACGGCGTTCCTGGGTGACGCGCAGGTGCAATGGCTGGAACGGGGCCTGAAGAATTCGAGGGCGACCTGGAAGGTCATCGCGGCCGACATGCCGATCGGACTGAACATCGGGGACGGCGCCGACGCCCAGGGCCGACCCCGGTGGGAGGCGATCGCCAATGGCAACGACGGCCCCGCCGCCGGGCGCGAACTGGAAATCGCCCGTCTGCTCGGCTTCATCAAGCAGCAGCGGATCAAGAACGTCGTGTGGCTGACCGCCGACGTGCATTACGCCGCGGCTCACCATTACGACCCGGCACGCGCCGTCAGCAAGGACTTCGCTCCGTTCTGGGAGTTCGTCGCCGGCCCGCTCAACGCCGGCACCTTCGGCCCCAACAGCACCGACGGCACTTTCGGTCCCCAGGTGGTGTTCTACAAGGCGCCGCCGGCGGGCCAGGCCAACCTCTCGCCCTATGCCGGGCTACAGTTCTTCGGCGAGGTCAACATCCGCCGGGCGGACCGGACCCTCACCGTGGATTTCAAGGACCTTTACGGCACTTCGATATTCAGCAAGACCCTGCGTCCGGAATAGATCTTCGGGTTAGGCCATAGGGCGTCTCGGTCGTGATCCGCGGATCGTCCAGCGGTTTGCCCACGGTGAAGTGGTACAGCGACTGGAACGCCTGCCCGGACAGCCCCAGCAGTTCGTGGAAGGCGTCGTCGAAATAGCAGCCGATCCCAGTGCCGCGCAGCCCGCGGGCTTCGGCTTCCAGATAGAGCGCCTGCCCCAGGAGCCCCGCCTCCCAGTAGAGCTGCCGGTAGCGCAAGGGGGCGTGGCTCAGGGTGTCTTCGAATTCCGCCAGCATCCCCAGGGCGAAGGCGCTGTCGGCGGCGATGGCCTGATGGCAGTCGACGGTGCGGGCTATCGGGCCGCAGCCGCCTTGCGCCAACAGAAACAGCGGCAGGTGGCCGGGGCAGCCTTCGGGACGGACCCAAGCGAAATCCCGCCGCAAGGCCGCGCGCAGCTTCGTTTCTGCGCTCAGGCTGCGCGGCAGGGCGTACAGTCCCGGCGCCAGTCCCGTTACCCGGTGGACGAACAGCACCGGGTGCAGCGCCGGCGCGAAGTTCCAGACGTCCCAAGGGGCGCAGGGCCGGGCCAGCAGCGCGTCCAGCAGGGCGTAGAAATCACCCCTTTCCAATTCGAACCGGCGGTCGAAGCGCTGGGCGCTGCGGCGCCGGCGGATCACCGCGGCGGCGCCGACGGCCGGAGGATCGGCGCGGGGCGGATAATCCGCCTCGGGCGGGGGCGGGGTCGCTTCGCCGGGCCAGCGGCTGGCTTCGGCTACCTCGTCGATGACGGGCCAGTGGTACATGGGGCGCGGGTCGAGGACGCTCGCCTTGCCGGTCCAGCTCAGGTCGCCGAATACGGGGAAGGCGCGGTGTTCTGCCGAACCGACGATTACTTCCAGCAGGAGTTCCGCTTCTTCCGCTTCGGCGCCGGAAAAATCGCCCGGGCGGTCGAGCCCCAGCAGCCGGGCGATGGCAGCGCAGCTTGCCGTGTCCACCAGGCGCAAGCCCCAGCCCAGGGCGGCGGCGGCATAGCGCAGGGCGCCGATGGCGTGGCCGGCGTCGAGCTGGCAGTAACGGAAGGCACGTTCCCCGTATTTCCAGGCTTCCCGCCAGTGGATGGAGCTGAGGCCGATCAGCAGCCGGGACGCACCGCCCGCGGTGTCGGCCGCGGCCAGCGCCCGGCGCTCCAGCGCATGTTCGCGGCTGAGGTAATGGTAGACGCCGTCGGCCAGCCCCTCGACGCTCCGGCACACCACATACCCTTCGGTGGGATGGAGGTTGCCGCTGGACGGATTGCAGCGCAGCGACCAGCGGTCCGGGCCGTATTCCTTCCAGGCCGACAAGGCCAGGGACAGTTCGAGCAGCAGGCCGACGAATCCTAAGGTCAAGGCGCGGGGCTGGACGGCGCCGGGCCGGTGCAGGTCCGGGTAGGAGGTAGCGAGGCCGTCCGCCAGCAATGGCAGCAGGATACGTTCGGCGCCTTCGAAAGTCCGGAACGGATCGGGCTGCGCGCTCCAGTCCAGGGTTTCGGGCCCTGCCGCATAGCGTTCCAGCCGGTGTTTGGTGCGTTCGTGATAGGCGAGTATGCGCTGCAGATCGGTGTCGTTCATCCGCCGGCGGCATCCTTAAGGGGGCGGGCAAGGGTGAGGCCGGCGGCAGCTTTCCAGGTCGGCATCGGCCGTTTCCCGGCCGCTGCTGAGCCCGATCCAGGCTTGGACCCGATCCGGGTCGAAGCCGGCCTCCCGGCGCTCCCCGACCCGCATGAGCGGACGGCGGATCAGCAGGCGGTCTTCCAGCATCATGGCAAGCGCTTCCTCCCCGTCCAGGGCTTCCGGGACGATTTCGCCCGACTTGACGCGGGGAGCCGCCCGATTGAACCACTCGGCCACCGGTCGCTCGCCGAAAAACAGCCGCAATTCCTCGATGCCCCAGGGCGTCGCCAGGAGGTCGTGCACGATCAGCTCGTGCCCGGCCTCCTTGAGCATCCGCTTCTGGCGCGCGTTGTTGGCGCAGCCGGGTTTTTCGTAGAAATGGATCAGGGCCATAGGGCTATCAGTTCAGCCAGGCCTGTTGCGGGCGGTAATCGCCGGCGGCCATGGGTTCCATCTGGCCGATCGCGCCGCATTTCCGGCAATGTTCCAGCACGTTGAAAGCCTGGTCCGAGCACAGACCGTCGCGCGACTGCTTGCAGCCGGTGGCGCCGCAAGCCTTGCAAGTGTACAGCGTGCCGTTGCAGGGTTCACCGCTGCTCTTGCGCGTGCCGGTACATAATTTCAGAGCCGATTTGATGACTTGGTAGGTCATGGTTTGCTCCTTGTGGGTGGGTGTAACAGTACGGGAAACTCGTGCTGGAGGCGCTTTCGTCTAAGTAGGGGAACGCCGCCCCCCGGCGGCGTTCCATTGGTTTGAAGGTTTAGACCGGACGGTTGTCCGGGATCCGGATCGGGCCCATGATCTTCAGGCCCTCTTCGAAGCCGATCACCTCGAACTTCTCGTCGAAGCCTGCCGCGGCGTCCGCGACGGCGACCAGCTTGCCGGCGGTGTCGAGCTTCTTCAGGTCGTTCTTTTCGATGCGGAACAGCTCCAGCAGTTCGTTGTACACGGTCGCCTCATCCAGCGGCAGCACCCAGAACGTGGCGCCGCGATGGGTGATCTGGTAGCGCTTGGAAATGTCCAGGTTGCCGGCGAAGAAGAAATACTTGCCGGCGGGAGACAGCTTGTCCCCCAGGACGTCCATGAGCAGATCGAGATGTTCCAGCGACAGCGCCACTCCGGCCAGGAAGGGAAGGGTGGATTCGCCGGCTTTCGCCACGGTCATCACCTGATCGAACTTGATTTCAGGCGGGCGAGCCTCGTCGCTCACTTGCTGGGCGAACTTCAGGGCGATCATCCCGCGGAAGCCGAAGACACCCGGCTGGGCGGTGGCGCCTTTGAAGACCGGGCTCAACAGCCGGTTTTCGCTTTCCAGGGACGCGAGGGGAGTTTCGCTAATGGTGGTCATGACGCTCCTTAAATGGTGGTTACGATGAAATCGACGGTTTTGCGTTGAAACAGGGCGAGTAACGAGCCGAACTGCCCAGAACCGTGCGGAAAGTTCAGGTTCCGGGTGCGCGCTCAGGTGACGACGACCGGGATGGCGAGCTTGACCTTGCGGCCCAGTTGCATGTCCACCTTCTGGCGAGCCTTTTCGATGGTAAGGGGTTTCGCAAGCAGGGAGTTCGCGCCCTGCTTGAGGCATTCCTGCGCCAAGGGATCGGTGGCGGCGTCCGCCACCACGATGATCTTGATGTCCTCCAGCCGCGAACGGATTTCGTCCAGTACGCCGATGCCGCGGCTCCTGACCACGCCCAACCCCAGCAGCAATACCGCGGGTTTCCAGTCCACCGCCTTGGAATAGGCGGCTTCGAGGCTACCCAGTTCATGGGTCTCGATTTCGTCGTGCAGCATGAACTGCAAGGCGGCGCTGGTGATCTCGTCGTCGTCGACGACGAAGACCCGCCTGTCGTCCACCGCTCTTTCAGTATCGACGCCTATTTGCATGGGCTTCTCCTAAGGTTTGGGTTTTATCCGGTTGAATCGGCCGCGCCAATAAGGGTCCATAAAACCTCCACCGGAGCCGTCGACGCCCCGATGGAGTGTGGAGACCTTCTCCCAGAATCTAGCAATCGATGTGCCGTTTTTTTACCCGGTTTCCCGGGGGCCGGAAGCGGCCGGTTCTTTCAAGGGCTTGAGCTTTGCGGCGGGCGGTTCGAAAGGCGCTGGTCGCTTGTGTCGTTCCCTACAAACAGTGAGGTTTTGTAGTGTTGTGTACATGGCTGCAAAGCTCACGAGGCGCTCGTTCATGGGGCGCGTCCATAGGGATTTCAAGCTGTTAGGTGGGATGGCAAGGCTGTGGCACAGCGGTTGCTTCGGAGATAAGCGTGCAGTGTTCACTGCCGTGAAAGTGGCGGCGACAAAAATAAGAAAAAGAAAGCGCCCTGCTCCGCGGTAAGCCGGACTTGAGTTCGGCGGAACGCTGCTGGCCATGAAGCATCGATCATCCTGATTACTTTGGAGAAACACCATGTCAAGTCTGAGACAAATCGCGTTCTACGGCAAAGGCGGCATCGGCAAGTCCACCACCTCCCAGAACACCCTGGCCGCACTGGCCGAGATGGGCCAGAAGATCCTCATCGTCGGCTGCGACCCGAAGGCCGACTCCACCCGACTGATCCTGCACGCCAAGGCCCAGGACACCATCCTGTCCCTGGCTGCCGATGCCGGCAGCGTCGAGGACCTGGAGCTGGAAGACGTCATGAAGGTCGGCTTCCGCGACATCCGCTGCGTGGAATCCGGCGGCCCGGAACCGGGCGTCGGCTGCGCCGGCCGCGGTGTGATCACCTCGATCAACTTCCTGGAAGAGGAAGGTGCTTATGACGGCATCGACTACGTCTCCTACGACGTGCTGGGCGATGTGGTCTGCGGCGGTTTCGCCATGCCGATCCGCGAGAACAAGGCGCAGGAAATCTACATCGTCATGTCCGGCGAAATGATGGCCATGTACGCGGCCAACAACATCTCCAAGGGCATTCTGAAGTACGCCAATTCGGGCGGCGTGCGCCTGGGCGGCCTGGTTTGCAACGAGCGCAAGACCGACAAGGAGCTGGAACTGGCCGAGTCGCTGGCCAAGAAGCTGGGCACCAAGCTGATCTACTTCGTGCCGCGCGACAACATCGTGCAGCACGCGGAGCTCCGCCGCATGACCGTGATCGAGTATGCCCCGGATTCGGCGCAGGCCCAGCACTACCGCAACCTGGCCGAGAAGGTCCATAACAACTCGGGCCAGGGCATCATCCCGACCCCGATCACCATGGACGAGTTGGAAGACCTGTTGATGGAGCACGGCGTCATGGCTCAGGTCGACGAGTCGCAGGTCGGCAAGTCCGCAACGGAGCTGGCGGCGTAAGGAGATCGGCGGCACAGCGGCGTGCGGGCTGTAAAGCCGCACGCCGCCCCTTGGCCATCCGGTCGTTTTTCACTCACTCAATCAGGAGCTTAAAATGAGCCTCACAGTTGAGCAAGTCAAAGAGAGAAACAAGGACCTCATCAAAGAGGTGCTTGAGGTTTATCCCGACAAGACGGCCAAGCGCCGCGCCAAGCACCTTGGCACCTTCGAAGAAGGCAAGCCCGACTGCGGGGTCAAATCCAACATCAAGTCGATCCCGGGCGTCATGACCATCCGCGGCTGCGCCTACGCAGGTTCCAAGGGCGTGGTCTGGGGTCCCATCAAGGACATGATCCACATCAGCCACGGTCCGGTCGGCTGCGGCCAGTATTCCTGGGCGTCGCGCCGCAACTACTACATCGGCACCACCGGCATCGACACTTTCGTCACTATGCAGTTCACCTCCGACTTCCAGGAGAAGGACATCGTCTTCGGCGGCGACAAGAAGCTGGAGAAGATCATCGACGAAATCGAGGAGCTGTTTCCGCTGAACCACGGCATCACCGTCCAGTCCGAGTGCCCGATCGGCCTCATCGGCGACGACATCGAAGCCGTGTCCAAGAAGAAATCCAAGGAATACGAAGGCAAGACCATCGTTCCCGTCCGCTGCGAAGGTTTCCGCGGCGTTTCGCAGTCGCTGGGCCATCACATCGCCAACGACGCGGTCCGCGACTGGATCTTCGACAAGGCCGGTGACAAGCATCCCGAGTTCCAGACCACGCCTTACGACGTCGCCATCATCGGCGACTACAACATCGGCGGCGACGCCTGGTCTTCCCGCATCCTGCTGGAAGAAATGGGCCTGCGCGTCATCGCCCAGTGGTCCGGCGACGGCTCCCTGGCCGAGTTGGAAAACACCCCGAAAGCCAAGCTGAACGTGCTGCACTGCTACCGTTCGATGAACTACATCTCACGCCACCTGGAAGAGAAATACGGCGTGCCGTGGGTGGAATACAACTTCTTCGGTCCCACCAAGATCGCGGAATCGCTGCGCAAGATCGCCAGCTTCTTCGACGACAGCATCAAGGAAAAGGCCGAAGCCGTCATCGCCAAGTACCAGCCCCTGATGGACGCGGTGATCGCGAAATACCGTCCGCGCCTGGAAGGCAAGAAGGTCATGCTGTTCGTCGGCGGGCTGCGTCCGCGGCACGTGATCGGCGCCTACGAGGACTTAGGCATGGAAATCGTCGGCACCGGCTACGAGTTCGGCCACAACGACGACTACCAGCGCACCACCCACTACGTCAAGGACGGCACGCTGATCTACGACGATGTGACCGGCTACGAGTTCGAGAAATTCGTCGAAGCCATCCAGCCCGACCTGGTCGGTTCCGGCATCAAGGAAAAGTATGTGTTCCAGAAGATGGGCGTGCCGTTCCGTCAGATGCACTCCTGGGATTATTCCGGTCCGTACCACGGTTATGACGGCTTCGCCATTTTCGCCAGGGACATGGATATGGCCATCAATAACCCGGTCTGGGGTTTGACCAAGGCCCCCTGGAAGAGCGCTGCCTGAGCCAAGACCTAAATGTAGGGTGGGTTAGCGTAGCGTAACCCACCAAACACCCCTTGGGTTAGGGCATCGCGACCTAACCCACCCTACACAGGAGCTAACCATGAGTCAGAATGCAGAAAAGGTTCTCGATCATTTCAACCTATTCCGCGAACCGGAATACCTCAATCTGTTCGAGAACAAGAGAAAAGAGTTTGAATTCATGCCCCCCGACGCGCAGGTCGAGGAGGTTCGCGAGTGGGCCAAGACCGAGGAATACAAGGAAAAGAACTTCGCCCGTGAAGCGCTGGTCGTCAACCCCGCCAAGGCCTGCCAGCCGCTGGGCGCGGTCTTCGCGGCCGTCGGTTTCGAAGGCACCATTCCCTTCGTCCATGGCTCGCAGGGCTGCGTGGCTTACTACCGCTCGCACTTCAGCCGCCACTTCAAGGAGCCGACCTCCTGCGTGTCATCGAGCATGACCGAAGACGCGGCGGTGTTCGGCGGCCTGAACAACATGATCGACGGCCTGGCCAACACCTACAACATGTACAAGCCGAAGATGATCGCGGTTTCCACCACCTGCATGGCGGAAGTGATCGGCGACGACTTGAACGCCTTCATCAAGACCTCGAAGGAAAAGGGCAGCATTCCGGCCGAGTTCGACGTGCCCTTCGCCCACACTCCGGCCTTCGTCGGCAGCCACATCACCGGCTACGACAATGTCATGAAGGGGATCCTCCAGCACTTCTGGGACGGCAAGTCGGGAACCGTCGAACCGCTGGTCCGCCAGCCCAACGAGTCGATCAACTTCCTCGGCGGCTTCGACGGCTACACCGTGGGCAACTTGCGTGAAATCAAGCGCATCTTCGGCCTGTTCGGCATCGACTACACCATCATCGGCGACAACAGCGATGTGTGGGATACCCCGACCGACGGCGAGTTCCGCATGTACGACGGCGGCACGACCCTGGAGCAGGCGGCCAACGCCCTGCACGCCAAGGCCACCATCTCGATGCAGGAATACTGCACCGAGAAGACGCTGCCGTTCATCGCCGAGCATGGCCAGGAAGTGGTCGCTCTCAATCACCCGATCGGCGTGAAGGGCACCGACAAGTTCCTGATGGAAATCTCGCGCCTGACCGGCAAGCCGATCCCCGCCGAGCTGGAGAAGGAGCGCGGCCGCCTGGTCGATGCCATCGCCGACTCCACCGCCCACATCCACGGCCAGAAGTTCGCCATCTACGGCGATCCCGACCTGTGCTACGGCCTGGCGGAGTTCCTGCTGGAACTCGGAGCGGAGCCGACCCACGTCCTCGCCACCAATGGCGGCAAGGCTTGGGAAAAGAAGATGCAGGCGCTGTTCGATGCCTCGCCGTTCGGCAAGAACTGCAAGGTCTACCCGGGCAAGGATCTGTGGCACCTGCGCTCGCTCCTGTTCACCGATCCGGTCGACTTCCTGATCGGCAACACCTACGGCAAGTACCTGGAGCGCGACACCGGCACCCCGCTGATCCGCATCGGCTTCCCGATCTTCGATCGCCACCATAAGCACCGCTACCCGGTGTGGGGCTATCAGGGCGGCCTGAATGTTCTGGTCTGGATTCTCGACCGCATGTTCGAAGCGATCGACGCCAACACCAACATTCCCGCCAAAACCGACTACAGCTTCGACATCATTCGCTGATTCGCGGCACGTAGATCTTTTCCTCCTGTCCGCGCCGGTGCCCCCTTCATCGGCGCGGCAGGCCGGAAAAGGTCGGTTCGCAAGCCATCGCCTTCGTCCTGTCCGGTAGGACAGCGCAATGGCTGCGCGGGAGCATGCAATTACGTCACTAAAAGTGTGGTTATTTTTGATACACTGCCCAGCGAGCGCCCAGCGCCCTATTCACCGAGGCGGCTCGGTTCCCTTTCAAACCGGTCAATCAAGGACAACAACATGGCTAACGTGACTTTTTCCTCCCCGCTCTTGCCGAAGGACGTCACCGTCTACGCGGTCGCCGGCGACACCCACACTCTCTTGAAGGTGGCTCAGAAGAACAAGATTCCGCTGCCCTTCGAATGCGAGGACGGCAACTGCGGTTCCTGCGTGATGGAAGTGGTGTCGCTGTCGGACAAGCCCTTCATGGCGCAGGATCTCACCGAGAAGGAGCGCGCCACGCTGCTGGCGGCGGGCAAACTCTCCAAGGCGGAGATCGAAGAAGCAGTCGTCAACGACAGGCCGCCGCGCTATCGCCTGGCCTGCCAGTACATCGTCCGCGACGAGGACATCCTGGTCAGATTCAGCGGTGAACCCGGCGTCGTCTGAGGGGGGAACCGGATTCATCCGGTAACACTGCCGGCGTTCCCCACCGGTGGGGGGTTATCGCTTCGCCGATTGTTGCTCAATGCCAGCCCCGGAGGCGAGATCCCGCGGCGTCTTCGTTTTCGCCAGCGAAGACAAGGGGAGAAACAGGCACAAGGCTTCGTCCAGCGTCGGCACGAAGCCCAGCCGCCGATAAAACCCCGCCGTCCTGTCGTCTTTGGCGTCCACCACGATGGCATACAAGCCGACACGGACTGAAAATTCCAGCGCCAAATGAAGAGCGAAGGCAAGCAGGTCCTGGCCGTACCCTTTGCCCTGTTCCCTTCGATCGACGGCGAGACGTCCGACCCGCAGGATGGGGGCGGGATGACGGGGTAGCTTCAGGCCGGCAGGCAGGGCTTGCGCCGCCACTTGCCCCACGCTCACCGTGACGAATCCGACGACATCGAAGCTGTTTTCAGCCGGCGCGACATAGGTCTTCCCGAAGCCCCGACGCTGCAGTTGGCCCGCTTGCAGGCGGAGGAAATCGTTCAGCGCGGCATGGCCGCAGTCGAAACCGTCACGGCGATGGCGCCGATCCAGCAATTCGATGCGCATGCCCATTCAGCGCCGCGCCATCAGAGCGCGCAGCGCCTCGTTCGGTTCCTCAGGGTTTTCGCAGGCGGTGACGAAAGCCTCGAACGCCTGCTGGGAAAGCAGCAGGGTATCGTTGTCGGCCACGATTCGGCGCGCCGCCTCGTAAGCGTTCTGCAGCATGAAGCCGGATACGGTGGTGCCCATCATCGCGGCGGCGCGCTCGATCAGGGCTTTCGCCTCGGGGCTGGTGCGGAGGCTGATGCGGGCGGATTCGGTGGTCATGGTGGTGCCTCTTTAATCGACTCGGGCGATTGTACGTCAATTTGACGCACTTGGCGTGTTCGAGTTCCAGCGTTGTGTGTTTCCTTACACTGCCGCGCGGTTTGTTCGCAAGGTTACAGGATGTACCGCGATCGTGCTGGGAGAATGGTAGAACAATCAAACGGATATGCTTATGGCATGGCCTCTGCATGACTGGGTTATGCATGGTCGTGGAGGTTGGGTATGAGCAGCTTGTCGAGCAAGATTCAGGACGTTTTCAACGAGCCCGGTTGCGGCAAGAATCAGGGCAAGTCCGAGAAGGAGCGCAAGAAGGGCTGCACCAAGCAGCTCCAGCCGGGCGGAGCCGCCGGCGGCTGCGCCTTCGACGGCGCCAAGATCGCGCTGCAGCCGATCACCGACGTGGCCCATCTGGTGCACGGACCGATCGCCTGCGAGGGCAATTCCTGGGACAACCGCGGCTCCAAGTCGTCCGGCTCCAGTCTTTGGCGCACCGGCTTCACTACCGACATCAACGAGACCGACGTGGTGTTCGGCGGCGAGAAGCGGCTCTATAAGTCCATCAAGGAAATCATCGAGAAATACGATCCCCCCGCGGTCTTCGTCTACCAGACCTGCGTGCCGGCGATGATCGGCGACGACATCGAGGCGGTGTGCAAGGCGGCGTCGAAGAAATTCGGCAAGCCCGTGATCCCGGTCAACTCCCCCGGCTTCGTCGGCCCCAAGAACCTCGGCAACAAGCTGGCCGGGGAGGCGATCCTCGACCACGTCATCGGCACCGAGGAGCCCGAATACACCACGCCCTATGACATCAACATCATCGGCGAATACAACCTGTCCGGCGAGCTGTGGCAGGTGAAGCCGCTGCTGGACGAACTGGGCATCCGCATCCTGTGCTGCATTTCCGGGGACGCCAAATACCACGACGTGGCCTGTTCGCATCGCGCCAGGGCCGCGATGATGGTCTGCTCCAAGTCCATGATCAACATCGCCCGCAAGATGGAGGAGCGCTACGGCATCCCCTTCTTCGAGGGCTCCTTCTACGGCATCGAGGACACCAGCGACGCGTTGCGCGAAATCTCCCGGCTCCTGATCGAGCGCGGCGCGCCGGCCGAACTGATGGAGCGCGCCGAGGCCCTGATCGCCCGCGAGGAGGCCCGCGCCTGGGCCGGCATCGAACCCTACAAACAGCGCTTGGCCGGCAAGAAGGTGCTGCTCATCACCGGCGGCGTGAAGTCCTGGTCGGTGGTCGCCGCGCTGCAGGAGGCGGGGCTCGAACTGGTCGGCACCAGCGTCAAGAAATCGACCAAGGAAGACAAGGAGCGCATCAAGGAACTCATGGGCGAGGACGCGCACATGATCGACGACATGAGTCCGCGGGAAATGTACAAGATGCTGAAGGAGGCCAAGGCCGACATCATGTTGTCCGGCGGCCGCTCCCAGTTCGTGGCGCTCAAGGCCAAGATGCCCTGGCTGGACATCAACCAGGAACGCCACCATGCCTACATGGGTTATGTGGGCATGGTCGAACTGGTGAAGGAAATCGACAAGGCCCTGGCCAACCCCGTGTGGGAGCAGGTGAGGAAGCGCGCGCCCTGGGAGGAAACCACCTGGGAGAGCTTAGCCGACGCGGCCATCGCCGCCGAAGCCGCCGCCCTGGCCGCCGATCCGGAACTGGCCAAGGCCCAGCGCCGCTCCGCCCGCATCTGCAAGTGCAAGGCGGTGGACCGGGGCACTATCGAGGATGCCATCCTCGAACACGGACTGGACAGCGTCGAGGCGGTCACCGGGCACACCCATGCCGGCAGCGGCTGCACCGGTTGCACCGGAACGATCGCCGGCATCCTCGACAGCATCGAAGACTGGCGCCCGGGCTCGATAAACGAACCGGCCAAGCAGGCGGCTTGAGGCGGTTCCATGGCTAAAGTCACCCATACCCAGAAGGCTTGCGCGGTCAACCCGCTGAAGATGAGCCAGCCGATCGGCAGTGCGCTGGCCTTCATGGGCATCAAGAACTGCATGCCGCTGTTCCACGGCTCGCAGGGCTGCACCTCGTTCGGCCTGGTGCTGTTCGTGCGCCACTTCAAGGAAGCCATACCGCTGCAGACCACCGCCATGAGCGAGGTCGCCACCGTGCTGGGGGGCTTCGAGAACGTGGAGCAGGCCATCGTCACCATCGCCAACCGGCAGAAGCCTTCGATCATCGGCATCTCCTCCACCGGCGTGACCGAGACCAAGGGCGACGACGTCGACGGCTACCTCAAGCTGATCCGGGAAAAGCATCCCGAGCTTGATCACATCAAGCTGGTCTACGTCTCGACCCCGGATTTCAAGGACGCGTTCCAGGACGGCTGGGCCAAGACCGTGACCCGGATGATTGAGCAACTGGTCGAGCCGGTGCCGGCGGATGCCGCGCGCGATCCGGCCAAGATCAACCTGTTGCCGGGCGCCCACGTGACGCCGGGCGATCTGGACGAGCTGCGCGACTTGATCGAGGCCTTCGGCCTGGAGCCGGTGATCCTGCCCGATCTTTCGGGTTCGCTGGACGGCCACGTGCCCGACGATTTCACCCCGACCACCATCGGCGGGATCGGCTTGGAAGAGATCGCCGCCATGGGGCTGTCCCGGCACACCATCGCGGTGGGCGAACAGATGCGGCCGGCGGCCGAGGCCATGGAGAAGAAGACCGGCGTCCCGTACACCCTGTTCGATCGGCTCACCGGGCTGGAAGTCAACGACGAGTTCATCACCCTGCTGGCGGGCTTGAGCGGCCGGCCGGTGCCGAACAAGATCAGACGCCAGCGCAGCCAGTTGGTTGACGCCATGCTGGACGGGCATTTCCACTTCGGCGGCAAGCGCATCGCCATCGGCGCCGAGCCGGATCTTTTGTGGACGCTGAGCGGCTGGTTCCGCGAACTCGGCGCCGAGGTTGCGGCGGCGGTGACCACCACCGAGTCGCCGTTGCTGGAGCGCATCGCCACGGCGGAAGTGCTGATCGGCGACCTGGAAGACCTGGAAAAGCGCGCCGCCGACTGCGATCTGCTGGTCACGCATTCGCACGGCCGGCAGGCGGCGGAACGGCTGGCGATCCCGTTCTACCGCATCGGCATCCCCATGTTCGACCGGCTGGGCGCGGCGCACCAGACCGTCGTCGGCTACCGGGGAACCCGCAATCTCATTTTCGAGATCGGCAACCTATTCATCGCCAGCGGCCACGAGCCCACCCCTGAAACCTGGTCTCTTCCGGAGGAAACGGGACATGCTGGCGAGAAGGCGCTTGCGGCTCATTAAGCCCCAAGATGAATCGGACGAATCGTTTAACCGCGGAGGAACCATGAAAGTCGCATTCGCTACCCAGGATCTCAAGCGCGTCGACGCCCACTTTGGCTGGGCCAAGAATATCGCCATCTACGAACTCTCGACCGAGGGCGGCGAGTTCATCGAGGCGATCCAGTTCGAGGGCGATCTGCAGGAAGACGGCAACGAGGACAAGCTGGCGCCCAAGCTCGAGGCCGTCAAGGACTGCGCCATTCTCTACGTGGCCGCCATCGGCGGTTCCGGAGCGGCGCGGGTCGTGGCCCAGGGCATCCATCCCATCAAGGTGCCGCAGCCAGAACCGATCGCCGAGCTGCTGGACAAGCTGCGGGACGTCTTGAGGGGCAACCCGCCGCCCTGGCTGCGCAAGGTGCTGGCGAAAGAAGGCAAAGGCCAGGAACGTTCATTCGATTTTGAAGACGACGAAGAGGTGCAACATGGCTGAAGCAGCCAAAGTCATGGCGGAAACCCCCGCCTCGCCGATGGAGTCGGCGTTCATCAAGGAGCTGGTCAAACAATGGCGGGCCCAGGACTCCTACGGAACCTGGGAGGGCAAGAGCGACGAGCAGCTGCTCGCCCCGTACATCCTCGACAAGGCCAAGCGCGCCGAAATCCCCATCATCGGCGACCCCGATCCGGAGACCCTGTGGCGGCTGGAGCTGTTCTACAACGCCGTGGGCCTGTCGATCGAGCGCACCACCAAGGTGATGGTCACGCCGATGATGAAGATGTCCCATGAAGGTTTCGGCCGCATGGTTCTGATCGCGGGCCGGCTGATCGTGGTCAACAAGCAGTTGCGCGACGTCCACCGCTTCGGCTTTCCTTCCATGGAGAAGCTGGCCGAGGAAGGCGAGAAGCTGGTGAATGCCGGGGTGGAGATGATCACCCGCTATCCCGATGTGGCGAACTACAGCTAAGCGAGAGGTGCCGGATGAGCGACGAAGCAGAAGAACTGAAGGCCAGGCTGAAAAAGCTCAACGCCCAGGCCACGGCGCTGAAGATGGACCTGCACGATCTGGCCGAGGACCTGCCCACCGGCTGGAACAGGATCATGGAAGTCGCCGAGAAGACCTATGAGGCCTACCGCCAGCTCGACGAATTCCGCAAGAGCACGGCCAGTTAGGAGCTAACCATGAGTGAATTTTCTGTTACCCTGCCCAGCGGGAAAGTCTGGGTGCCGAAATTCGTCGGCGCGATCAACCAGGACAAGTGCATCGGCTGCGGGCGCTGCTACAAGGTCTGCGGACGCGAGGTGCTGGCGATGGTCGGCATCAACGAGGATGGCGAAGCCGTCGCCATCAGCGCCGGCGAGGACGATGACGACGACGAGTACGACAAGAAAGTGATGTCGATCGCCAACGTCGACAACTGCATAGGCTGCGAGTCCTGCGCCAAGATTTGCCCCAAGCAGTGCTACACTCACGTGCCACTGGCGGCTTGATCCAAGGTTTGCTGGGCGTGGTTTTTTTCAGGGGACCTCTAAAAATCGCCTCCCTGGCGATTTTAGATCCGCCTAGCCCAAACGCGGTTTGGGCTAGGCTCACATTTTCAAGCGCTTGGGCGCTTGAAAATGGCGGGACATCCATGTCCCGCCCGGGAACCTCTAAATTTTTAGAGGTTCCCTTCATGCCGGGGAGGGCAGAGCATGCTGGCCAGAAACGACGTTTTCAGCTATGACCCCTTGCTGGCTTACGCGGAGAATCCACGCGAGCCGTTGACCCTCGCGTTCGCCTCGGCCATCGAGCTGGCGCGCAGTTCCTCGCGGCTGGCGGGCCGCGAGGGCTTCGGACTCGACCATGCCGAATTCTGCGCGCTGCTCGATGGCTATTTTCCCGGTGCGCGCGGCGTCTACATCAAGCCGGCGCCTTTCGTCATGGACGCGGCGCGGCGGGCGCCGGCCGATGAATTCGATTCGCTCCTGGGCCTCCTGCTCGAATACTGCCGCAGCGACGCCGCGGAATCGCGCTGGCTGGCCCACGCCATCGCCGCCTGCTGCATGGGCGACGACCACCTGTGGCAGGATATGGGGCTGGCCGACCGGAAGGCGCTGTCGGAGCTCCTGGCGCAACATTTCCCTACGCTGTCCGCCCGCAATACCGGCGGCATGCGCTGGAAAAAATTCTTTTACAAGCAGCTCTGCGAACGCGAAGGCGCTTTCGTCTGCCGTTCGCCGAGCTGCGCGGAATGCGACGAATACGCGAACTGTTTCGGACCGGAGGAGGATGACGCATGGCAGCCGGTGAAGCGTTGAAAGCACAGATGGGCGGGAGCGCCGCTCCGAACGTTCCCGCCGAATGGGCGGAATTTCTGGGTCGTTCCGGCCCAGCCGCGGGCGAGGGCGCGGAAGTCGCGTTGGGCGGGGACCTCATTGCCGATCTGTCCCACTTCGGGCTGATCGAGGTCAAGGGCGAGGAGGCCGGCAAATTCTTAGGCAGCATGCTGACCGGCGACGTGCGCCTGGTGTCGGAGACCTTGGGCCAGTTCACCAGCTGGTGCGACGGCAAGGGACGGATCCAGGCCACGTTCTGGCTGTTCCTGCGGGACGGCGCCTATTATCTGCTGCTGCCGGAGGCGCTCTTGCCGGGCGTGATCGCGCGCATGAAGATGTTCCTGCTGCGCAGCAAGGCGAGCATCACCGACGCCAGCGGTAAGCTGGCCCGGATCGGCCTGTCCGGCGCCAGGATCGAGGAAACGCTGGGCTCGGCCCTGCCGGAGCAAAGGGGTGGCATCGCCGTGGTCGGCGGCTGCACCCTGGTCGCCCTGGGCGGCGAGCCGCGGCCGCGCTGGCTGGCGGTCGGAAGCTCCCCGGCCGTGATCGCCCTTTGGGAAAAGCTCGCGGCGGCGGCCAGACCCGCGGGAGCCGGCGCCTGGGCCTTGCTGGACATATTGGCCGGCATCCCGCACGTCGCAATCGAAACCGCCGGCGAGTTCATCCCGCAGATGCTGGATCTGGAAGCCCTCGGCGGCCTGAGCTACAAGAAAGGCTGTTATCCCGGACAGGAGGTGATCGCCCGCCTGCATTACCGGGGCCAGCTCAAGCGCAAGGTCTTTCTGGCTTACGCCGACTGTTCCGAGCCTCCCGCGCCGGGCACCAGGCTGTACCGGCCGGGTTTCGAGGAAAGCGTCGGCCTCGTCGTCGCGGCGGCGAAGGACGGACGAGAGCGCGCGATCGTTTTACTCGCCGTGGCCGTGATCGAACAGAAGGCGCTGGGGGACATCCATCTTGGGGACGCCGAAGGTCCGCTGCTGGTATTCGCCGACCAGGACGACGAGCTGCCGGTCTCGGACGCCGGCTGCTGACGTTTTCGGAAGACGTGACACAAGGAGAAAGCAATGAGACGCAAGCCCTATGAACTCAAGGTCGACGTCAAGGCCGTCTATCTGCGGGAGCATTCCCAGCCCGAGGTCAGCCAATACACCTTCGCCTATACCGTGACGATGGAGAATACCGGCACCGTTCCCGCAAAGCTCCTGGGCCGGCGCTGGATCATCACCGACGCGAACGGCAAGACGGTGGAAGTGGTCGGCGAAGGCGTGGTCGGGGAGCATCCCTACTTGCGTCCCGGCGAGGCGTTCGAATACACCAGCGCCGCGACCATCGCCACCCCGGTCGGCAGCATGCGCGGCAGCTATCAGCTGATCGCCGACGACGGGATGCCGTTCGAGGCGCCCATCGCGGCGTTCAGCCTCGCGATCCCGCGCCGGCTGCACTGAACCGCCATCTTAGGAGGGATACCCCGATGAACTTCATGAAGGACAGGCACGGCATGGACAACGCGCCCCGGGCCGCCGGCGGACTGGTTCCGGTGGTGGTGGAGCAGTCGGCGCGCGGCGAGCGGGCCTTCGACATCTATTCGCGGCTGCTGAAGGAGCGGGTCATCTTCCTGGTCGGCCAAGTCGAAGACTACATGGCCAACCTGGTGATCGCCCAGCTGCTGTTCCTGGAATCGGAAAACCCCGACAAGGACATCCACCTCTACATCAATTCGCCCGGCGGGCTGGTGACGGCGGGGCTGGCGATCTACGACACCATGCAGTTCATCAAGCCCGATGTCAGCACGCTCTGCGTCGGCCAGGCCGCCAGCATGGGCGCCCTGCTGCTGGCCGGGGGCGCGGTGGGCAAGCGGTATTGCCTGCCGCACTCGCGCATCATGATCCACCAGCCGCTGGGCGGATTCCAAGGGCAGGCGAGCGACATCGACATCCATGCCCGCGAGATCCTGGCGGTGCGCGAGCGCCTCAACAAGATTCTCGCCCATCACACCGGCCAGCCCATCGAGAAGATCCAGGTGGATACCGACCGCGACAATTTCATGGGCGGAAACGACGCGATGGAATACGGCCTGATCGACAAAGTGCTCGTGAATCGCGCGGCCTGAGCGGCCGGCTTGCGGTTTGGCGCACAACTTGCTAGTCAATAAGGGAGTGACAGCCAAACACCGTTCCTAACCTAAGGGAGTCAAGCGCCATGAGCGAAGACAGGAAAAACAAAGAGTCCGGCAAGCTGCTGTATTGCTCGTTCTGCGGCAAGAGCCAGCACGAAGTCAGGAAACTCATCGCAGGCCCCGCCGTGTTCGTCTGCGACGAATGCGTCGAACTGTGCAACGACATCATCCGCGAAGAGTTGCGGGGCAGCGAGGCCGGGGCCGCGGAGGGTCTGCCCAAGCCGAAGGAAATGAAGGCGATTCTGGACGAATACGTCATCGGCCAGGACAAGGCCAAGCGCATCCTCTCGGTCGCCGTGTACAACCATTACAAGCGCCTCAAGGCCAGGACCTTCAAGAACGATGTCGAACTGGCCAAGAGCAACGTGCTCCTGATCGGTCCGACCGGCTCTGGGAAGACCCTCCTGGCGGAGACCCTGGCAAGGGTGCTGGACGTCCCCTTCACCATCGCCGACGCCACCACCCTCACCGAAGCCGGATACGTCGGCGAGGACGTCGAGAACATCATCCAGAAGCTCCTGCAGGCCTGCGATTACGACGTGGAAAAGGCCGGGCACGGGATCGTCTACATCGACGAGATCGACAAGATTTCCCGAAAATCCGACAGTCCGTCCATCACCCGCGACGTGTCCGGGGAAGGCGTGCAGCAGGCCCTGCTCAAGCTGATGGAAGGCACCATCGCCTCGGTGCCGCCGCAGGGCGGACGCAAGCACCCGCAGCAGGAATTCCTGCAAGTCAACACCGCCAACATGCTGTTCATCTGCGGGGGCGCCTTCGCCGGGCTCGACAAGACCATACGTTCCCGTTCGGAAAAGAGCGGTATCGGCTTCTCGGCCGAGGTCAGAGCGAAGGACGAAAACACCAACATCGGCGAGATCCTGGCGGGTGTCGAGGCCGAAGACCTGATCCGTTACGGCCTGATACCGGAGTTCATCGGCCGCCTGCCGGTCGTGGCGACCCTCGAGGAACTGGACGAGGCCGCGCTGGTCAGCATCCTGACCGAGCCGAAAAACGCCCTGGTCAAGCAGTACGCCCGATTGTTCGAGATGGAGGGCTGTGAGCTGGAGATCCTGCCGGAGGCCTTGGGAGCCATCGCCCGGCGCGCCATGGAGCGCAAGACCGGCGCGCGGGGCCTGCGAACCATCGTCGAGCATGCCCTGCTCGATACCATGTACGAATTGCCATCCGCCGAGGACGTCGTCAAGGTCGTGGTCGACGAGAAGGTGATCCGGGGCGAAACCGAACCCTATCGGGTTTACCGGACCGAAGAGAAGCAGTGCGCCTCGGCCTAATGGGCTGGGAGTGGCAAAAAGGCCGGGGTATCCCGGCCTTTTTGCTGAGGCGGTATACCGGTACAGTAGGTCACGCCCTCCGGCTGGAGTGCGTGTATTTCGTCCACCGAGCGTCAAAGGCTGGAAGGAAACGCGGATCAAGGGCGATCTCCTCATCACCAGGGAGGCCGGAACGGGCGGGAGAATTCCTGGATCGGAGGATGATGGTGAGGAAGAGGAAAGCGATGCGCTTGACGGAATCGAAGCGATCAGGAAGAAGGGCTGGAGCGTCGAGCACATCACCCGTGAAAATGTACTCGACGGACACAAGGTCGATTACGTGAAGAATCGTGTCGCGTTCGATCTGGAATGGAACAGCAAGGATCAGACGTTCGACCGCCGCCATGACGGTGAGCCGCGCGGCAAAAAGCTTTGAGCAACCTAAAAAAACCGTGGCGAGGAAAGCTGAAAGGGGTTGGATGTGTTGGATTGTTAGAACTGGCGCTGTCCGCTGAACCGACCCCGTCCGCTCTTGCAATGACACATTCTCGCCTAACTCGGCACTCCAGCCGACCGCTCCTTTCAGTTGCGGCGGCTGAGTTTGGGTCGTTGGGCATGCAGGAGAATTGATCTGCTGCTTCACCATGGTGTAGGGTTGCTCGATGGCATTAATCAACGAGATTAGCGCTAAAATCCGGCAACGGCGCTATGAATTCTCGAAACACGCCCTCGACCAGAGCATCATCCGAAAGATCAGCGTTGCTGAGCTGGAGGAGGCGATGACGGGGGATGCCGAGGTGATTGAGCAGTATCCGGACGATAAATTCGGGCCGAGCTGTTTAATCCTGGGTTACACCAAAGCAGGCCGTCCCTTGCATGTGCAGTGTAGTTATCCCAGTCGCCCGTTGCTCAAGATTATTACCCTCTACCAACCGGACCCGACGTTATGGATTGATTATCGAGTCAGGCAGTCGACATGAGGCTTTCGCGATGAACGAAACGATGGTTGAGGCCGAAGTTACCTACACCCTGGCACACGAAGGGAACTTCTATATTATCGAGCATGTACCCGCCCGTGTATGCCAAGAGACAGGGGAGCAGTTTTTCGCGCCTGATACGGTGGAGCACATTCAGGCCATCATCCAGGGAAAAACCAAGCCCGTGCGCGTGATCAAAACCCCTGTATACAGCTACTCATAGCCGTGCCCAACAAGCCGCTCAACCCGGACTGGCTCAGTCGCTCCGCTCCTTCCCCAGCCGGTTGGCGGCGGCGTTGGGCAACAGTGTGTCCGTCCGTCCTGCGTCCTTATCAAAATTAACCTTTTTTCATCTTTGTAAAGACCGATGATCGTCTCCGCCAGGGCGTTATCGTATGAGTTCCCTACGCTGCCCACCGAGGGCACGGCCCCCGCTTCGATCAGGCGGTCGGCGTAGCGGAGCGAGAGGTATTGGCTCCCTGCATCAGAGTGATGCACGACCCCGGCGGCGCGGGAACGCGCCCACTCCAGAGCATCCAGGACGAGATCCGCCTGCATCGAGCGGGACACCCGCCAGCCGATGATCCGGCGGGCGAACACGTCCACCACGAAGGCCACGCAGACGAAGCCGACCCACGTCGCCACGTAGGTAAGATCAGCGACCCAGAGCGCATTGGGACGCGTGGCCTGGAACTGTCGGTTAACGGGGTCGACCGGCCGATCCGCCCGGTCGTCAGGGACCGTGGTCCGGCACCGGGCTCCCCGTCGGACCCCTTGCAGTCCCAAGGCGCGCATTCGGCGCTCGACCGTGCAACGCACCACGGTAAACCCTTCGCGCTGGAGTTGCCGCCAGACCTTCCGGGCGCCGTAGACCCGGCGAATCTCCTGGCTGAGGACGTCGTCCCGTTGCCGCCGGGGCGGTAACAGGGTCGGGTCCACCTGCCGCGCCTTGTGGGTGTAGTACACCGACGGGGCGATCGGCAACTGCGCGCAGATCGGCTCGACCCCGAGGCTCTCCCGGTGGGTGTCGATGAACGCCGCCATTACTTCCGTAGGCGGTCGAGCTCCGCCTGAGCGAAAAACGCCGACGCCAGCCGGAGACTCTCGTTCGCCCGCTTCAGCTCACGATTTTCCCGCTCCAAAGCCTTGAGCCGCTCGCGCTCCGTGCGAGTGAGGCCCTCCCGTTCGCCGCCCACTGCGATTCATGCTCCCCCTGGTATTCAAGGACCATCCGGACCGCCCGCTCCCGAACCTCCGGAGAAAATTTCGATGTCTTGTTCATGACTCCATCCTCTCAAGAAATGGAGTCTCCGGAAAACCCGGGGCGGTTCATTCCGCGGTTTTGTAGCAAACATGACAATGAGGCGACTGCTCAGTCGCCTTCAGTCTCTAACCCTTCTTAATCCGTACCGTAGCAGTCCTCTTTACGGGGCCAGGTCTTCCGCGAACGATGCCGGGTCCTCTTGCCCCGCACCCACCACCGACGTGTGACTGCCCCCCATAGCGTAATGTGGTGTGGGGTGCGGGGCCCGCCCTTGTCGAAAACGAGACAAATCTCCGCTTATTCACGTTTGAACAAAGCTACGTAGAATCATTGACTTAAACGTTTGTTCGAGAGTGGCCCGAGCCTTGCAAGATAGATGTCAAGGCAAACCGCCCATCCCTCTGGCGAACTCGGAGAACATGCAATGAAGTTACCGGTCTATCTCGATTACTCGGCGACGACGCCGGTCGACCCACGTGTTGCCGAGAAGATGATTCCGTTCCTGACGGAAAACTTCGGCAACCCGGCCAGCCGTTCCCATGCCTTCGGCTGGACTGCCGAGCAGGCGGTGGAGACCGCGCGGGAGGAGGTGGCGAAGCTGGTCAAGGCCGATCCCCGGGAAATCGTGTGGACCTCCGGCGCGACCGAATCGGACAACCTCGCCATCAAGGGCGCGGCCGAGTTCTACCAGACCAAGGGGCGCCATTTGATCACGGTGAAGACCGAGCATAAGGCGGTGCTGGATACCATGCGCGAGCTGGAATCTGCGGGCTTCGAAGTCACCTACCTCGAACCGATGGCCAACGGTCTCGTGGACCTCGACGCCTTCGAGGCGGCGATCCGGCCCGACACCGTGCTCGCTTCGGTCATGCACGTCAACAACGAGATCGGGGTGATCCAGGACATCGCGGCGATCGGGCGGATCTGCCGGGAGCACGGCGTGATCTTCCACGTCGACGCCGCCCAGTCCACCGGCAAGGTCGAGATCGACCTGGAAAGGCTGCCGGTCGATCTCATGTCCTTCTCGGCCCACAAGACCTATGGGCCCAAGGGTATCGGTGCGCTGTACGTGCGCCGCAAGCCGCGCATTCGGCTCAAGGCGCAGATGCACGGCGGCGGCCACGAGCGGGGCCTGCGCTCCGGCACCCTGGCCGCGCACCAGATCGTCGGCATGGGCGAGGCCTTCCGCATCGCCCGCGAGGAGATGGCGGCGGAGAACGAACGCATCCGCGGGCTGCGCGACAAGCTGTTGGCCGGGCTCAAGGACATGGAGGAGGTGTTCGTCAACGGCGACCTGTTACAGCGGGTGCCGCACAACCTCAACATCAGCTTCAACTACGTGGAGGGCGAGTCCTTGATGATGGCCATCAAGGAGCTGGCGGTGTCCAGCGGCTCGGCCTGCACCTCGGCTAGCCTCGAGCCTTCCTATGTGCTGCGCGCCCTGGGGCGCAGCGACGAACTGGCCCACAGCTCGATCCGCTTCACCCTGGGCCGCTATACCACGGCGGAGGACGTGGATTTCGCCATCTCCCTGATCCAGGACAAGGTCGCTCGCCTGCGCGAGTTGTCGCCCCTGTGGGAGATGTACAAGGACGGGATCGATCTCAACACCGTTCAGTGGGCGGCGGCGCACTAAGGCGCCCCAAGCCCTTCACCATCCGATCAGGAGAACAACAATGGCATACAGCGACAAAGTCATCGACCATTACGAAAATCCCCGCAACGTCGGCTCCTTCGACAAGGACGAAGACGGCGTGGGCACCGGCGTCGTCGGCGCGCCGGCCTGCGGCGACGTGATGAAGCTGCAGATCAAGATCAACGACGAAGGCGTGATCGAGGACGCCAAGTTCAAGACCTACGGCTGCGGCTCGGCGATCGCCTCCAGCTCCCTGGTGACCGAGTGGGTCAAGGGCAAGACCGTCGACGAGGCCCTGGCGATCAAGAACTCCGAGATCGCCGAGGCGCTGGCGCTGCCGCCGGTGAAGATCCACTGCTCCGTGCTGGCCGAAGACGCCATCAAGGCCGCCGTCTCGGACTACAAGGCAAAAAAGGGCGTGGCCGACGAAGGCTACGAAATCTGCAAATCGGCCGCCTGAAGGCGAGGAAACCGTTATGACAGCCATGACCAGCATTGTCGATCTGACGCCCGCCGGCCCCGCATTGATTTTCACCGGCAATGCGGCGGCCAAGGTGAGCGAGCTGATCGCCGAGGAAGGCAATCCGGCGCTGAAGCTCCGGGTCTATGTCTCCGGCGGCGGCTGCTCGGGCTTCCAGTACGGCTTCTCGTTCGAGGAAGCCGTGAACGAGGACGATACGGCGGTGGAGAAGGACGGCGTGACCCTGCTGGTCGACCCCACCAGCCTGCAGTATCTGCAGGGCGCCGAGATCGATTACCAGGAAGGGCTGGAGGGTTCACGCTTCGTCATCAAGAATCCGAATGCCACCTCGTCCTGCAGTTGCGGCAGCTCTTTCTCCGTCGAAGGCGGCGCGAGCTGTTCGTCCCACTAAAGCGCGTTTGCAGATAAGGAGGACAAGATGGCGGTAACGCTGACACAAAAGGCGGCGACACAGGTCCAGAAGCATCTGGCCGCGCGGGGCGCGGGGGTCGGGCTGCGGCTCGCCGTCAAGACTTCGGGCTGTTCCGGCCTGGCCTATACCCTCGAATTCGTCGACGAGCCGGCGCCGGAAGACCAGAGCTTCGAAAGCTACGGCGTCACCGTGCTGGTCGACCCGAAAAGCCTGGTCTACCTGGAAGGCACCGAGCTGGATTTCGTGCGGGAAGGTTTGAACGAGGGCTTCAAGTTCAACAATCCCAACGTCAAGAACGAATGCGGCTGCGGCGAGAGTTTCAACGTCTAGGAGCGATGGCCATGGTGGGGGCGCCCCGTAACTATTTCGAGTTTTTCCAGTTGCCCGAAATGTTCCGGCTGGACTTGAGCATGCTGGACAGCCATTACCTGGAACTGCAGGCCCGCCTCCATCCGGACAAGGCCGCGCATCTGAGCGACGTGGAAAAGCGCCTGTCGCTGCAATGGGCGACTTTCGCCAATGAGGCCTACCAGACCTTGAAGCGTCCCCTGGACCGGGCGCGCTACCTGCTCCGGATCCACGGTGTGGATACCCGTGAGGAGGACAACACGGCGATGCCGGCGGAATTCCTGCTGGAGCAGATCGAATGGCGGGAGGAAATGCAGGACGCGGTCACCGCCCGCAGCGAAGCGACGCTCGACCGGCTCGGCTTTCGGCTGAAGAAGGAAATGGATCAATTGATCGAATCGCTCGGCGCTCTGCTCGACGTCGAGCAATCGCATCCGGACGCCGCGGTGCTGGTGCGCCAGCTCGCCTTCCTGGAAAAACTCAAACGTGATCTCGATCAGGCGCACGCCCTGCTGGAGGACTGATGCTGCTACAGATTTCCGAACCCGGCGCCAGCGTAAAGCCGCAGCAGCGGCTCGCGGTAGGCATCGACCTGGGCACGACCAATTCCCTGGTGGCCACCGTCCGGGACGAGCGGACGGTGGTGTTCGGCGACGCCCAGGGCCGGACCCTGCTGCCTTCGGTGGTGCGCTACCTCGACGGCGGTGCGGTCGAAGTCGGCTACGAGGCCAAGGCCCGGCAGAGCGAAGACCCCGAGAACACCTTCGTTTCGGTCAAGCGTTACATGGGCCGGGGATTGGACGACATCGCCGAGCACCACGGCGCGCCCTACCATTTCGTCGAAGGCGAGGGCATGGTGCAGTTCGACACCCGCGCCGGCCGCATCAGTCCGGTCCAGGTATCGGCCGAGATTCTCAGGGTCCTGCGCGACCGCGCAGTCGCGGAACTGGGCGGTGAACTGGCGGGCGCGGTCATCACGGTGCCGGCCTATTTCGACGAGGCCCAGCGCCAGGCGACCAAGGACGCCGCGAAGCTCGCCGGGCTGGAAGTCTTCCGCCTCTTGAACGAGCCGACCGCGGCGGCCGTGGCCTACGGGCTCGATAACGCCGCCGAGGGCGTGTACGCGGTCTACGATTTAGGGGGAGGCACCTTCGACATCTCGGTGCTGAAGCTCACCCGTGGCGTGTTCGAAGTGCTGGCCACCAACGGCGATCCGGCCTTAGGGGGCGACGATTTCGACCGGGCGGTCTACGACTGGCTGCTCGCGCAGAGCGGGCTGAACGGCCTCTCCAGCAGCGACGCGCGTCTCCTCATGGTCGCCTCCCGCGTCGCCAAGGAGCAGCTTTCCGAACAGAGCGAGGCGGCCGTGGACACAATGCTGCCGAACGGTTCCAGCGTTTCGGCGGTCCTGACCCGCGAGGTTTTCGCCGGGTTGACCCAGGGGCTGGTAAAGAAGACTCTTGCCCCGGTCCGGAAGGCTCTGCGCGACGCGGGGCTGGCCATCGACGAGATCAAGGGCGTGGTCCTGGTCGGCGGCGCGACCCGCATGCCCTGCATTCAGGAGGCGGTGGCCGAATTCTTCCAGCAAACGCCGCTCACCGATCTCGACCCGGACAAGGTGGTGGCGCTGGGCGCCGCCATGCAGGCCAACCTGCTGGCCGGCAACCGCGCCGGCGGCGACTGGCTGTTGCTCGACGTGATTCCGCTGTCCCTGGGCATCGAAACCCTCGGCGGCCTGTGCGAAAAGATCGTGCCGCGCAACACCACCATTCCGGTGGCGCGGGCCCAGGAATTCACCACATGGAAGGACGGCCAGACCGCCATGAGCGTCCACGTGGTGCAGGGCGAACGCGAGCTGGTGAGCGAATGCCGCTCCTTGGCGCGCTTCGAACTGCGGGGCATTCCGCCGATGGCGGCGGGCGCGGCGCGCATCCGGGTGACCTACCAGGTGGACGCGGACGGCCTCCTGAACGTGACCGCGTCCGAACAGACCAGCGGGGTCGAGGCCAGGATCGAGGTCAAGCCGTCCTACGGCCTGAGCGACGCCGAAGTGGCGCGGATGATCGAGGATTCCTATCTGCATGCCCGCGACGACCTGGAGGCGCGGCGACTGCGGGAGCAGAAGGTCGAAGCCTCGCGTCTGATCGAGGCCACCGAGTCGGCCCTGGCGGAAGACGGCGGACTATTGAACGAGGAAGAGCTCGAAGTGCTGGTCAAAGGTTTGCAGGTTCTCAAAGGTGCGATGGACGGTTCGGACTGGCAAGCGATCAAACACGCCGCCGATGCGCTGAACGAGGCCAGCACCGAGTTCGCCGGGCGGCGGATGGACTATCAGCTCAGGGCCGCATTGACCGGCCAGAAGTTGGACAGCCTGGGAGTCTGAGCATGCCGCAGATCAAGGTGTTGCCCCATGCCGAACTGTGCCCGGAAGGCGCCGTCATCAAGGCGAGCTATGGCCAGAGCCTCTGCGATGCGCTGCTCCACGGCGGGATCGAGATCGAGCACGCCTGCGAAATGGCCTGCGCCTGCTCCACCTGCCACGTCATCGTGCGGGAAGGCTACGACTCGCTGAACCCGGCGGACGACGCCGAGGACGACATGCTGGACCGGGCCTGGGGGCTGGAGCCGCATTCCCGCCTGGCCTGCCAGGCGGTGGTGAGCAAGGCCGATCTGGTCATCGAACTGCCACGCTACAGCCGTAATCTGGCGAAAGAACTCAAATGAGGTCAGCCATGGCTATGCACACGATCACCATCAACGACACCACCCTCAGGGACGGGGAACAGACCGCCGGGGTCGCTTTCACCGCCGAGGAAAAGCTTTCCATCGCCCATGCGCTGGCGCGGGCCGGCGTGCCGGAAATGGAAGTGGGCATACCCGTCATGGGCGCGGAGGAGCAGGAGGTGATCCGGGCGATCGCGGGCCTGCGGCTGCCGAGCCGGCTGATGGTCTGGGGCCGGATGTGCGAACGGGATCTGGCGGCGGCCGCCGGCTGCGGCGCCGATCTGGTGAACCTGTCGATCCCCGTGTCGGACATCCATCTCCGCCACAAGGTGAACCGGACCCGGGAATGGGTGCTGGCCAGCATCGACCGCTTCGTGAAGCTGGCGCTGGACGCCGGCATGGAAGTCTGCGTCGGCTGCGAGGACGCATCGCGCGCCGATCCCGACTTCCTGCTGGAGGTCGCCCAGGCGGCGCAGCGGGCCGGCGCCCGGCGCATCCGCTTCGCCGACACCCTGGGGCTGCTGGAGCCGATGGCCACCTTCGAGCGCATCCGCCGGCTGGCCGAAGGCGCGGACCTGGAAATCGAGATGCACGCCCACAACGACTTCGGGCTGGCCACGGCCAACACCCTGATGGCGGTGCGGGCCGGGGCGAGCCATGCGAACACCACGGTCAACGGCCTGGGCGAGCGGGCGGGCAATGCCGCCATCGAGGAAACCGTGATGGCCCTGCACCAGTTGTACGGCATCGACACCGGCATCGCCGTCGATCGTTTCCCCGAGATTTCCGGGCTGGTGGCGGCGGCCTCGGGCCGTCCTGTGGCGGCGAACAAGAGCATCGTCGGCGAGGCGGTGTTCACCCACGAGGCGGGCATCCATGTCGACGGCCTGCTCAAGAACGTCATCAATTACCAGGGTGTGGACCCGAAGGACCTCGGCCGCGAACACCGCCTGGTGCTGGGCAAGCATTCCGGCACCCACGCGGTGAAGCGGAGCTTCCGCCAGCTCGGGATCGACCTGAGCGAGGCGGACGCCTGGAGGGTGCTCAAGCGCATCCGTATCCACGCCAGCCAGACCAAGCGTCCGCCCAGCGAGACCGAGCTGAAGCTGTTCTACGCCGAGGCCTCGGTATCGGCGCAGCCGCGTCCGGGCTTGTTCGGCTGAAGACGACTCGAAAACATACTCAATCGAAGGACCCATCATGAATCCGGTTCTGCAGCGCATACAAAGTTTTTCCGCGGCCGAGGAATTCTTCGACTTCTTCGGCGTCGAGTACGAACCCTCGGTAGTGCACGTCAACCGGCTGCATATCCTGAAGCGCTTCAACCAGTATCTGAACCGCAGCCCGATTCCGGACGACATGGACGAGGCCACCGCCATGGCGACCTGCAAGTCGCTGCTGACCCAGGCCCACGACGACTTCGTGAAGTCCACGGCGGCCCAGGAAAAGGTGTTCAAGGTGTTCCAGGATCAGGACGGCAAGAGCATATCGCTGGACAGCATGAAGGCGAGCCTGTCCACGCGCAGCCAGGGGGTCTGAGAGATGATTTTCCCATCTGCCAGAGAGGCACCCATTAAGTTGAGTTGTCGTGCCGGCAGGGAATGCCGGCATCCAGGGCACAGGGACGTGACCACGCAAGCCGTCCATGGCTACTGGGCTCCGGCAATCCATGCCGGAGCGACGGGGCTTTTCTTATCTTACAAAGCGGTACCGTCCAGGGGGAGAGGAAACAGCCAGTTGTTCACAAAGGAGAGGACTTTTCATGCCAAAGCCCAGTAAACACGTCTTCGTCTGCGCCCAGACCCGTCCGCCCGGCCATCCGCGCGGTTCCTGCGGCCAGCTCGGCTCCACCGCGGTGTTCCAGACCTTCATGCAGCAGTTCGAGGCCGGCCAGCTCTACGGCCAGTTCGCGCTGACCAGCACGGGCTGCCTGGGCATCTGCGATCTCGGCCCCACGGTTCTGATCTATCCGGAGGGCGCGATGTATTCCAAGGTCAAGCCGGAAGAGGTGGCCGAGATCATCGAGGAGCATCTGAAGAACGACCGCCCGGTCGAACGGCTGCTCGCCCCGGCCGCGCTCTGGGGCTGACGGGGCGTGATGATGGCAGCCAGCGCCGATCCCATGCGTTCGTTCTATGCCAGCGAGGTGCCCGCCCGGGTGGGAAGCCTCCTGGAGCAGGCGATGATGGCATACGCCGACACCGAACAGGCCGAAGCCTACTTGCGGCAGGCGCACGCCGAGGCGCCCGAGGCCTTGTCGGTCTATTTCTCGATGTACAAATTCTATTTCTACAAGGGGCGCCTGGCCGATGCCGAGAAGGTCGTGCGCATGGCGCTGGAGGCGGCGGCGCGGCAGGGCGGCTTTCCGAACGACATCGAGGCATTGACGCCCGCCACCGCCGATTGGCGGCGCTACGACGCACCCCAGCATTTCTACCTGTTTTCGCTCAAGGCGCTGGCCTTCATCCGGCTGCGCCGGGGCGACCGGGAGGGCTGCGAGCGGCTCCTGGCCAAGCTGGGCGAGCTGGACCGGAACGACAGCGTCGGCGCTTCCGTGATCCGGGCCTTTGCGGAAGGGAGCGCCGCCTGATTCGCTCCAAAAAGTTTTTTTGACACACACTATAAGAGGACGCGACATGTCTATCCTGACCATCCAGCCTGCCGGAAAAACCATCGAGACCCGGGAGGGCGCATCCCTGCTCGAACTCATCATGGAAGCCGGGGAGGCCATCATGCACAAGTGCGGCGGCAACGCCCAGTGCGGCTCCTGCCACATCTTCCTGCAGGCCGGCCGCAAGAGCGTGTCCAAGATCGGCGCCGAAGAAAACGCCAAGCTGGACACGATCGTCGGCGTCGGCTCCAAGTCGCGCCTGGCGTGCCAGGCGAAAGTCACCGGCGAGGAGGACATCACCGTCGAGCTGCTGGGCTTCGCGTCCGGCTTGTAAATCGCGCGTTTCGCTCCGTTCCCCCCTTTCTCTCGTGGCAACGCCGTTAAGTGAAGAAGATCTCGTCGTTCCGGCAGGGACTCACGGCAGGCCATCCTGCCTGCCGCCCTTCGGGTAAATGCACAAATCGGCAGGAAAGCCGATTTGCACGCGCAGCGCCCGAAGGGTGCGGCATAGGGATGTGCCGCATGAAATCCGCTCCCGGCGGATTTGTGCCGGAACCCAGCAGCCATGGATGGCGAAAGCCTTACACGTCCATGTGACCTGGCTACCGGCGGTCCCTGCCGGTATGAAGGCTTAACTTAACGGCATTGTTTCTCAAGGAGAGGCGGGGTGAGGGCGAAAATTTTCTTCCAATCCCATAAGGCACCGCCATGAGCACCATCGAAGACACCATCCGCGACCAGATCGCAAAACATCCGGTCATTCTTTACATGAAGGGCGTGCCGGAGATGCCGCAGTGCGGCTTTTCGGCCAAGGCCGTGTCCTGCCTGCAAGCGGCCGGCGTACCGTTCGCCTACGTGAACATCCTGGCCGCCCCCTCCATCCGCGAGAAGCTGCCGAGCGTTTCGCAATGGCCGACCTTCCCTCAGCTCTTCGTCGGCGGCGAACTGGTCGGGGGCAGCGACATCGTCAGCGAACTCGCGGCGAGCGGCGAGCTGAAGACCCTGCTCGACGCCGCCGTGGCCGGATCGGCGGAAGGCTGAAAGCCCATGGAAATCGCCGAAGTCCGGGCCCTCATCGAAGCGGGCATCCCCGGCTGCGAAGTCCGGGTGGAAGGCGAAGGCTGCAATTTTTCGGTGGTGGTCATCGGCGAGGCGTTCGAGGGCCTCAGTGCCGTGAAGCGCCAGCAGCGGGTCCTTGCCACCGTCAGCGAGCCCCTGTCCACCGGGGCCTTGCACGCCATCAGCATGAAGGTCTATACGCCGGCGGAATGGAGCCGGCTAGGACATTCCGCTTGAGTCCCACCAGGAGCCAGCCATGCCCTTATACGATTTCCACTGCCGCGACTGTGGCCAGACCTCCGAACTGCTCATCAAGGCCGGCGGCACGCCGGTCTGCCCGCATTGCGGCGGCGGCAACATGGAGAAGCAACCGGCGCAGATCGCGCCGCACATGAAGACGCCTGGCATGATCCAGAAGGCGCGCGCCCAGGCCGCCAAGGAAGGGCATTTCAGCAATTACAAACCGTCCGAGCGTCCGCGCTCGAAATAAGGGTTCAGGTTCCGAACTGGCGAGGGGAGTGCCGTGAAGCTTCAGATCGAAAAGCCTTATGTCGAGGCCATGGTCACCGAGTTCCCGCGCCTGGCGGCGCTCAAGGACCAACTGCGGTTCGGGAACAAGGCCGAGATCGCCTTCGTCCAGTTGGAGAACGCCGAGGTCAACTTCCTGCGCAATCTGTACGAAGAGGCCGGTCCGGCCCTGAAGCAGCGGGCGGTGCAGATCGCCGTGCTGCAAAAAGCCCTCAACGACGATGGGGTGCGCTTCGAGGCGAACGAACTGGAACAGGCGGTGCCCGCCATCGCCCGGTATCTCGCGACCGACGCCATCCGCGGCTGGGTGTTCACGGCCAACGTCACCAACCGGCCCTTGCCTTACGTCATCACCCGGCTCGATTACATTCCGGAGTCGAATGACGAGATCGGCAAGATCATCATTGAGCTGAAGGCCAATGCCAAGGGCAATCTCGCCACGGTCGCGCTGCGGATCACCGCCAGCGACGTCGCCGGCCGGACCGTGGGCGAGATCTTCGCGGCCAAGGGGTTTCTCAAGGAGACGCCCGAGCTGATCGAGGCTTACGACCGGACCGTGGCCCGCTATTTCGACTGGCGCGCCCGCTACGGCGCCCAGTTCGCGGGACAAGGCATCGGCTTCTACGCCGAAGACCCGGCCGCCACTCACCGCGACACCGACTGGTCGCGCAAGGACGTCATCGTGCTGTCCTCCGGCGGCGGCCACGCCCGTTTGGTGAACGACGAAGGCATCCTCACCCAGCGCGCGCTGACGCTGGACGCCACCGGCGACATTCTGGGGCCTTACCTGCGCAAGGCCGCCAAGAGCAACCGCTACGACGCCGAGGACGAAGTCCAGGAATTGCAGGACGCGATGCCGGAAGGGCTGTTCACCCAGCTCCCGGTGCATCCCTACATCCTGATGTTCCATTTGGAGCTGCACCACTACCTGTGGGTCCACGTGGAGGACGTCGCCCCCTACGACTACCAGCCGGAACTGAAGCGCAAGCTGGTGCTGCCGGAGGAGCAGACCGACCTGATCGACATCCTCACCGCCGAGATGGACGTGCTGATGGACGACATCGTGGCCGGCAAGTCCGGCGGCACCACCGTGCTCTGCGCGGGTCCCCCCGGCGTCGGCAAGACCCTGACCGCGGAGGTCTATTCGGAGATCATCCGGCGTCCGCTGTACCGGGTACATTCCGGCCAGCTCGGCCTCAGCGTGGCGGCGATGGAGACCGCGCTGAAGGACGTGCTGACCCGCGCCCAGCGCTGGGGCGCCGTGATGCTGATCGACGAGGCCGACGTCTACATCAAGCGCCGCGACGACGACATCACCATGAACGCCGTGGTCGGGGTGTTCCTGCGGGTGCTGGAATATTTCAACGGCCTGCTGTTCCTGACCACCAACCGGGTTGACGACATCGACGAGGCCATCGTCTCCCGCTGCATCGCCCTGATCAAGTTCTATCCGCCCGACCGGGACGACCGCTGCAAGATCTGGCGGGTGATGACGGACCAGTTCGCGCTCGCGGTGGACGAGTCCTTGCTCGGCGAGCTGGCGGACTGCTTCCCCGCCGCCACGGGCCGCGACATTAAAGGCCTGGCCAAGCTGGTGGCCAAGTATTGCTCGCACAAACAGGTCGCGCCCAGCCTGGAGGTGTTCAAGCGCTGCTCGATCTTCCGCGGCATGGACCTGGGTACGGCGGACGGGGACTGACATGGGCGAACGTTTCGTCGTCGCGGAGATGAACACGCATCGCTTCATGTTCCGGGGCGCCGGCGCCACCGCCGAGACAGCCCGGAAGGCGCTGCTCAAAGCCTGGACCGCGCATCGCACGGCCTTGCTGGCGCAATATCCGGAGCGGGAAAACAGTCTTCCCGAAGCCGAGCGGATGGAGGAACATTTTAGGATCCATTACCTGGAATTCGAAGTGGATGCCGGCTACCGCTGGCCGGACCGGTTGGTGTAATGGAACAGGACTGAATCGAACATGAACTACGCTTTCCCACCCGCGCCCGTAATCACCCTCGACGCCATGTCGAGCAAGCCTTATCCGGTGCGCCGCATCTTCTGCCTCGCCCGCAATTACCCGGAAGCCGGCCGGGAAGCGGTCAAACCCGCCGAGCCGAGCTTCTTCCTGAAGCCCCTGGGTGCCATTCTGCAGAACAATTCGGTGCTGCCGTATCCGCCCGGAACCGGCGCGCTGTTTCCGGAAGTGGAAATGGTGGTGGCGCTGCACAAGGGCGGCCGCAACATCCCGACGGACAAGGTCGATTACGACTACGTGTTCGGCTATGCCGTGGGTCTGGACATGACCTTGCGCGATGCGCTCGAAGCGGCCATGGCGCAAGGTCTGCCCTGGGAAAAAGCCAAGGTCTTCGACCATTCCTCCCCGTGCTCGGCGATCACCCCGGAGTTCTATGCAGGCAACATCGCCAGCGGCAAGATCGAACTGAAGGTCAACGGCGAGGTCCGCCAGAGCGGCAACGTGGCCGACATGCTGTGGAAGGTGCCGGAGACGGTGCATTATCTGTCGACCCGGATGGAGCTGTTCCCCGGCGATCTCATCTACACCGGCACGCCGGGCCTGGCCGGCCCCGTGGTCCAGGGCGACGTGATCGAAGCCACCGTCGCGGGACTGGAACCCCTGGTCATCACCGTCGGATAGCGAAAGGAGACGGCCATGCATGTGACGACGATCCTGGTCAACGACGTTCCCAAGGCCGTGGTTCGGCCCAACGACCGCAAGGATCTCGCCCGCTTCCTGCGCAACGGCCGCGCCTATTTCACCGCCGACGCACCGGAGGCGGAACTGAGCCACCGTCCGGCCGACGAGGCCGAGGCGGCGCGCTGGCGCTCCGCCTACCAGCTGCATCTCGCCTGGGGCGGCAGCGAGGAATGGTTTTTCGGCGTGCCTTTATAAGGCGCCAAGCTCACTTGATTCATTCGGAGAGACCCATGTCGTTCATCATCAGCATCGAAGGCGAGCACGCCGCCCTGGCGTCGGAAGACGAAATCGCCGACGGCGTCGCGGCGGCGCGCGAAGTGTTCGTTCGCAACGAGGCGGACCCGCTGGCCTGCCAGCTCGCCGTGGACAAACTGGAGAAAGACGAACTGCTCAACCGCGAAGAGGCGCTGCTGTGCCTGATCTGGGACGAGGCCGAAGAAGCCGCCTTCCGCGCGGTCACCTTGGGCTGGCTGAGCCGCGCCGTCGACATCAAGCTCGCGGTGCGGGCCGGTGCGGTCATGGAAGCGGCCGTGTCTAACCTGACTCACTGAATCCATTTCCGGGACCATCCCATGATCTATGTCGTCGAAGTTCCTTCGCCCGGCAAGGCGAACGCCTGGTTCGCATTCGACCGGGACGATTTTTCCCGCAAGGTCCGCGCGGCCAAGGCGCGGGAAGGGCGGGTGATTTTCGCCGCGGCAACCCCGCGGGAAATGCTCGAAGCCGCCGGCCTGACGACGGAATCTCCAGAAGCCCAGGCCAGCCATGGCGAGGTCTTCGAGCTGGCCGAAAAGCACGGCTGGGACACCGGACTGTACCGTGCCGACGATCTGCTGGGAGAGGGCGTCTACGAGTCCGAACCGGTCTCCGAATTCGAAGCCTGTGTCGCCACTTTGGCGGAAGGGCTGGAAGCCTGCAGGATCTACCTGTCGGATCAGTCCGCAATGAACGCCCTTTACGGCGACCCGTTCTACCAGGGGCGGGAAGGCTTCCCGGCGCACATGGCCTTGCGCGAGCAGTTGATCGCCATGGAAGTGATATCGGACGACATGTGAGCATCGGGTGCCGCGGTGACCGTAGAGCAATTGATCCAAGCCCTGCTCGAAATGCCCAAAGACGCCGTCGTGCTCTACGAGGGCGATGCCGGCTATGCCTTGGTCGGCGGCGTCGGCCTGCAGCGAAACGGCAACGGGGTGCCGGACGAGGCGATCCTGTTCCCCGATATGAGCGAGTAAGGGCTTACGGCCCTCGATTCCACTCCCTGTAGGCCGGTGGATTTTCGCGCCCCGCACGAGTCCTTTCCAATCCAGCCCGCGTCCGATTAGCGCAGCGTAATCGGACGAATGGCTATCCCGGCATCAAGCGATAATGCTTACTTCAGATAACGACGACGCACCGCGTCACTCTGCTTGGCTGGCAAAGTCGCGCAGCCAGGGGTCGAGATGGGCGATGTCGAAGGTGCCGGTCTCGAACATCCGCATCATCTCGGCGTAAATCTGCATCGGAGCGCGCTGTAAGCGCCAGCCGTTGATGCGCAGAAACACGTCGACGGCGGCGAAGGCGATCCATTTGTTGCCGTCCACGAAGGGGTGGTTGAAGGCGAGGCTTTCGAACAGCGCCGCCGCTTCCATCACGATGTCTTCGTAGTAGCCGGTTTGTGGCCGGAACAACGCGGCTTCCAGCGCCCCCGGATCGCGCACGCCGGGCGCGCCGCCGTAACGCTGAATCAGGACCGCGTGCAGGCCCAGCACGTCGGCCGCGGTCAGGTAGTCGCGAGGGCTCACTTGGCCAGTTCGCGATACAAGCTGTCGAATTCGTCGAGGCTGGAGGCGAACGCAGCCATCACATGCCGGCGCGGGCGCTCGTTCTGGTGGCGGTCGATGTAGTCGCGCAGGGCTTCATCCAGTACGGCCTGGAACTGGCGGCCTTGCGATTCGGCGATCTGGCGTAGCGCCGCCAGCACTTCGGGGGCGGCTTGCGAGGAGAATTTCTCACGGACGGCGGCGGACATGGCGGACTCCGTCAAGATGAATCTTGATGTTTCATCATAGAGCAAGATGCCGGGACGAGTCACCCGGCGGACGGCGGCGAATGACATTCGTCCGATTACGCTGCGCTAATCGGACCTACGTGAAATCGGTTATTTGGCTTCTGCTTCCCCGTTCGCCAGCGCCGCCTGCAATACCCTGGCCAGGTGCACGCCCTCCCGCCGCGCGCCGTCGCGGATCTGGTGGCGGCAACTGGTGCCGTTGGCGATCAGCAAGGTATCTTCGTCCGCTTGGCGTATCCGCG
Organism: Pseudomonadota bacterium; assembly: GCA_040753975.1. Taxonomy (GTDB): domain Bacteria; phylum Pseudomonadota; class Gammaproteobacteria; order Methylococcales; family Methylococcaceae; genus Methylococcus. Next base: position 52,240 of record JBFMDC010000032.1, read on the forward strand.
GCAGCAGGGCGAGTTCGGCCATTTGCATGGAAACCTCGTAATGCTCGGCCTCCAGCCCGAAGGCGCCGGCCATGCCGCAGCAGCTCGATTCGATGAATTCCACCCGCAACTCCGGCACCAGCCCCAGCACCTTGCGCATCGACTTCATCGCGCCGAAGGCTTTCTGGTGGCAGTGCCCGTGGACCATGGCCTGCGCCCGCGGCAGGGGGCGGAGCGGGAGTTCGAGGCGCTTGGCCTCGTGTTCGCGGGCGAGGAACTCCTCCAGCAGCAGGGCGGATTTGGCGACGGCGCCCACCGCATCGCCCAGTCCCAGCGAGTAGTATTCGTCGCGCAGCATCAGCAAACAGGACGGCTCCAGGCCGATGACCGGCAGGCCGCGCTCGGCATAAGGCAGCAAGGCATCCACCAAGCGTTTGGCCTCCGTCCGCGCCTGCTCGACCAGGCCGTGGGAAAGGAAAGTGCGCCCGCAGCACAGCGGGCGTTCCCCGGCGGGCGGCCGGGCGACATGCACCCGGTAGCCGGCGGCGGTCAGCACGTCGAGCGCCGCCTGCGCGGTTTCCGGCTCGAAATGGTTGGAGAAGGTGTCGACCAGCAAGACGACCTCGCGCCCGCCGGCGTTGCCGGCGGGTCCGGTCGGGGCGTCTGCCAGGAATTCGGCCGGTGCGCTCAGGGGCAGCGAGCGCCGGGCGGCGATGCCCAGCCAGCGTTCGCCCAGCTTGGCCAGCAGCGGCACCCGTTCGCGCAGCCTTACCAGCCAGTTCAGCCGTGCCAGCTTGCCCGCCCAGTGCGGAATGTGCGCCAAGAGGCGCTCCCGCAACGGCGCGCCGCCGCGCTGTTTCCAGCGCTGCGCCAAAGCCTCGATCCGCAGCAGGGCCATGTCCACCCCGTTGGGGCATTCGCGCTTGCAGCCTTTGCAGCCCACGCACAGGTCCATGGCGGCTCCCAGCTCCGGTCCGACGAAGGGCTCGGTGCCGTATTCGCCGTTCAGCGCCGCCTTCAGCGTCGCGGCCCGGTGGTGAGTGGAGTGCGCCGCATCGTGGGTGACCCGGAAGCTCGGGCACATCACGCCCTTTTCGGTGCGCTGGCACTGGCGGTTGCCGATGCACACCGCCGCCGCCTTGCCGTAAGCGCCGCCTTCGTTGGGCACGGCCGCATAGGCATCGCCCGCGCCGTAGCCGTCGTAGGCCGACCAGTCGAGTTGAGTTTCCATGCGGGATCCGGCGACTAAAATCCTGGCCATGCAGAAGCGGTGCCAGCCCGGTTTCAGGCGCAAGACGATGATTTTCTAAGGGGATGGCTTGGCGCCCGTGGGTTCCTTCGGTCCTGGTGTCGTATTTGCGACAAGGAATGCAACGGCTTTGAACAGATGTAAGCTGGCCCGAAGGGCGAAACCCATGGATGGGTTTCGCAGCGTCACCCGCCGGAGCTCGTTCGGTCCGGCCGTCAGAGCCACTGCCGCTCGGCTTCGGCGCGCAGCCGGCCCCACAACGCGCCTGGCGGCAGGTCGAACAGTGAGTAGGCGCGGGCCTTGAGCCCCGGCAGGGCATGGGCGGCAGCGGCCATACACTGCGCGCTGAGCGCAAGTTCCGAAACGCGGGCCTCGAACAGCAGCATCTGGTGGGCCGTGCGCGCCGCCGTGCCGTAACGCTTGAGGAGGACGCCCTGTCCCTCGTCCTCCAGGGCGGAAACGTCGTCAACCTGGAATACCAGCGTTTCCTCCCCCAGGAACAGCGGATCGCTGCGGAGTGCCGCTTCCACCCGGTCGAACTCGGCGTCCTTGTCCAACTCCACGTACAGATAGCGCTGCTGCCTGCCGCCGGGAACGTGCAGCTCGGTGCACAGGGCATCCTTCACGCCCGGCACGGCTCGGGCCACCGTGGAATGGTGGAGGCTGGTTCCGGCCGGCCGGTGGGTCGTCTCGGTTTCCCCTTTCGGGGTGAGCAGGGCGAAGAGGCCGCGGAACAGCGACAGCGCGCCGGGTTCCCAGCCGGCGCCGACGATGGCCGGAGTTTCGTAAAGGGCGGCCATGCGTCCCATCTCTTCCTTGTGCTCGATAAGGTCTCTGCCCTCGAAGCGCGCGCATTCCACCACCGGGATGCCTCGCTGCAGCAGTTCGCGCGATACTTCCCGCACCTGGGCGAGCGGCACGCAGACCAGAGCGGCGTCGACCGTTCCGAGTTCGCTGACGTGGGTCACCGCCGGCAAGGCCGAGAACCGCGGGGGCAACGGTACCGCTACCGTCTGCTGGCGCCGGACGAAACCGGCCGGCACGAAATGATCGTCCAGCGCCAGGACCTCGGCGCAAGCCCGCCCCAGCCGGCCGAACCCGACAACGGCCACCCGCATCGTCTGCTGCATGGTATGGCGGGTCACCAGCGGACAGAGTAGTTCATGATCTCGATATTCTTCTTGAAAATCTCGAGGGCGAAGGGTTGAGCGAGTTCGTAGAGATCCAGGATGGAATAGTCGATTCCCGGCCGCGCGCCTCCCTTCTTAAGGCTTTCTTCCACATTTCTGGCCATGACCAGCAAGAGGTCGTCCAGATTTTCCGGGGCTGCGGTTTCGATGTCTCGCAATAGCTGGTTGCTCATGGCGGTTCCCCCTCAAAAAAAATGACTTGATTAGCAAGGAAAGTCAGCTCAACCGAAAATCGTCTTTCCGGCAGGGATTGCCGGAATCCAGAGGCCATGGATGGCGCAGGCTTCTCACGTCCCTGTGTCCTGGATGCCGGCACTCCATGCC
>JBFMDC010000033.1:0-33182 GCA_040753975.1 Pseudomonadota bacterium
CGGTGAAGTAGGAAGCGCCCCAGTAGATGGCCCAGGCATAGGCCACCAGCCAGGTCAGGTGGGTGAAGTTCCGGCGCAGCTCTTCACGCGGGCTCAGCGCGGCCAGGTTGCGGTCGCGGGTCTTCCAGATGTAGCCCCACAGGATCGAAGCCGTGATGATTTCCAGGACGATTTCGGTGTACAGGAAGTTCATCCAGTAGGTTTCGAACTCCGGTGCGAACGAGTCCAGGCCGGCGGACCAGCCGTAGACGCCCTCGTACCAGCGCACCCACATGTAGAACACGGTGTAGATAGCCAGTGCGAAAACCAGCCACTTTTTGTCCAGCAACGGCGCTTCGGCCGCAGCTGCACCACCCAAAGTTGTTGCTGCCATTTTTACCTCCAACTGTTGTATCGACATAAACACCGGCGCTTTGCACCGATGAATCTTCTCTCACTTCCCTGCTTGTTTTACGCATCCATGCCCTACCCTAAGAACCGCGCCCTCAGGCTGGCCGGCCCTTTTGGTGCGTCGCAGTCTATCACCCAACCCGGGGCTGTCAAGAAAAATCTGCGGCATTTTGACGCAGGTTCGTTAGCGTAAGCTAACCTCATGAATCTACGTGAAGGGTGTGCCTATGGACGGGAAAAGGTGGCGGGCAGCGCAAGATGAAGCGCCACGCTGCCATCTGGACTGGCAAGGCGCCCAGAACTGCAAGCGGCTTGCGGAAGGCGCAGCCTGGATAATCCGGCGGTAACCCCGAGCGGGCGGGCCGAAAACGGTTGCAAGGATCAAGCGACCAAAAGAATCTCGCCCTTGCCCTGCACCGACAGGTCTCCGGCCAACCGCCGCACCCGTGCCCGGCGTGCCTGAGGATCAGAGAAGCAGGTATCCAGACGCTCGTAGCCCTTGAGGAGCAAGGGCAGGAAACCCAGGGTATGCAAACCGCAGTCGTTGAAGGTGGCGCCTATGGCCGCGGGAGAGCCGTACAGCAGCAGGGTTCCGCGCTTCATGGCATAGCCGGCACCAGGGCCGACGCTACCCCGAACGGCGATCGTGCCGGCTGTCATCCGGGCCCCGAGATACGCCCCGGCATTGCCTTCGATCAGGATCGAACCGCGGCGCATGTGGTCGCCGACACGGTCTCCGGCATCGCCCCTGACGATCACGATGCCTTCCGACATACCTTTCTTATTGCCTGGAAGAGCGCCCCCGAGCAGGTCGCCGGCATTTCCGGAGATTTCGACGATACCGCCCTTGAGTTCACAGGCCGCATACAAACCGGCCGAACCTGACACGCACAAACGCCCTCCCTTCATGTGCATGCCGAGGTAGGCACCCCCATCGCCATCAATCGTGAGCACGCCCCGGGTCATGGCGCGACCGGCGAAGTCGAGTTTCGGCGAGCCGGAAATCCGGACTGACTCCGCATCGCTTCCGTCGATATCGAACAGCTCCGCCGCGGCGACCTGGCGATTGCCGTATTGCAGCGGGAGCGAGGCGATTTCCTTCCCGGTTAGTCCCAGCAGCACGTCCGGAACGAGGGGAGAAACGTCCAGCCGCTGCTTGAGCGGCGACTTCAGCGTAAAGGTCAATGCAGTCATAGTCGATTCCTTGTTGGCCGGGGCCGGACGGCGTTCAAGCCATGATTTCGCGGAGGTGGAACAGGAATGGCCCGAGCTTGCCGCCGTAGTTGCCAGCGCTGATGCGGCGGATGCCGTTGACTGCACCCAGCCCGCAAGCCGCCTCGATGCCCGCCCTCATCGCCTTGGCGATATCGGCATCGCTCAGTCCGTCGATCACGATCTCCATCACCGACTCGATTTCCGGCGACAGCTCCGTGCGCGTTTGCCCTTTCAAGGTCGGGCAGAAGGCGTCGTTGGTCGATGCCGGCAGGGTCTTGTACTTGGAGCCGACCTTGGAACCCGAACGGACGACGCCTCCGGGGAACGGCATGATGACGTTGGGTATCCTGCGCATGGCCTCGATCGCCGCCTCGCACGCCGCCAGCGCCTGGGGCTGCGATTCGGCCAGAATGAGGAAATTGCCGCCGCCGACCGCCTTGACCATCCCGGTGGTTTCCTGGCAGAGGAACTCGCCGTCCATGACCGGCACGCGCCAATAGCGCTTGCCGCCGATCCGCTTGGAAATCTGGAAACCGTCGCCGAAATAGCGGAGATTCTTCCCCAAGGCGATCTGCTCGCCCTCGTCGATCCCGGCGAACAGGGCCGAGGTAGGCGAGGTCAGCACGCACTGCCCGGCCCGGGTCTCCAGTTGCTTCGCCAGCCCCTTGCCGCCCATGGCGAACAGCAATGCCGATAGGCCCGGCCGGCCGTCCGGGGTCTCGGCAGGATCGAGTTCCCGCTCGATGCCGGCTTCGCAGCCGCAGGCGATGACCGAGGTAGCGAAGCCCGTCATGGCCTGGGCCGCGTGATAGGCCCATTTGAGATTCTGGGCCGTGACGATCACGCGCGTGGCGCGCATCGGGAAAGCCTCGGCGAACGTCTCGTCGATGTGTACGCCGTTGATGATCATGACCGCGCCCCCTGATGGCAGGGATGAACGAGGATCTTGCTGCGGCCATCGTCCTCGATTTCCCAATCGTTGATGATGAAATTGTCCAGCTTCATGGTGTGGTAGCGGTCGAAATAGTCGCGCAGGCGCGCTTCGATGCCGCCGTCGAATTCCGGCCGGACGGTGTGCAGATTGCCCCACACGATCTTGACGACTTCGCCGTTGCGCACCACCAGTTCGCCGTCCTTGAAGACGTAGGCCGGCCGGGTGAACATCTTTTCCTTGTCGGCCTGGTCGGTGTAGACGGTGATGTCCGCCGCCGCGCCCGCCCCCAGATGGCCGCGGTCGGTCAGCCCGAGCAGCCTGGCCGCGCCGGCCCGGGTCATGATGGCGATCTCATACAAAGAGTACTCACGGTCGAGCGAACCCAGGGTGCTCAGCGCCGCCGCCTCCGGATTGATCGTCGACAGCATGTCGTTGCGGAAGCTCTTGTCCATCAGCAGCCGGATCAGGTGCGGATAACTGGTGAATGGCGCGCCATTGGGATGGTCCGTGGTCAGGAAGACGCGCCAGGGGTCTTCGACCAGCAGGAAGGTTTCCAGGCCGATGCACCATTGCAGCGCGTTGACGAAGTTCTTGTCTCGGTACTTGAACGGCACCACGCCGCAGCCGGCGTCGCATTCGATGTCCATGCAGACCCATTTGTCGGGATGGGCATGGCCGGCGTGGGCATGCTGGAGCATCGAATCGCCCGAGGCGGTCACGGTCTGGCCGAACAGAATCTGGCCGACGTCGATCGTGATGTTCTTGTTGGCGTTGATGGCCTCGGCGATGCGCGCCGCGCCGGAGGAGAACTTGCGGTCCCCCTCGACGCCGTAGCTGTGGAACTGGATATGGGTCAGATGCATCGGCAGGCCTTCGATGCCGCTGATGGTGTTCAGCGTAGTCTCCACGTTGCCCGGCACCCCGAGGTTGCAGCCGTGGACATGCAGCGGATGCGGCACGCCCAGTTCGTGCACGGCGCGCGCCAGCGACTTCAAGATCTGCCTGGGCGTGACGCCGTAGTACGCATGCTTTTCGTCCAGATCCAGCATGCGCTGGTTGAACTTGAAGGCGCTGATGCCGCCGGGATTGACCACTTTGATGCCCATCGCCTTGGTCGAGCGGATCGTCCAGGCGACGTAGTCGTTGATGAGTTGCTGGTCGCTGCCGGAGGACAAGAGCCTAAGAAAGAAATCATCGCTCCCCAGCATGACGTAGCCGCCGACGTCCATCAGCGGCACGTCCGCCATTTCCATGTGAGCCTGGCGCGCATTGGTCGGCAGCATTGCGGGCTCGAAACCGGCGGTGTAACCCATCTCGGCATAGCGGTAGCCGGTGGTCAGGGTCGAAGGCGCGGCATGGCCGCAGCCCGCCCGCATCAGGCCCCGGCGCGGCTCGGGATCGGCGCGGTGGTCTTCCGGCAGCAGGTTGCGGGCGATGGTGACCTTGCCGCCGCCGATGTGCGTGTGCATGTCGATGGCGCCGGCCATCACCACCTTGCCGCGCAGGTCGTATTCCTGGTCCGGTGTGGCGCCGCTCAGCGAATGGACGATCCTGCCGTCGCGGATGAAAAGGTTGCGCACCTGGCCATTGACGCCGTTCGCCGGATCGTAAACGGTGCCGCCCGTAAGCTTGATCAGCATGATTTGGAATCTCCCTTAGGAAGCAGGCGCTAGAGCGACCGCTCGATGGCCGCCAGCACGCTGGCAGCGCTCGTCAGCCCGCAGTCGCGCAGCGGATAGAGCGGCATGGCCACGACGGTATCGCAACGGTACGTGTGGCCGGCATGGTCGATGCCCGGAACGCCGACGGGAATGAACACCTCGGGCTCCTTGTCGAACCGCATGCCGGAACGGCCGATCACCACGGCCGGGATCTCGGCCGCCGGCGGCGCCGCCGCCGAGAAGCTCGACACCCAGACCAGTGCGTCGGCTTCGCCTTCCTTAAGCAAACGGGCGGTGTCATTCAGATACGGATCGTATTCGGGGAAGCCGCGGGCAAAACTCACCCGGGTAGGATAGCCGGTCAGCCAGGCACAGACTTGGCTGGCAGTCCTATCGCCGTCCTGTCCACCCAAGGGCAGGACCGCGGCGCGGGTTTCCTTGTTGAGCACGGTCACTGCCTGGCAAACCTGCTGCACCGTCAGATCGGCATGCGGGAAATCCAACTGCCCCGCCACCCAGGTCACCACGCTGTAGCCCGACCGTTTGAGCCGGTCCACGACGCCCTCAAGCACCGCGACCGGCACGCCTCCCGCCGTTTCGGCCTGGAGCGATGCGCCCCGCGCAAGCGCCGACAGCGCAGCGGCGAGCTCCGGCAGATGTTGGGGGGCGCATTCGATCACCTGTGGACGCCGCCCGTCGGGCGACACCGCCGCATCGCCGCTCGGCGCCCGGCCGAGGTAGATCACCTCCCGTTTGGCAGGGTCCTGCCCGAACAGGGTCTCCTTGTTCCAGACGAATCGCTCGAAAAAGCGGGGGAAGGCGGCCTCGATATCGCTGCCGAAAACCAGGAGCACTTCGACCCGGTTCTTCAGCTCGCCCAGCGTCGTCGCGATCCAGCCCGAATCGGCCAGCACCAGCAGGTTGCGGACGCCGCTGCCGGCGCGGGCCTGGTCGAATACGCCGCCGACCTTGTCGATCAGCGCAAGCGCCGCGCGAGTGTCATTGACGTCGGTGCCGAAGCCGCTGAATACCGGCAGCCTGGCTTCCTTCAGAATCGCCGCCGCCCGCTGCACCGCTTCGTCCAGGGAAACTTGCTTGCCGGCGATACGGGGAGCGGTATCGGTCACGGGCTGCTCGAAACCGGGAATCGTGACGGCATCGCCATTTGCCAGCACCCGCACGCCCGAACCGGAAACCTCGATTTTCAGGTCGTCGGAAGCGATACCGCAGAACGGGCTGGGAACATTGTCCCAGACCTTGGCCGAGATGTTGTCGGTCATGCCCTTTCCTTAATTTCTCTGATGGAGAGTCTGAAGTGGTTCCAAGTCCGGCGTCGTCATGGACGGGGACAGACAGCCATCCGCGTGGCAGGCAAGAATAGGGAATCCAGATCCGTTTTTCAACTTAGCGCCCAGCCTGCCGAACGGGAACGAATGATCGACAAAACGATCCCGTTCCTCTAGGCTAGAGACCTTTTGCCGCGCCGTCTCGACTGAACGGGCCAAACCCTCGGACCGGTGCCGATATCGCCCCTGCATCACCCTTCCGAACACCATGCCGAAACCGTCTTCCCGCGTCTGTGTCCACGCCCCCGCCCGCCTGCATCTCGGGTTCATCGACATATCCGGCACGTTCGGGCGCAGATTCGGGAGCATCGGGGTCGCGATCGAGGACATAGCCACGCGCCTGAGCCTTCGACCGAGCCGAATGCCGCGCGCTTTCGGCCCGTCGGCGGAAAAGGCTCTGGCGATCCTGGAAAAGCTCGAAGCCGCCTTGAGGCTGCAGGGGTCGGCCACGGTCGAAATCGAATCTGCGATTCCGGAGCATGTAGGCCTGGGATCCGGCACGCAGATGGCGCTGGCCTTGGGCAGCGCGCTCATCCGGGCCTACGGCCTGCCGCTTGCCCCCAGGGAGCTCGCGCCGCGCATCGAAAGAGGCGCGAGATCGGGCATCGGCTTGGCATCGTTCGAACAAGGCGGACTCATCGTCGACGGCGGACGCGGCCCGGAGACCATCAGCCCGCCGGTGATCGCCCGGTTGCCGGTGCCGGAGGACTGGCGCTTCATCCTGGTGTTCGACTCGCGCGGGCAAGGTCTTCACGGCAAGCAGGAAATCGACGCCTTCCGGGCTTTGCCGCCGTTCCCGGAGCAAGAGGCCGCCCGTCTGAGCCATCTGATCCTGATGCAGACGCTGCCCGCCCTGGCGGAGCGCCGGCTCGAGACCTTCGGCGCCGGCATCGCCGAAATCCAACGGTCCGTGGGCGATTATTTCGCCCCTGCGCAAGGCGGCCGCTTCACCAGCCCCGACGTCGCAGCCGCCCTCGACTGGCTCGGGGCGCAAGGGGCGGTGGGCATCGGCCAGAGTTCGTGGGGGCCTACGGGCTTTTGTCTCGTCGCTTCCGAACAGGAAGCGCAGCGGCTGGCGGCGGCGGCCGGCACGCTGGAAACCGCGGCGTATCTCGATTTCAAGATCGCCCGGCCCCGCAACCGGGGGGCCGACGTAACGCTTGCGATACCGGCCGCCGAGCCAGATTCCATCCAAGCCTAGCGCATCGATGCGGGAAACCGGCTCCGCCCTGGTGGTCGCGGCATCCGCCTCCACTCTCAGCCGTTCACTGAAGCGGGGGGGATGGACGCCGTTCGCGGTCGACGGATTCGGCGATTCGGACACCCGGGAACACTGCCGCGAATGCCGGGTCGTGCCGCTCGGCAAGAGCGGCTTCGACGCCTCCGCCCTGCGATCGGCCATCGACCGGATGGCACCCACCGACATCGCGCTTTACGGTGGCGGCCTGGATTCGCTGCCAGGAGTGATCGAATACCTCGCTACGAGACGCCTCCTCGTGGGCAATGCCCCGGAAACCGTCCGGCTCGCAAAGACGCCCCGCCTATTTTTTACGCTGCTTTCCGGCCTGGGCATACCTTTCCCGGAAACGCGCTTCGACCCGCCCCGCGACGTTCGCGGCTGGCTGGTCAAGCACGGCGGCAGCGAGGGTGGAGGCGCCGTAGGCTTCGCCGGCAATACGGGAATTTCGAGACCGGACCGATACTTCCAGCGCCGCCTTGGAACGCCCCCCATGTCGGCCTTGTTTCTGGCCGATGGCGCGGAATCGAGAATCATCGGCTTCAATACCCTGTGGACCTCGGCAGCCGATCCGCGCCTGCCGTTCCGGTTTGCCGGAGCGATCAACCGGACTTCGCTCAGCGGCTCCCAACGGGAAACGGTGCATGGAATTGTGGCCGGGCTCGTCCCAGCCTTGCGGCTGCGCGGCCTGAACAGCCTCGATTTCATGACGGACGAGGACGGCGGGATCCGTGCGCTCGAACTCAATCCGCGCCCCAGCGCCACCATGGCGCTTTACGACGACGACTTCCCGTCCGGTCTGGCCAGGCTTCATATCCGCGCCTGCCTCGGCCGGCTGCCCAAATTTGAACCTCCCGCAACCCTGACCCGCGCGTTCCACATCATCTATGCCCCTCATGACGTGAAGCCTCCTGGGACACTAGAATGGCCGGCGTGGTGCAGGGACCGGCCCAGCCCCGGATGCAGCATCGAGAAAGGCGCACCGCTTTGCACGATCACGGCCGAAGGACGGGGCGAAAGCGAAGTGCTTCTAAGCCTTGCTGCACGGAGAACTTCCCTCATGCGAACGATGACCGCCGGGAACAATCTCAAGGCCAAGCTAGCGCCCGGCACCCGACCAGCGAAAGACCCGTAACCCCCGTGTTTTGAAGAGGACCATCATGCAGAATCGCGTCAGCGTCAACGCTCACAGCCAGCCCATCGTCAAATACCTGATTACTTATGCCGACAAGCTGCGCCTCCAGATCGATCGGCTGCCCAACGGCTGCACCGTCATCGACGCCGGCATCCAGGTGCCCGGCAGCCTGGAAGCCGGCCGCCTCATCGGCGAAATCTGCATGGGCGGGCTCGGGTGCGTCACCCTCACTCACACCGACGCCTTCACCAAATGGCCGCTGATGGTCAACGTCCACACTTCCAACCCGGTGATCGCCTGCCTGGGCAGCCAGTACGCCGGCTGGAGCCTGTCGCACGGCGAAGGCAAAGACGGCTTCTATGCCCTCGGATCGGGACCGGCGCGCGCCATGGCCACCAAGACCAAGGACGGCAACGAAGAACCGGTGGAAGAGCTGTACAAGGAATTGAACTACCGCGACAGTCATACCGAGACGGCGATCGTGATGGAAGTCGACAGAATTCCGCCGGTCGAGGTCACCGATAAGATCGCGCGCGCCTGCAAGCTGGATCCCTCCCACCTGACCGTGATCCTCACGCCCACCAGCAGCCTGGCGGGCGGCATGCAGGTGGTGGCGCGAGTGCTCGAAGTCGCCCTGCACAAGGCCCATGCCCTGCACTTTCCGCTGGAAAACATCATCGACGGCACCGGCTGCGCCCCGGTCCCGCCGCCGCACCCGAACTTCATCAAGGCCATGGGCCGCACCAACGACGCCATCCTGTTCGGCGGACGCGTGCATCTGTTCGTCAAGGGCAGCGACGAAGCCGCCGAGACCCTGGCCAACGAGCTGCCGAGCTCGGTCTCGCGCGATTACGGCAAGCCGTTCGCCGAAGTATTCAAGGAATACAAATACGACTTCTTCAAGGTCGACGCCATGCTGTTCAGCCCGGCCAGCGTGATCGTCACGACCGTGGATTCCGGCCGCAGCTTCCATGCCGGGGAAGTGGACGTGGAACTCCTGGAGCGCTCGTTCGGTGGCTGAGCCGGGACTCATCGCCATCATCACGGACGACCCCGGCTGGCACGGGGCGCGGCTGAAACAGGCTTTCGCCGCGCGCGGCTTCGGCTGCGCCTACGTGTCGCTGACCGGCTGCCGGCTGGACCTGGAAGACCCGGCGCTGCCGGTCCGCCTGCCGGGCTTCTCCGAACGCCTGCCGGAAGGCGTGTTCGTGCGGGGCGTCCCCGGCGGCTCGCTGGAACAGGTGACCTTCTACCTCGATATCCTGCACGGGCTCGATGTACTCGGCGTCCCCGTCTACAACGATGCCCGGGCCATCGAACGCACCGTGGACAAGGGCATGACCAGCTTCCTGCTGCAGCGGGCCGGGATTCCGACACCGCCGACCTGGGTGCTCGGCGATCCCGAAGCCGCCATGGAGATCGCCCGCCGCGAACTGGCGGCCGGGCATCGCCTCGTCTCCAAGCCGCTGTTCGGCTCCCAGGGCGCCGGCCTGCAACGCCACGACCGCCCGGAAGACTTGACGAACCTGGCCCCGACCAACGGGATCTATTATCTCCAGCGTTATGTCTGCAGCGACGAAAACGCCCCCCACGACTGGCGCGTTTTCGTCATCCACGGGCGTACCGTGGCGGCGATGCGCCGCTGCGGCGTGACCTGGCTGAACAACGTGGCGCAAGGTGCGCGCTGCGAACCCGCCCGGCTCGACGACATCCTGCTGTGCCGCCTGGCCGAGGATGCCGCCAGGACGCTGGACATGGCCTATGCCGGCGTCGACATCATCCGCGACCAGCACGGGCGCTATACCGTGCTGGAAGTCAACAGCGTGCCGGCCTGGAAGGGTCTGCAAAGCGTCAGCGAGGTGGTCATCGCCGATCTGCTCGCCGACGATTTTCTCGGCCGCTGCCAATGCGCCGAATCCGCCCGGCGCGCCGCGACATGAGCGTGTCCGCCGCGGCGCTCGAAACCGCTTACCGCTGGGCCTGCGAGACCGAACTGCATGCCTTCAAGCCGGGCAACGTCAGCGTATATTCGGAAGGCCACGGCATGACCGCCGGCCACTTCAGATTGAGCGCCGAGGCCAGCGCCCGGGAACTGTGCCGGACGGAATCCTGCCTGGGCGAACGCGTCTACCGGGCGGTCGAGGCCACATGGAATGCGGTAGGGTGCAACACCAATCTGGGCATCGTCCTCCTGGCCGCGCCGCTGATCGCGGCGGCCCAGACCCGGCGGGCAGAGGAAACGCTGCGGGAGAGCCTTGGGCGGGTGCTGCATGCCAGCACCGTCGAAGACGCCGAATGGGTCTACCAGGCCATCTGCCTGGCCCAGCCCGGCGGGCTGGGCGAAGCTCCCGAGCATGATGTGCGCACCCCGCCGAGCATCCCGCTGCGCGATGCGATGCGGCTGGCCGCCGACCGGGACCGCGTTGCCTATCAATACACCTGCGACTATACGGATGTTTTTGATTTCATCATTCCACGTTATCATAGTGCGCTGTCCCGATGGGACAATGAAGGCTGGGCGGCGGTGGCTGCGTTTTCCGGCGTGCTTGCGCGCATACCGGACAGCCATATCGAACGCAAATTCGGGCCCCGCTACTCCCCGTGGGTATCGGAGAAGATGGTGCTCATCGAGAAAACGCTGTCCTATACCGCGCGACCTGAATCGGTTTTGGGGCTTCTACGGGACGTGGATGCCGATTTCAAGACGCGAGGGATAAACCCTGGCACGACTGCCGACCTGACGGTCGCCGGTCTGCTGGCCGTGCGCCTGGAGGCGATTTTTTCCGGGACACGCCGGGGTTAAACCTTCGGACACGTGGGACCGATGCGGACACTCCGCGAGAAACGTCGGTCTTGAGAACCTCTCCCGGGGAAATAACCATGTCCTTATTAAAAAAGTTTTTTTCGTTTTTTTCACAAGAGGAAATTCAGATGGGTAAAGTAAACAAGTTGTTGGTCGGCGAAGCACTGTGCGGCGGCGGCAACGAAATCGCGCACATCGACCTGATCATGGGTCCCCGCGGCAGCGCTGCGGAAACGGCTTTCGCCAACACTCTGACCAACAACAAAGACGGTTTCACCTCGCTGCTGGCAGTGGTTGCGCCCAACCTGCTGTGCAAGCCGAACACCGTCATGTTCAACAAGGTCACCATCAAGAACGGCAAGCAGGCCACCCAGATGTTCGGACCCGCACAGCGCGGCGTCGCCATGGCCGTTGCCGACTGCGTGGAAGACGGCACCATCCCGGCCGACGAAGCCGACGATCTGTTCATCTGCGTGGGCGTGTTCATCCACTGGCTGGCGGAAGACGACGCGAAGATCCAGGACTACAACTACGAAGCGACCAAGCTGTCCATCAAGCGCGCCATTGCCGGCGAGCCGAAGGCTGCCGACGTGGTTGCTCGTAAGGGCAGCGAAGCTCATCCGTTCGCGGCTCACGACTAATTGCGCGCTACCGGGACTGCCGCCTTGGCGGCGGTCCCGCGACGGTAAAGGGAAAGGCGCTGTTTTTAGCGCTTTTCCTTTTTTCAGGACCTTGCACTGCCGAGCCGGCTCGCTTCGAGCGCCCCGGAATGCAAGGCACTCGCCACCAGGACGGCATGAACACCCCGGCTCTCCAAAGCCTCCAGGTCCCCGCCGTGGCGCACGCCCCCCGCCGCGATCAGCGCCTTGCCCGGCGCCACCCGACGGATGCGGTCGAGGAGGCCCAGATCGGGACCATCGAAACTGCCGACCCGGTTCAGCGCCATGACGATCACCCTCTCCGGCCAGCTTTGCGGCTTCGCGAGGATTTCGGAACGCCCTTTCAGCCCGCCGTCGAAAAAGTCGAGCGACAATATCCAATCGTGAGATGCCTTTCGCCACAAACAGTCCATCGTGTCGAGCGATTCGCTGCCGATGACCGGGACGATGGCGTCCCGCGCCTTGCGCGCCTCCGGCACCCCCTGATCCAGCCAAAAGACGATACCGGGAAACGCCGTACGCAGCGCCGCGACGAGCCTGTTCTGGCAGCCAAGGCCCATGAGGGCGTCCAGATCGGCGATATAGAAGGTGTCGAACGGATGGAGACTCCGGAAGGCCTCAACCACCGCAAAGGGATCGGCGTCCCGGCACAGGGGACTGCTGAGCGGCCGGTAGCTCTCGCGCCGCCCCTTGACGGCATGAACGACGAGCCCCTGCATGAGATCGAGCACGGGAATGATCTTCATTGATTCAATGGCGTTATCCGCCCCTCCTTAGAAATCGGGCGCATGGACATACTGGTTTTCGAATTCATCACCGGTGGCGGCCTGCGGCATGCCCCACTGCCGCCGGGCCTTGCTGCCGAAGGCGAACTCATGCTGCGCGCCCTCGTCGATGACCTGCTCGAGGCGCCGGGCGTGAGGCCCCTCATTCTTCGCGACGACCGCCTGGATTTCGACTGCCTGCCGCGCGGCGTCACGGCCACGCCCATCGCCGCCGGCGACGATCTCGACCGAGTCTGGCAGGAGGCCATCGGGCGCTGCGACGCGGTCTGGCCCATCGCTCCGGAAACCGGCGGGGTGCTCGAACGGCTGTGCCGGCAGGTGGAGCGCACGGCAACTCCGCTGCTGAACAGTCCCGCGAGCGCCATCGCAATCGCGGCGAGCAAACTCGCCACGGCTCGGGCCCTGGAGCGCCACCATCTGCCGGCCGTACCGACTTTGCCCTGGGAGGCGCGGCAAGACGATCCGCCAGCCGCCCTCGTCGTCAAGCCCGATGACGGGGCAGGCTGCGAAGGCGCCCGGATCGTCGGCTCCGGATGCGATTTCGCCCCGGGGCCGGGAGACTGGGTCGCGCAGCCCCTGCTGGAAGGCGATGCCTTAAGCCTGAGCGCACTGTTTTCTCATGGCCGCGCCCGGTTGCTGAGCTGCAACCGCCAGCGCGTGGAAAAAACCGGCGACGGCTTCGCGCTCCGCGGCTGCATCGTCAATGCCCTGGACGATCCCGACGGCTGCTGGCAAACGCTCGCCTGCGGCGTGGCCGCCGCACTGCCGGAACTCTGGGGCTATGCGGGGATAGACCTGATCCGGACAGCCGACGGGCCCGTCATCCTCGAAGTCAACCCCCGGCTGACTACGTCCTACGCCGGCCTGAAGGCAGCCACCGGGGAAAATCCCGCCACCCTGGTGCTCGAACTCCACCGGACCGGTCGTTTGCCTCCGCCCCGGACTCAACGGGGAACGCCGGTTACCCAGAATCTGGAGCACTCCGATGCCCATTGAACTGATCGGCTGGGACATCGGCGGCGCCCACCTCAAAGCCGTCGCCCTCACGGACAGCGGGGCCATCGCCGACATCCGGCAATACCCCTCCCCTCTTTGGCAGGGCCTGGAAAGATTGGAAATTGCTCTTTCCGAAGCCGAGAAAGAACTCCGTATCGCCCCATCCTGCCGCCACGCCGTCACGATGACCGGCGAACTGGCCGACCATTTCGAAGACCGCGCTGCGGGCGTTCAGGCCCTGATTTCGACGATGGTCCGGCGTTTCGGCGCAGAAGGAATCCTGGTTTTCGCCGGACGCGCCGGCTTCCTCCGCGCCGACGCCGTGAAACCCGTGCATGCGCTCGAGGTCGCATCGGCCAACTGGCTGGCAAGCGCATCGCTCATCGCCCACCGCCTGCGTCACCCGGCCTTGCTGGTCGACATCGGCAGCACGACCACCGATCTGATCGTTCTGGCCGGCGGTGAGGTCCGCAGCCGAGGCTATACCGATTATGACAGATTGCGATACGATGAACTTTTATACACCGGCGTCGTGCGGACTTCCGCCATGGCGCTGGCCGACAAGCTTCCCTTCGAAGGAGAATGGGTCAGCCTCATGGCGGAACACTTCGCGACCACCGCCGACATCTATCGCCTCACCGGCGAACTCGCAGAACACACCGACCAGATGCCCGCCGCCGACGGCGGCGAGAAAAGCGTCGCCGGCAGCGAACGGCGCCTTGCCCGGCTGCTGGGACGGGACCGGAACGACGGCAGCCCCGAGCAATGGCGGCACTTGGCCCTTTGCTTGAGAGAACGTCAGCTTTCACGCATCACCCAGGCAATGGAGCGGCAGTTCTCCCGGAGCCTGCTGACGGCGGAGAGCCCGCTGGTCGGGGCCGGCGCAGGGCGTTTCCTGGCTCGCGTCATCGCCGCTCGCTCGGCCCGGCCTTATCTGGATGCGCTTGACCTTCTTCCCCGCCCCGCCACCGTCACGGCGCTCTCGGTATCCGACTGCCTTCCGGCGGCGGCCGTGGCCTGCCTGGCCTTCTAAGCTCATGGAACAAGCATGACCCCCCGAATCGCCGAACTTCCCTATTTCCAGGACAGCGCAGCCCTGTTCGGGCCGTGGGCGGACCGGCGCTGGGCGGTCTTCCTCGACAGCGGCTTTCCGCACTGTAGGCACGGCCGCTATGACATCATCGCCGCCGACCCGCTCGCCACGCTGGTCACCCGCGGCCACATCAGCGAGATCCGGCGGCAGGGCGAGGCCGCCCTGTCGCCGGAAGATCCGTTTTCCCTCCTGCGGCGGGAACTGGGCGCCACCGCCAATCCTTTCGGCGAGCTGCCGTTCGCCGGCGGCGCCTTGGGCTATTTCGGCTACGACCTGGGCCGGCGCCTGGAAAAACTGCCGGAACATGCGGCCGATGCCGAAAACATCGCTGACATGGCCGTCGGCATCTACGACTGGGCGGTCGTCGTGGACCATCTGCAAGGCCGCAGCTGGCTGGTGAGCCAGGGCCGCTCGCCCGCCACCGCCGCCCGCTGGCCCCATCTGGTGCGCTCGTTCAGCCAGATCCAGACCCTGGGCTGGCAGGGTACCGGCTTCGAGGTGCTGGCGCCGGTGCGGGCGAACATGAGCCGGCGGGAATACATCGCAGCCTTCGAGCGCATCCAGCATTACATCCGCGAGGGCGACTGCTATCAGGTGAATCTGGCGCAGCGCTTCGCCGCGCCCTGCCGCGGCAACGCCTGGACGCTGTACCAGACCCTGCGCCAGGCCAACCCGGCGCCTTTCAGCGCCTTCATCAACGGACCGCAGGCGCGCATCCTCAGTTCGTCTCCGGAACGCTTCCTGCGCGTGCTCGACGGCAGGGTGGAAACCAAGCCCATCAAGGGCACCCGCCCGCGTTCCGCCGACCCTAAGGAAGATCGCCGCCTGGCGGAAGCCCTGCGGGCCAGCGAAAAGGACCGGGCGGAGAACCTGATGATCGTGGACCTGCTCCGCAACGACATAGGCAAGCACTGCCTTCCCGGCTCGGTAGGGGCGCCCAAGCTGTTCGAGGTCGAGACCTACGCCACCGTGCACCATCTGGTCAGCACCGTCACCGGCGCGCTGGCGCCCGGCCATGACGCCATCAGCCTGCTGCGCGACAGCTTTCCGGGCGGCTCGATCACCGGCGCCCCCAAGATCCGCTCCATGGAAATCATCGAGGAACTCGAACCCAACCGGCGCGGCGTCTATTGCGGCGCCATCGGCTATCTCGGCTTCGATGGCAACATGGACACCAACATCGCCATCCGCACCCTGGTGCAGTCGGACGGCACGATACGGTTCTGGGCCGGTGGCGGCATCGTGGCGGACTCGTCGGCTGCGTCGGAATATCAGGAATGCTTCGACAAGGCCGCCGCACTGCTGAACCTTCTGGAACGCTTCCGCATCGCCCGCACCGGCGACCATGTGGGTCGTTAAGCTCGGCGGCAGCCTCGGCGATTCTCCGGCGCTGCTCCCTTGGCTGCAGACCCTGAAAAATTCCGGGGTGGCGATCGTCCCTGGCGGCGGGGAATTCGCCGATGCGGTGCGCCGTGCCCAAGAGCGCCAAGCTTTCGGCGATGAGGCCGCTCATGCCATGGCCATCCTGGCGATGGCCCAGTACGGCCTGATGCTGAAAGGACTGGCGCCGGATCTGGAAACCGCCCGGGATCCGGCTGCGCTGCGAAGGCTGGTCGAGAGCGGGAAATCCGCGGTGTGGCTCCCCCATCCCGAAGACATCGCCGTGAAGCCGGGATGGGAAGTGACCTCGGACAGCCTGGCCGTGTGGCTCGCCGGGAAAATCGGCGCCGGCGATCTCGTGCTGATCAAATCGGCACCGCTGCCGCCTGTCGAAGCGAGCGCCGGGGCCGCGCAGACTTCAGGTCTGG
Source organism: Pseudomonadota bacterium (assembly GCA_040753975.1). Taxonomy (GTDB): domain Bacteria; phylum Pseudomonadota; class Gammaproteobacteria; order Methylococcales; family Methylococcaceae; genus Methylococcus. The sequence continues at coordinate 16,063 of JBFMDC010000033.1, forward strand.
TCGATCAAGCCTTCGGACGCTTCTTGAAGGCGGAAAAAATCCGTGCCTGGCTCTGCCATCGCGACCGCCACGAAGAGTTCGCGGCCGCACTCCGGGCACCGGCAGGCGTGTTTACGCGGATGACCGCATAGACTTGCGAGAACGCCCTTAAGGCTCACATTTTCAAGCGCTTAGGGCGCTTGAAATAAGTCATTTCGCCCGCAGCGCCTGGCTCAGCGCATCCTGCTGGAACTTGAGGCTCTTGGAAACGAGCTGCAGCACGCCACGGAGCCAGTCGCCCGCCGTCTTGGCGCTCAGCCACTGCGGCAGCAGGCGGAAAGCCTGGAGGCCCACCAGAGCGTACTGCGAAGCCAGCGAGAAGATGCTGCTGTCGAGGGTGGACAGCAGGGCCATGGAAGCCTGCCGCCCCTTGGGGCTGTTGCGCCAATAGGAAAAGATGCACTGGCTGAGCAGCTCGGCTTCCGGCGTCTGCGCCAGAAACGCCTCACGCAGCTCTTCCGCCAGCGTGCGGCGGGTGAGCTGCAAGCGGCCGCACTGGACCGAATAACGCTTGAGTGCCGCCTCGAAGTTCAGCCCGGTCGCCTGGAGGACATCCCGCATGACGAAGGCGTCCTTGACCGCGGCGGTGATGCCGGAAGCGGTCAGCGGATGGCAGCAGCCCCGCGCATCTCCGATCAGCGCGACGTTCGCCTTGACACTCGCCTCCGGAACGATGCAGTAATTTGCCGCCGCCAGAGGCTTGCCCTGGGCCAGCACCACCTCGATGTCGCCCCGGAAGGGCGCCGGGAACAGACGCAGGTGCTCGCGGATGGACTCCTTCGCATCCGCCCCCTTGAGCACCTCGAACATGACCCGCGCGCGCCCGCCGCCGATGCCATAGGCATAGGACACGCCAGCCGGATTCAGAAAAATGTTGCCGTAGCCGGGGTTCGGCAGATGTGCATCCTCGACCTCGAGACCGATCATGCCGGAATAACGCTGGGTTTCATGGGAAATGCCGACCATTTTCCGTAACTGGGACATCGGGCCGTCAGCCCCTATGATCAGCCTAGCCTCCACCCGCGTGTCGGTTCCTTCATGAGTCACGGTGGCGACATAGCCCTTGCCGTCCTCAAGCTCCATCCCCGTCACCCTGGCACCGAGCCATACGGAGACCCGCTCGAAACCGCGCACCGTCTTGAGCAGATGGCTCTTGAGCAGGCTGTGCTCGATCACGCGGCCGCAACGCCGGCGCCCATGGATCTCGCCGTAGGGCAGCAGTGTCGCCGGCGCGCCTTCGCCATCGTTGAAGGGAAATATGGCAAAGCCGTTGACCACGCTTCCCTTGGGCGAATCGTCCCGGATCAATCCGAGCTCGCGCAGCCCGTCGATGCCGGGAGGATGGATCAGCTCACCCGCCAGCCTGCGGCCGGGATCAGGATCGGGTTCGACGATCAGGACGCGCAAGCCCAGTCCCGACAATGCCGCCGCAGCCGCGGAACCGGCAACGCTGCCGCCGGCGATCAGAACGTCCCACTCCCCCAATTCAATCGAACTCATCTGCGATAACCCATGTCATGAAGTCCTTACGGCGCCGGCAATATTGGGCCGGCGTTGTTCAAACCAGCGCTCATTGAAGCGTTCGCGCTTTTCATCCGGACATAGCGCGTCAGCGCCCAGGCCGGGAAATAAATATGGTAGAGCCGGTAGTCCAGCATGGCCGCGCCGAAAAATACGCCGTTCACCCCTTGCCGGAGCCAGCCGCCATCGTCCTGCTGTTGAGAGGACAGCCAGGCAATACCCCGCTCAACGGCCTCGTGCCCAGCCGGATAAACCTCCATGAACGCGAGCAGCGCCCAGGCGGTCATCACGGCCTGGCTGCGCCCGCTTTCGACGTAGCGCCCTTTAAGACAGCTCGAATAGTGTTCGCCCCAGCCGCCATCGGGCCGCTGCTTCGCGCTCAGCCAGGCGGCGGCCGACTGCAGAACCGGGTCCTCCGGCTTGGCGCCGGCCATAGCTAAGCCCTTGAGCACATGGAACACCGCATAGGTGTAGTTGATGCCCCAGAAGCCCGGAAACGAGCCGTCGTCGAGCTGCCGGCTTCTGAGGAACCGCTCCGCTTGCCGGATCGCCGTTGCGATCTTTCCCCCCGGAAGATCCGGATAATGCCTTAAATAATGCGCCAATGCCCCCAGGGAAGACCCCGTGCACTCGATATAGGACAGCTCGGTCATGCATTGGCCGAACATTTCGGAAGGATTGACCAGCTCCAGCAGCCTTCCGCCCCGCCGCCGCTCGTAGGTGCCGAAACCGCCATCCGCGTTCTGGCGGGACAGGATGAATTCCACGCCCAGACGCAAGCGGTCGGCTCCCAGGGGCGCCGCAATCCGGATATCCCCGCGCTCGTACAGCGCAAACAAAGCGCTCACGGCCTCGGCCGCGCAATCGCTTACCGGCCAGCGATGCCGGCCATCGGAAAAGCACCAACCCCCAAGCACGGGATCGCGCCATGCCTCGCGGTAATCCGCCAGTTCCTCGGTCATCTGCGCCTTATCGAGAAAACGATGAGCCCGGTTCAGCGCGCGCTCCGCCTCTTCGTCCAGCTGCGGCAGTTCGGCCAAGGCCTGCACGGCGAAAGCCGTGTCCCAGGAGTTGGAACGCGCGCCCACATAGCGCAGCCCTTCGGCTCCGTCCTCCCAGCGCCAGGCTTCAACCCCTTCGAGGCTGGGCGCCAGATCGGGGTGGTGTGGATCGCGCGCGAAGATCGCCAGGCAGTTCAGCAAGCCGCTGACCGGGGAAATCCCCTGGTAACGCGTGGAGCGCTGCTCTCTCACTATCTGCTCGAAGCAGAACGCCAGCGCCCTCTGCCGCAGCGCCTTCCAGGGCCGATGCTCGTAACGCGCCAGGAGATCGTAAACCAGCCTCAGGACGCGGCTGACCGGCACATAGAGATCGGTCCGGGCGACGGCATGGCGGTAAGCCCCGAAATCGATAGCCTCGTACGGCTCGGCATACAATTCACGCCGTAGCGCATCCCGCAGCGTTTCCGGGAGGGACGCGCCGAACCGGACCCCGGAAAGATAGGCGATCCCCAGATAGATCAGGCGCGTATGGCAATAGAACCGGCTCGGATGAAAAGGCAGCCAGCGCGGCAACAGGAACAGCTCCGGCGGCACGGCGTTGACGCCTTCGCGTCCGTACAGACCGAGCAGCATCAGCCAGAACTTGCCCCAGGTGGGAACGGCCTTGACACCGTCCGGCCGGGCATGAAGCCAGTTTCGCGCCTTGACGAGCATAGTCGTATCCGGCCCAAGACCCAGAAGACGCAACGCCACATAGGCCAACGCGGTGAAAAAGACATAGCCCGGGCTTTCCGGATGCATGCCCCAGGCGCCGTCGGGAAGCTGGGAAACCTCGAAATGCTTGACGATCGCCGTCCGCTCCCGTTCCGAATAGGGACGCCCGACGATCCAGCGCACGATCACCGCCTGGGCGAGGATCATCGTGCACCAAACCATCTCCCCTTCCCAGTCGCCGGCAGGCCGCTGCAGCGCGAGCAGATGATTGATGGCCGCACGGGCGCGCTGCACAGCCAAGCCGGGCGCCTCTCCGATGCTTTCCTCGTATTGAGCGTTCAAGATAGCTGCTTGCCGAACTCGGGATATCTGAGGAACCGGGATGAAGCCTGCCCGGCTGAAAGCCCATGCCAATTCCGGATCAAATCACCCCGGTCTGAGGGAGGGCGCATCGGCAGCAAATCGGTCATCAGAGCCTGGCGGACTGTGAAATGCGTCATGTACGACTATTTTGTGGGAAAACGGCCACACCGTCCAGCGTTGCGGAACACGGTGGAGAGCGACGAGCGAGGGTGCATAGGCGGCCGTTTCGGGCTTCGAACGGGGAAAGTAACGATCCACCGGCAAAGCCGGTGGCTTTCGACGGCTGGCCCCTCAAAGAGGTCTGATCGCCGTCGGGCAAAAGCCAAGTCGTCGCCCCGGCATGGATTGCCGGAATGACGGACCAACCAGTTGGACAAAGCTCCACTCCTGGATCTGCCAAACCTTGAGCGTCCCCCGGCCAAGCCGGGGGTTTTCCCGCAATAAATAACCTGTTGAGCGAAAGGGAAAGCCGTATGAGCACCCAACAATCTTCCGTGTAACCGTTCAACCCCCTGGGAGCGCGGGCGTCCCGCCCGCTAAAAAAGCGGCCTGGATGGCCGCGTTCCCAGCAAAAAAGGTGGGGGTATGAACGGTTACTCTTCCGTAGCATGCCGACGGGCTGCCGATGATTGACCCTGCCCCCCCTTTTCATCTCCTCAAGGTGGCCCTGTTTTCTAATATTTCCCGGATCTGACCACGAGCCAGATCAACAACAACCCCAAAAGACAGCCAATTCCGAAAACCGTGAGGCCAATGAGTTGCATCCCCCACATCTGGGGACCCTTCTCGGCCAAGAGCATAAAACTGGAGCCGATGATTAAAGCGGCGATCACGAGGCCCACCGCGATGCGGTTGCTGGACCGGTCCAGCTCCCCGACCAGAAAATCAAACCCCTGGCGGCCGAAATCGATGGAGAAGCGCCCGGTGGTCATGGTCTTGACCAGCTCTTCCACTTCGTGCGGCAGGCGCCGGGCAACGCCGGCCCATTGCTGCACCTCCTCACTGGCCGCCTGGACCAAGCGTTCGGGTTGCCGTGCCGCTGACAGTTGCTCATCAGCGAACACCCGGCATTGGTCGATGACATTGAACTCCAAGTAAAGCCAATGCAACAGGCCTTCGATCTCGGCGAAGGTCCGGAACAGGAGGAAGAGTTCACCGGGCAGTTTTACCCCGTGGCGGGCACCATTCCGAATCATTTCCATGAACATCTCTCCGACCTGCATGCGCTCCTCGGGTTGATTCATCTGCTTTCCCAGGATCGGCTTCAATCCTCTTAGAAAAGCGCCGCGGTTGACCTCAGGCCCCGCGTGGGCGATCTCCAGCCAGAGGGAGGCCACCCGTTCGAAGTCTTCCGCGATCGTCGCCTGGAACAGTTCAGCCAGGGCCCGACGTTCCGCGTTGGTGATGTACCCCACGAGCCCGAAATCGATGAAGGCGATGCGGTTGTCCGGCAGCACCAGGAAATTGCCGGGATGCGGATCCGCCTGATAGAAGCCGAATTCGAATATCTGCCTGAGAAAGGCGCGCAGGAGGCGCTCGGCGATGCGCTTCAGGTCGACACCGGCAGCCAGCAGGCGATCGATGTCGTCCAGGGGGATGCCATCGATATAATCCATGACCAGGATCTGGGAAGAGGTCAGTTCCCAGTAAGTCTTGGGCGCGTAGATGTAGGGATCGTCGGCGAAGATCTGGGAGAAGCGGGCCATGTTGGTCGCCTCCAGGATGAAATCGAGCTCCTGGTCGATGGCATTGGCAAACTCCTCCACCATCTGCACCGGATTCAGCGACCGGCTTTCCGGGAGGTATTTTTCCATCATGGGGGCAAGCAGGCGTAGCACCGCCAGGTCGGAAGCAATCACCTTGGCGATCCCCCGGCGCTGGATCTTGATCACCACCTCGGCGGCATTTTCCTTGAGCCTCGCCCGGTGGATCTGGGCGATGCTGGCGGAAGCCAGAGGCTCTGAGTGAATGACGCTGAAAGGCGAATCCGTGGCCGTGTATTCTTCGGGCAACACTTTCTTGATCTCTTCCCAGGGCACCGGGGGGGTGTGCCAGAAGAGGCGGCTCAATTCCCGGGCAAAGGTATCGGGGATCAAGTCGCGCCGGGTGCTTAACAATTGGCCGAATTCGATGAAGGCAGGCCCCAATTCCTCGAAAGCCTGCCGCAAGCGGACCGCTGTATTTTTATCCTCTTCCTGGTGCAGCCTGGCGTAGCGGAGCCGGTCCAGCGGCGAGAGTTGACCGTGGAGGGAGAGGCGCTTCACGACGCCGTAAAACCCATGGCGCGCGAACACCATCAGGATCTGTTTCAGACGCATGACCAATTGGGAACGCTCCCGCAGAGTCTTGAACATGGCCAGAGCAGCCTATCGTTGTATTCGCTAGGGTTGAAAAGCCCGCACCGCCTCATCCTTGGTGTTGTAGATATCGAATATCCGGTGCATCCGCACCAGTTCGAAGGTCTGACGGACCGATTTCGACATCCCGCAGAGCTTCAACTCCCCACCCTGGCTGCTCAATTGCCGCAGGCACGAAAGAATGGCGCCGAGCCCCGAGCTGTCGATGAATCGCAGCCGGCCCAGATCGAACACCACCTTGGCGCGCGCCTTGAGCACCGCCGCAACCTCGGATTTGAATTCCTTGGAATTGCCGGCGTCAAGGTCTTTTCCCGGCAACACCACCACAGTCACACCGTCAATCTGCTCAATCGCCATGTCCATGGTCCACCTTTCAGGCTGTTTTTCGATTCTTGACCAGACAAATACAGTTTCTACCGCGCTGATCGCGCAAGTAGCGCACCTCATCGACGGTCTGGTCGATGAGGTATAAACCAAAACCGCTTTCCCGCGAGCCGTCGAACGCGGGCGGCGGGGCCAAATCGGGTTCGAAGGGCTCGCCGAGGTGATGGAGGCGCAAAACCACGCGGTCCGCGAACGCCTCCGCTCTGATCTGAATCCTTTGGTCCGTGCGGCCTTTATAGGCATGTTTCATGATGTTGCTCAGGGCCTCGTTGACCGCGAGTTCAAGCTCCGCGGTGCGCTCCTCCGGCAGCGCCGCGCCTGGGACGTTCCGGCAGAATTCGCGCACGAACGCCCGCGCCTTAGCAAGCTGCCGGAGATCACTCTGGATCTCCGTCTCCGCGCGGGCGAGGGGCAACTCCCGCTCCTCGATCTTGACGACCACGCAGGTGAGATCATCGGCGAAGGTCTCCGAGTGCGAAAAGGCTACCACCGACATGCGGACCCTTTTTATCAACTCCCAGGCATCGAGGCGGCCATGGGTCCGGACGCATTCGGCCAGACGGCCGATCTCGTAGAACTCGCCCGCGCTGTTCTGCGCCTCGGTGATCCCGTCTGAATAAAAGAGAAACACATCCCCCGGCTCAAAGGGATGGCTGACCTGCTCGTAGATCTCCCCCTCGCTGATCCCGAGCGGCATGTGCGCCCCTTGCAGCAGCGTGCAGGTGCCCGTGCTGTTGCGAAAATGGATCACCGGCATGTGTCCGCAATCGACCAGCTCGACCCGGCGCCGCTCCAGATCGAAGCGCGCGTAACAGACGGTCACGAAACTTTCGAGGCTGATGAGCTGCCGGATCATCTTGGCGCGGGCGAGCGTGACGATCTCTTCGGGTTTCGGAAGCATCCCGCGGTCCGACAGCGAGATGATCTCGCTCAGTGCCTGGAGGAAGGTGCTTTTGGAGGCTGCCCCCAAGAGTGCGGCGGGAATGCCCTTGCCCATCACGTCGCCAATGATGACGTCCAGGCATTGATCCACGTGCCGGAAGAAATCATAAAAGTCGCCGCCGATCCGCTGCGAAGGGATCGTCAGCGCCGCCACGCGCGCCCCCGGAAAATCCCGAGGCGGCTGGTCGAGAAGCAGCGTCTGCTGGATCTTGAAACCGATCTCGACTTCCTGTTCGCGCGCCCGCGCCACCTGCTCTTCCGCCTGCTTGCGCTCGGTGATGTTGGTCCAGAATCCGACGATCTCCTTGGGCCGGCCGGCGGCATCGCGCAAGAGGCTCGCCTCATCCTGCATCCAGAGGTAATGGCCGTCTTTGGACTGAAACCGGTATTCCTGTACCAGGTGACCCCGGGTCATCAAGACGGAGGTTTTTTCAATCGCGGCATCTTCGTCATCGGGGTGCAGATGGTCGACCCACCAGTCGGGCGCCAGGGCTTCCTCCACCGTGTAACCTAGTATTCTCACCACGCTGTCGCTGACCCATTCGCTCTCAAAACCCTTCGGGGTGACCGCGAGGACGTAAATGACGGTGGGGATGGAATGTAATATGTGTTGCGAGCGTTTTGGTGTTGCCACAAAAACGTTGTCGGGTCGATTCCGTAGCGTGCTTTGCATCCGGGCGCCTCACCTACCCTCTCTGCCTCAGTGGAGATTCCCCCTTAGAATAGGTGCTGCAACGGACTTTCGCCATGAGCGTTGCGGAACACACCGGAAAAATATTCACGACGCCCCTCTCCGCGGTAGGATTAATGGTTGGCAACAATTCCCGCGGATTCCCTCCTTAACGACCGCAATGAAACTGGTACTGCAAATCACGGTCGGCGTATTCCTGGGTACTCTGGCGTCCCAGTTCACCGTCGAGACCTGGCGACTCCACCAGGAACAGGCTGCCCTGGCGGCGTCGGGAAAAATCGAGGCCGAAAAGGCCAAGACCCGGCACGAGCTGTCCGAACGCATCCCCGCCCTGCTGATGCGGGGACGCCAGGAAAGCTCCGGCCAGCCGCACATTCCGCCGGGCTTCGTGCCCGACGATGCAGAAACACGACCTGCCGGTGAAAACTGACGCCATCCGCACGATGAACGCTTCTCGCTTTTGCACGGCAGACCTCGTCTGCCACCACTCCCAATCCTGTCCGCCGGTCCGCCGGATCGAAGCGAACGCGCGGCGGCCAAGAGACGGGACCATCGAACTGAGCTTCGCGCTCGAAGGCGATCTGGCAGCACTCGCCCTTCCTTCCCGCTCGCAGGGACGCTGGAGCCGCGGCCTATGGGAGCATACCTGCTTCGAAACCTTCCTCCGGCCGGAGGGTGGCGCGCGGTATCTTGAATTCAATTTCTCGCCATCGGGCGAATGGGCCGCATTCGACTTTTCCGGCTACCGCGAGGGCGGGGCATTCGGGGAAGGGCTGCAACCCCCGCTGACCACCCGGCAGACCGAAAGCCGGTTGGAGCTGGACGCAACCTTAAGCCCCGAACTTCTCGCCGGCGTCGGCGTCTATACAAAATTGCGGATCGCGCTATGCGCAGTCATCGAAGACGCGGGGGGTGCCCTGTCCTACTGGGCCCTTCGCCATCCGGGGGAAACGCCCGACTTCCACCATCCGGACAGCTTCGCACTCGAACTCGCAGCCGCCCAGGAACGAGACAGTAACTAACGATCATGGCGATCAGCCGCCCTGGATCATGACAAATCGGCAGGAAGGCCGATTTACAGGTCCCGTACTTGGGGCCTGCCCTCCGGGCCATGCTCCGCATGTTCAAATTTGCTCCCGGCAAATTTGTGCACGCTTTGCGCCCGAAGGGTGCGATACAGGGAGGTATCGCATGAGCGCGACTGCTCGCCATGATCGTTCCCCTCACCCCGACCCTCTTCCAAAGGGAGAGCAAGGGTTGAGCAACTTTCACATTGAATAGCCAGGACATCGCATGAAGCTCGGCATCGAACGCCTGTTGCAGGACCCGGGTCTGCGCGCCCCATTGAAAGGCCGCCGGATCGCCCTGCTGGCGCATCCCGCATCCGTCACCCGCGACCTGACCCACACGCTGGACGCTCTCGCCACGGCGGGCGGCATCGATCTGACCGCGGCCTTCGGCCCCCAGCACGGCTTGCGGGGGGACAAACAGGACAACATGGACGAATCTCCGGACTTCCTCGACCCCCGCCACGGCATCCCGGTGTTCAGCCTCTACGGGGAAACCCGCCGGCCGACTCAAGCAATGCTGGACAGTTTCGATGTGCTGCTGGTCGACCTGCAGGACCTCGGCTGCCGCATCTACACCTTCATCACCACCTTGCGCTACGTCCTGGAAGCAGCCGCCGATCATGGCAAAGCGGTATGGATACTCGACCGCCCCAACCCGACCGGCCGGCCGGTGGAAGGACTGCGGCTGCGGGAAGGGTGGGAGAGCTTCGTCGGCGCGGGCCCCTTACCCATGCGCCACGGCTTGACGATGGGCGAACTCGCGCGGTGGTTCGTACAGACGATGCGCCTGGACCTGGACCTGGAAGTGGTCGCCATGGAAGGATGGAGGGTCTCCGACGCCCCCGGCTACGGCTGGCCGGCGGGGGAATACGCCTGGGTGAACCCCAGCCCGAACGCCCCCAATCTTTCGATGGCGCGCTGCTATGCCGGAACCGTGATGCTGGAAGGCACGACCCTCTCCGAGGGGCGCGGGACCACCCGCCCACTGGAACTGTTCGGGGCGCCGGACATCGATGCCCGCGAGCTCATGACCACCATGCGCTCGCTGGCGCCCTCCTGGCTGGGCGGCTGCATCCTGCGGAACTGCTGGTTCGAGCCGACATTCCACAAGCATGCCGGACGGCTGTGCTCGGGCATCCAGATCCACGTCGAAACCGCCGCCTACCTTCATGAAGGCTTCCGCCCCTGGCGGCTCATGGCGCTGGTGTTCAAGGCGCTGCGCAAACTGCAACCGGATTATCCGATCTGGCGGGACTTTCCCTATGAATACGAATTCGACCGTCTCGCCATCGACCTGATCAACGGTTCCGAATTGCTGCGACTGTGGGTGGACGACCCCGCCGCCGCACCGGCCGATCTCGACGCGCTCGCCCGCCCGGACGAAACCTCATGGATCGAGGAACGGGAAGCGGTGCTCCTGTACCGCTAGCCCGGACATTCGAGCGATACCACCATTCCTGGAACCTGTATTTTCTTGATACAATATAAAAATTTCTCTGTTCCCAGACCACCATAAGAAGAAAAGTCGATGTTAAGACGCAACAGCTATACGTGGGACGAGTTGCTGCAATGCGCCCGAGGTGAAATGTTCGGGCCCGGCAACGCCCAGCTGCCCGCCCCACCCATGCTGATGTTCGATCGCATCACTCACATCGATTCGGGGGGCGGCGCCTTCGACAAGGGGATGATCCTGGCCGAACTGGACGTCAAACCCCAACTGTGGTTTTTCGATTGCCATTTCATCTCGGACCCCGTGATGCCGGGGTGCCTGGGACTGGACGCCATGTGGCAGATGGTCGGATTCTACCTCGGCTGGATCGGCGGCAAGGGACGGGGACGCGCGCTCGGCGTCGGCGAGGTCAAATTCCGCGGCCAGGTCCTGCCGCACAACCGGCTGGTGACTTACCGCATCAACCTCAAGCGGGTGATTCTCCGCAAACTGGTCATGGGCATCGCCGACGCGGAGATGGAGTGCGACGGCAAGGTCATCTACGAGGCCAACGACCTTCGAGTCGGCCTTTTCACGAGCACGGACGACTTCTAAGGAGCACAGACATGAGACGTGTAGTCGTTACCGGCATCGGCATCGTTTCCAGCATCGGCATCAACAAGGCGGAGGTCGTCGAGTCCCTGCGGCTCGGACGCTCCGGCATCTGCCGCTCCGAGGAATACGGCGAACTCGGCTTCCGCAGCCAGGTCTACGCCCCGATCCGCCTGAATCCCGACGACCTCATCGACCGCAAGGTCCGCCGCTTCATGGGCGACGGCGCCGCGTTCAACTATCTCGCCATGCAGGAAGCCATAGCCGACGCGGGACTCGAAACTCACGAAGTCTCCGATCCGCGCACCGGCCTGATCATGGGGTCCGGCGGACCTTCGACCTCGAACATGCTGGCCGCCTGGAGCATTTTCCGCGAAAAGGGCGTCAAGAAGGTCGGGCCTTACATGGTGCCGCGCTCGATGTCCAACACCAACTCCGCCTGCCTGGCCACGCCGTTCCAGATCAAGGGCGTCAACTATTCGATCAGCTCGGCCTGCGCCACCAGCGCCCACTGCATCGGCAACGCCGCGGAACAGATCCAACTGGGCAAGCAGGACGTCGTGTTCGCCGGCGGAGGCGAGGAGGTCCACTGGACCATGAGCGTGCTGTTCGATGCCATGGGCGCGCTGTCGGCCAAATACAACGACACGCCGCAATCCGCCTCCAGGCCATACGACGCGGACCGCGACGGCTTCGTCATCTCCGGCGGCGGCGGCGTCCTCGTGATGGAAGAGCTGGAGCATGCCAAGGCGCGCGGCGCCCAGATCTATGCGGAACTCACCGGCTACGGCGCCACCTCCGACGGCTACGACATGGTCCAGCCTTCCGGCGAGGGCGCGGTGCGCTGCATGCAGCAGGCGATGGCCACGATGTCCGCGGCGAAAGTCGACTACGTCAATGCCCACGGCACCAGCACGCCGGTGGGCGACATCCGCGAACTGGAGGCCATGAAGGCCGTATTCGGCAATGATGTCCCGCCGGTGAGCTCCACCAAGTCCCTGACCGGCCACGCGTTGGGCGCCGCCGGCGTGCACGAGGCGATTTACTCCCTGTTGATGCTCGAGCACGGCTTCATCAGCGCTTCCGCCAACATACAGAACCTCGACCCCGGCGCGGAAGGCGTACCCATCGCCCGCGAGCGCATCGACGGCGTCCGCCTCGACACGGTGATGTCCAACAGCTTCGGTTTCGGGGGCACCAACGCGACCCTGATCTTCCAACGTTATGCCGGGTAACGCAGCAGCATCCCTTTACGCCAAGGAACGCTACGAGTTCAACAAGCTGCAAAAGCGGCTGCGGCGGCTCGCCGGGCAGGCCATCGCCGACTACGGGATGATCCAGGCGGGGGACCGCGTGATGGTCTGCCTGTCCGGCGGCAAGGACTCCTTCACCCTGCTGGACATCCTGCTGAAACTCAAGATCAATGCGCCGGTGAGCTTCGATCTCATCGCGGTCAACCTGGACCAGAAGCAGCCAGGGTTTCCCACCGAAGTCCTGCCGAACTATCTGTCGGAGCGGGGCATTCCCTTCCACATCATCGAGCAGGACACCTACAGCGTCGTCAAGAACATCATCCCGGAAGGCAAGACCACCTGCGGACTGTGTTCCCGCCTGAGGCGGGGACTCCTGTATCGCTACGCGGCCGACAACGGCATCACCAAGATCGCCCTGGGGCACCATCGCGATGACATCCTGGAAACCTTCTTCCTGAATCTGTTCTACGGCGGCACCCTGAAAGCCATGCCGCCCAAGCTGCTGAGCGACGACCGCCGCCACATCGTGATCCGGCCGCTGGCTTATTGCAAAGAGGAAGACATCGCCGAATATGCCAGGATCCGCACCTTCCCCATCATCCCCTGCAATCTATGCGGCTCGCAGGAAAACCTCCAGCGGCAGGCCATGAAAGCCATGCTCAAGGATTGGGAAAAGCGCCATCCGGGCCGGGTCGAAACCCTGTTCACCGCCCTCCAGAACGTCGCCCCCTCGCAGCTCGCCGATACCAAACTGTTCGACTTCGCGGGTCTCGAGTCCCTCCGCAACACCGCGGACGCTGCGCCGGAGCGCGGAGCCGGCCTGGACATCCTCTCCCTCTGACCCCATGGGAGCGCTACGCCAGCGCCGCCGCAAACTGTCGCGCCTGCGCGCGGCGCTCACCCCCGAAGACTGGGCCGATCGCCTGCAGATCTGGCTGTCGCTGGTGCTGCAGGCCCTGATCCTGGGCGTTTTCATCGGCGCCCTGCACGAGACGCAATGGCTGGTGGCCTTCACTTCGCTCGCGGTGCTCGCGCTGACCTTCCTGCCCGCCATGATCGCCCGCCAGTTCCAGGTCCAGTTGCCGGTGGAATTCACTTTCATCACCTGCCTGTTCCTGTATGCGGCTTTCGGCCTGGGCGAAGTGGCGATGTTCTACGAACGCTTCTGGTGGTGGGACCTCCTCCTGCACAGCGTTTCCGCGCTGGTCATGGGGCTCTTGGGCTTCCTGCTGATCTACGCATTCCACAGCACCCACCGGGTGAAAATGGCGCCTCTCTACGTCGCCATCACCGCATTCTGTTATTCGGTGTCGGTGGGAACCTTATGGGAGATTTTCGAATTCCTGATGGATGAGGGATTCGGATTCAATATGCAGAAATCGGCGCGCGACACCATGACCGACCTCATCGTCGACGCCGCTGGCGCCTTCCTGGCCGCCTGGATGGGCTACCACTACGTCAAGGGCGGCGACTCCCTCATCGCCGACCGGCTGGTGCGGCGCTTCGTGGCCCGCAATCCGCACCTGTTCCCGCCGCGCCAGCAATGAACCCTAGCTAACGGCGTTTGAGGGTGAACCTGGAGCGGTCCCCCTTGGTGCAATGAAACTCGCCCTGGATGATCACACCGCCCTGCTTGACTTCGGCCTCGAAGTCGCAGAAATTGCCGGGCAGCATCAGCGATTCCGTGCGCCCGGAAAAAACCTCGCCCTCCACCGAGCCTTTCAGATTCCCCGCATCGCCGGCGCTGTTGGAATAATTCCCGTAGACTGCCCGGCCGCGCTGGTCCAGGGACATCTCCAGCGAAAAACTCATGCCCTCGCTGTAACCGGCGGTACGGATCTCGCTGCCGGAATAGTTGCCGGTCACGGAAAGAGGAAGCAGCGATTCATCGCCGCCCGCCGGCGCTTCCTCGTCCATCCGCACCGAGGGCTCAGGCAACGGGCCGGCCTGCTCCGTCCGCTCCTCGCCGCCCTCGTGGCCGGGACCGAACACGCCAAACCGATCCAGCGCGACGATGAGCGCCGTGATGCCGACTATGAACACAATCGCAGCCGCCTTCCTTCCGGCTGCGCCGTGCTCAAGCTCGGATGCGCGGTGATGATCGGCCATCTGCGTTTACTCCGCCTCCCTCACTCTGTGAGTCCTTAACGTGAAAGTCGCTCAACCTTGCTCACCCTCTCCCTCTGGGACAAATCCGCCGGAAGCGGATTTGCACTGGCCCGAAGGGTGCCGGGCAGGATAGCCCGGCATGATTGGGCCGGGGCGAGGGAAACGATCATGGCGAACAGTCGCTTTCATAATCCTGGGCGGCTGGTCGCCATGATCGTTAGCTCTGATTGTCCAATTAACGGCTGGGGCTGTCTACGCCGACAGCCCCCGGCATGCTCCCGATCGACCCGCATTGGAACCGCGGAACCGTCCAGCGGAAAAAACTTTCGAGCCGACACCTAAGATCGGTTGAATTGAGCGCGGAAAAACCACAGAATAATTTACTAAATCGCTCGGGCATATCTGGCCACCGTCGCTTGATCGGCTGAATCCTGAAATTTCGTCAACTGGGGAGGAAAAATGTCGTGCGACTGACGACGAAGGGCCGCTATGCGGTCACCGCCATGCTGGATCTTGCGTATCACAGCGAAACGAATCCGGTCACGCTGACCGATATCGCCAAGCGGCAGAATATATCCTTATCCTATCTCGAACAACTGTTCGCCCGCCTGCGCCGGGCAGGCATGGTGGAAGGCGTGCGCGGCCCCGGCGGCGGCTACCAGCTCAGCCGCTGCGCGAACGAGATCAACATCGCCGAAATCATCGCTGCAGTTGACGAGCCGATCGACTCCACCCGCTGCGGCGGCAAGGCCAACTGCCAGAACAACCAGCCCTGCCTGACCCATGACCTGTGGATGGGCCTGAGCGAACAGATTCGCGAATACCTCGCCTCCATCAGCCTGGGCGAGGTGCTGAACCGCCAGCCGGTGCGGCAGGTCGCCGAGCGGCAGGACCGCCAGAGCCTGCGCCGGGTCGAACTCCTGATGGGACAGGAGCCGGCCAAGACCGGATGATCTATTTCGATCACAATGCCACCACCCCGCTGGACGAGCGGGTGCTGGAGGCCATGCTGCCCTATCTGAAATCCTGCCACGGCAATCCTTCCAGCCTGCACCGCCCCGGCCGCATCGCCCGTGACGCGGTGGAAGCCGCCCGAGCCCAGGTCGCCGCCCTGGCCGGCGCAGCCCCCGCCCAGGTCGTGTTCACCAGCGGTGGCAGCGAAGCCAACAACCTCGCCATCAAGGGCCTGGCCTGGAGCCTTAAGCCCGGCCGCATCGGCATCGGCGCCACCGAACACCCTTCGGTCGCCGAACCCGCGCGGTTCCTGGCCAGGCACGGCTGGGACTGCCGAACCTTGGCGGTGGACGCCCAGGGCCTGATCGAGGATTCCGTTCTTGCCGGGATCGCGGAAAATCCGCCCGACATCGTCTCGGTGATGCTGGCCAACAACGAGACCGGCGTCGTCCAGGATTTCGCCCGCATCGCCGCCCTGGATACGGGCGCCTGGCTCCATTGCGATGCAGTCCAGGCAGCGGGGAAAATCCCCTTAAGCTTCGCGCAGACCGGCGTCCACCTGATGTCCCTGTCGGGACATAAAATTTATGGCCCCAAGGGAGTCGGCGCCCTGATCGCCGACCCATCGGTTCCGCTGACGCCGCTCATCCACGGCGGCGACCAGGAAAGGGGCCTGCGCGGCGGCACCGAGAACGTGGCCGCCATCGTCGGCTTCGGCAAGGCCGCCGAACTCGCCGCCGCCGAACTGGAAGAACACGACGGTCGGCTTCGCCGCCTGCGAAACCATCTGGAACAGGGTATCGAAAAACTGCCCGGCGCGACGGTGTTCGCCCGCACCGCCAAGCGGTTGCCCAATACGCTGCAATTCGCCGTAGAAGGCTATGACGGCGAGACCCTGGTCATGCTGCTGGACCGGCGCGGCATCGCGGTATCCAGCGGCTCCGCCTGCGCCAGCGGAGCGCGCGAACCCAGCCCGGTGCTGCTCGCCATGGGCGTCGAGCCGGCCCTGGCGACCGGCGCGGTGCGGATCAGCCTGGGCAGAGGCAGCACCGAAGCGGAAGCGGAACAACTGCTGGCCGCGCTCGGTCGAATCCTCGGGACGGGTCCGCAATCCTAAAAACATCGGTCTCAAACTATTATCTGGAGGACATCACCATGGCCGTCACGGTAACGAAAAACGCCGCCGCACAGATCACCAGACAGCTCCAGCGCCGTGGACGCGGGGCGGGCCTGCGCCTGGGCGTCAGGCGGGCGGGATGTTCGGGCTACGCCTATGTCGTCGATTACGCGGAGGAAATTGCCGCCGACGATGAGGTCTTCGAGCAGCACGGCGTCAAGATCGTGGTCAAGACCGCCGATCTCGCCTATCTCGACGGCGTCGAAATCGATTACGTCCGCGAAGGAATCAACCAGGCCTTCCGTTTCCACAATCCCAAGGCCGCCGCGAGCTGCGGCTGCGGCGAGAGCTTCGCGGTCTGATTGGCTCAAGGCCGCAGTTTCGACGCCCGGCGTATCGCGGCGGAGCCGCTCCCACGGCGCCCGAAAAACATGTTCTAAGGAAACTCTGAATAAGTCCCCCAGGGTATGCGGTAAAATTTGTTCCGCCTGTTTTGTTAGCGAAGAGAACGCCATGAAGCAACTCGGACTGAGTGCCCCCGTGTTCATCAAGAAACCGAAGCGC
>JBFMDC010000034.1:0-46192 GCA_040753975.1 Pseudomonadota bacterium
CTTCGGTTTCTTGATGAACACGGGGGCACTCAGTCCGAGTTGCTTCATGGCGTTCTCTTCGCTAACAAAACAGGCGGAACAAATTTTACCGCATACCCTGGGGGACTTATTCAGAGTTTCCTTAAGGGCAGAAACATTGCTTACCATTTGGCTCAGGATCGCATCCGGGTTGATAGGCATTGGGATGGGAATGTTCCTCTTACGGAAGCTCATGTATTTATTGGCTTCTTTTGGTCAGGAAGCGATTTCCGCAGGATGCTGCAGGGAACGACTGCTCCTCGGCAATTCCGGACCGTCGCTATAGGATTGAGCTGACGCTCAAGAATGGGCAGCGTAGCACTGCCCTGGCTTATTTGTGTGACTTTGCTCAGCCTGTCAAAGGGGGGCAACTCGCGACGCAATACCGCCTATGTCAAAATTCTGTGCAGCTTGACCTTGTATTTGGAAGACGCATGACAACCAACACTGTCAACTCTGAACCGACCGGCGGGCAGGCCGAGGAAGTCCTAGAGGGATACGAACCTCCTGTCCCCGGTGGCTGGGAAGGCTACCCGCTGGACGAACTGGCAATCCGGGATGAACGGCGGACAACATCGGACGTGATCCGGCGCATCAAGAATGAGCGTTTCGTCCTCGATCCTGATTTCCAGCGGGGATTCGTTTGGAATAGAGACAAGCAAAGCCGGCTGATCGAATCCATCCTTCTGCGCATCCCCTTGCCAGTCTTCTACGTAGCGGAAGACGAAGAAGGGAGGCTGATCGTGGTGGACGGGCGACAGCGGCTCACAACGCTGTTGCATTTCCTCGATAACAAGCTTGCCCTCCAACTCAAGGACCGACCGGAACTAGACGGCAAGCGCTTCGACAATCTGGACGTACGCTTGCAGAATCGGGTGGAAGATTGCCAATTACTTTTTTACATCATTGATCGCTCGGTGCCCGAGCGTGCGCGCCTGGACATCTTCGAGCGAGTCAACGGCGGCGAGGTGCTGTCCCGCCAGCAAATGCGCAACGCCATCTATAACGGCTCGGCCACTGCATTCCTGCGCGACGAGGCCGAGACTGCTCTATTCCGGGACGCCACCGGCGGCAGTCTCAATGCCGGCAAGATGCAAGACCGCGAGATGATCAACCGGTTCTGTTCTTTCTGGCTATTGGAACTGGATGCCTACCGGGGTGATATGGATGAATGGCTTGCCAAAGGATTAGAAGCGATGAACAAGGCCAGCTCGGAGGAACTGGAGCTACTAAGCAGTCGATTCCGGCGTGCCATGAAAAACAACCTCGCCGTATTCGGCCGCCAGGCATTCCGAAAGCACAGTAACCACAATCAAAAACGCAGTGTCATCAACGCCTCCTTGTTCGATGTCATGAGTACCGGCCTTGCTCGGTATTCCGAGTCCAGAGTGGAGGAAAAAACTGAAGCACTTCGGCAAAGGTTCTTCGATTTCATGGAAGATGACGATTTCATCAAGGCCATAACATACGGCCCCAATACCCCCAGGGAGGTTCGTACCCGTTTCCGGATTGCCAACGCCATGTTCAAAGAGGTGTTCGATGCTGCGTGAAATCCATCTTTCCAGCTTCAAGTGTTTCGATACCTTGGACCTGCCCTTGGGGCCGCTGACTCTGCTGACAGGGGTGAATGGCGGCGGCAAGTCTTCGGTCATGCAGGCCTTGGTGCTGCTGTCTCAGACTTTCGGCCAGCAGGAATGGGGGCGCTCCCTTCTTCTTGAAGGCCCGGAACTGGCTTTGGGTAATGTGGCGGACGTTCTCAACCAGGATTCCGCGCGCCGTGGTCTGGCTCTGGGTATTGCCACCGACGAACAAACGGTGAAGTGGTCGTTCACGGCTGAGGATCGTCGGGCGCTGTCCATCGAACTGGAGCAAGTGGAGGTCGACGGTGTGCCTGTTCCCTTAGAAGCTGCCACGCGCTGGCTTATGCCCCCCGGTTACGCGGAGGCCTCGCCCGTCATCGCCGCACTACGCCATTTAAGTTGGATAACCGCCGAACGCACCGGCCCCAGGGAGTTGCTACCCTTGCGGGTGGCGGATGGTCATGCGCGTGTTGGCCATCATGGAGAAATGGCGGCAGGCCTTCTTTATTGGCGAGAAGCCGATGAGGTCAGCCAAGCGCTCCGCATTCCCGATACGCCACCTACTTTATTCCATCAGGTTCGGGCACATATGCAGCGCTTCTTCCCCGGCTGCGACCTGCGGGTCTCCCCCATCGACGGGGTGAGCGCCATCAGCCTACGCCTGCGTTCCGATTCCCGCTCCGACTTCCAGCGTCCGCAGAACGTCGGCTTTGGCCTAACCCAACTTTTTCCGATCATTGTTTCCCTCTTGGCTGCCCGTGGAGGGGACGTGCTGCTCATCGAAAATCCGGAGGTCCACCTCCATCCGCGTGCGCAACAGGGGATCGGCATGCTGTTGGCGGAAACTGCCGCCAGCGGGGTACAGGTGGTACTAGAAACCCATTCCGACCATGTCCTCAATGGTGTCCGGCTGGCCGTGAAGCAGAAAAAACTCCCCCCGACGGACGTCCACGTCCACTTTTTCGCCCATCGGCCCGGTCAGGCCGCCGCCCCCGAGTCCCCGACCATGGATGAAGACGGGCGGCTCGACTCATGGCCGGAGGGGTTCTTCGACCAATTCGATTTTGCCCTCGCCGAATTAATTTAAGGCTATGTCTACGTTAAACGTTGAAACTGTCTACGGGCCGATTTTCGGGCCTCACAGACCGGCGATAAACCGTGATTAACTGTCGGCCGATCAATCACCTGCTGATTGCCGGCTGGCCGGATCAGTATTTTTCAACTATTAACGCAGACATAGCCTAATTTAAGGCACCCATGGACGTGATCCTCGACGAGACCTGTCTCGTGCCTTGTGATGCCTGGAACCCGGCCAGGCGTATTCAGACTCTCGCCTCCACGCTCACGGCCCTGGATCAGTTGGGATGCGCGCGGGTTTTGCGTTCGGTGCGCGCCGCCACCGATCAGGATATCGGCCATGGGCGTGGCTTGCGGGGATGGTGTTTCGATCCAGGGACGAATCGCGACGCGGGCAGGCTCATCGCCAACCGTCTGGGCAAACAACCGTTTATCGATGGCACCGATGGACTTTTCGCCGCGGTCGAAGGCGAGCGGGCCATCGAAGGCCACGCGCTCGGTCTGACGGTGGTCGGTTTGGCGTTCGCGGCACTGACCGGCGCACCCGCTGTGGCGCTCGGCCGCGCGGCGTTGCCCGCCTCCATAGGGGTAGCCGTCAACCTTACCACGATTGAGGCCGATGGCGAATTCCAGGAAACAATCCCAGTCTGCTTTGTGGTGACCGAGGATGACGTCCGCCAGCAAAGCGATACAATCGCGGAAGGTGTCGAGCGAACTGTGGCCAACGGTGCCTGCTTGCTGGGTCGCGCAGGCGAACTTTTTCCACGACTGCGCTTTGGTCCCAAAGCCGTGCGCCAGATCGCCATGCTCACCGGCAACGAGCCGGTGTTCCCTCAGTTATTCCGCCATCTCCGCGCTTTGGATCAAGGTGCGGCGTCTTGGCGGCCCGACGCACAATATTCCCCGTCCGAAGCGATCACATGGAGCCGCGAATCCAATACAACGCTGGATCATGGGACGTATGGCCCTCTGCGCGACTTTCCCATGCCGGACGGCTTCGCACCGCGCCGCTGGAGCGACCACACCAAATTGAGTGGAAGCGCCAACGCCCGCCTCTATTTCCATGCCGAAAGAACTGGTGAAACAGCCGTCGTATTGATTGGGTATTTCGGCGACCACCTACCAACCGTTCGGTTTGGCGGTTAGCCATTGTAAAAACCGGAAACAGATAGACATTTCCCACCTCTCGATCGACAGTTCATTCCAGTTGGGAACATCCTCGGCTCAGACGTACAACGGCGCCATCTTCCGCCAGGCGCGGCCCTGGTGGGCGCGCCCGTCCCAGGTATGCAGCGCGTGTGGGATGCCCTTGGACCAGAGAATCCGGCTCAAGTGGCGATTGTTGTCGAGAAACGGGTCTTCGCCACCGATGACCAGCACGATGTCCATGCGCCGCAGCGCTTCGAGCCGCCGATGACAGTCCAGGTTGGGGAGGAAATGGGAGGGCGTATGGTAATAGATGGTGTCGTCGTAATAGCCGTCGAACAGGTCGCGGAAGTGTTCCACGTTGAGGGTCAGATCGTAACGGCCGGAGAATGCAGCCACCTTGCGGAACAGGTGGGGGTGGCGGAAGGCGATGTTGACGGCGTGGAAGGCGCCCAGGCTGCAACCGTGCGCGATGGTGCAGGGATGCGGGTTCTTGGCGGCCATCAGCGGGAACACCTCGTTGAGGACGTATTCCTCGAACTGGACATGGCGCCGGATGCGCTCGGCCGGATGGCGCCAGAAACAATAGAGGGATTCGTGGTCGATGCTGTCCAGGCAGAACAGTTGCAGATGGCCGGCCTCGATCTTGTGTCGCAGGCTTTCCACCAGGCGGCGGTCTTCGTATTCGTGGAAGCGGCCATCCCGGGTCGGGAAGACCAGCACTTTGGCGCCGGCATGGCCGAACACCAGCAGCTCCATGTCACGGCCCAGACGTTCGGTGTACCAGCGGTGATATTCCCGGTTCATAGTGGTTCGAAAAATGCCGCAACGGCGGCGGATAACGATCGGTCCTGTTCTTGCTTGCGCGGATAGTCAAAATGCCCGGCGTCCAGCACGAACAGCTCTCTCGGCCCGGCGAGCGCGTTGAAGATGGCGAACTGGCCGGGCGGCGCGACGGCCGGATCGAACAGGGCGGCGGCGACGTGCACCGGGATGCCGGTGAAGCGCGCGGCGATGGCGGCATCGTAGTAGGCCAAGATTGCCATCACATTACCATGGAGCGATTGATGGCGCCTGATCGGTTCCCCGCTGCCCACCGTCGGCAGGGTCAGCCGGAGCGGCTGGTGGCCGAATGTCGGCACGTTGAGATGAGCCCTCTGGACGCGCGGTTCCCAGGGCAGGCTCAGGGCGCCGATGCCGCCGCCGAAGCTGAAGCCGAGGTAGCCGACGCGGCCTTCGGCCTCGGGAAACAGTTCGAGCAGGGCGCTGACGGCCAGCCAGACGTCTTCCACGCAGCCGCCGAGGACGTAGCGGTTGCGGTCCTCGATGCCGCACAGGACGTGCCGGTCCGGCGTTTCCGGAATGCCGGCACAGCGGCTGCGGGAGAGGCCGCGGAAGCAGGGAAACAGGATGGCCGCGTCGTCGAAGGGGAGGTCGAGGTCGGGACCGCTGCGGCCGCCATAGCCGTGGCCGACCACGAAGCCGCGGCGGATCCGCCCGTGCGCCGGAACCAGCGCCCAGCCGCCGATGCTGACCGGCCCGGTCGAGCAGTAGGTGAGGTCGAACGCCTGGAAGCGCGGATGGTTCCAGCCGCAGCGGCGGAGTTCCGGCCGGGGCGCTAGGTTCCTCGTGTTGTCATACCGCGCCGACCAGAATTCGGCGAAGTCCCCCGGCGGGTCGGGCGGTTCCACCCGGAGCAGCTGGTCGAGGGAAAACCCGTAGCTCGGGTCGAACGGGTAGGGATGGCTGAACGGCATGGTTTCCGGCGAGGCGTCAGAGCGGAATCAACGCCCGCTGCCTGCCAGGATCCGCGCCCGACGCCTCAGTTCGTCGGCCAGCGTGCGGACATGCGGTTCGCCGAGCAGGGTGTAATGGTCGCCGGGCACTTCCACGACGTCGATTTCCTCCGCCAGTCCGTTCCAGCCGAGCAGCGGATCGTCCAGCGCCGTGGTGGCCTGCTGGCGGGCCCGGAACAGCGTCAGGGCGCCGGGATAGAAGCCCGGCACGTAACGGTAGGCGGCTTTGACGTTCGCGGCTTTCATTTCCTCCAGCGGGCGGACGTCGGCCCGGCCGCGCGCCAGGCGCGCGCTGAAGCACTGTTTCGCCCACCGCATCTTGTCGCGCAGGAACCGCAGCTTATCCGCGGCGCCGAGTTTCAGGAAATGGACGGCGAGGCGGAGCAGCTTGGTGATGAAACCGGGTGCGTCCGCCGCCCGGTTCCAGTTGTCGAAGTTCGCCACCAGCGCGACCTCGTCTCCCAGGGCGTGGAACTGGCGGGCCATTTCGAAGGCGATGATGCCTCCCATGGAGTGGCCGCCGATCCAATACGGCCCTTCTGCCTGGATGCCCTTGATTTCCGAGATGTAGAGCCGGGCCAGGCTTTCGATGTCGGTGCCGACCATGGCGTCTTCGCCTTCGTCCATGCCGGGCGACTGGATGCCGTAGACCTTGAAGTCGGCTTTCAGAAGTTCAGCCAGGGCGTGATACCAGTGTACGCTGCCGCCCACCCCGTGGATGAGGAAAAGCGCAGGTGCCTGGGCGGCCTCCAGGCTCAGGGGAACGATGTGGGTGTGCTCGGTCTCGCCACTGCCATCGACCAGTGCCGCCAGTTGTTCGACCGTGGCGGCCCTCGCCAGGGCGGCGAACGAAAGCCGTTTGCCGCAAACGAGTTCGATGCGCGTGAGGAGCTGAAACGCCCGCAGGGAATCGCCGCCCATGGCGAAGAAGTTGTCCCGGATGCCGATCGAGCGTGCCGGGAACAGTTCCTCGAAGATCGCGGCGAGTTTACGCTCGGTGTCGTTGCGGGGGGGCTCGGCGCCGCCGGCTGCGGGGGAGGGCGCTGCGGGATCGGGCAGGGCTTTGCGGTCCAGCTTGCCGCCCGGCGTGAGCGGGAATTCCGCCATGGCTACGAATACCCGGGGGATTTCGTGCTCCGGCAGGGTTTCCCGCAGGAAGGCTTCCAGACCTTCGGCTTCGAACCGGCCGCCCGGCGCCGGAACGACGTAGGCGGCGAGATATTTCCCGCCGGCCGCTTCGATGGCTTTCACCGCGGCTTGGGTCACGCCGTCATGGCGCTCGATCGCCGCTTCGATTGCACCCGGTTCGACGCGGAAGCCGCTGATCTTGACCTGGTTGTCGTTGCGCCCCACGAAAGACAACTGGCCGTCCGCGCCGTAACGCACCAGGTCGCCGGTGCGGTACATCCGGGCTGCGGGGTCGCCGGCGAACGGATCGGGGACAAAGGCTACGGCGGTGAGTTCGGGACGCCGCAGATAGCCTTTCGCCACGCCGGCGCCGCTGATGTACAGCTCGCCCGGCACGCCGATGGGCACCGGTTTCAGATGGCGGTCGAGCACGTACAGGCGGACGTTGTCGATGGGCCGGCCGATCGGCGGATCGGCAGCCGGCGAGGTGGCAGGGGAGAACTGCGGCGGCTGATAGACGGTCGCGGTGACCGTCGTTTCGGTCGGTCCGTAGGTGTTGAGCCAGGCAACGCGGGCCGCGCCGGGCAGCCGGTTCCAGGCCTCCAGCTTGGCGCGGGAGGCCTTTTCCCCGCCGACCACGGTCAGGCGCAGGCTGTCGGGCAGCCCCGCGCCGCTCGCGCCGAGTCCCCGCACCAGTTCGTTCCAGAACGCGGTAGGAAGGTTGAACACGGTGATCCCTTCGCGGGCGGCCCAGTCCAGGAATTCATGGACCGAATGGCCCTGGGTCTCGTCGCGGAACACGACCGTGCCGCCGGCGTGCCAGGTCGGGTAAATCTCCTCCACGCAGATGTCGAAACTGATGGAGGCGTACTGCAGTACGCGGTCGTGGGGCCCCAGCCCGTAGCGGCGCCGCATCGCCGCGCACAGGTTGACGACGCCGCGGTGCGGGACCATCACGCCTTTCGGCAGGCCCGTCGAGCCGGATGTGTACATCAGATAGGCGACGTCATCCGGCGTGGCGGATGTGGGCAGGGGAGCGTCGTCCGAGCCGGCGGGGTCTGTTTCCCAACCGGTGTCCAGCCTCAGCAGTTCGACGCCGGGACGGCGAAGGGCGTCGGCCAGGGCGGTCAGGGTCAGCACGATCCGCGCACCCGAGTCTTCCAGCATGTAGGCGAGCCGTTCTTCGGGGTAGGCGGGGTCCAGCGGCAGGTAGGCGCCGCCCGCCTTCAGTACGCCGAGGAGGCCGACGGCGAGTTCGCAACTGCGGTCGAGCAGCAGGGCGACTACGGAACCGGGACCCGTGCCTTTGTGCAGCAAAAGGTTCGCCAACCGGTTCGAGCGCCGGTCCAGCTCGCCGTAACTCAGGCGCCGGTTTCCACTTTGGACCGCGATGGCGTCCGGGGTGCGGCGCGCCTGCGCGGAAAAGAGTTCGCCCAGGGTGACCTCGGCGTAATCGGCACGGGTGTCGTTCCATTCCGCCAGCAGGCGGTGCAGTTCGCCGTCCGGGAGGCTGCGCAGGTCTGCGAGTTTGCCGTCGGCGCAGGCCACCAGGCTTTCGATGATCGTCAGGAGCTGCCGCAGCATGCGCTCGACCGTGTCGTCCTCGAACAGGCGGCGGTCGTATTCGATCTTGAGCAGCAGGCCGTCGGCGAGGTAGCCCGCCAGGATGAGGTGGTCGGTCTGTTCCTTCAACTCGAAGCGGCGCTTGTCCCAGTCGCCGCCGCGCGATTTCACCACATGGTAGTTCTCGAACACCACGATGGTGGTGAACAGCGGCATGCCGGCCGGCAGGCCGCTCCATTCGTGGATGCGGGCCGTCGGCGTGTGCTCGTGGTCGCGCACGCTCAGGTGCTGGCGCCGAAGTTCGCGGATGAACTCGGCGACGGGCCTGGCGGGATCGATCTTCAGGCGCACGGGCGTGGTGTTGATGATCGGCCCGACGATGGCTTCGCCCCCCGGCACCGATTTCCGGCAGGAGCGCGTGGCGCCGAACACCACGTCGTCGAGCCCGCTGTGGCGCGCGATCAGCAGGCCCCAGGCGGCCTGGACCAGGGTATTGAGCGTGACGTCCTGTTTCTCCGCGAGTTCCTGGAGCGCCTCATAGAGCGCCTTTGGCGCCCAGGCTTGAACCAGTCCGCCGGTATGGGCGGGCGACAAGGGCCGCGGCTCGGACAGGGCGCTCAGGATGCGGTTGGGTTCTTCGAAATCCGCCAGCAGATCGCGCCAGTAGTTTTCGCTCGCCGCGAAGTCGAGGGAGTCCAGCCAGCCGATGTAGTTGCGGTACGGCGTCGGCGGCGCCAGTTCCGGCTCGTGGCCGTCGCGCAGCGCCTGGTAGACCCGGAACAGCTCTTCCATGATGATGAGCCGCGCCCGTCCGTCCAGCAGCGCGTGGTGGTAAGTCCAGATCGCCCAGTGTTCGTCCTCCCCGGTTCGGATCAGGCTCAGGCGGTGGAGAGGAGCCTCCGCCATGTCGAAGCCCCGCAGTCTGTCCTCGGCGAGGAAGGCATCGAACCGGCTTTCCTGTTCCGCCCGTGCCAGCCCGCGCCAGTCGAGGTCGGACCAGGGCATCGTCACGGCGGGTTCGACCCGTTGCTGCGGCGCCTCCAGGTTCCGCCAGGCAAACGCCGTCCTCAGGATGTCATGCCTAGCGACCAGGCGGGTCCAGGCCGCGCGGTAGGCGTCTTCGTCGAGGTTTTCGCTGGTTCGCAAAACCAGTTGCTGGATGTAGGTACCTTCTCGCTGATCGAACAGGGTCGCCGAGAGCATGTTTCCTTGCATCGGCGAAAGCGCATAGCAATCCGTCACCTTCTGCTCCTTTAAGTTCTTAACGTAGTGCCGCGGGTCTTGTCTTGCCCAGCATAGCCTCAAGATGTGTAAGTGATTAGACATTTATTAGGATATTCATGGGTCCGGCGGAAGCCGCCGCCGCTCCATTCCGCAAAAAATGCGGATTCGCTGTATCATTTCGGCTTTGATGCCTCGTATACCCGAGTTGCGAGTACAATCCGGACCGATGGCGGCGAGCGGCCGAGTCGGCATTATTATCATCAAACGGTTGATTTCATGAAGGGGAAATTCTCATTGGTTCTATTGCTCGCGCTGCTGACCGCGTGCGCCGGCAAGGAACAGGGCGATCTGCGCGAAGCGTTGCTGGCCAAGCTCCAGGACGACAGCGATCTGAAGGACTACAAGCTCGATCCGGGTGAAATCGCGGACTGCGTGGTCAACGATCTGACGGACGATCTGCCAGGCTTTCCGGGGGACCCGCGGCGCAAGCAGTACCTGACGGCCTACGCCAGGTTCTATTCGGTGAAAGGCTCGGGCGATTTCGACAAGGTGGCCGAGGAGTACAAGGACCTGTTCGGGTCGGCCAAGGCCGCGCACCAGGCGGCGCTGCGCATGACCGATTACATCATGACCTGCATGGGCCAGGCGATCGAACGCAGCGGGCCGAAGGAACAATGACGGCGCTCAGCCCCTTGCGCCCGGCCGAGCCGGAGACCGTGGCGGCGTATGTGGACGGCTTGGCGCGGCGCGCTCGTGCGGTCAGCCGTGAGCTCGGCCGGGCCGAGACGGCGGCGAAGAACCGGGCGCTGCTGGCGATCGCCGATGCGATCGAAAGTTCGGCGGGCGCGCTGATCGAGGCGAACCGCAAGGACCTCGGTGCCGGCGCGGCCAAGGGGCTGGACCGGGCCCAGCTCGAGCGGCTGGATATCGACGCCAAGCGGGTCGCGGCCATGGCCGCGGGCCTTCGGGAGATCGCCGCGCTGCCCGATCCGGTGGGTGAAATCAGCGGTCTGACCTACCGGCCGTCCGGCATCCAGGTCGGGCGGATGCGGGTGCCGCTGGGCGTCATCGGCATCATCTACGAATCCCGCCCCAACGTCACCGCCGACGCCGCGGGGCTGTGCCTGAAGTCCGGCAACGCCTGCATCCTGCGCGGCGGTTCCGAGGCCATCCATTCCAACAAGGCCATCACGGCCTGCATCCGCCAGGGCCTGGAGGCCGGCGGCCTGCCGGCCGACGCGGTCCAGCTCGTCGAGACCACCGACCGGGCGGCGGTCGGCGCGCTGCTGGCGGCGGACAAATACGTCGACGTCATCGTGCCGCGCGGCGGGCGTTCGCTGATCGAGCGCATCGTGGCGGAGTCGCGGATTCCCGTCATCAAGCATCTGGACGGCATCTGCCACGTTTACATCGACGACGGAGCCGACCTTGCCAAAGCCCGCAGGATCGCGATCAACGCCAAGACCCAGCGCTACGGGGTCTGCAACGCCATGGAAACCCTGCTGGTCGCCGCCGGCATAGCGCCCATGATCCTGCCGGAACTGGCCGCGCTCTACCGGGACAAGGGCGTCGAACTGCGGGGTTGTGCGGAAACCTGCCGCATCGCGCCGGGCTGCGTTCCGGCGGCCGAGGCGGACTGGGATACCGAATACCTGGCCCCGATCCTGGCGGTCCGCGTCGTCGCCGGGCTGGACGAGGCGATCGAACACATCCACCGCCACGGCTCCGGCCATACCGACGCCATCGTCACCGAGGACTACGGCCGCGCCCGCCGCTTCCTGAGGGAGGTCGATTCGGCTTCGGTCATGGTGAACGCCTCGACGCGTTTCGCCGACGGTTTCGAATACGGCCTGGGGGCGGAGATCGGCATCAGCACCGACAAGCTCCATGCGCGCGGGCCCGTCGGGCTGGAGGGGCTCACCACCCACAAGTTCATCGTGCTGGGCGATGGTCAGGTCAGGACCTAAGACGGCATAAGGAATGATCGGCATCTACGGCGGCACTTTCGATCCGGTCCATTACGGGCATCTGCGGGCCGCGCTGGAAGTCCGGGAAGCCTTGGGTCTGCGCGAACTGCGCTTCCTGCCCTGCCGCCAGCCGCCCCACCGTCCGCCGCCCGTGGCCGATGCCCAGATCCGGCTGCGCATGCTGGAGATCGCGCTGGCCGACGCCGACGGCGGCTTCGTCCTCGATACCCGCGAACTCGAACGCAGCGGGCCGTCCTACATGGTCGATACCTTGAGCTCGATCCGCAAGGAGATCGGCGACGAGCCGCTCTGCCTCATCCTCGGCTCGGACGCGTTCCTTGCGCTGCCGGCCTGGCACCGCTGGCGCAGGCTGTTCGCCCTGGCGCACGTCGTGGTGTTGCAGCGGCCGGATTACGACATCGAATACGCCGAAGACCTGGAGCATTGCGTCGAGGAGCGGCAGGTGGCGGACCCCGCGCAGCTCGCGGCCCAGCCCGACGGCATGATCTACTTCGTGGAGGTGACCCAGCTCGCCATCGCCTCCACCTCGATCCGGCGTACCCTGCGGGAAGGGCGCAGCGCCAAGTACCTGCTGCCGGACGCGGTGCTCGAACTGATCCGCCGGGAATCGCTTTACGCCAAATGAGATCGCTTCACCTATGCAGGAACCCGTGACACAGACGCCCTACCAGCGCCTCGGCGGCGAAGAAGCGCTGCACGAACTGGTGGAACGCTTCTACGGTTACATGGACACGCTGCCGGAGGCCGCGCCGATCCGGGCGATGCACGCCGACGACTTGTCCGGCGCCAAGTCCAAGCTGTTCAAATTCCTCTCCGGCTGGCTGGGCGGGCCGGATTTGTTCATGCAGGAGTTCGGCCATCCACGTCTACGGGCGCGGCATTTCCCGTTTTCGATCGGCGTGCCCGAGCGCGACCAGTGGCTCTTGTGCATGCGCAAGGCGCTCGACGACATTCCGTTGGACGGCCCGTTCCGCGAGGCTTTATACGAGGCCCTGGCGCGCACCGCTCATCACATGATCAACCGCGAAGATTGAATATCTCCCGATGCGTTTGACCCCTCAAGAATTCCGGGACTGGGACCGCAAGAAGATCACCCTGCTCGGCATGTCCGGGACGGGCAAGACCACGCTGGCCAACAAGCTGCCGAAGCGGACCTGGTTCCATTATTCCGGTGACTACCGCATCGGCACCCGCTATCTGGACGAGCCGATCCTGGACAACATCAAGCGCCAGGCCATGGACGTGCCGTTCCTGCGCGACCTCTTGATGTCGGATTCGATCTACATCTGCAGCAACATCACCGTGGACAATCTGGCGCCGATCTCGTCCTTCCTGGGCAAGCTTGGCGATCCGGCTAAGGGCGGCTTGCCGCTGAAGGAGTTCAAGCGGCGCCAGGCGCTGCACCGTCAGGCCGAGATCGCGGCGATGCGGGACGTGCCGGAATTCATCGAGAAGGTGCGCGAGATCTACGGCTACCAGCATTTCATCAACGATGCCGGCGGCAGCGTGTGCGAGCTGGACGACCCGGAAACTTTGGAGGTTTTGGCGGAAAACACGCTCATCCTCTACATCCGCACCAGCCCGGAACTGGAACAGATGCTCATCGAGCGCGCCGCGCGCGATCCCAAGCCGCTGTATTACCGGGAGGCTTTCCTGGACGAATACCTGCCGGTATTTCTCAAGGAAAAGGGCTACCCTTCGGTCGACGCGATGCCGCCGGACGAATTCGTGAGCTGGGTATTTCCGCATTTGTTTAAGTCGCGCCTGCCGCGCTATCAGGCCATCGCGGACCAGTACGGCTATACCGTGGACGTGGCGTACATCGCCCAGGTGCGGAACGAGAGCGATTTCGTCCGGCTCGTGGCGCAGGTCCTGGGCGCCTGAAGGAGGGATTGCCATGCCTCTGGTCGCACATACCGATCTGCCCACCTTCCAGCGCCTGCGGGAGGAAGGCCAGGACGTCCTGAGCGTCGAACGCGCCGCTCACCAGGACATCCGGGAGATGCACATCGGTCTCCTGAACATGATGCCGGATGCCGCCCTGGAGGCGACCGAGCGGCAGTTCTTCCGGCTGGTGGGTGGCGCCAATCCGATCGTCCAGTTCCACATGCACCCTTTCACCATCGAGGGCTTGCCGCGCAGTGAGCAGGCGGCGGAGCACATCGCCCGCTATTACGAGAGCTTCGGCCGCATCCGGGAGGAAGGCCTCGACGGTCTGATCGTGAGCGGGGCCAACGTCACCCATCCGCATCTGCAGCAGGAACCGTTCTGGCAGCCGCTGACCGAGGTGTTCGACTGGGCCCGCGCCAACGTCACTTCGATCCTGTGCTCCTGCCTTGCTACCCACGCCCTGTTCCAGTACAGCTACGGGGTGGAGCGCACCCCTCTCGGCTTCAAGCGCTGGGGCGTGTACTCGCACCGGGTGATCGAGCCGCTGCATCCGCTGGTGGCGGACATCAACACCCGCTTCGACGTGCCGCATTCGCGCTACAACGAAATCTTCCGCGAGGACATGGAGGCCGCCGGGCTGCGGGTCTTGGTCGAGAGCGAGGAGGCCGGCGTGCATCTCGCGGTGAGCCCGGACCTGTTCCGCGTCGTCTACTTCCAGGCCCATCCGGAATACGACACCGTGAGTCTCCTCAAGGAATACAAGCGCGAAATCCTGCGCTACTTTTCCGGCGAGCGCGAGGATTATCCGCCGTTCCCGGAACACTATTTCTCGCTGGAAGGGGGGGCGGCGCTCCCCGCCGCCGCCCCGGCGCCCCCCCCCCCCCGCCGCTCGGGCAAGGCGCCGCCGGAATTCCCCGAGGAATTCGTGCTGCGGCACCTTGACAACACCTGGCGCGATACCGCCAAGGCGGTGTTCAACAACTGGCTCGGCAAGATCTACCAGATCACCGACCAGGACCGCCGCAAGCCCTTCATGGCTCACATCGATCCGGACAATCCGCTGGGACTGGCATAGCGGCGTCGAATCCGTGCCCCATGGCCGGCAGGGGCCGGTGCGTGCGCAGCCGCCACCAGCCCGCCAGCAGGCTGCCGATGATGGAATGGAAGCTGGCGGAGATCGCCGAGGGGATGGGCGCCAGCGCCATGCTGGCGAAATTGGCCTTGGCCAGCACGGTGGCGAGTCCCGAGTTCTGCATGCCGACCTCGATGGCGATGGTGCGGACGACCGCCTCGCGGTAGCCAAGGACCCTGGCGAAGACATAGCCCAGCCCGAATCCGCCGATGTGCAGCAGCGCCACGGCGCCGAACAGCTTGAGCGCGGTGGCCTTGATGGTTTCGGCGTTCGCGCCGATGATGCTGGCGCAGATGAAGGCGATGAAGACCACCGAGACCAGCGGCGTCACCGGGCTCACGGCGCGCACCAGCCGCGGCGCATAGCGGTTCAGCAGGAGGCCGGCGGTGACCGGCATCACGATCACCTGCAAGGTGTTTAGGAAAATGCCCCAGCCGTCCACCGGCGTGTAGGCGCCCGCCAGGAACTTGACCAGGAGAGGCGTCATTACCACCGCGGTGAAGGTCGAAACCATGGTCAGCAGCACGGACAGCGCCACGTCGGCGCGGGCGATGTAGCTCACCACGTTGGAAGCCGTGCCGCAGGGGCAGCAGGCGACCAGGATGAGTCCTACCGCCAGTTCCGGTTCGAGCGCCAGCCCATGCGCGATCGACCAGCCGAGGAACGGCATGATGCCGAAATGCGCGACCGTGCCGGCGACGATGATTCGCGGCATCTTCGCCACCCGGCGGAAATCGTCGAAAGTGAGCGTGATGCCCATGCCGAGCATGATGATCGATAGCCCCCAGACGATCATGGGGCCGGTGAACCAGGTGAACCAGGCGGGGAAATACAGCGCCAGCCCCGAGCACAGCAGCACCCAGACCGGAAACAGGTTCGCCAATGAATTGCAGATTCGAAGCATCGCCGGAAGCCATGGAAGACAAACCGCGAAGTTTACGGGTTATCGCGACAAGGTGTAACTCATGACGAGTCCCGAGAACGCCACCGACTTCCTGCGCGTCAGCGTGCCGCGGCAATGCCTGGAGTTGATCGAAGCCGGAAAGGTGGTGGCCCGCTACCGCGTGTCGACGGCGAAGAACGGCGTGGGCGAAAAGCGCGGCTCGGAATGTACACCGCGCGGCTGGCACCGGGTCCGTGCCAAGATCGGCGCGGGCCTGCCACCCGGCGCGGTCCTGGTCGGGCGCCGTCCCACCGGCGAAATCCATACGCCCGAACTCGCCGCCAGCCATCCCGGCCGCGACTGGATCTTGAGCCGCATCCTCTGGCTGGGCGGACTTCAACCCGGCTTCAACCGCTACGGCGAAGTCGATAGCGCCTGGCGCTACATCTACATCCACGGCAGTCCGGATGCCGGCGTCGACGGCACGCCCCAGTCCCATGGCTGCATCCGCCTCACTTCCGCCGACGTCATCGATCTGTTCGACCGGATTTCCGCGGGAGCGCTGGTCTATGTCGATGCAGAACCGTAGGGCGGATGCCGAAGGCGATCCGCCAACTTCCTTGCCGGCACGGATGCCGTTTCGGGATGGCGGAACCCGAAAAAGCCGGTTCCGCCCTACGTGGGTTCCCCCATGGGGCCGAAGTTTTCGGGCGCCCCTCCGGCCCAGCCGGGTGGGAGGAGGCCGAAGCGGACGTAGCGGTGGAAGGACGAATAAGGCCAATCCGCCAGCCGCCCGACCAACCCATGTTTCATGGGATTCCAGTGCACGTAATCCACGTGGCGGGCGTAATCCTCCTCATCGCGAATGGCGTGCTCCCAGAAACGCCGTTGCCACACGCCCCGCTCGCCCTTGGCGATCCGTACCTTCGACCGATGTTCGGTTTGCGGTATCGCTCGGACGAAACGAATCTTGATGGCCTTCCAGCGGTTGGAAAAATCGTCGTCGCCGGGCGGCAAGGTCCAGACGCAGTGCATGTGGTCGGGCAGAACGACCCAGGCGTCGGCATGGAACGGACGCTCCCGGCGTATCAAACGCACGGCCTCGCGTAAGGCGTCGACGTGCCGGATCAGAATGTCCTCCCGCCGGTCCAGCAGATTCACCGTAAAGAAATAGGTTCCCCCAGGAACCCGAAACCGCTGGTAATCCGGCATGCCATCCCCCCGTAACACCGTAGGGCGGATGCCGAAGGCGATCCGCCAACTCCCAGGCGATCGGCAGATACCGCCCGCGATCGCCAACAATCCCGCCCAAGCCACACGAATTGTAAACCCGTCAGTACGAATCCTGCTTCGGGTTGGCAGTAAGCGCAAAGCCGAGTCGGTCGCTAATTCGAAAGCCGGTGTGGCAGACCTGCTCGTGTGGGTTGCCAAGCAAGGCGTTACCCTCAGCGACCTGCACGCCATCTTGGAGGGTACCGGCGTCTATCACGAAACCGCCGCCTTCCCCTTACACAAGGCAGGTGTCACGGTTTCCATCGTCAATCCAGCTCAAGTCAGAGACTTTGCACGAGGCTTAGCAGTGCGCACCAAAACCGACAGCGTCGATAGCCGGGTGCTGGCCCGATACGGGGCCTTGGTCCGTCCCAAACCCTGGACACCCCCCCACTCCCGAAGTGCGTGCTTTACAAGCCTTGCTGTCCTGACGCGAAGCCATCGCTCAAGACTTGCAGCGCGAGCGTAACCGCCTCGAACAGGCTGATGTCACCGATACCCCCGCCTTGATGCGGCAATCTCTTCTGGAATCGACCCACTTCCTCAGCGGGTCCTGGGCGGCATTCCCTCCATCGTTTCCTGACGCGAGAGCCGATCCGTCACCGTCCTTCAGCGGAAGAGTCTTCAGGCATCATTGCGGCGGCCAGGGCTGCTGGTTGTTGGTCACGCCCCATGGGCCGGTGCAGACGTTGCCCATGTTCGGCAGGGGCGGGGCGCAGCAGCCCGGCGTGACGGCGTCGGTGTAGGGCTGATTTTCGTCGATCGTTATCAGGCACTCGTTGGTCCCGGCTTTCTGGGCGGTCACCGTCGAAATTTCATAGGTCTCGATGCCTTCGCCGTAGACCGGCGGCGCCTGCGACAAGACGCACTGGTCGGAAATCATGAACTGGGCGCCCGAGTTGTCCGGATTCTGCGGCGGACCCTTCTGGACCGGCAGGTTTTCCGAAGTCCAGTACCAGTTGTTCACCTGCAAGCCGAGGCCGGGATAGGCGGAATAATCGCCCTGGAGGGTGATCGAGCCGCCTCCGGGCTGGACGACCTGCTGTCCGCCGGAGGTGAAGACGCTCACGGTATTGCCGTTGGGGCAGGGAGAGCTCTGGCTCAGGTTGTTCTGGACCGTGATCTTGTTCTGCGTGGTCTCGGCTTGGCTCAGTGCCGGCAGTTGACTGGTGCCCGGACAGAGCGTGACGACGTAGCCGGTGCCGGCCGGGCAGGCGACCTGCTTGTTGTCTTCCGGATACTGGTAGGCGTCCGGGCAGGATACCTCGGTACAGCTCAGGCTTGAGCCGCCTTGCGGGAAGGTGCAGCTGCCACTCATGGTCACGCCGATCGGGACGTTGAAAAATATGTTCGCGGTCGCGGTCACGCAATTGTTGGAGTCGGCACCGGGAGTGCCGCACAAGGTGGGCGGCGAGGTCGGGCCCGAGCCGTAATTCGTGCTGAGATCGACGAAATCCTGGGTATTCGTGTTACCGCCGTTCGGCGTGATCTCGAAAGTCGTGCCGAAGGTCTTGTCGTAATTCATCTGCGAACCGCAGCACGGGGTCGAGGAGGTGGTGGTGCATTGATTTGCCGCGGCATTCGTAGGCTGGCAATAGGCTGCATAAACCAGGTTGTTATTGCCGGGAGGGTTGTTGGAGGTGTTATTCATCCACATGTAGCCCATGCGCTGCCCCGCGGCCTGTATATCTGTCCAGTTGCCGCATTGCGCCTGGGCACATTGGGCATCGGTGGTTACAGGAGCGAACATGAAGGTATTGGGGGTGTTCTGTCCCAAACCTCCGCCGGCGGAGGTCGGATAAGACGTGCTGTCATACGGCTGCAGCGTCGTGCCGTTGATCGCGCTGCTGGTGGGCGACATGATCTTTATGGGCTGGCTGCAGTTGTTGTAGAGCATGAGTTGCCCCGGTACCGGATTGGGCGGGGTTCCCGCAACCATGCCGCGCACTTCGGCGACCGTGTCCCGTACTTCTTGCTCCAACGGCGACTGGGCGGCGGATTCTGTGGCGCCAACCGCGGGGCACCCTGCGGCCGATAGCTTCAAGGCCGCATGGTAGCCTTTCCTGTAGGCATCGTCGCAGGCCTTTCGGACGCGCTCGTTCCTGGCCGGATTCTGCCCTTTCGCCAGGGCGGCTTCGGCGTTCAGGCGGCAATGCAAGTAGTCGCCGAGATGCCGGTAGAGTTTTACCTGGCACTTCGTTTCTTGCGAGAGCGCCCCTTGCGCCACCGGAATCAGCAGCAGAAGGCCGCAGGCGATGGGGCCGAAGCTGGCGCGGCGAATACTAAGGATGGGTTTCATGGTCGGTTTCTCCAGTGTTCTTATTCGGATTCCAGTCATCCGCTCCCCTGTCGAAATCGCCGAAGGGTTGCGGCATCGTGCGAAGCGGCGGCCGATCGCCGGAGCGGAAATACTGGAGACGGTTCCTATTGTCGTCTGGTCGGGCGGAACGGTCTATCTCGAGTTTGGCAAAAGACTTCGTGTCCGGACCGTCGCAAAGGAGAGCCGTTACCACCCTTGTTGCGACTGATCGTCATAGCGGCGGCTGAACGTGTCCGCCCGCTCGGGTATGCTTAAACCTTTGGGCAGGGGATGGCGGATGGCCGGGCGGCGCATGTTCAAGGAACTCTACGTCCAGGTGATCCTGGCGGTGATCGTCGGGGTGGCGCTGGGCGCCCTCTGGCCGGAGCTGGGGGTGAAGCTGAAGCCTTTGGGGGATGGCTTCGTCAAGCTCATCAAGATGATGATCGCGCCGATCGTGTTTTTGACGGTGACCTTAGGTATCGGCAAGGTCGGCGATCTGCGCAAG
Organism: Pseudomonadota bacterium; assembly: GCA_040753975.1. Lineage (GTDB taxonomy): Bacteria > Pseudomonadota > Gammaproteobacteria > Methylococcales > Methylococcaceae > Methylococcus. Next base: position 19,505 of record JBFMDC010000034.1, read on the forward strand.
ATCGGTAGTGTCGGGCTGAAGGCTTTGATCTACTTCGAAGTACTGACGACCGTGGCGCTGGTGATCGGGCTGGTCGTGGTCAACCTCCTGCAGCCGGGGGCGGGCATCCACGCCGACCCCAAGACCCTGGACGCCGCAGCGATCGGCCAATACACCGGCGGCGCCAAGGCCATGAGCGGCGTGGACTTCGTGCTGAACATCATCCCTTCCAGCGCGGTCGACGCCTTCGCCAAGGGCGACATCCTGCAAGTGCTGCTGGTCTCGGTGCTGTTCGGCGTCGCCATGAGCAGGCAGGGCGAGCGCGGCAAGCTGGTGCTGGATTTTCTGGAACGGGTGTCGGAAGCCTTGTTCGCCACCATCGGCCTCATCATGCGGGCGGCGCCAGTAGGCGCTTTCGGGGCGATGGCGTTCACCATCGGCAAATACGGACCGGACACCCTGCTGTCGCTAGGCAAGCTGATGGGCGGGGTCTATCTGACCTGCGTTTCCTTCGTGGTCCTGGTGCTGGGGGCCGTGGCGCGGTTCGCGGGTTTCAGCCTGTGGCGGCTGCTGGGGCTCATCAAGGAGGAACTGTGGCTGGTGCTGGGCACTTCTTCATCGGAGGCTGCCCTGCCGCGGCTCATGGAAAAACTGGAAGGCGCAGGCTGCCCGCGTTCGATCGTCGGGCTGGTGGTGCCGACCGGCTATTCCTTCAACCTGGACGGAACGGCGATCTACCTGACGATGGCGGCGGTGTTCGTGGCCCAGGCGACGGACACCCCGCTGACCCTGGGGCACCAGCTCACTCTGCTGGCGGTGCTGCTGCTGACCTCCAAAGGCGCGGCGGCAGTGACCGGGGCGGGCTTCATCACCCTCGCCGCCACGCTGTCCTCGCTGGACGTGGTGCCGGTCGCCGGGCTGGCGCTGCTGCTCGGGGTGGACCGGTTCATGTCGGAGGCGCGGGCGATCACCAACCTGATCGGCAACGCCGTCGCCACGCTGGCCGTCACCCGCTGGGAGCGGGCGGCCGAAGACACTGGGAGCAGTGTTTGGACGCCGCAATCAGTGCTTGCCCCGCGTGCCCCGCCATATCGCGACCAGCAGCCAGGTCGCCATGGCGCTGGCGCCGACGTAGCCCAGCAGGCCGAACGCCGGCAGTCCCCAGAGGGTCGGGCCGCCCTGTACCGTCATCACGATGGCCGAGGCGATGATCAGCGCCGAGGCGACCAGCCCTAAGCTGAGCCAGCCCAGCGCCCGCTCCACCTGCCAGCCCAGGTGGTCGAGCCGGGCCAGGTCGATGTTGAGCTTGAGGGCGCCTTTCTGGACGGCGCGCGACACCCGCCGCAGCTCGGTCGGCAGGCCGGCGACCATGTCCATGGCGTGCAAGGCATTGCGCCAGGCGTTGCGGCCGATCTTCTCGGGGTCGTAGCGCTCCTTCAGGCTTTTCTCGATGAAGGGCGCGGCTTGGGTGAAGATGTCGAAATCCGGATCGTTCTGCTTGCCGATGCCGTCCAGGGCGATGAGCGCCCGGAACAGCAGGGTCAGGTCCGGCGGCAGCGCCAGCCGGTGCTGCCGCATGAGCTGGGTCAGGTCGGTCAGCATCTGGGTCAGGCTGAGCTGCCTCAAGGTGGCGCCGTGATAGTCGTCGATCAGATTGTCCATGTCGGCGACCAGCAGATCGGGATCGACACTGACCGTGCCCGCCCAGTCCAGCAGAACGTCCGCCGCCGTCTGGGCATCCCGCCCTACGACGGCCGACAGCAAGTCGGCCAGCTGGTGGCGGCGCAGTTCCGGCAGCCGGCCCACCATGCCGAAATCCAGGAAGGCGATGCGGTTGTCCGGCAGATAGAGCAGGTTGCCGTGGTGCGGGTCGGCGTGGAAGAAGCCGTCCAGCAGTATCATCTTGAGCATGGCATCGGCGCCGACCCGTGCCAGGGTGCGCTGGTCCAGCCCCGCCGCACGGACGGCGTCCAGGTTCATGGCATCGATTCCCTCGATGTAGTCCATGACGCAGACCCGCTCCCGCACGTACTGCCAGTGCACCCGGGGAATGACGATCCTGGGATCGGTCCGGAAGTTCGCCGCCAGCCGGTCGGTGTTGCGGCATTCGTTGATGAAATCCAGCTCGCGGTGGATCGAAAGCCCGAACTGGCGCACGATTTCGCCGGGGCGCAGGTAATCGAGCTCGGGGAATTCGAATTCGATCAGTTTCGCCAGCTTCGCCATCAGGCGCAGGTCCGCGTCGATGGTCTTGGTGATGCCGGGACGGCGGATCTTGACCACCACGTCTTCGCCGGTATGGAGCCTTGCGCGGTGGACCTGGGCGATCGAGGCGGCGGCGATCGGCTGGGTGTCGAATGCCGCGAACACCTGGTTCACGGAGGCGCCCAGGTCCCTTTCGAGCTCCGGCCGCAGCGCCTCGAAGGGGAGGGGAGGCACCCGCCGCTGAAGGTGGCTCAGTTCCTCGATCCATTCCGGGGGCAGCAGGTCGACGCGGGTCGAGAGAATCTGCCCGAGCTTGATGAAGCTCGGTCCCATTTCCTCCAGCGCGCGGCGCATGCGGGCCGGCAGCGAAAGCTGCGCCTGCTCCTCGGCGTATTTCCATGCCAGGGACTTGCCGGCCTTCTCCAGGACATGGTGGATGCCGAGGCGGTGTACGGCCTCGCCGAATCCGAACCGGACCAGGACCGAGGCGATCTCGTGCAGGCGGACGAAGTCGCGGAGCGTGTTGAAGGTTTCGACGAGCATGGGGTCACAAATGGTGATCGGAGCGAACGCAGTGCAACCTAAGCTTTGCCAGTGTGTCTGGACCTGGGTTTAATCTCTGGCGACAATTAGGCTGCGTATGGATATGAGAGAATTCTAATGCTCTAGGTTGTCTTTTGGTCCGAATCGCGCCCATGGCTTCTATTTTTCAAAGTCGTCGCTGATTTCATCTCGGGTTTTTGTATTTTCAAATAGCTTGGCTAGCAAGTTGAGTTTCTCGGTGATTTCAGCGGGAAGACTGGCTACTGGCGCATAGGGCACTAGACGATGCAGCTCTCCTTTTGTCAGCAACATCGGCCCACCCAGCTTGCCTGCAAGTCGCCGGAAAAAATCCTCCGCCAACATGCTCAACTTCCGTCTTTCCGTTTTCGTTTCCCAGATCAATCGTTGTGCATCCAGAGAGGACTGCAACCAGGTAAGCACGTCCTCTCTGTTACCATCGAACACTCGTTCGGAGACCACCTCGGTCAGTGTTTCGTCGATAATATTTCGGGTTGCATCGGCGAAGAGATCATCTTCGGGAAATTGACGGTCCGAGGCACAGGTATTCCGCAATTGGCGCGTTGTTGCATCGGCGAAGAGATCATCTTCGGGAAATTGACGCAGTGCGTAAGCGCGTAATAAATCAGGGGTGATGAAATAGTTTTCTGCTTCATAACGGCGCCAATAACAGATTGTCAGTGCGCCCTCGTCGCGATCTTGCCGGTTCTGGCCATCGTTGTCGAGGATGGCCAGACCCTTCAGGTCAGGGAGAAGGTTGCGCAGGCCGTTGAAGTGATCTCGTGGCGTCACACCGAAGCCTCCTTCGACTCGTTCCAACTCGGCGCCTAAATCCTGCAACGGATAATTGTTCTGCACATAGAAGGAGTTGATGCGTTCGTCCCAATGCTCCGCCACCGGATGTTTCAGATGTTCCGCTAGTGCACGCAGCATATCTATATCAGTGCCGCCTTCCACGTACAGGACATAACCTCGCTCTCGTGCTTTCACGTAATGTTCGGCGCCGAAGTGCTTGAGGCTGTTTCGTATGTCGTGCTTCTTCGCCAAATCATCGGCACGGCCTTCCAGAAGTAAAGTAAGATTATTGTCCAGTGCCTCGTCAAGTATCACTTCGGAGTGGGTTACCATTACCACTTGTGAGCCGTTTTCACTGGCGATATCACGCAGCAGGACATACACTTGCTTCTGGCGAAGGATTTCAAGGTGCGCATCCGGTTCGTCTACCAGCAGTATGCTCCGCTTGTGCGAAAACAGGTAGGCGAATACCAGCAGCATCTGCAAAAAGCCGCGCCCGGCGGATGAAACGTCCAACGTTTCCTTTACTCCAGGTTGTCGGTAGGTTAAGGCGATGCTGCCGCGCGTAGTTTCCATCGGAGTATCCAGCACCACGTTGAACAGGCGCTGCATCAGCTCGACAATCCGCCGCCAATCGTCGGCGGACGAGTTCACTACCGACAGGCACAAGTTACGCAGTACATCCGCCGTGCGCCCCTGGCCGAGTAACACATCCACCCGCCCTGGCTGCAGGATGGGTTCCTCGGTATCCAAACCCGACATCGGATAGAGTAGTTCGACCTTTAAGCTTGCCGCATGGGCGATCAGCTCCATATTGGCGATGACCGAAGCGTCCGGCGTGCAATACACAAGCTCGTCGCCCTGGTTGCGAAAGCGCATGGGCAGGGCATGCACCCGGCCCTTGAACTCTATGCCTACGGTAATGACCAGCGGAATATCCTTGTTGCCCTTCCGAACGTGGGTGTTGTGCCAAAAGAAGCGGGTACGTTGCACCGGTACGGCCACGATGTTCAGGCGGTTCAGCGACGTCGCCGTGCGCTCCTTGGCGGAGGAGTCCCGCCGCGCGTCGTACCAGGTTTGCACTGCCTGGGCCCATAAGGCCAGGGCCTGGATGGCGCTGGTCTTGCCACAGTTGTTGGGGCCGATGAGAACGGCGGGGTGGTCAAGCGCTATCCTCTGCCGTTCGCCGAAGCGTTTGAAGTTCTCGATTTCGAGGTAGTGTAAATGGCGCATGCTCGAAGCAGGGTCAACGGAATGGGTAGATTTCGGATAGGAATATTGGCGGTTGCGGGGGCGATACCGTCCGTTGCTTCATAGCGCGCTATGGGGCAGCTGCGAACTCAACGGCATTTGCATCGGGGATGTTCTCGAACTGCGCGAACCACTGCCCGGTGTCGAGCGGCGAGGTCGGGTCGTAGTACAGGGACTGCATCTTCAGGTGGCCATGCGGGCCGAGTTCCGGGCCCGGCACCAGGGTGCGGAAGCCTTCGCCGCCGAGCAGCTGGTGGGTGATGGTCTGGAACAGCCGGCACAGCCGGCCGTTGCGGACCATGGTGTCGAGCATGTGGGGGCCGGCGATCAGATAGATGGAGCGGTAGCCCAGCGCGTCGAGCTGATTGACCAGGGTATCGCCTTCGGTCATGGTGCCGTCGCCGGCGAACAGGATTTCATAGCCTTCGCTTTCCCAATGGCGGACCCGGTAGGGATCGGCCTGCTGGCCAGTGGCGATCAGGCAGCGCTGGCCGAATTCCCGGATCGAGGCGGGCATGGGGAAGTCCAGGCTGGCGCTGGCGACGACGATGTCCGGCTGCGGTTCGAGGCCCTGGGTCTCGCGCCAGGCCGCGAGGTCGCGCGAACGTTCCTCCAGCCCGATCTGCAGGATGTTGCCCAGCCGCTTTTCCTGGAGGGAACGCAGATAGCCGCCATGGGTGATGAGGCAGTCGGCCTGGGCTTCCAGTTCGAGGAACAGCCGGAAATCGCCCGGGGTGGTCAGAGACTTCGGCAAGAAGGTCTGGCCGCTGGCGTCCTCCAGGGCGATGCGCCCGTCCAGGCTGGTGAGGAAATTGGCGTAGACGAAGGGACGGCCCGCGCATCCTAAGCGGTGCAGGTTAAGATTCAGGTACAGGCCGTGCAGCGCGACTTCCTCGAACGGTGGAGGATACAAACGGTAGACGGATTTGCCGGAGATCATTCGGATTCCAGGGTCTCGGTGCGGACCGGTTCGGGATAATGCAGGGCGAGCCAGACCGCTTCCGGTCGGCTCGAAGTCCATTCCACCCGGTGCCGGCAATACGGGGGGATGCGCAGCCAGTCGCCGGGGGCGAGGCGGCGCGGTTCGGCTTCCTGTTCGAAGCGCAGCAAGGCCTCGCCCTGCACCAGCACCACCCATTCCGCCTGCGGCTGGTCGCACCATGCGCCGTCCGGGGTGACGTGGCCGCGCGAGACGATGCGCTCCAGCCGGAAACCGCAAGACTGCTCCAGGGTTTCGAAAAGTTCCTCGGGCAGGTCGGCGGGTATGGCGGAGTACAGGTTGTCGGATTTCGGCATGCCGGCGCTCTTTCGGGAAATCGGGCGCCATTATCCGCCTTCGATGCTTTATAGTGGAACCTTTTGGGTTTTAAGCCGCCGCTTCCATGCCCGCCGATGCTTCCAGTCCCTTGAAAACGCTGCAGACCGTCTTCGGCTACGAGCGTTTCCGCGGCCTGCAGGCCGAGATCATCGACCAGCTGCTGAACGGTGGCGATGCGCTGGTGCTGATGCCCACCGGCGGCGGCAAGTCGCTGTGCTACCAGATTCCGGCGCTGCTGCGGCCGGGCACCGGCGTGGTGGTCTCGCCCCTCATCGCGCTGATGGAGGACCAGGTCGGCGCCCTGCTGCAATTGGGCGTGAAGGCCGCGTTCCTCAATTCCAGCCTGGCTTTCCAGACCCAACGGGAAGTCGAGAACCGCTTCCTGGCGGGCGAACTGGACCTGCTCTACGTCGCCCCCGAGCGGCTGTTGACCGAGCGTTTCTTAAGCGCGCTCGATCGGGTACGCATCGCATTGTTCGCCATCGACGAGGCCCACTGCGTGTCGCAGTGGGGGCACGATTTCCGCGCCGACTACTGGCAGTTGTCGCTGCTGCACCAGCGTTTCCCCACGGTACCGCGCATCGCCCTCACCGCCACCGCCGACGAGCGGACCCGCGGGGAGATCATCGAGCGGCTGGGGCTGGACGAGGCCCGGGTGTTCTGCAGCGGTTTCGACCGCCCCAACATCCGCTACGCCATCGGCCTCAAGTCGAATCCGCGCCAGCAGTTGCTGGATTTCATCCGGCGCGAGCACGAAGGCGATGCCGGCATCGTCTATTGCCTGTCGCGCAGGAAGGTCGAGGAGACCGCCGAATGGCTCTGCAGCAAGGGCCTCAAGGCCTTGCCTTACCATGCGGGCCTCTCCGCCGAAACGCGCCAGCACAACCAGCGCCGCTTCCTGCTCGAAGAAGGGCTGATCGTGGTGGCGACCATCGCCTTCGGCATGGGCATCGACAAGCCCAACGTGCGCTTCGTGGCGCACCTGGATCTGCCGAAGAGTCTGGAGGCGTATTACCAGGAAACCGGGCGCGCCGGGCGCGACGGCCTGCCGGCCAATGCCTGGATGGTGTACGGCTTGCAGGACGTCATCACCCTGCGCGGCATGGTGGAGTCCTCCGACGCCGACGAGCTGCACAAGCGGGTGGAGCGCCACAAGCTCGACGCCATGCTGGGCTTCTGCGAGCTGACCTCCTGCCGCCGCCAGACCCTGCTGCACTATTTCGGCGATATCCTGGAACAGCCCTGCGGCAACTGCGATAACTGCCTCAATCCCGCGCAGACCTGGGATGCCACCGAAGCCGCGCGCAAGGCCCTGTCCTGCGTCTACCGCAGCGGTCAGCGCTTCGGCGCCCATTACGTCATCGACCTGCTGCTGGGCAAGATCAGCGAGCGCGTCCGCGGCTTCGGCCACGACCGGCTCAGCACCTTCGGCATCGGCCGGGAACTCGACGACCAGCAATGGCTTTCGGTGTTCCGCCAGCTGGTGACCCGCGGATTCCTCGTAGTCGACTGGGAAGCGCATGGCGCGCTGCGGCTGAGCCCGACCAGCCGCCCCTTGCTCAAGGGCGAAGAGACGCTGTTGCTGCGCAAGGACGAAGCGCCGAAGAAGGCCGCTTCGTCCGGCCGGGAAACCCGGCGCGGAGCCATCCGCTTCTCCGACCCCGCCGACGAAAAGCTGTTCCAGGCCCTGCGCGGCTTGCGCCGCCGGCTGGCGGAAGAACAGAATGTCCCGCCTTACGTCATCCTGCACGACGCGGTATTGATGGAAATGGTCCAGCGCCGTCCGGAAACTCACGTCCAGTTGGCGCGAATCCCCGGTATCGGAGAGCGCAAGCTGGAACTGTATGGCGACGAGTTTCTTGAGACGATCCGCGAGCATTCCGGCCAGCGCGGCGGCGGGGGCGTTGCGGAGCAGCCCACGGCGGAGGAGAGCCTGGCGCTGTTCCGGCTCGGCCTCGGCGTCGAGCAGATCGCCGCCCGGCGTGAACTCAAGCCGTCCACCATCTATACCCATCTGGCTCAGGCCGTGGCCAGGGGGGCGCTGGATGCGCTGGAGGTGACCGGGCTGTCGGCCGATGAGGCGGCGCGGATCGAAAGCGTCTGGCGGAACCTGCCCCAGGACCGGCCGGGTGCCGTCAAACCCCTGTTCGAGGCGCTGGAAGGGCGCTACGACTATGGCGTGTTGCGCTGCCTGCTGGTCTCCTGGGGGGAGTCAAACTGAAGTCGCGGCGAAGCCGCTCCTACAGCGAGGAAGGAGGAACAATGGAGGAATTGCAGGCCATCGTGGCCCAGCTCGGGCTGAACGATATCGAGCGGCACATCTTTTTGTGCGCCGGCGCCACCAAGCCCAAGTGCTGCGGCAGCGCGGAAAGCCTGGCGTCGTGGGACTACCTCAAGCGCCGGCTAGAGGAACTCGGCCTGACCAGGCGCGGCGTATTCCGCACCAAAGCCGATTGTCTTCGCGTCTGCGCTCAGGGTCCGATCGCCGTGGTCTATCCCGAAGGCGTCTGGTATCGGAACTGCACGCCGGAAGTGCTGGAACGGATCATCCAGGAGCACCTGATCGGCGGCGTGCCGGTGGCGGAATACGCGATCGCCTCCCGCGGCGGCGTGGCGACGGACTGATCACGGCGGCGGGCGGCGGCGCGGCCTGCCGTAAAGCGCCCGCAGCTCGTCCTTGGCCGCTTCCAGGCAGGCCCGCCGCGATTCCGAAAGCTGGCTGCCGGCGCGGTTGATGTAGAAATTCAGCATCGACATCGCCGACTGGAACGGCTCCGCCTTGCGGCGCCCGCTGGCTTCGGCCGAGCGCCTGAGCGACAGCGCGATTTGCCGCGGATCGTCCCAGGTGAATACCCCAGGCTCCAGGTCCAAGGCGTCGCTGGTCTCGGTGACGCGCTGGGACCAGCGCTTTCGGTCATTCGGGGCCATAGACCGTACCTCGTCAAGTACTTCGCATGAAGTTCGTCCGTCTTTCATCATGCAGGCAATGACCGCCGGCATCCAGGACCGCCAAGTCGAGCAGGGCAGGATGCGGGAATTGCTGACCGAACGGACCCGGCAGGTCCGAGACTGGCTCTGGCTCCGCGGATTGCGCAGGATTATTGATCGTTATCTTCGTTAGGATAAATTATCCAAATATGGATAAAGTGGCATAAAACCATGATCTCCTACCCCCGTACTCAGCTCGCCGATGAACTGGCCATTGCCTTGTAGGGCAAAGCCGCCTTCAGCGATGCCCACAACGGGCTGTTTCTGACTGCGCCGCGCCGTACCGGTAAATCCACCTTCCTTGCGACGACGAAGCGCAGATGGAATCCGAGTACCTTGGCTTGAAGCCGCTGGAGCGTGCTGTGCTCTGGCGCATGCTGGAACAGGGGCCGCGCTTCCGCCCCTATGACGCGGAGGCGCTGAAATTCTATCGTGGGCAAGTCGGCAGACAGGTATCCGTACAGAGTGCGCAGAATTCGCTGGAGGCTTTGCGCCAGCGGACGCCCCCTTTGGTATGGAAATCCGCCCGCGGCGAATATGCGGTCGAAGACGCGGCGATGCACCGCTGGTTCGAGCAGCGGAGCCAGGCAGGCAACTGGCCGTCGCGCGTTCCGCAGGACGACCTCGATTTTGCGGATTCGGATACCCCCGATCTATGACGGCGGTCCCCTGAGCGATATCGGCAAACCGGAACGCGCGGCACGAAACCGCGTCGTCGCGCTCTTCCGCGACGAACTCTGCTACAGCTGCCTTCCGCGCCTGAAGCAGCCACGCCGGCTCCCTGTGGCAAACATTACCACATCCGACAGCTTGATCTTCCCGCGCTTGGGCAGTCCAATGTCCAACCGGTCCAGTTCGGCGATCAACAGGCACTGCCCGATCAGCATCAAGCCGTCCGTCGAGGTCAGGAGGCGAGTCGATTGCTTGAAGTGAAAGTACGCCATAATGACTGTGGGTGAAGCAGAAAATACTAATTATCTAATATTATTCAATCCGTTAGCTTCCGGCGAACACGGATTCAGGACCTCGTATGCGTTGGTTGTATGTGTGAAGACGTGATATAGGGTCCGTCGTCAAAAGCGATCTACATCATATACCGATGGCGAAAATGGCGTCCGGCATCTCAATATCTGTAATACCGTTTGCATTAGACTTCGCCGGATGGTTTTCCCTTACTCTAGGCGAGGAGCGGCAATGACGACGGGCAAAGTGGCGGTAGTAACGGGATCGACCAGCGGTATCGGGCTGGGCATCGCGGAGGCGCTTGCGGGCGCGGGCGCTCGGGTGGTGCTGAACGGCTTCGGCGACGCGGCGGAGATCGAAGCCTTGCGTGTCCGGCTGGCGGAAACGCACGGGGTCGGCGTGATCTACGACGGTGCGGACATGAGCCGGCCGGACGAGATCGAGCGCATGATGCTGCGTGTCGAGCAGGAGCTGGGCGGGGTCGATATCCTGGTGAACAACGCCGGCATTCAGCATGTCTGCCCGGTCGAGGATTTTCCGGTCGAGAAATGGGACGCCATCCTGGCGATCGACCTGTCCTCGGCTTTCCACACCATTCGCTTGGCGGTGCCGCATATGAAGCGCCGGGGCTGGGGGCGCGTCGTCAACATCGCCTCGGCGCATGCGCTGGTCGCCTCGCCGTTCAAATCGGCTTACGTTGCCGCCAAGCACGGCGTCCTCGGCCTGACCAAGGCGGTGGCGCTGGAGGTAGCGGAAGCCGGGATCACCGTCAACGCGGTCTGTCCGGGTTATGTGCTGACGCCGCTGGTGGAGCAACAGATTCCAGATACCGCCAGGGCGCGCGGCATCACGGAGGACGAGGTGAAGCGAGACGTGCTGCTGGCCGCGCAGCCGACCAAGCAGTTCGTCACCGTCGAACAGATCGCCGCGACCACGCTGTTCCTGTGCTCCGAGGGCGCAGCTTCGATCACCGGCACCTCGATCGCCGTCGAAGGCGGCTGGACCGCACACTGATGGAGCACCCCATGAAAATCGAAGACGTCCTCCAGCTTCCCTCCATGCCCGCCTGCAGCCCCAGCTATCCCAGGGGGCCTTACCGTTTCGTCAACCGGGAATACATGGTCATCAGCTACGAGACCGATCCGGCCGCGCTGCGCGAAGCCGTGCCCGAGCCTCTGGAGCCGAATCCGGACGGCCTCGTGCTGTATGAATGGATCCGGATGCCGGACAGTTCCGGTTTTGGCGATTACACCGAAAGCGGCGTGGTGATTCCCTGTTTTTACCGGGGCGAGCCGATCAACTTCACGTCCCAGATGTATCTGGACGACGAACCGCCGATCTCGGGCGGGCGCGAGATTTGGGGGTTCCCGAAGAAATACGCGCAACCCGTGCTGAAGACCCATTCCGACACGCTGACCGGTACTCTGGATTACGCCGGCCAGAGGGTGGCGTTGGGCACCATGGGCTACAAGCACCAACCTGCGCCCGGCGGCGTCGAGGCGACGGCCCGGGCCATGAGCAAGACCCAATGCAATCTCAAAATCATCCCGGACGTGGACGGTTCGCTGAAGATCTGCCAGCTGGTGGCGTACAGCCTGACGGACATCGAGATCAAGGGCAGCTGGATTTCCCCGGCCCGGCTGCAGCTCTTCGCCCACGTCAACGCGCCCGTCGCCGACCTGCCGGTGCGCCGGGCCGTGGGCGGGCAGCATTTCATCGGCGATTTCACGCTGCCTTACGGCCGGGTGCTGTTCGACTATCTGGCTTGAGTAAGGGCGGGGCAGCCGGATTTCGGCTGCTCCTGCTCTGGCAACGGCGGGCGCTACCACGGAAAATAGGGCGGTTCGGGCACGGCCTGAGGACCGGCCGAATGCCCGTATTTCCGATGGTTGGAGTAGCGCCCGATGTTAAGCGACGATGAATTGAGAAAGATTGCGGCCGAGGAGCATTACCGAAGCGCCATCCGGCAACGTATCGAGACTGCGAATCCCCCGCCCGAATCCAAGGCTGGATTTGGCCGGAAGATTTTCGAGTTCTTCAACAGCTCGCTGGGAACCTGGCTGCTGTCTTCGGTGGTGCTGAGCGGCGGCGCGGCGATGATCCAGCGCTTCGAGCACGACCACGAGATTCAGCAGAAGAACCGCGAACAGCTCGCGGTCTACAAGATGGAAATCGAAAGCCGGTTCGACAACATGGAGTTCCTGCTGCGCCGGGCGAAGAGCGTGGGCGAGGCCAAGAAGGCGCTGAGCGAGATGTTCAGAAGCTCGATGGCGCTTACGCCGGAACTGCAGAACCGCAGCATGGGTTCGCTGTACATGAACATCTATACCATCGTCTCGGGCACCGCCCAGGAAAAGGCCAAGGAGGCGCTAAACATCGTGCGGCAACTGGAGATTTCGGAGGAAATGCTCCAGTCGAAGCCGGACGAGCATGTCTTGAGCGACGCGGACAAGGATCAGTTCAAGAAGCTGATCCAGGCCGTCAAGGCGATTCACTTTTCGGCCTGACGATCTCCCGGCCCGCCAGCGCGGCCTCGATCGTCCGCGTCACCACGTCTACCAGCACCTGGGTCTGGTGCTCGACTTCGATGTTCACCCGGTCGCCGGCGCGATAGCGGCGGAAGCAGGTGTTGCGGATGGTTTCGGGAATCAGGTTGATCAGGAACCGGCGGCGCCCGGGATCGGCTTCCGCCACCGTGAGGCTGGCGCCGTCCACCGCCAGGAAGCCGCGCAGGAAGATGTAGCGCGTCCACTCCGGGTCCACCTGGAATTCGATATGGTGGCTGCCGGGGCCTTTCAGCTCGATCGAAGTGATCACGCCGGTGGTGGAGACATGGCCCGAGACATGATGCCCGCCGACCTCGTCGCCCAGCCGGGCCGAGCGCTCCAGGTTGACCTCGTCGCCGACCCGGCGGTCGCCGAGATTGGTCAGCGCCAGCGTGCCGGCGATGGCGTCGAAGTCGATCTCGTGGCCGGCGATCCGCACCACGGTGAGACAGACCCCGTCGACCGCCACGCTGGCGCCGGTTTCCAGGCCGCCGAGCAGGGCGTCGGGGAAGCGGATGCGAAAGCGGGTGCCGGTGTCTTGCGGGTCGGCGGCGACGATCTGGCCGCGGCCTCGGACGATTCCAGTAAACATGGGATGGTTCCTATCGGTTCAAGGCGAAAATTCGGAAAATCTAGCGGCCCAGCGCCCGCTGCACCGCGGCATAGGCCTGCATGCGCTGGTAGTTGGCCGAGCTGACCGCGGTCTCCGCGTCGCTCGCGGCGAGTTGAAGCCGCAGGAGTTCGGCGCGGGAGGCGCGCCCCAGCTCCAGGGCCTCGGACCGGCGGGCGGCGTCCTGGCGGCGCGAGGCCCACTGGCTGGCGTGGAATTCTAAGGCAGTCCGCGCCGTTTGCCATTCGACCAGCGCCGATTCGACTTCGGCCAGGGCGAGGTAGACCGAGCGGCGGTAGGCCGCGAAGCGTTCGTCGCGGACGGCCGCGGCGGCGTCGACCCGCGCCTGGATGCGGCCGCCGTCGTAGAGCGGGAGGCGCCCGGCGGCGCCGACGATCCAACCGACGGCGTCGCTGGCCAGCCAGCCGCTGAAGCCGGAGGCGACGATGCCGGCCAGGCCGGTCAGGGTGACGCGCGGATAGCGTTCCAGCTCGGCGCGCCCGATGTCGGTGGTCGCGGCCAGCAGGCGTTGCCAGGCGGCCTGCACGTCGGGGCGCCGGCCGACGGCGCTGGCCGGCAGCCCGGCTTCCACGGCCAGGTTCGGGGCACGCCCGGGCCGGCCCGGCAGGGCGAGGGTATCGACCGGCCGGGACACCAGCAGGGCCAGCCGGGCGCGGGCCAGTTCCCGCTCTCGTTGATCCTGGGTTTGCGCGATGCGGATGTCCCGTACGCCGCGTTCGGCCTCGTTGACCCTTTGCCGGTCGGACAAGCCCGAAGCCAGCCGCCTCCGCTCCTGTACCGCCAGCGTTTCGGCCAGATCGGCGCGTCGCGCGTCGATCTCCGCCAGGGTTTCGGCGTGGCGCAGCTCGAGGTAGGCCTTGACGACTTCATGCGCCACCGACTGGCGCACCTGCTGCCGTTCGAACTCGGCCGCCGCCGCGGCTCCCGCCGCCGACCGGGCGCCCTTGGCGAGCCGGCCCAGGAGATCGACTTCGTAATCGAAGCCGAAGCCGGCGTAAGGCCAGGTATCGTCCTCAGGGGCGAAATTTTGTCCGCCCAGGCGCATGGCGGGGAGCCGCACCTGGTCCACGCCGGCGAAGGCGTTCACGGCGGGGCGAAGCTCGGCCTCGGCGCCAGCCAGTGCCGCCCGCGCCTGGAGCACACGGGCGGCGGCTTGGCCGATGTCGGCATTCGCTCGCAGCGCCTGATCCACCAGCCGGTCGAGCTGCGGATCGCCGAAGGTTTTCCACCATTCGGCGGGGGCGGGCTGCGGCTGGGCGTCTCCGGCCTGGGCCCGCCAGTGCGCCGGTACGGCGACCGGCTCCGGCGTGGGTGGCGACGTGGGCGCGCAGGCGGCGACGATGGCGGCCAGGAAGAGGGGCGGCAGCCTTCTCATCCGCCGCGGGTTCCTTGCGCGAAGCGGACGATCACGCGCTGTCCGATCAATAGCTCGGGCGTGTCGACCGACAGCACGCATTCGACCACGCGGTTGTCCTGGCGCTCGCTGGGATCGTCGGTGGGCGTGCGGTGCCCCACCACCAGCCCGACCCGCAAGACCTTCGCCGGGAAACGCCGCGATTCGTCGGCCTCCAGGGCGACTTCAGCCGGCTGGCCGGGTTGGACGGCGCCGAGGAAGCGCTCCTCCAGTTCGGCGCGGACGATGCGCGGGGTGTCGGGGGCGAACAGGAATAGCGGGGTGACGTTCAAGGTGCTGACGCCATCGCCGGCCCGCGCGGTGCGCCGGACGATCCGGCCGGCGCCGGGAGCGCGCACGACGCGCTGCTCGATTTCGTACTCGGCGACCTTGAGCCGGCGGGCTGCGGTTTCCACGGCGGTTCGTGCCGCGGCGATCTCCTTGGCCAAGAGGCGGACCTGGTCTTGGGCCAGGTCCAGCTCGCGCCGCTCGACCGTGTCATCGGCGGCCAGCGGCCTGAGCCGGCGCAGCTCGCGTTCGGCCGCGGCCAGCCTCACCCGGAGCTGGGGCTCCGCGGCCTGCGCCTGCGCCAGCTCGGCCTGGGCGAGGGCCGCGGAAAGCCGGGCCTGCTCGTCGTCCAGTATCACCAGCACCTGGCCCGGCTGGACCTGGGCGCCTTCCTCCACCAGTACCGAGCGGACCACGCCGTCGCGCTTCGCCGCGAGCTTGACCAGCCCGCCTTCCACGTCGATTCGTCCCTTGGAGGCGGCGGCATAGGCAGGCTGCTCAGCGGCCGCGGGCGGCTCGGCATCGCGCCCGCAGCCTCCGAGCGGGACGGCGCAAAGGGCCAGCAGGGCGATCGGCCGCAAGCCGCGCGGGTCAATCGGAAGCATGGTGGGGGTCCTCCAGGGTGGCGCCGGAGCGCCGGTCGCTCTTCACGTACCCGTCCTCCAGCTCGATCACCCGGTCGGCGTGGGAGAGCAGGCGCGGATCGTGGGTCACGCCCAGCACCATCGCCCGGTGCTCGTGGGCGATGCGCTTGAGCAGGTCGACGGTGATCTGGCCGTTGGTCTTGTCCAGGGCGGAAGTCGGCTCATCGGCGAAAATCAACTGGGGCTCCTTGACCAGCGCCCGGGCGATCGCGACCCGCTGCTTCTCGCCGCCGGACAGCTCGATCGGCCGCAGATGGCTGCGCGGCCCCAGCCCGACTTCGTCCAGCGCCCGGCGTGCGCGCCGCTCCGCTATCCCGCCGCGGATGCCGAGATACTGCAGGGGCAGGATGACGTTTTCCAGCGCGGTGAGGGGCGAAAACAGGTTGAAACCCTGGAAGATGAAGCCGCAGTGATTCAGCCGGAAACGGTCGATCTCGGCCTCCTTCAGTGTCCACAAATCGACGCCCAGCGACAGCACCTGGCCGCTGTCGGGCCGCAGCAGTCCGGCCAGGATCGACAGCAAAGTGCTCTTGCCGGAGCCGGAGGGGCCGACGACCAGGGTCAGCTCGCCCGGAAAGATGTCGAGCGAGCTGTCCTTGATCACCCGCTGGGTGATGTGGCCGGTGGTGAAGGCCTTGGAGATGCCGTGGCTGGACAGGGCCGGTGCAAGCATTGCCAGAGCTCTCAGCGCAGTAGATTGGCCGGATCGGCCTGGTACAGCGGTCGCAACGCCAGCAGGCCCGAGCCCAGCGCCACCGCCAGGATCACCGTGGAAACGCCGAGCAGCAGCCACCAGGGAAAGGACATGGCGACGTGGTAGGAACCGCCCACCCAGGCCGCCGCCGCCGTCAGCAGGCCGGTCAGCCCCAAGCCGATGAGGCCCAGCCACCAGGACTGCTCCAGCACCACCTGGCGCAGGCTGGCGTTCGACACGCCCAGGGCGCGCAAGGCCGCGAATTCCTTCAAGGAGGCCAGGATGGCGCCGCCCAGGGTCTGGCTGGTGATGACGACGCCCACCAGCAGGGCCAGCGCCGAGGCGAATCCGGAGCCGATGCCCACGCCGGATTCCAGTAGCCAGTAGATCTGCGACAGGGCGGAAAAGTCTTCCGCGGTCCAGACGCCGTAGCGCTTGATCGCACCCGCATCGGCGATCTCTCCCGCGACCCTTGCAGGATCTGCGCCGCTGCGCAGGCCGACCAGTTGATAGGTCGTGGTCGCGCCCAAGTCCGGCGAGAAGCGCCGCAGGCTGGCGCGGGAGGTCAGCACGCTCACGGTGCCGACCCCGCGGATACCCTCGACGATGCCGGCGATGCGGGCGCGCTTGCCATTGATCTCGACCCGCGCGCCGACGCTCGCCCCCAGCTTGTACTGGTCCGCCACGTCGATGATGACGGCGTCGGGCTCGTCCAGCAGCCGGCGCTGTTCGGGCTTGAGCTTGCGGGAAAAGGCCAGTCCGTCCTGCGCCGGCTCGATGCCGTAGAGGAACACCGACACGGCGACGCCGTCGGGACGGCGCAAATCGCCGACCGCGAAGGTCAGCGGCTCCACGCGGCGGACGGACCGGTGCATCCAGGCATTGACCGCGCTGCCCGGCGGCAGCGGCCGCCCGAGGTCGACGCTCTGAGTCTTGGGGTAGCCGATCCAGAGGTCGGCGCCGGACTGGTCTATCGCCACCGAGACCGTGCCGAACAGCCCCAGCAGCAACGCCAGTTGCACCAGCACCAGCAGCCCGGCGAAGGTGATGGCGAACACGGCGGCGGCATAGCGGCGCCAGTCGTAGACGAGAGAGGAGCGGGCGAGGGAAACCATCGGGCGACGTACGGGGCAACAGATTGATCAAGCCGGAGGAAGTCAGCTTGTGGCGAAGACAACTGAAAGGCGACAGGGCGAATTAAGAACCTGTCTTGAAAAATAAAACGTAGTAGAGTCAATGCATCCCGATTTCCGGATCGTAATAGCTCATGATGTCACCAAATCGACCTTCAATACCGCATCCGTAGGAGTACGGAAATTTGCCGGTAACGTCTGCGTGCTCGCGGTCATGGGCTGCGCCCAAGACGTGTCCGACTTCGTGAGCCAAAGTATAATTGGTGCAGTAATAACCGCTTCTGGTGCCGAGGTTGACGAGGTCGGCTCTCAATTCGCTGCCGCCTGCGCCGTTTACCCAGGCCATTCCGCATGCGCCGCCTTGGGCGGCCGGCTTGAATGGCCGGAGCAAGACGACCACATCGGCTCCTTTCTTATGCCTTAGATTTCGGACGACTCTCAAGGAACCAAAGCCGTTTCTCAAATCATCCAGCGCGCGGGAATTATCGCCGCCATCGGCGTAGTTCACACGCTTGGCGGCGGCCAGTCGCAGCCGGAGGTCGGCCTTGCTGTCCACATAGGCTTGATTGGTCAACGTTATCAGGTTGTTCAGCTTGGTCGAAAAATTGCCGGATGCCAGACCGCGCGTATATACCACCAGCAGATCGATAATGACATTGCGGCCGTCGGCCACTGCTGCTCTTGCTATAAGGGGATTCATGATTCTTGAATGGGTCTGCCGCGCGTCGGGACTGGTTGATGCCATGTCCCCGCCGCCCCAGGAAGCGGAATTTGGTGCTGTGTTGGGTGTTATTTCTAAGCATACAGTCTCTCCGAATTACGCTGGCGATCAGCGCCGAATCTAACTCTGGCGCCATGGGCGTTTCGCTTTTCCTTCGTAACTTATCAGGTTGCACGATAATGGGAACAACGCGCCTTCCGGCTGTTCGGCCGCGTCGATGAAGCAGGGGAGCATTCCGGCCAGGAAACTTGGAAATTTAAAGAGATAATATTCCCGCGGAGAGAAACCCATGTCGGCAGCCAGGGCCGCGGCGACACCGCCGTAGTTCAAGTACAGGCGCTTGCGGCGGGCGAGCAGGACTTGCTCGACTGCGAAGGCCAGTCGCAGATGGGGACCATCGCCCAAGCCGAGTTCGCGGGCCAGTGACAAGATGGGGACCAGGCGCTCGTCGGCGCTGGTCAGCGGCCGGCCGTAGCCGCCGATGCGGCGGCATTCGGCCAGCTCCCTAAGGCAATACTCCTCCATGGAACCGCCCGAATCTACATGCCGTCGCAGCCGCATTAAAAAGTCGATGGTCCGGATACCGATGCCGTGCCCATAGATCGATGCCTCGGAGACGGCCAACGCTGCCGCCACGCCGAGCGTTCCTGTGCTGCGGGCACTGCCGGCCAGGGCGGCGATCCGGTTGTTCCAGATGCGGGCGTCCGGGTAGCTCGTGTAACTCCAGAGCGCCTCCATGAGACGCAGTTGCTCCGGCGAGAAACGCCGCCCCGTGATGCCGAATACGTATAGTTCGATCCAACCCGTGTCTTTGAGCTCCACATGCAGGTCGTGGCCCCGAAAGACGGCGTGGCTGCCTGGGACGACCCCGCCCACGCGGGATTTGAGGTGGCCGGCTCGCTCGCGCAAGAATTCCGGCCCACGGATATTCCCCGTCATGTTAGCTCCTTCGCAGAATCCGCAGCAGTGTCATCGAACTCTATGGTGAAGAAGGGGAACTTCTTATGGCCGTATTGCCACTGTTCCAAGGCATGGGCCGCGGCGCCGGGCAGGCGCAGCATGAGATGCAGCATCTCGCCTTGTTCCGGAGCGAATCCCAGGTCAACAAAGGCGGCGGCGGCGACACCCGACAAGGCCAACGGATGGCCGGCGGCCTCCTCGAGGGAAACACGGTTTCCCGCCAGCCAAGGCAAACAACGCCCCGGACTGAGCTCCGCAAAACAGGCGAGCGTCTGCCTGACGAGTGTCGCCGTACTTACCCCATGAGGATCAAAACCGGGTGGATGTTCCGGGGCCGGCCAAGGAGAGATCGGCTCTGCCGAGGCGGGTGCGGCAAGCCGATTCCGCCAGATCTCCAGGTCGACGCCGCAGGTGGCCCAGGCCTCCATGGCCAGCAGAACCTCGCGTCCTCCCGAAAGATTGCCCGCCCCGACAGCAAGGGCGGCCATCAGGGCGGAGGCCGCCGGCGAACCGGCGGTGCCGCCGCACATGGCCGCATGCACGGAGGGGTCGCGCGGCCCCGGATTGGCAAGCGCCACCGCCAAGGCTTCGAGGAGATTGGCCTCCATGTCGGATGGTGCTTCGCCGCGGAAGAGCAGGTAGAGCATTTCCACCCAGCGGGCCTTGCCCAGCATTTCACCGAAGACGTCGTAGCCGTGGCAATAAGCGGCACGGGTGGCAAAGGGGTTGTCGGCTTCAGGGTCTTCCCGCCAGATGCGGGTGCGGATGAAATCGTTGCTCATGGCAGGCACACGTAGCTGATGCCGCCGTCTACGACGATTTCCTCACCGACCACGTAGGCCGAGTCCTCCGATGCGAGGAAGAGCACCACCTTGGCGACCTCCTCCGGTGTGCCGAAGCGCTTGCCGGGCGAACGGGCTTCCATGTCGCACTCGATGGTCTGCAGCACCTCCGGCGGAATTTCCAGGCGGCGGAAGCCGCCGGTGTCGATGGGGCCGGGGCAGACGGCGTTCACCCGTATGCCACGCCCGATCAGGGCTAGGCCCAGAGATGCCAACGCCGCCTTCGTGGCACCATAGACGCTGAAGCTGGGCGAGCCGGCGCGGCCGACGATGGACGTGTTGAAAATGATGGATGCACTGTTGCCGAGCACCGGCAGGGCCTTCTGGATAGTGAAGTAGGGTCCCTTGAAATTGGCGGCTACCACTTCGTCGAACTGGGTTTCCGTGAGCAGGTCGACGGAAGTCGGCTTGGCGGCCGCGGCGTTCAGGAAGAGTACATCCAGCCTGCCGAAGCGATCTTTGACCTTATTAAGCAGGGCGCCGATTTCGTCCAGGCTGGCCGTATCGCACGGTAGCATCAGGGCATCGCCGCCGAGTTCCGCCTGAGCTTCCGCCAAGCGCTTTGGATCGCGGCCGGTGATCGCCAACTGTGCGCCTTCGGCCCGGAATAGCTTCGCCGTCGCCAGACCGATGCCGCTGGAGCCGCCCGTGATGAGGGCGACCTTGCCCGCGAGTTTTCCCATCACCTTCTCCTTAGTTGGCCGAGTTCAGAACCTTCACCCGCATTTTCATGGGAGGCACCTGCTCGGGGTCTATGAGGACGTCGAGCAGGGTCGGCCCCTTGCGGACGCACATCGCATCGATGTCCAGGACGTCGAAGTCCTTCGGGCCGCGGACGGTGTATCCCTCGGCGCCGAGGGCGCGGGCTAGTGCAGCGAAGTCGGTGGCCGGCAGCTCGCAGCCTATTTGCTGGGCGCCGGCCAGCCGCTGACCGTGCTTGACCATTCCCAGGGCCCGGTCGTTGAGAACCACGAAGATAACCGTTAGGCCTTCGGCGACGGCCACGGAGAGTTCCTGGCCATTCATGAGCATGCTGCCGTCGCCGGTAATGCAGACCACGGGGGCTGCCGGGTTGCCGGCCGCGGTGCCGACGGCGCCCCCAATGGCCCAGCCCATGGGCCCGAAGTTCATGGTTGCCCGCAGCCAGCCACCGTGGCCCTGGCGACGGTCGCTGCCGCCCAGGTAGCCGCTGCCAACCTCACGATCAACGGGGTGCAGGTAGTGGGTAGCCCAGGCGAAGCTGTTTCCCGTGTCGGCAAGGAAACGAGTAGTCGGCGGAAAGCGCCGACCTAGTTCCTTCATCAAGCGCTGGGGCGTGATGGGTATCGCCTCGCTGTCGAACTGATCGGGTTCGGCGAGTTCGGGTCCGGTGTGCTGGCCAGAGACGATCAACTGCTGGGGACTCGGGTGATGGTCGTGGGTGGAGGCGTCCCCTTGGGCGCACTGTTTTATCAAACTATCGAAAATGGCACGGATACGGCCGCGTACGTGGAGCCGGGCCATGGGAGTGCTGGCCAAATGTTCCTCCGACTCGTCGATATGTACCAAGCGGTGGTTGAGGATGGTGTCGCTCCAGCCGCCGGTGTTCAGTTCGCCCATGCTGGTACCCGCGGCGATGATCAGGTCAGCGGCCGGATCGCACAGGGTGGCATCGGCGGAAGCATGTCCCCCGAAACCGAAGACGCCGCGGAACAAGGGATGGCCGGGATCGACCAGCCCCTTGCCGTCAAGGGTCGTAACGACGGCGGCATTCCTCAACACAGAGAATTGCAGAATGGCGTCGATGGCCTCACCGCACCCGCCGCCGATGAAGAGCACCGGCTTTTTAGCGTGACGCAGCTCTTCCCCCAGACGCCCCACCGCGTCCTGATCCAGCAGCGAGGCCGGATGCAGGAGGCCGCGCAGATCGTAGGCCGGCGCGTGATTCGAGGCCGGACTGCGGAACACATCTACCGGAAAGCTGAGATGTGCCGCTCCGCGCGGGGCGCGTGTGGCGGCTTGCAGGGACGCGATCAGCTTCGGCTCGAGCTGTTTGGGATGGGAGACGAGCGAGTTGTAGTGGGTACAGTGGCGGAACATGCCGAGGGTGTTGATGCCCGTGCAGCTCGACTCCTGCACGGCGTTCCTGCCGAACACCGGGAGCGGCGGCTGGGCGGTGATCACCAGCAGAGGCACCTCGTTGTCGTGGGCGCAGGCGACGCCGGTAATGAGGTTGGTGGCACCGGGCCCCGACGTGGAGCAGCAGACGCCGAGAAGCCCCGTTTCGCGGGCGTAGCCGTCGGCCATGAAGGCGGCGCCGGACTCGTGCCGCGCCAGAATGTGGCGCGGCCCGCCGCGGCGGGCACTGCGGGCCAAGGCATTGTAGAAGGGCTCGATGGCGCCGCCGGGAATGCCGAAAACGTATTCGACGCCGATCTGCTCCAGGTAGGCCACCAGCAGTTCCGCGACCTCGGTGGCAGTGGCCGGTTGCGAGCCGGGTCGGGCGTTGTCACAGACAGGAGCAAGCACGCTGTTCATCTTAAACCTCCAAAATCCAGAAACGGGTTTGGTACCTTTCAGAGTAATGCCGAACTAACCATATATCCCTTGTATTAAAATAACGCAATATTAATTTTAATATTCGATTACGCTAGTGGTATGGACGGCCGGCTCACCTACGGAACCGTCAAAATTACCATGGTCATCTCCAGTGGGGCCCGGTTCTGAGCGTATAAGGACTAGTTATTTGGACGTTTAGGCCAGGGAACGTATACAGTGTCTCCTAGCAGGTCGCTCATCTTGGTGCGAGCAAAAAAAATGCAAGTAAACGCTGCCCTTTCAATTTCCTCCACCCGCGTACGGAAATTGACAATGATCGGAAGGCTTGCCGGATGTTTGTTGCGGGCCGGCGCATCCGCTACACGCCAGAACCACTGTGTGACCGGCTCATACGTCGCTCGGCTAAGCTCGGTCATTGGATGGAGTCCCTGAGAGGTGATGCAGCCGAGCGACCCTGTATCGTGGAACGGCCGGGCAATATCGAACTCCCATGCCGCATTGGTCACACCGTATCCTGAAATATTGAGGACCGTGACGTCCTGGATCTTGTAAGTGAAAGTGTGGTTTATCGTCGCGCCGAAGCCTATTTCGGCACCAATACCATCCTTTTTGTTTCCGAACAACTTGCCGTTCAGGCTAAAGCTTACACTGCTGGAAACCTTTGCTTTTCCATTCACGGTTTCTGGGCTCTGTTGGCCGAGCTGTACCACTTTATCCGTCGACTCCCAATAACCCAAGACATAAGTGTTGAAGCGGTAATAGTTTGTGAACCATCCGCGATAATAGTGATCGTTACGCGGATCCTTCGCCCTTTCTTCAATTTCGTTACTTGCCGCTAAAGTTCCTTTTTGGCGAACGTAAAACCAGTCTTCGTCCGTGAGGGCATTATAGATACCCCAAACAGTCGTGGTAATTTGGTGAACATTTTTTAAAAAAGTAAACACCGAGCGGGATTCGGTGGCGCGGACCAGCTCTGCCATGTCCTTGAATTTATCGTCCGCCTCGCCCTCGGTGCGGAGAGGCTGCGCGGCGCCATCACGGTCCGCGTCCCCTTTCAACCATTCCATCAGAATCCCTACGCGAATCGCCTCCACTGCATCGGTATCGGCTGATGGCGTGGTGCCCTCCGGAGTGGCCGTTCCGGCAGCATCGCCGCCAGCGGGCGTCTCGATGATGACCGGCGGCGAATCGGCCGGAGGGGGCAGGATTTTCAGCTCGTAGACACTGCCGTAGCGGTCGCGATCGACGGCATAGACTTCGTATGCCTGGACGCCGTCCGGCAGGACGGCCCAGCTCGAATGCCTGGAAACCTTCCGGAGGAGTTTGTTCAGGCGCGCCAGTTTCTCGGCCGTGGCGTCGAGCATGACGATCGGCACCCCTTCCTTGAACGCCCGCCGGATACGCTGGCGATCCCGGGCGGTCCATTTTTTGTCGCCCAGAATCAGCGGGGCGCGATTCCGGTCGGCTCCCGCGGCGGGCCGCACGGCATAGAGGTTGTCGGAAAGATTGCCATGAGGCATGCCAAGGAGCTGTACCGGCAGGTCGGAGAACGAGGCTTGCAGCTCTTCCAGGGCGCCCGTCCGCTCCCAGGCCTTGTCGCCTTCTTTCCTATAGGCATAGCCGTCCGGGCTGTCCAGCCGGACACCGAAACATTCGCCGTTGGTGTAGCAGCGATGGTAATACC
Organism: Pseudomonadota bacterium; assembly: GCA_040753975.1. Lineage (GTDB taxonomy): Bacteria > Pseudomonadota > Gammaproteobacteria > Methylococcales > Methylococcaceae > Methylococcus. Next base: position 43,639 of record JBFMDC010000034.1, read on the forward strand.
CCTCGCCTAGCTGCGTCGCCGGATCAGAGGGCCCGTAGCCCTGCCAGTGTTCCAGCCAGTGGAACCATTCCTCGGCGGTGCTGTAGCTCTCCGGCAACGTCATATCCGCCTGTGCCCGTGCCGGTACAGTGCCCATCGCGCTCAGAACCAGTGCCAGCGGGGATAAGCAAATCAAGCGTGAACCACGTAGTTTCATCGTCATCTCTCCCTCAAATACCTTCTTCAATTGTCTGTAAGGCCATATCGTTCGGCGTTGCGGGAAAATCGGATTGCTGGCCTCTTGATGGCGGTTTCCATGATGGCGTTCTTATTTCTTGAGATTCGGCGTCAGGCGAACCGCAAAGGCGTCCGTCATTCCGCCCCCATAACCAGCCTGAGCCCCGCCGCGTGTGCGAGAGAAATCCCTTGAAGACGCGCTTCCGGTGACATATACCTTGCCCGTCCGCGGATCGATCGCCATGGAATACCCTGCATCGTTCCCCCCGCCACCGAGATAAGTCGCCTGGGCAAAAGCCGTGAGCTTCCGGTTGATGCGGGCGACGAAAGCATTGGTGACCCCTTTGTTTTTGCCTTGCGCCCCACCCTGCGTGCGGGGAAAGTTCCTGGAGTCGGTGCTGCCGGTGACGTACACCGCGCCTATCAGAGGATGGATCGTCAGCGCTGCTCCGTAATCGCTGCCTCCACCTCCCAGGTAGGTAGCCCGGGGGAGAAGCTTCAGATCGTCGCTCAAGCGTGCGATGAAGCCATCGAAAACGCCTTTCTTGACCCGTTGAGCGCCGCCCGAAGTGTGCGGAAAATCATAGGAGCCAGTGGTGCCGCCGACGTAGATTTCTCCCGTTTCGGGATGGAACGTCGCCGACATGCCCCAGTCGGTCCCTTGCCCGCCCAGATAGCTGGACTGGGCGAGGACGGTCAGTTCCGCGTTCAGGTGGGCGACGAAGGCATCGGTAAAGCCCCTATAGCTCGGCTGGGCGCCGCCAGCTGCCCCGGGAAAATCTCCGGACTTTGTGTGTCCGGCCAGATAGACCGCGCCCGTCTGCGGATGTATCACTGCCGCCTGAGCGACTTCCTCTGCCGCGCCGCCCAGGTAGGTTGCTTGGCTGAGCGCGGTGAGGTCCATAGTCAGGCGGGCGGCGAAGGCGTCGATTTCGCCGCCTTTGGTTGGTTGGGCGCCGCCCGCCGTGGCGGGAAAATTGGCCGAGCCAGTCCAGCCGGCGACATACACGGCACCGGCGGCCGGACGCAACGTCAGCGAAGTGCCCGAATCGCCGGCGCTGCCGCCGAGGTACGTGGCTTGGCCAAGAACAGTGAGGTCCGCGTTCAGCCGGGCGGCGAAGGCGTCGATATCGCCGCCTTTGGCCGGCTGGGCGCCGCCGGCGGTGCCTGGGAAATCCGCGGAATCCGTGTTCCCTGTGACGTAGACCTCGCCGGTATCGGGATGAATTGCCAGCGAAGATCCGTAATCGTACCCGCCGCCGCCGAGATAAGTGGCTTGAAGAAGCGCCGAAAGGTTCGCATCGAGGCGGGCGACGAAAACATCGGTGACGCCGCGCCAAGTCGGCTGAGCTCCACCGGCAGTCCCGGGAAAATCGGCGGAAGTGGTGAGGCCAGCGATATAGACCTCGCCGGTCTGCGGATGGATAGCCATCGAATTGCCGGAGTCTCTCCCACTGCCGCCCAGGTAAGTCGATTGAAGCAGCGGATCGATCACGACCGGTAAGGCCGGGTCATGGGCGCCGAGCCGGAAGCCGTAGCGGTTTCCTTCCACGGTGTAGGCTACCGGCACCGGCAGACGCCGCCCCGCTTTGTCCTGGTACGCCACCGGAGCGGAGAAGCTCACCGGCCCCGGTCCGATGGCAACGCTCAGAGCGCCCTGCTCGTCGAGCCCGAGCCTCTCGGCTCCTTCCACGGCGATGCGGATTGCCTCGGCAGAGGCGCCGGGATGCACGGTGAACAATTTTTCCACCGACCGCCCGTGCGCGGCGACGGAGACCTGCACGCCCGGCCAGACTTCTCCCAGCTCGACCGTGTTAAAGGTGGAGAGATGCGACTGCCAGCGCTGCGGATCGCGTCCGCGAAAGACGCTCATCCGGGCTTCGCCCGGCAGCCCCGCCGAGGGCTTGGGATTGCCGTGGTCGAAGCGTTCCACCAGCGTCCAGCCGATGGACTCTGTGGCAGGTCGTTCGGACGCCTTGTTTCCGGGGAGCGAATATACCAATTCGCCGGCCCGAGTCACGAACACCGTGCCGGCGAAGGTGGCCGCCTGATAAGCGACCCGTGGATCGCTCTGCCCGCCGTTGGCCACGAACGGCAATGCGATCCCGCGCATCGCGTCCTGCAACCCCGCCTGAGACGAACCTGCCAAAACCGTCTGGCATGCCAGCAGACTCGCTGCAGTGAGGAAATTGATCCATCGATCGTTCACTAATGAACCTCTCTTTCAAGTTTATAGTAGGTATTTTATGGTAGAGACGAACATACCTTCAGCAGAACGTGTCAACGCTATCGAACCAAGCAAAGGAAAGAGTGCGATTTCCGCATTGCTCGAAATTCA
>JBFMDC010000035.1:0-12129 GCA_040753975.1 Pseudomonadota bacterium
CCATCCGTGGCCCCTGGACCCCGGCAATCCCTGCCGGGGCGACGACTTGGCTTTTGCCCGACGGCGGTCAGGCCCCTTGGAGGGGCCAGCCGTCGAAAGCCACCGGCTTTGCCGGTGGATCGTTACTTCCGACCTTGGCATTTCCAATTACTAAGAGTTAAGAAAATAATGTCATATAGCAGCTTCCCTCACCCCAGCCCTCTCCCAGAGGGAGAGGGGGCTGTATGTGACATTACTTTCTTCATCCTTAGTACATAGGGGTCATGTTATGGAGCGAAAACAGAATTCGACGATTGCCAATCTGAGCAAGTCGGGAGTCTTCATCATGCTGACGGTGGTCGCGCCGATGCTTTCCGCGCAGGGGCCTTACGTGTATCCGGCCAAAGGACAGAGCGCCGAGCAGATGGCGGCTGACAAGGCGCAATGCCAGTCCTGGGCGACCCAGCAGACCGGATTCGACCCGCTGAAAGCGGCGGCCGCTCCCTCGCCGACGCCTGCCGCGCAGCCCGGCAAGGGCGGTTTGCTGCGAGGAGGAGCGAAAGGCGCCGCGGCGGGTGCCGCCATCGGCGCGGTCGCGGGCGACGCCGGCAAAGGCGCGGCGATCGGCGCGGTGGGCGGCGGCGTGCTCAGCGCCGCGAAGCACCGCCGCCAGCAACAGGCCGAGCAGAAAGCCCAGGGCCAGCAGGCCCAGACCCAGGCTTCGCAGTCCAGCGACTATCTGCGAGCCTATGGCGCCTGTTTGAAGGGGCGTGGCTACAGCGTCGAATGATTCGCCGGGCGGGGGTGTGCTGCGAGTGGCATGCATGCTGCTTGCGGCATTCGGCATGAACGTTTCACTTTTCCCTGTTTTGGTTGCGGCCCGCCGCCTGTGCGGCGATTTCTCCATCCATCTGCCGCAGCGGCTGTTCCTGGTGGCTGCGGCCAGCGCCCTGCTCGGAGGCTGTGCCCTCACGCCTCCGCCGCGCGAGGCCCCGCCGAGTCCGCCGCCGCTTCCTCTCGCGGTCGAGAAGCACCAGTTCAGCGTGGTCGGAGACGACAGCGTGGTCGGCCGGCTGGCATCGGTCGAGACCCGCGACGGCGACACGCTGTCTGACATCGCCCGCCATTATGGCCTGGGATTTCAGGAGCTTACCGCGGCCAATCCAGGCGTCGATCCGTGGGTGCCGGAAGCCGGCCGCCGGCTCGTTTTGCCCTTGCAGTTCGTTCTGCCGGATGCGCCGCGTAAAGGCATGGTCATCAACCTGGCGACGATGCGGCTCTATCATTTCCCGCCCCAGGCCGCGGAAGGAGCCGTCTCCACCTATCCGGTCGGCATCGGCAAGGAAGGCCGCTCGACGCCCACCGGCTACATGACCGTGGTCCGCAAAACCGAGTTTCCGACCTGGTATCCCACCGAGAACATCCGCAAGGATCACGCGCTCAAGGGCGATCCGCTGCCGGCGGCCGTGTCGCCCGGTCCCGACAACCCGCTAGGCGACTACGCCATGTATCTCAGCCGGCCGCAGTACCTGATCCACGGCACCAACAAGCCTTACAGCATCGGATTCCGCGCGAGCAACGGCTGCATCCGGCTGTACCCCGAAGACATCGCCGCCGTGTTTCCCGAAGTGAAAACGGGAGCCGCCGTGCGCATCGTCAACCAGCCCTATCTGGTGGGCCGCAAGGACGGGCAGGTCTATCTGGAGGCGCATGAGCCTTATGAGGAACTGAACCAGGCCAGGCTGAAAGCCGAGCTGACCGCCAGGCTGAAGCGCCTGGAAAAAAAGGAAGGCATCGCGCTGGATTGGCCCAAGGCGGAGCAGATTCTCTCCGAGGCGCGAGGCATTCCCGTGCCGATCCAGATGAATTCGCCGCCGGCGTCGGCCGCAGCGGCCCAGGCGGTCGAGCTGCGGCGGCCCGCCGCCTGGTTCGGCCAGCCGGAGCTTCCCGCCGAGGATGCGGGCGGCTGGCTGGTGAAGGCGACGGCGACGCGGGAAGAGCTGAGCGCCCGCCGTATCGCCGCCATGCTCAACCATCAGGGGCCGCCGATCCCTGCGCGAGCGGTAAAGGCCGGCGACGGTTACGAGGTGCTGGCGGGGCCGTTCAAGGACGGCAAGGCCGCCAAAATCGCGGCGAAGCGTTTGAAGATCGACCTGGAGCTCGATGCCGAGGTGCGCCCGCCCACCGATTCCGTGCGGGTCGCGGGGGCGAAGCCTTTGCCGCCGGACGGCCGGTAGGGCCGGCCTACAGGGGGATGCCGGCGTGCTTGAGCGCCTGTTCCCAGACCTTGTCCGGCTCGTCGGAGAAAATGAGGGAAGTGTCGGCAGGCGCGAGCAGCCAGTCGCCGCGGGCGATCTCCCCATCGAGCTGGCCCGGCGACCAGCCGGCATAGCCGAACAGCATGCGCGCCTGCCGGGGGCCGCGGCCTTGCGCCAAGGCTTGCAGGACATCCGGCCCGGTCGACAGGGACAGGCCCTTCTTCAGCGCGCGTGTGCTGGCCCCCGCGTAATCGTCCGAATGGAGCACGAAGCCCTGCCCGATTCCCACCGGGCCGCCGAGGTACAGCTTGATCTCGCGCTGCTCCTTGGAAGACAGTCCAAAGGCTTCCAGCAGCTTCGCCAGCGGACCCGCCCCGGCGAGGCGGTTGACGATGAGGCCCATGGCCCCTCCCTCGTTATGGCTGACGATGTAGATGACGCTGTGCGCGAAGATGTTCGCGGGCATCTTCGGATGAGCGACCAGGAATTGGCCGGAGGTATCGGAGCGCCCCTTGTGGATTTCCAAGGGACGCACGTAGGCCGATGCGGCCGAGCCTAGCGCCAGGGCGGCCGAGAGGATGAGGAATGTCAGTAAGGAACGGCGGGACGGCATGGCCGGAGTGTATCCCACGCCGCCGCCGGAATCACCTGCGCTTCCTCCCAGGGAAGTCTTCCGGGTGGTGGATGCGGTAGAGGTCGTAGGGCAGGGCCAGGGTGTCGAAGACGGCGCCCACGGGCAGGTCGAGCACGAACGCCGGGAACAGCAGCACGTGCATCCAGCCGGGATAGGGCAATTTGCCGTCGAGGGCTGCGTCGATGTCCTTTACCCCTTGCTCGGCGCCGGGGTAGACGGTCCAGCCCTTCCTGGGCAACACATCGGTGCGGGCACGGATGCTGGCGCACCCGCTTGCCAGGGTGGCGATCAGGACCAGGGTGGCGATCAGGACCAGGGTGACGGCTAGGCCGCGCTTCGTGTTCATGTTGTTGTTCTCTCCCGGCAACGATGTCGGAAAATGCGGTGACGGCATGCAAGACGACCGGCGGATGAACCGACTTCCGCCGTAGCCTCAATATAGCCTATCGGCGGCGCTGCCGCTGCCGTCAGTTCACGACCTGGCCGATTTCCACCGAATAGCTGCCGCCGTCCTTCGCCTCCACCGGGGAGCTCAGCCCCTGCAGGTCGCCGGGGGAAGGCATGGCGTTTCCGGTCTTGGAGACGCGGGCGCCGATGACGATGCGCGGGAAGGACGACAGCTTCATGCCCGGAGCCATCGCCATCGCGTCGTTCAGGGTGATTTCGGCCGGCAGGTCGCTGACCTTTTTGCGGCTGATGGCCAGGGGCATGGGCGGGCCTTCCGCCGCGCGGGCGAAGACGAATACGACGTCGTTGGGGGCCGCCTGGCCTTTCAGCTTGTCGTCGAGGCTGACTTTCACCCGGATGCTCTTGCCCGCTCCGGCAGCCGCGGGAGCCGTGTCCGCCGTTTTGGCCTGGGGCGGGGCCGCGCCTTCCAGTTCGGCGATGTAGCCGTCCAGTTGCCGGGTCTGCTCGCCGTCCGCGGGCAGGAGCGAACGGAGCTTCTTCCAGTATTCCAGGGCCTTGGGCTTGTCCTCCCGCTCCACCGCGGCGAGGCCGGCCAGCCAGAGGCTTTGCATATGATCCGGATTGCGCTGAAGGACGCCGGCAATGATTTCGGTCGGCTTGCCCATGAGGCTGCCCTGGTTCGCCTCGCCGAGCGCCTGGGCGTACAGCGCCTCCACGTCGGGATTGCCGGGCGCCAGCTTCAGCGCGAACTCATAGGCCTGCACCGCCTTGTCCATCTGCTGCACGGCCAGGAGCGAGCGGCCGAGCAGCAGCCAGCCGTCCAGATCGTTGGGCTGCTGCTTAAGGCGCTTGGAGAGCTGCTCGATCCTGGCCTGCAAATCCCCCGCGGCCATACCGGGCTCCGCAGCCGTGACCGCGGCCGGATGGGCGGCGATCAGGTCCATCCGGCCCAGCCCCCCGTATAGCGCCAGGATCGCCAGCGGCAAGGCCGTCAGTACGACGATGAGGGCGGTCTTGCCTGCCTCCGGCGCCTGCCGGGGGGGCTTGGTCTCGGCGGCGGCGAGGTCGGCCAGGAGATCGCGGTCGAATTCGTCGCCGAGCCGTTCCGCCGCCTTGTCGTCGCCTGTCTCGGCCGCGAGTTCTTCCCGCTTCTGCCGGTTGATCAGCCAGTTGAGCTTCGCGCGGTCGACGCCGGGGGCGGATTTCTGCCCCAGCAGGGAGGGAAGGAAAAAGCCGTAGCCGGCCAGCAGCAGGGCCGCCGCCAGCACCCAAAACGATGTCATGTGTTTACCCCTGGAATCGGTCTTTCAACTGCTGGAGGCGGCGGCGCTCGTCGGCGGAGAGCGCCTCTTCCTTCCCGCTCGGTTCGGCGCGCCGCCTGGCCTGCTTCCACAGGAAGACGGCGCCGCCGGCCAGCAAAAGGAACGGCCCGAGCCAGAGCAGCAGCGTGATGCTCTTGAACGGCGGACGGTAGAGCACGAAGTCGCCGTAGCGGTCGGTCAGGAACTGCACGGCTTCCTCGCTCGACTTGCCGCTCTGGATGATGTTGTAGACCTCCGTGCGCAGGTCCTTGGCCAGTTCGGCATCCGATTCGGCCAGCGACTGGTTCTGGCAGACCAGGCAGCGCACGTCTTTGATGAGCGTTTCGTAGCGCTCCTGTTTGGCGGGATCGTCGAACTGGCGGACTTCCATGGCGTCCGCGGCGGGGACGGCCAGGAGGCCCCAGAGGCAAAGAATCAGTCGTTTCATGCGGCGCCCTGCAATTCGCGGATCAGCGGCAGTATCTTGTTTTCGAGGTCCTCGGGAGTCACCGGGCCGGTATGCTTGTAGCGGATCACGCCGTGCTGGTCGACCAGGAAGGTTTCCGGCACGCCGTAGACGCCCCAGTCGATGCCCATTTTGCCATCCTCGTCGAAGGCGCTGGCCCGGTAGGGATCGCCGAATCGCTTCAGCCAGGCCAGTGCGTCGTCGCGGGTGTCCTTGTAGTTGAGGCCGTAGATCGGGACGATGCCGCGCTTGGCGAAGTCCACCAGCACCGGATGCTCCTGGCGGCAGGAGACGCACCAGGACGCCCAGACATTGAGCAGGAACACCTGGCCCTTGAGCCGGTCCAGGCTCAGGGTGCGGTCGGCCGCGGCCACCTCCGGCAGCGAGAACGCCGGCGCCGGTTTGCCGATGAGCGGGGAAGGCACTTCGCGCGGGTCCAAAGTCAGGCCCACGCCCAAGAGGATGACCAGCAGGACGAAAACGGCGAGGGGGATGGCGAAGCGCATGCGTGATGTTTCCATGGCTTGAACTCGATAAGGTATCAGCTTGCGCGGGCGGCCGCGGCCTGTCCGGGAACGGCGCGGGCTTCGCGCAGCGGCAGCCGGTAGCGCCGGTCGCTCACGGACAGGAGACCCCCGGCGATCATGAACAGACCGCCGGCCCAGATCCAGCGGATGAACGGCTTGACGTAGAGCCGCACGCTCCAGGCATTCTTGTCCAGCGGCTCGCCCAGGGCGACGTAGAGATCGCGGGTGAGGCCGGGGTCGATGGCGGCTTCGGTCATCATGTTGCGCTGCACCTTGTAGTTCCGTTTCTGGGGCTTGAGTTCCAGGCTCTTGCCGTCCCGCTCCACCCGGAACGTGGCCTGTTGGGCCGAGAAGTTGGGGCCCTGCAGCGTCTCCGTGCCGAGGAAGTGGAAGCTGTAGCCGGACAGCGTCACGCTGTCGCCGGGCGCCATGCGCACCAGCTTTTCCTGGCTCAGGCGGTCGGACAGCACGGCGCCGACCAGGAACACGGCGGCGCCGAGATGCGCGGCGGTCATGCCGTAGACGCTGGGCGACTGGGCGCGCAGGCCCTCGAGCCAGCCTTCGCGCAGCCGGAGCCGGGTCCACAGGCTCAGCAAGGCGCTGGCGGCCAGCCAGAACGCGCAGCCAAGACCTGCCATCATCTTGAAATCGGCCTCGTTCCAGGCCAGGGCGGCGAGCGCGACGCCGGCCGCGAAGCTCGCCGGGAACAGATAGCGGACCCGGTGCAGGATGCGCCCGATGGAACTCTCCCGCCAGGCGAACATCGGGCCGATGCCGGCGAGCAGGAAGATCGGCGCCATCAGCGGGGCGAACACCGCGCCGAAATACGGCGGGCCGACCGAAATCTTGCCCAGCTTCAGCGCGTCCAGGATCAGCGGGTAAAGGGTGCCGAGCAGGATGCTGGCGGACGCCGTCACCAGCAGGATGTTGTTGAGCAGCAGCAGGTTTTCCTTGGACACCAGGCTATAGCGCGCCACGTCGCGGACGCCCGGCGCCTTCAGGGTGTACACCAGCAGCGAACCGCCCACCACGATGGCCAGCAGGATCAGGATGAACAGGCCGCGGGTGGGGTCGGAGGCGAAGGCATGCACGGAAGTCAGCACCCCGGAGCGGACCAGGAAGGTGCCGAGCAGGCTCAGGGAAAAGGCGAAGATCGCCAGCAGCACGGTCCAGGTCTTGAAGGCGCCCCGCTTCTCGGTGACCGCCAGCGAGTGGATCAGCGCGGTGGCGACCAGCCAGGGCATGAAGGAGGCGTTTTCCACCGGATCCCAGAACCACCAGCCGCCCCAGCCCAGCTCGTAATAGGCCCACCAGGAGCCGAGCGTGATGCCGCCGGTCAGAAAGGTCCAGGCCACCAGGGTCCAGGGGCGGGACCAGCGCGCCCAGGCCGAGTCCAGCGAGCCGCCCAGAAGGGCCGCGATGGCGAAGGCGAAAGCCACGCTGAGGCCCACATAGCCCATGTACAGCATCGGCGGATGCACCGTCATGCCGAAGTCCTGCAACAGCGGATTCAGGTCGTTGCCGTCGGGCGGCGCCGGCGCCAGCCGCTCGAACGGGTTCGAGGTGTACAGGATGAACAGCAGAATGCCTACGCTCACCAGCCCCATGACGCCGAGCACCCGGGCCAGGAAGTCTTCGGACAGGCTGCGGCTGAAGACGGTCACCGCCGCCGTCCACAACCCCAGAATCGTGGCCCACAGCAGCATCGATCCCTCGTGCGAGCCCCATACCGCGGCGATGCGGTAATACAGCGGCAGGGCCGAGTTCGAGTTGCGCGCGACGTATTCCACCGAAAAGTCGTTGTTGACGAAGCAGGCGGTCAGGGCGCCGAAGGATGCCAGCAGAAACAGGAACTGCGCGCGTCCGGCGGGTTTCGCGACGCTCATCCAGATGCTCACGCCCTGGGAGGCGCCCATCAGCGGGAAGGTGCCCTGCAGCAAGGCCATCAGCAGGGCCATGACCAGGGCGATATGGCCGAATTCGGCGATCATTTTTTCTGGTACTCCGAGTAGTCGGCGGGGAGCTGGCCGTTCTTTTTCAGTGATTCGGCGACTTCGGGCGGCATGTAGTTCTCGTCGTGTTTGGCCAGCACCTCGGATGCCTGGAAAGTGCCGGCATCGTCGACCTGGCCCACGGCGATGATGCCCTGGCCTTCCCGGAACAGGTCGGGAAGGATGCCGGTGTAGCGCACCGCTACGGCGCTCGGGCCATCGGAGACCTCGAAGCGCACGGTCAGGCTGTCCGGTTCGCGTTTCACGCTGTCCTTGACCACCAGCCCGCCGATGCGGAACGGGTAGCCCTTCGGAGCTTCGCCCGAGGCGACCTGGGAAGGCGTGTAGAAATAAAGGAGATTCTTCTGGAAAGCCGTGAGGGCGAAGAAGGCGGCGATGGCTACGCCGGCGACCATCAGCGCCACCCATAGCATGCGTTTCCGGCGCGGCGTCATCATGGGCGGGACTCCTGCTGTAACTGGCGGCGCAGGCTTTTCAGCATTTCGTTTTTCCGGCGCAGCGGAGCGATCAGGTTGAAGGCGAGCACGGCGAAACACAGGCCATAGGAAGTCCATACGTAGCCGGCATAGCCGCCCATATGGAAGAACTCTTGGAAATTCATGCGCTTGAGGAAAGCCTCGGATGGAGGGGTGATTAGGATCGACACGATATGTTACGGCAATGGCGACTTCACCGGCTACCGGCGCAATGGAACCGCGGCGGATGGCGTTGTTCCTCATTCCGCGCGCGGCCAGGATTTTGCGTGCGATGGACCGGCTAAGAATTAAAGCACCAATCGTGCCCTGAGGTGAATCGGCTTTCCTTCTGGCGGTTTGCGCCGGTGTTGCCACGGCATCATCGGGATCGGGCGGACAGCGGCACCGCTTCCCGCATGTGTGATCTGCCCTAAATATCGCGTCAAATGCCGCGGTCCGTGAGGTTCCCCGTCGCCTCGCCTTGTCGGCGATCTCGTGCGCCAAATAACTCACTGGTTCGTGAAATTGCGCGATCGGTGGTATCGGCACGGGCGTTTCTCATTGTTTCGGCATGGTTTTGTCTCTGGCCCGATTGTTGCACTGTCTCGTTTCGGCCACGCCGATTGTCCGTGGCGGCACACCCAACGACAAGAATTTGGAGGAACCATGAACACCCTTCGTCCTGCTCCGGCGTTAGGCGCCTCTCGGCGCCTCCTCCTCGGAGGCCCGCTGCTCGCTCTGGCCGTGCTGCTGGCTCCGCAAGCGGTCTCGGCCGCCGCCAAGATCAAGATTGCCAAAGCGGCCTGGTCGGAAAAGGCCGGCGCGCTGACGATCACCGGCAAAGCCAAGAACGGTGCCGGCGCCATCGACATTTACGACATCAACGGCCGGCGGCTGGGCGGCGGACAGGGCGACAGTTTCGCGTTGAAGCTGAGCCGCCAGGACTTGGCGGGCATACCTTGCGCGGTGCGGGTGCAGTCCGGCGGCACCGGGGCCATCAAGCGGGTGAAGGGCGCGCCCAAGTCCTGCGCCGGCGTTCCCACCTGCAGCATCACGAGCCCGGCCGATGGCGCTTCGCTCCAGATTGGCGTGCCGTCCCATTTCCAGGCCGAAGCCAGCAGCCCCGATCCGACGGCGCAGCCGCTGCAATACGAGTGGGATTTTGCCGGGGGGGCGATGGGCCATCCGACCGAACTCATGGCCATGCCCACCTTCATCCGCGACAACAGCCATTACCGGGTGCGGTTCAGCGCCACCGACGCCAAGGGCCGCCGCTGCGAGGATACTGTCGAAGTGGCGGTGGGCACGCCGCCCTCGGGCTTGCCGGCCAAGGTCCCCGAACAAGAAGCGCCAAGGCTCGGCAGTGAACTGGACGGCGCGGCGGGCGACGTGGCGGTGCTGCCGTTCCAGGAATGGTCGATGCAGCACGAAGGCGATATGAAGTCCATCCCCAATGGCTATATGTCGTTCGTGCCGCTGGTGAACAATCTGCGCGCCTATGCCTTCAAGAAGGACCGGCTGCCGGTATTTCTCGACGCTGGCGTAGTGGAGCTGCGCTATTCCGCGGCCTCGAACCCCTCCGATCCGGTGGGGGCGGGCTCGATCAATTCCACCAGCCAGAACTGGCCCCTGGACGCGATGAGCTTGACCCAGGCCACGGTGCAGAAGACCGACATCTGGGATACCGTCATGCGCACCGACCTGAGCAACGTGGATACCGCCAACTACCGGTCCACCCCCTGGATCATGGATCCTTGGCGGAACGGCGGCTTGGTGCAAAAAGACGAGGGCCTGTTCAAATACAAGGCTCCGGCGGGAGGTGGCGGCATGGGTCACGACCATGGCACCGAACCCGACAACGACCCCAACAATTCCGACCACGGGCGTTTCATGCCGGGCAAGGCCGATCCCTACAAGGTCAACGAACCCCAGCCGTTTTCCAAATTCGTCGCCGCCAATCAAGCCGGTGAACCCGCCGGATGGTTCAGCGCCAACCTGATCCCGAAGACCGGCATCGACGATCGAAACAGGGTGAATCCGTTCACCCTGTTGCGGGTGGAAGCGGTGCAGAAAGACACCGGCGCCGTGCTCGCAAAAACCGACGGCGTCTTGAGTTCCGGCCGCGACCTGCATTGCCGGGAGTGCCACGCCAAGGGCGGCATCGCCGCCCCGGAGAATCCGCCCCATACCAAGGCGGCCTGCCGTTCCAGCGGCTACGGGGCGATTTCCGATGGGCGCAGGGCAAGGCTCGGGCGCGTCCCCTTCCCGCCCTGCGAAGACAAGCCCCGGTATTTCAGCGTGGCCGATTTCGGCGGCGATCCCGACAGCCTGTTCGATCAGGAATACGCCGCCGCGCTCAACTACTCCAGCATTCACGAGTTCTATGACGGCATTTATTTCCTGACGACCATGCAGAAAGGCGTGATAAACAGCAGGACCGGTTTGGTTACGGCCGACCGGCCGATGAACTGCGACGGCTGCCATTTCTCCGTGCTGAACCGCGACCCTTACGGAAAAGGCTGGCATGACGGCCTGCGCAATGACATAAGAGACCCCAGCTACTACCCCAACTATTCGGTCGTGATGCACCGCTTCCACGGCGAACTGCAATGGAACGCCGACAAGACCGGCATCCTGCGCGACGAGAAAGGCGCTTTCGTCCGCTTCGGTTTTGCCGGGCAAACCAGGCGGCCCAACACCAACCTCAACCCCAACACGCTGTACCCCATTTTCGACGGGAACGGCAAGCAGTTGCCCATGGAGGAAAACTGCCTGAAATGCCATGGCGGCCAGCGCGAACAGCATTACCGCGACCGCATGTACACGGCGGGCGTGACCTGTTACGACTGCCACGGCGACATGCTGGCGGTGGGCGGCGCCTTCACCAAGACCACCGGCACGGCCGGCGTGCAGGGCGACCGGCTGGACGCCTTCCGCATCCCCTGGTTCGACGAGACGGATTGCGGCTCCTGCCATACCGGCAAGGGTGGCGAGGCCGTGCTGAAGACCGCCATCGACGAACTGTCGCCGGCGCAGATGACGCGGGCGGTGGACCTGAGCGATCCCGACGCCGCCCGGTTCGCCGTGGTCCCGCGTCTGAAAAGGGAAGTCACGGTGAGCGTCGCGCAACCCTACGATTTCGTGAAGGACTCCTTCAACGACAAGGATGAAATGGTGAAGATCGACGCGCCCGTGTTCCGCGAAGGCAAGGACAGCCACGGCAACGTCGCCTGCGCCGCCTGCCATGGCGCGGCCCATGCGGTCTGGCCGAACCGCGACCCCAGCGCCAACGACAACCTGACCGCGCTGCAACTGCAAGGCCATACCGGGACGATTCTGGAGTGCAACGTCTGCCACACCGCGGATGCCTTCAAGAACAAGGATGACCTGGACGGTGGCCAGTACAGCGGCGATCCCGTCGCCGGGATCCTGGGGGGGCCGCACAACACCCACCCGGTCAATGACCCTTACTGGTGGAAGGAAGCGCCGGGCGACAGCGCCAACAGCGACGGCACGACCTACGGCGGCTGGCACAACGATTACGCCAAGCTGCCCGGCAAGAACGGCGAAGACCAGTGCGCCGCCTGCCATGGCGCCGACCACAAGGGCACGCGACTGTCGAAGACCCCGGTGGCGCGGGTGTTCGACTTCCGCGGCTTCGACGGCAAGAAGCTGAAGAAAGCCGGGTTCAAGTCCAGGGTCATCAGAGTGGCCGCCGGCACGCCGATCGGCTGCGATACCTGCCACAGCCTGGAGACCAGCTTCAAGGGGTCGCCGGGACGCTGAGTTCCGTTTTCGGAGAAGATGCCAGGGATGGCAAGCGACGCGGCGGGGTACGGCAACGTGCCTCGCCGTTTTTTTATTTATCGCGGGAACGCCCCCGGCATAGCCGGGGGACTCGCAAAGTTTGACAAACCCTGGAGTGGGGCTTTGTCGAAATTGGGTTGGTCGTCATTCCGGCAGGGATTGCCGGACCAATCCGCCGGGAGCGGATTGGCACCGGCCCGCAGGGGGCCGGGCAGGACAGCCGGGCATGACCAATCCGCCGGGAGCGGATTGGCACTGGCCCGCAGGGTGCCGGGCAGGACA
>JBFMDC010000036.1:0-25263 GCA_040753975.1 Pseudomonadota bacterium
TGAAACCGCTTAGCGCCGATGATAGTGCAGATACCTGTGCGAAAGTAGGGAACTGCCAGGCTCTTAATCACCGCAACAACAAAAAACCCCGATATCCTCTACCGGATCTCGGGGTTTTTTGTGGCCGCACTATCGCGGCAACCCTTTCTCTAGGGCGTTTGAGTACTGATAACGAACCAGTTGATCGTTCCCAAACCGATCAAGGCGATACTTAACCAGATCTGAAACCGCAGATCCATGGCGTTGATGTGGGCGATCACCGTGGCTCGTTCGATGTCGGAGGCCTCGTCCAGCTTATTCGACCCCCACATGAACAGGCAGAATAGGATCAGGGTCGTGAGATAGCACAGATTGTATATCGTATCAAGGAACGTCACGTAGGGGAGGTCAGGCAACTCGGATTTATAGCCCTGCTGAAGGAAGATAAGGGTCAGTAATACCATCGGCGGGAGGCCGAGGCGGACGTCCCACAGCGATGAAGAAAGCATCGGAGCGAACATGACCAAGGCCATGACGGTCACCAAAGGCAGAAAGAGCTCGAGGATCGAAGAGGTAATCGATTTTTTGTAAATGACTTCGAAGCGGACCTGGCTGATCTTTTTTGTCGGGTTGCCGTCGCTATCGGCAAGGCCGAAGTTAGTGCCGTAATTGTGAATGAAAGTCTTGATCTCGCTTCCGTGAGTAATATACCCCATGATATCGATGTATTCCCCTGTACCGGATTCAGCGTTGTCCGGAATCAATCGGACATGTTTCGCATTGAGTGCTTCATCTTCGGAATTCAGTTCGAAGGTTTGAGCTAACCGCAATGTCTGAAACGGGAATTGCCTGAAGTTCAATTCGCTTGCGTAGAAATGCCCCGAGTAGCGGAAATTTTGATAGTAATTTCCATTCGGGAGTCTTATCGGCTCGCTGTGCGCCGGGGTCAGGCTGAAATCCCAGCCGTTGACTGAATTGACGAAATCCAGCATCTGCGTAGGAGGAATTCCGTTGGCGTCAAAAATATCTTGGGCGGACTGAGGCCATGTCAGCCATACCCAACCTTCGGCATCGAAAGTTTTCTGATTGGGCGAGAAATTAAAGATATTTTCGACATAAATGCCCAAACTCACGGAGACCGCGTGGTTGTCGGGAGGGTTGACTAGGTTGCCCGGTATCAGTCGATCTTGTCGGTTGAAGTCGGTGCGATCGAAGAAGCCACTACGGATTGTGAAGGTTGTGAGCATAAGAATCGTGACGAATAGACCGATGGCGACAGCGCTTCGAAGGTCACTCATTTTCCTGAGGAAGGTCTTCATAAACGGATAGCCAAGGCGTCAACGCACTGCGGTAATGGTGAAGGACTGCATTTCATCCTTAAGCGCCACACCGGAGAGACCGAGTCGGAGCGATTCGCGAGTCAGGTATAGAAGCTTGGAGGTCGCCTCGTGGTAGCCCAGTCCCACGGGTGGACGGACGTTGGAAATACAGTTGCGCTCGGCATTGGACCTGCCTGGCCGGGGAGCGTACGTGAAATAGAGGCCCAAGCTGTCATCGGCGCTGAGGCCGGGACGTTCGCCGACGACGATTACGGCGACCTGGGTATGCAAGCCGGCGCCAATCGGGTCCGATACGGCCACGCGGCCGTTGGCGACGAGGCAAACCGGCCCTAGGCGCAGGTCATTTTCGCAGCAGGCGCCGGCAATTGCCTGGAGCAGCGGAAGTCCGTGCCGGTCGAGCGCCGTCGAAGACAATCCGTTGGTGACGACCAGCGCAATGTCCGTGGCTTCGGACGGCTGACACCGAAGTTTCCGTTCCGATTCCCCGTCGAGCATCCGGCCCAAGTCGGGCCGTCTGAGATATTCGGTACGGTCCGCGACGGGGGTCGCCAGCAGTAGCGGCCGTAATCCAAGCGCACGGACTCCCTCGGCAAAGGCTTCGATGTCCCACGGCTTGTGCACCGCATCGCGCGCGGCAGCCTGGGCGAGCTGAAAATCCAACAGCGCCGCGGTCGGCAAAGCATGTCCGGCGTGGCCCAGCGCGATGCGCGCCTGCGTGAGCGTACGCAGTTCGCTCCAGCGGTCCCTCATGAGGCGCTCCCGGTGAAGCAGCCGAAGGCGCTCAGCAAAGGAGTGGCGGAGCGCCGTCCGGACAGCGTGTTCCGTCCGTCGAAAATACCCATGCGTTCGAGCCAGGCTTCGAACTCGGGGGCGGGCCGAAGCCCGAGGACCTGCCGCAAGTACAGTGCGTCGTGGAACGAGGTGCTCTGGTAGGCGAGCATGATGTCGTCCGCGCCGGGAATCCCCATGATGTAGGTGCAACCGGCGACGCCGAGCAGGGTGAGCAGGTTGTCCATGTCGTTCTGATCGGCTTCGGCGTGATTGGTGTAGCAGACGTCGCAGCCCATCGGCAAACCTAACAGTTTGCCGCAGAAATGGTCTTCTAGGCCGGCGCGGATGATCTGCTTGCCGTCGTAGAGATATTCCGGCCCGATGAAGCCGACCACGGTATTCACCAGCAGGGGGGAAAATTCCCGGGCGACGGCGTAGGCGCGGGCCTCGCAGGTCTGGGCGTCGATGCCGTGATGAGCGCCGGCGGATAGCGCGCTGCCCTGGCCGGTTTCGAAATACATGAGGTTGTCGCCCACGGTGCCGCGCTTGAGTTCCAGCGCCATCTGCCGGGCTTCGCGCAGCGTGGCGAGGTCGACGCCGAAACTGCGGTTCGCCGTCTCGGTGCCGGCGATCGACTGGAATACCAGATCGACCGGCGACCCGCGCCGTATCAATTCCATGGTGGTCGTCACATGGGACAGCACGCAGGCCTGGGTGGGAATCTCGTAACGGATGCGCAATTCGTCGAGCAGGCTCAGCAGGACGTGGACGTTTTCCAGATTGTCGGTGACCGGATTGATGCCGATCACGGCATCGCCGCTGCCATAAAGCAGTCCGTCCAGGGTGCTGGCCGCGATGCCCCTGGGATCGTCGGTCGGATGGTTGGGCTGCAGGCGGGTCGAGAGCCGGCCCGGCAGGCCGATGGAATTCCGGAATCGAGTCATGACGCCGCAACGGCGGGCGACCGCGATCAGGTCCTGGTTACGCATGATCTTGCTGGTCGCCGCCACCATTTCCGGAGTCAGGCCCCAGGCCAGGGCGTTCAAGTCGCCCGATTCCGCGAGCAGCCATTCGCGGAATTCGCCGACGCTGAGCGATGCGACCGGCGAGAAGGCTGAAGCATCGTGCTGTTCCAGGATCAGGCGCGAGACCTCGTCCCGTTCCGGCGGGATCAAGGGGTCCTCCAGGAACCGCCGCAGCGGGACATCGGCGAGGATGCCTTGGGCCACGGCGCGTTCCTCTTCGCTGGCCGCCGCCAGACCCGCCAGTTCGTCGGCGGAGCGCCGGGGCGAGGCCGCGGCCAAAAGGCTACGCAGGTCGGGGAAACGGTAGCTCCTGCCTCTGACCGACGCTGAGTATTTCATCTAAACTCCAGCAGTCCCCGGTCCCACATGTCCGGCGCTTCGTATCCCAGCAGGTTCACCGTGGTGGCCGCCACAGCGCTCAAGCCGGCCTCGCCCGGATTTTGAATGACCGCTCGGTTTCGGCTGTCGTAATAGATGAACGGCACCGGGTTGAGCGTGTGCGAAGTCTTGGCCTTGGGGGCGCCGCTCTGGTTCCGCTGAGGCTCGCCGGTTTTCTTGTCCAGTTCGTACAGCTCGTCGGCGTTGCCGTGATCGGCGGTGATCAGCGCTACGCCTTCGAGGGCGTCGATCACCGGCAGCAGCCGCGCCAGCGCCAGATCCACCGCTTCGACGGCGATGATCGTCGCCTGGTAATTGCCGGTGTGGCCGACCATGTCGCCGTTGGCGTAGTTCACCCGGGCGGTGCGGTGCTTGCCGGTCTTGAGCTGGCGGATCAGCTCGTCGGTGATCTCGGCCGATTTCATCCAGGGACGCTGCTCGAACGGCACCCGGTCGGAGGGAATTTCGACGTAGGTTTCCAGCGACTCATCGAACTTGCCGCTGCGATTGCCGTTCCAGAAATAGGTGACGTGCCCGTACTTCTGGGTTTCCGAGATCGCAAGCTGGGTGACGCCTGCCGCCGCCAGATGTTCGCCCATGGTGTCGCGGATGGCGGGAGGCGACACCAGATAGCGCCTGGGGATGCCGAGGTCGCCGTCGTACTGCAGCATGCCGGCGTAGGTCACCCCGGGATGGCGTACCCGGTCGAAGGGCGCGAATTCCTCCTCTTCGAAGGCGCGGCTGATTTCGATCGCCCGGTCGCCGCGGAAGTTGAAGAAGATCACGCTGTCTTTGTCGAATATCCGGCCGACGGGTTCGCCGTCATGGGCGACGACGAAGGGCGGCAGGTCCTGGTCGATGACGCCGGGATGCTCACCGCGCAGGGTCTCGATGGCCTCGGTAGCCGATTGGAAATGCCGCGCCTCGCCCAGCACGTGGGTGCGCCAGCCGCGCTCGACCATGCCCCAGTCGGCTTCGTAGCGGTCCATGGTGATGTTCATGCGTCCGCCGCCGCTGGCGATGCGGGCATCGAACCCATCGTTCCGGAGTTCCGCGAGGAAGGCTTCGAACGGGCCGAGGTAGTCCAGCGCCGAGGTTTCCGGCACGTCCCGGCCGTCCAGCAGGATATGGATGCGCACCCGCCGCTGGCCCTCGGCTTTGGCCCGAGCGATCATCGCCTTGAGGTGGTCGATGTGGGAATGGACATTGCCGTCGGAGAACAGGCCGATGAAATGCAGGGTCGATCCGTGTTCCCTGGCGTTGGCGGTGATCTCCCGCCATGCCGCGCCTTGGAACAGCGCGCCGGAGGCGATCGCTTCGGCGACCAGGGCGGCGCCCTGGTGGTAGACCTGGCCGGAACCCAGCGCATTGTGGCCGACCTCGGAATTGCCCATGTCCTCGTCGCTGGGCATGCCCACGGCCTTGCCGTGCGCCTTGAGGAAGGTGTGCGGGCAGGTCGCCAGCAGCCGGTCCAGGGTAGGCGTGTAGGCTTGGGCGATGGCGTTGCCGGCGGTTCTTGGACTGTAGCCGAAACCATCCATGACGATGGTGACGATCGGGCCTTGGATGCCGGGAAAGGTGGGGTGCTTTTTCAACATGCGGTTTGCCGTGGGATGGGGTTTGGGTTACAGGGTCAGCCGGAAGCGGGACAGCAGGATGCCAGGCACCCTGGAACCGCCCAGCGCGCGCTGTTCGTAGGTGTCGGTGGCGCGGAACAGCCGGGCCTCCTCGCTCAATGCTTCCAGCTCCGTCCCCAGTATGCGGTAAAGGCTGTCGTCGAAGCGCAGGTCTCGGATTGGCGCGACGATTTCGCCTTGCTCGACCAGGAAACAGGCATAGCGGGTCATGCCGGTCAACCGGGCGCTCTGCTGGTCGCTCCAGTTGAGGTAGTGCAGGTTGCCGATGTAGAGGCCCGAATCCAGCCGTTTCAGCACATCCCGTTCGGGCAGATCGCCGGGCAGGATCTCCGGCGATCGCAGCTGCTCTTCCGACCACAGGCCGGATTCGGTGCCGTTGGAGGCTACGCCGTATTCCCGGGCCGAGCGCGCGCCGACCAATAGATTCTGAAGCCTGCCCCGTTCGGCGATGGGCAGTTGCAGGGGGGCGACTTCGCCGAGGCCGTTGAACCGGGGTCCCAGGCCGAGCGCGAAGTTTTCCCTCAGGCTGAACTTGTCCGACAAGGGCGCTTCTCCTTCGATCCAGCGCCTAAGGGCCGATCCGCCCTTCTTCCAGGCGCCATAGCTGACCGCCCCCCAGGACAGCAGGTCGACGATAGGGGCGACGGCCGCCGGGGCGAGATAGGCGCGGTATTCGCCTGGCGGCAGCGTCCTGGAAGGAAACCGCAGTCGATCGAGCCATTGGCGGTCCGCTTCGATCGCGGCGGAAAGACCGGCTTCGCTCCAGCCGGCGCCGCTCAGCAAGCCTTTGACGGCCTTGTCTTCACCCGCCGAATTCACGGTGAACAGGGAGTAGTCGAGGAAGAAGCCGGAAGCCGCAAACCAGTGGCTCTGCCCCATCGAATTGCGGACGGCGCGAAGTTGCGGGCCGGCGGCGAACAATCCCGCGAAATCGATGCCAGCGGTCGTGGCGGCGATCTGTTCGATGACCGCCGCCGTATCGGGCGGTTCGGCCTCGCGCCATTCCTCGCTCTGGCCGTGATTTTCCAGCGGTGCCGCGAACGGGTCGGGCGGCAAGGCGGCGGCTTCGGTGCGGGCCCTCGCCAGCAGCGCGTGGAGCTTGCAGAGATCCTGATCCGCCCGACCGGACAGGTCCGTCGTGAATTTCGCCTGGCGGTCTTGGGCGCGAAAGTCCAGTTCCAGCCTCAGTTGGCGGACACCGGTCGCCTGCCTGACTTTACCCGTGTTGAAGCGGAGATAGGTCTGGTCTTCGCCCGAAAGGCTCAGGCTTGCCGCTTCCCCGGAGCAAAGCGCGGCGAAGCTTGCCTCGCTCAGCCGTTCCAGCAGGCGATGGGCGTCCCGCGCAAAGCTCACCGACCGCCTCCGAAGACTGCCACGCCGAAAAACAGGCAATGCGGCGAAGCATGGCCGACCCGGATCATCTGGTTGGGTTCGCCTTTTCCGCAGAAGGGGGTGCCGAAGATGCCGAAGGTGTCCCGGTTGCCGACCCTTTTCAGCGAATGCCAGAAGGGGACGCTGACGCCCCGGTAGTTGGGGTTGCGGACCACGCGAGTCAGCCGTCCGTCCTCGATCAGGCGCGCGTATTCGCAGCCGAACTGGAATTTTCGCCGGTAGTCGTCGATCGACCAGGAACGGTTGGCGCTCATGTAGATACCGCGCTCGACCGAGGCGATCATTTCGTCCAGGGTACTGTCGCCCGGTTCGAGGTTGAGGTTGGCCATGCGGTCGATCGGGGCCCGGTTCCAGCCCGCCGCACGGAAATTGGCGACGCCGGGGAGGCCGAGCCGCGCCTGGCTTTCCAGGCCGCCTAGCCCGCGCAGCAGCAGGCCGCCCTGGATCAGGTATTGGCGGTCGGCGCGGTTGCCGCAGTCGTCGAAGCCGTAGCATGCGAATTCGCCCGGCACCGCGGGATCGAAGCGGATGTTCATGAGGGGCGAGCCGTACCGCAGCCGGCCGAAATCCTCGGGTCTCACGAAACTCCAGCCGGCGTAGTTGCGCTCGTCGCCGAGGATGCGGTCCAGCTCCAAGGGATGGCCGACGGACTCGTGGATCTGCAGCAGCATCTGGTCGGGGGCCAGCAGGAGGTCGCGGGTGTCGTTCGGGCAGTCTTCCGCCGCCAGCAGCTCCAGCGCCTCCCGGCCGGCCCGTTCGCATTCCCCGTAGATGCGGTCGAAGTCGAGGGTTTCGAGCCCGCCCTGCAGGCAGCGGGCGACCGGGCCGTTCAGGGAGCGGCGCTGGATTTCCGGGCCATCCTGGGCCGTCGCCATGAAGTTCTGGCTGACCAGGTGGAAGCGCTGCGCGATGTCGGCGCCGCCCGTGGTGGCGTAACGGCTCGAATGCTCGGTCAGGGTGATTTCCGCGGAAGTTTCGACGATTTTCCCGGACACCCGCAGCCGGGCGCAGGCGGCGATCAGATTGGCCGTCAGTTCGCCCAGGGTGAGGGTATCGAAGCGCCGCTCGCAAGGGCCCGAGAAGTTGCCGCGCACGGCGGGACGGAGGCCTTGGGAAAAAACCGCCACGGCATGGCGCCCGCTCGCCCGGGCCAGCCGAGCGGCGCGGCTTGCCGCTTCGCGCAAGCCGGCTCGCGACAGATCGGAAGTCGCCGCGTAGGCCAGCCGGCCGTCCACCACGGCTTCGACCATCGCGCCGCGGCTGATGCGCACCTGATTCCGCTCGGGCCGGCCGTTGCGGACGGCGCGGTGCTGGCTGGTTTCCTCGACGAGGCGTAGACCGAGCCAGTCGGCTTCACCGGTGAGGCCGGAGAGCGCCGACACCGGGTCGAATTCGGCAGGAGCGGTTTCGGGGGCATTCATGGCGGCCGGGGGGAACGAGTCGGTCCGTGGGGCTTACGGCGGATTCTATCAGTTCCGGGACGGCAAGATTGCGCGATTCGTGCGGGCGGGATACGCTGGAAGCCAGATTCAATCCGATGATTTCTCCACAAGGGTCCATGCCAGCGCTAGTCGATTTGAAGCTTGTCACCGCCGCGATGCTGTCCGGGCTGAGCGAGGAAGCCGCGCGTTCGGCGCGGTTGCGCAAAAACCTCAACGTCCATCCGGTCTTGGAGGACCCCGTCCAGCGCCTGTTCAACGCCCTGGAACCCGGCACCTATGCGCGTCCGCACCGCCATTCCCGCCCCGACGGCTGGGAACTGATGGTCGTGGTGCGCGGCGCGTTTTCGGTGTTGCGTTTCGACGATCATGGCCGTGTCGCCGAAAGGGTCGACCTGAGGGCGAAAGGGGGCGACTGTGCCGTCGAGATTCCGGCAGGGGCTTGGCACGCGGTGGTCAGCCGGGAGGCGGGAACGGTCATGTTCGAGGTCAAGCCGGGACCCTATTCGCCGGTCGCCGACAAGGATTTTGCCGCCTGGGCGCCGGAAGAGGGGAGCGCGGACGCCGCCGCGCTGTTGCGTCGGCTGGAGTCGGCGCAGCCGGGCGACCGGCTAGGTTCCATCGAATTCCATTCTTGATTCATCGGGACGCGAGGTTGTCATGACGAACGGGCGGGCCAAGAGCCATCACGATTCCCACCGGCACGGACTGCACGTGACGCACGCCGTACCGGGCCGCATCCGGTTGAAGTCCGAACACTTGAAGGGACGGCCGCAGGATGCGGAGCAGCTCGCAGCGCGTCTCTCCACGGTGGCGGGAATCCATCATGCCGCGGTCAATCCGGCCACCGGCAGCATCACTCTCCATTATCATTCGAGGGCGCTGGAGTCGCTCACGTTTTTTGCCGAACTGGCGGCGGCTCTGGGCCTCATCGCGGTCGATATCCAGGCGGGCGATGTGGAAGGGTTGTTTGCCCTGGTGGGGCTATCGCCTGCCGATGCGGTCCGTTCACTGTGGGGGCGGAGTCATGAGCCGGCGCCAGAGGAGGCCGCCGCTGAAGCGAGCGTCGTGGGGGATGTGCTCCGGCTGCTCGGGGCTGGTATCGCACTCGGCGTACTCGTCTGGAAGCTGAGCCGCTGAGAGCATGAGCTGGGCCTATCTGATCCTGGCCGGCTGTCTGGAAATCGGCTGGCCGCTCGGTTTCAAGCTGTCGCAAAACGAAGGAGCGCGATTGCCGGGCTTCGCCCTGGCGGTGCTGTGCATGGCGCTGAGCGGCCTGTTCCTGTGGCTGGCGCAGCGGGAGATACCCATGGGTACGGCTTACGCCGTCTGGACCGGCATCGGCGCGGCCGGCACTTTTTTCGTCGGCGTATGGCTTTTCGGCGATGCGGCCAGTTTGGGGCATTACCTGGGGGCGGCGCTGATCGTTGCCGGCGTGGTCACCCTCAAGCTGGCGCATTGAGTGCGAGGATCAGGTTTTTTCCATCAAAACGAGGGATAAGACGATGTTCAGGCGAATTTGCGTTTCAGGGGCGGCGTTGCTCGGTTGCATGTTTCCCATGATGGGGTCGGCGGATGTCATTCCGGCAGACGGCGGGCGGGTGCAGCATGTGGTCATCGTGTGGCTCAAGGATCATGGCAACCCGGCCGCGCGGCAGCAATACATCGAAAACAGCCGGCGTCTTGGCAGATTGCCCATGGTTCTCCGCTATCAGGTGGGAACGGTGCTGGCCGGGGACAGAGCCATAGTCGACAGCTCCTACGACCTGGGGGTGGTGGCTACGTTCGAAAACGAGCAGGGACTGCGGGACTACCTGGCGCATCCCGAACATCGAAAAGTGATCGAGGAGTCACTCAAACCGCTGGTGGAAAAAGCCGTGGTTTACGATTTCAAGGAATCGAACTGAGTTCCCGCGGCATTCGGATTCTCCACGCTAAGCCGCTTCCATCCCCACCTTTCGTCCGCCGACATCGATCCGGTGTCGGCGTGATTAAAACCCCCGTAGTTGCTGCGCCGTCTGTCAGCTTTGCGACAAGCGGCGGTCATTCCCTGTCGCAAACCCGACAGATCGAAAAATTCCAAGCCTTTGAAAAACATGGAACTGGTTCTTGGCATGGCCGCTGCTTGGATGGGGGCAAGCAACGGATAGGGGGAGTTTCCAGCGATGGCCAAAGCCACTGTTACCTTTGAAGACATCGGCGTCACGGTGACCGTACCGGCCGGAACCCGCATGATCGAAATATCGGAGAAGGTAGGAGCCGGGATCATTTACGGTTGCAGGGAGGGAGACTGCGGCACCTGTCTCATGGTGGTCACCGCCGGCGGGGACAATCTGAGCGAACCGTCCGTTCTGGAAGACAAGATACTGCGGGAAAACATGGCCGGGAAGAACAACCGTCTGGCCTGTCAGGCGCAAGTGCTGGGCGGCGAGATTTCCGTCAGGCCCGCCTGAACGTCCGATGCCGCCCTAGGCGACTTTTTTCTTACTGATCCGGGTCAGGAACGATGAGCTACGAGATGAACTGGCTGGAAATCACGGTGGTCATGCTGGTCGTACTGGCCGCCTATTTCATTCTGCGCATCGGCTTCGGGGCGGTCGGGCGCACGGAAAGCTGAAAGAAGGCCGTTCCTTCAGAGAACGGCCTTCGCGCAGGACCATAATCACATCTGCGATTGCAGATAGTTATGCAGTCCCACCTTGCCGATCAGCTCCAGCTGGGTTTCCAGCCAGTCGACATGCTCCTCCTCGCTTTCGAGGATATCCTCGAACAGCTCGCGGCTGACGTAGTCGCCGCATTTTTCGCAGTAGGCGATGGCATCCTTGAGCAGAGGCAGGGTCTCGTGCTCCAGCTGGAGGTCGCAACGCAGCATTTCCTCGGGATTCTCGCCGAGCTTGAGCTTGCCCAGGTCCTGCAGGTTCGGCAGTCCTTCCAGGAACAGAATCCGCTCGATGAGGCGGTCGGCGTGCTTCATCTCGTCGATGGATTCCTTGTATTCGTATTCGTTGAGCTTGCCGAATCCCCAGTTCTTGAACATCCGGGCATGCAGGAAATACTGATTGATGGCGGTCAGCTCGCTGGTGAGGACCTTGTTGAGATATTCGATGACTTGATTGTCGCCTTTCATGTCTGGGTGCTCCGTGTGGTGGTGGGGTGTGTAGTGTACTCGGGGCTGCTGGGCGCCGGTAGGGGGAACCACGGACTGGCGGCGCCGCGAATACGTCCTGGCGGAAACCCACGGGCACACATATTGCCTCATGGGTATCGAAGGAGGTATTACCGTGCCAATAGACTTGTCGAACTCTGAAAGCCCACCGGATCGCGATCTGCCGTTCTCGCTGGTGCGCGCAACGGTGGACCAGGCGCCGGTGGCGATTTCGATCACGGATTTGAAAGCCAACATCCTTTACGTCAACGCCGCATTCAGCGAGATCACCGGCTATGCACCACAAGAGTGCATCGGGCGCAACGAATCGATGCTGTCGGACCGGCGCACGCCGCCGGAGGTTTACCGGGAACTGTGGGGGTGCATCAGCCGCCAGCAGGTCTGGCGCGGCCGCTTGCTGAACCGCCACCGGGACGGACGGCGCTACCTGGCCGATCTCACGGTGGCACCGATGCTGAACGAGGCGGGGGAGACCACGCATTTCATCGGCATGCACCGCGACGTCACGGAAGAGTATCTGCTGCAGCAGCGGGTGCGCCAGCAGACGCTGTTCCTGGAAACCGTCGTGGCGTCGATCCCGGTTTCCGCCGTGCTGATCGACGAGAACGGCCGCATCGTTCTGGACAACCTCATGTACAAGGCGCTGGCCAGCGATCTGAAAGTCGAGGAACCCGCGCTGCTGTTCCTGAAATTGCTGCGCGAGGAGTCCGGCGAGGAATGGAGCGATTTCTGGCACCGGGAAAAGGCGTTCAGGAATCTCGAACTGCGCTTCGATCCGGGCGGCGGCAGACCTTCGCGCTGGTTCTCCTGCGCCGGCCAGTGGTTCCGCCATGAGGAGGGCACGGTCGACGGATTCTTCTCCGGCTCGGAGCAAGGCTATCTGCTGCTGACGGTGGATGACATCACCCAGCAAAAAAAACAGCAGGAACAATACCGTTTGCGGGGCCTACAGGCCTTGATGGCCGAGGAGGAAAAGCTCGAGAGCCTGAAGGAAACGCTGTTCGCCGCCATCCATCAGATCCAGGGGCCGCTGAACCTGATCGGCGCCGCCAAGAACATCCTCGACCGCCGCGGCGACGACGCCGGCAACATGGCCCTGCGCGACCTGCTGCAGCAGGTCCTCGCGGCGGGCGAGGCATCCATCGGCACTCTGGAGAAATGCATACCCCACACCGACAACAACGCCTTCAAGCCGGTCAATCTGAATCAGGTGCTGCACGACGCGATCACGCTGCTGACCGAGCGCCTGCTCGCCAGCGGCATCGTGGTGGAATGGGTGCCGACGCCAGTCCTGCCCAGCCTGCGCGGTTCGGAGAACCGGCTGCGCTCGCTGTTCAAGCAGCTCATCGAGAACGCCATCGACGCCATGGCGCATTCCAGGCAGCGCGAACTGCGCATCCATACCTGGACGCGCGATCAACTGATCCACATCACCATCGAGGATACCGGGCCAGGTATACCGACGGGGCTGCGCACCCAGGTGTTCGAGCCGTTCTTCACCACCAAGGCAAGCCTGGGCCGCCAGCACGTCGGCATGGGGCTGGCCGTCGCCCACGAGATCGTCAACCAGCACAACGGCCTGATCCGTATCGATCCCGACTACAGCGAGGGCTGCCGTATCCATATGCAGTTTGAAATCAGACAGACGCAGCCGGAGCGGTCTGCGAAGGTTTCCCATGGTTGACCATTACGCATTGATCGAGCGGGAGCTCAAGGCCCTTTATCAGGTCGGCCAGGTGTTGAACAGCACGGCCGAGCTCAAGGGTAAGCTCGAAGGGGTGCTCAACGTCCTGCACGAACAAGCCGATCTGCGCTCCGGAATGATCGCGCTGCGGGAACCGGAAACCGGTGCGCTGGTGCTGGCCGTGCTCCGGCGGGGCGAAGCCGGACGGATTTCCGACGAGCCGGTGCGTTATGAGCCGGGCGAAGGCCTGATCGGCACCATTCTGGAAGCGAACTGCACCATCGTGGTGGAGCGCATTGCCGACGAACCGCGTTTTCTCGGCAGGCTCGGCCTCTACGATCCGGAACTGCCCTTCATCGGTTCGCCCATCCATGTAGGCAAGGATGAATTGCTCGGGGTGCTGGCCGCCCAGCCCAGCGAGCGCGAGCTGCTGGGCGAGCGCGCCCGGTTCCTGGAAATGGTGAGCAATCTGGTCGCGCAGAGCGTCGGCCTGCTGCGCGGGATGGAACAGAAGCAGCGCGACCTCACGACCCAATGCGAGCAATTGCAGCAGACGCTGCGCTCGAATTACGGCTTCGAGAACATCATCGGCCGGACGCCGCCGATGCTGCGGGTATTCGAGACCGTGCGCCAGGTCGCGAAATGGAACACCACGGTGCTGATCCGGGGTGAATCGGGCACCGGTAAGGAAATGATCGCCAGCGCGATCCACTTCAATTCGCCCCGGGCAAGCGGCCCCTTCGTCAAGCTGAACTGCGCCGCTTTGCCGGAAAACCTGCTGGAATCGGAACTGTTCGGCCACGAGAAGGGCGCTTTCAGCGGCGCGGTCACCCAGCGCAAGGGACGGTTCGAGCTGGCCAACCACGGAACCTTGTTTTTGGACGAGATCGGCGAGATTTCTCCGGCGTTCCAGGCCAAGCTGCTGCGGGTGCTGCAGGAGGGCGAATTCGAGCGGGTCGGCGGCATCCACACGCTCAAGGTCGACGTCAGGATCATCGCCGCGACCAACCGGGACCTGGAGTCTGCGGTGGAGGAGGGCTCCTTCCGTGAGGACCTTTATTACCGCCTCAACGTGATGCCCATCCAGATGCCGCCTTTGCGCGAGCGCAAGGAAGACATCCCGGAGCTCTCCCGTTTCCTGTTGGGCAGGATTTCCCGCAACCAAGGCGACCGGCCCCTGGAAATCAAGGAGAGCGCCATCCGTTCGCTGATGCGGCACGACTGGCCCGGCAACGTGCGCGAGCTGGAAAATCTGCTCGAGCGCGCGGCGATCATGAGCCGCGAAGGGGTCATCGACAGCGAGGTGATCGCTTTGACCGGACTCAAGGAAAAGCTGACGACGGCGGCCGATGCGGCTTCCTACAAGGCCGATCTGGACGACGAGAACCTGGACGAACGGGAGCGGATCATCGCCGCGCTCGAGCAGAGCGGCTGGGTGCAAGCGAAGGCCGCCCGCCTGCTCGACATGACGCCGAGGCAGATCGCCTACCGCGTCAAGATCCTGAATATCCATATGAAACACTTGTGAGCGTCCGCCGACGAAAGGGGATCGCCGTATTGACACGCCATGCGCATGTCGGCAGGCTCTTGCCCTTGCGTGCCGGTTCGCACGTCCTTCCCAAGAACAAAGCGAGGTGGTTATGAATGATGGAAAGCGTCAGGTGAGACGGATCAGTGGAACATCAAGGATAGGGCCCCGGTCCGGGGTGATTCTCGTCCTCCTGGCGTCGATGGCCGAACCCGCCCTGGCCAAACGGGTGTATTGTCCGACCAATCTCCAGTCGGAACTGGATGCCATCAAGTCGGGCGGTACCCTGGAGATATCCGGAACCTGCGTCGGCCATTTCGTGGTATGGAAAGACGTCGAGCTTCGCGGCAAAGGCACGGCTCCGACCCTGTTCGGGGGCGGCAGCGGCACCGTGCTGACCATCCTGGGAGCGGCCAACAAGGTCAAGGTCAAGAATCTCACCATCACCGGTGGCGGCGGCGTTGGCGATGGCGCCGGGATTCTCAACTACGGCAAGCTGACGCTGATCAAATCGGTAGTCATGGGGAACAACGCCGTCAACAACGGCGGCGGCATTTACAATTATGGCTCGACCACCTTGAAGCAGTCGCAGGTCACGGCCAATAGCGGGGGTCTGGACGGCGCCGGCATCTACAACAACAGTTCCGCCTCCGGTTGGGGAACCCTGTCCCTGTATGGCTCCGAGGTGACCGGCAACAGGGCCGGCGGTGGCGGCGGCGGGATTTACAGCTTCGGTTCCGCCTATCTCAAGAATTCCGTACTGAACGGCAACCAGGCCGGCGGAGACGGTGGCGGACTCAAGAGCGCCCAGGGCTCGATCACCACGATCACCGGCTCCGTCATCACCGGCAACATCGCGGCGAGCAACGGAGGGGTGTCAGGTACCATCACCTTCAAAGGGAAGCAATCGACGATCAGCGGCAATCTGCCCGACGGTCCCTGAGGCATCGGCGGGATAGCCCGCCGTAATGGGAATCCCGATCGGCGCCCGGTCTCTACGTCCGGCGGCCGATCGGGATTCGCGTCGCCATTGGCCGGATGAGGCGCCAGCAATCCGGCGATCGCTGTTACGGCGAGCCCAGGCAGTGGTTGGCGGCCTGGTTGCTCATGATGACCAGGTCGAACGGAAATTCCCCCTTCTGATTGAAATGCACGGCATCGGCCTTGCTGATCCGCTGCGAGATCTCCTTCGCCATGCACTCGCATACCCTTCCCAGCTCCTGGTCGTTCTTGACGAGGTTGTCGGGGTCGTTCTGCTGTCCCTTGACGCATTTCTCGACGTATAGTTTTTCGAAAACCTGGTGCTCGGATTGAGTCACCGGAATGTGCGGAGGGGAAGAAGGGGCGGAGCTCGTCGCGGCGTCCGGGGTCGAAGTCTTGGCTGGCTCCGGGGTTTCGCTGCTGCAGCCGGCCAGCAGGACGGCGGTCACGGTGAGTCCGGCCATGATCCGGCGGAAAGCTTTATCTTGATCCATGGAATGCCCTCAGGATGGGTTTATGGAGTCTGGGCGGAGATTCGACAGGAGAGGCACTTTACCCAGCTAGGGCCGGGCAGGGCAAGTCCCGCCCGGAAAGCTCCAAGGCCACATTGACTTTCCGAGAGCCTCTTCTATAGTCAAAATCTCCTATAAACCATAAGTTGGAGTGAGATATGGAAAAGCTGTTCGCCTTGCTTCTGCTGATGTTTTTCAGCATTGCGGCCTGGGCCGAGCCCCTGGATATCAACACCGCGACCGCCGAGGAAATTGCCGCGGCGATGACCGGGGTGGGAAAAGCCAAGGCGGAGGCCATCGTGAAAGACCGTGAGCTTCACGGCAATTTCAAGTCGGTCGACGATCTGAAGCGCGTCAAGGGAATCAAGGAAGGCATACTGTCCAAGAACCGCGATAAGATCACCGTCAAGGGCGGCGCGGCGGCCTCACCGGTTGCCGCCACTCCCGCCGCGGCTGCAACCGCGGCGCCCGCAGCCGCAACACCGGCGGCGAAGCCTCCGCACTGAGCCGGCATCGGTTTTTCCTTTTGGAAAGGCGCGGTTTTTTAGGCCGCGCCTTTTTGAAGTTCCGCGTTCAGACCGGCGGAACCTGGAATGCCTCCAGGACCTTGATGTAATTGGCCCGTTCGTAGGCGCTGGCATTGGCGATCCTGCCATGGCTCATGCCGCCCTTGAGCAGGGCGAGGGATGCGAAACCGTGGGCGTCCATCCAGTGCTCGATCCCTTTCACGAGTACCGCGGCGTAACTGGGCCCGTGCCGCAGCAGGGCCGATGTCGTCATGACGGCATCGGCCCCCGCGAGCAGATATTTGATGACCTCGCCGGCGCCAGCCACGCCGGTCGTGGCGCCCAGCGAAGGGGCGATCTTGCCGTGCAGCAAGGCGATCCAGAGCAAGGGCAGGCGTATTTCGCCGGGGCTGCTCAGTTCCAGTGAAGGGAGGACCTCCAGCCGCTCGATGTCGACATCCGGCTGGTAGAAACGGTTGAACAGCACCAGCGCGTCGGCGCCGGCTTGTTCGAGGCGCCTGGCCATGTGGCCCATGGCGCTGAAAAATGGGCTGAGCTTCAAGGCGACCGGGATGCGCACCGTCGACTTGACCGTTGTCAGAATGTCCACATAGTGCTGTTCGATTTCGCCGCCGGAGATGGCGGGATCGGTTTCGATGCCATAGATGTTCAGCTCCAGGCCATGGGCGCCGGCCTGTTCGATTTGTCGTGCGTAGTCGATCCAGCCTTCGTCGCTCACGCAGTTCAAACTGGCGATGACCGGAATGTCGACGGCTTCCACTGCCCGCCGGATCAGATCGAGGTAGCTTTCCGGTCCGGCGCGATAGTCGGCGGCCGCCGGGAAATAGCTCAGTGCTTCGGCGAAGCTCTCGCTGCCCGAAGCCATCAGGTGAGAAAAGGCCTCGTTTTCATGCCGGATCTGTTCTTCGAACAGGGAGAACAGGACGATGGCCGCCACGCCTCCGTCTTCCAGCCGCCTGATGCCATGGAGGCTTTCCGAGAGCGGAGAAGCCGAGGCGACGACTGGGTGCTTTAAGGGCAGTCCCATGTAGTTCGTGCTGAGGTCCATGCTGCGTCTCCTTAGGTCATTGGGTCTTGAGGCCGGCGTCGGGATGGAAGTGGGCACCGCTCCGGCTCGCCATTTCCTCGTAGGTCTCCCACTTCTGGTCGACCACCTGCTGGGCCAGCGCCATCAAATGTTCGCTCTGGGCAGGGTGGGCGCGGGCCAGCATCTGGTAGCGCAGTTCGTTCATCGCGTAGTCCTTGAGCTTGATGCGGGGACGGGGCGAGTCCAGCACGAAGGGGTTGCGGTCGGCCTGGCGCAGCGCCGGGTTGTAGCGGAGCAGCGGCCAGTGGCCGCTGGCCGTGGCCAGATCCTGCTGCTTCAAGCCCTGCCGCATGTCGATGCCGTGGGCGATGCAATGGCTGTAGGCCAGCACCAGGGAAGGGCCGGGATAGGCCTCGGCCTCGCGCAGGGCCAGCAAAGCCTGCTGGGGATTGGCGCCCATGGCGATGCGGGCGACGTAGACGTTGCCGTAGGCGATGGCCTGCAGCGCGACGTCCTTCTTGGCGACCGGCTTGCCGGCCGCGGCGAATTTGGCGACGGCGCCGAGCGGGGTCGATTTCGACATCTGGCCGCCGGTGTTGGAGTACACCTCGGTGTCCAGCACCAGGACGTTGACGTCCCGGCCGCTGGCGAGGACATGGTCGAGGCCGGCCGAGCCGATGTCGTAGGCCCAGCCGTCGCCGCCGACGAGCCAGATGCTGCGCCGCACCAGCTGATCGGCCACCGAAAGGAGGTCCCGGGCCGCTTCGCCGTCGATGCCCTGCAAAGCGGATTTCAGCGCGGCGACGCGCTGGCGCTGGCGGCGGATCTCGGATTCGGTCAGTTGCGGTGCGTTCAGTATTTCATCGACCAGCCCGGCCGGCAGCCGCGGCCGCAGTTCTTCCAGGCGCTGGCGCGCGAGGGCCAGATGCTTGTCGGCGCTGAGCCTGAACCCTAAGCCGAATTCGGCGTTGTCCTCGAACAGCGAGTTGGACCAGGCCGGGCCGCGGCCTTCGCTATTGGTGGTCCAGGGCGTGGTCGGCAGGTTGCCGCCATAGATCGATGAACAGCCGGTGGCGTTGGCGATGAGCAGGCGGTCGCCGAACAACTGGGACAAAAGGCGCACGTAGGGCGTTTCGCCGCAACCGGCGCAGGCGCCGGAGAATTCGAACAGCGGCTCCAGGAACTGGGCGCCGCGCACCGAGGAGAAGTCCACCCGCGAGCGGTCGTTGACCGGCAGTTGCTCGAAGAAACGGATGCTGGCGCGCTCCTGTTCCAGGAGCGGCGCCTTCGAGCGCATGTTGATGGCTTTGAGGCCGGCTTCGCGGGGGCTGCGCGCGGGGCAGACCTCCACGCACAGGCCGCAGCCGGTGCAGTCCTCGACGTAGATCTGCAGGGTGTAGCGGGTTTCGGGAAAGCCGCGCGCGTTGATGGGGGCGGACTTGAAGCCGGCGGGCGCATCCGCGAGCCGCGAGTCCGGATAGAATTTGGAGCGGATGACGCTGTGCGGGCAGACGAAGCCGCAGTTGCCGCACTGGATGCAGAGGTCTGGTTCCCAGGCCGGGACCGTATCGGAAATATTGCGCTTTTCCCAGCGGGTAGTGCCGGAAGGATAGGTGCCGTCGACCGGTAGGGCGGACACCGGCAGGGCATCGCCGGCCCCGGCCATCATGACCGCCGTCACTCGCTGGACGAAATCCGGCGCTTCGGGCGGCACCGCCGGCGGCATTTCCAGGCGGCTGCTGGACCTTGCCGGCACTTCCACCCGATACAGGTGCGCCAGGGTATGGTCCACCGCGGCGAAGTTCTTCTTGACCACGTCCTCGCCTTTCTTGCCGTAGCTCTTGCGGATCGAGTCCTTGATCCGCTCGATCGCCTCCTCGCGCGGCAGTACGCCGGAGATGGCGAAGAAGCAGGTCTGCATCACGGTGTTGGTGCGGCCGCCCATGCCGGATTCGGCGGCGACCTTGGAGGCGTCGATGACGTAGAAGGCGATGTTCTGCTCGATGATGCGTTCCTGCACCGGGCGTGGCAGACGGTCCCACACCTCGTCCGGTCCATAGGGGCTGTTGAGCAGGAACACCGCGCCCCGGCGGGCGTGCTCCAGTACGTCGATCTTTTCCACGAAATTGAACTGGTGGCAGCCGATGAAGCCGGCGGAGCGGATCAGATAGGGCGACTCGATCGGGCGGGGGCCGAAGCGCACGTGGGAGACGGTGCGGGAGCCCGATTTCTTCGAGTCGTAGACGAAATAGCCTTGCGCGTGCAGCGGGGTGGATTCGCCGATGATCTTGATGCTGTTCTTGTTTGCCCCCACCGTGCCGTCCGCCCCCAGGCCGAAGAACAGGGCGCGCACCACATCGTCCGGCTCGATTTCGAACCGTTCGTCGTAGTCCAGGCTGGTGTGGGAGACGTCGTCGCGGATGCCGATGGTGAAATGGTTCTTCGGTTGCGGTTTGCCGAGTTCATCCAGCACCGCCTTGGCCATGGCCGGAGTGAATTCCTTGGAGGACAGGCCGTAGCGCCCGCCGATGACGCGCGGCGCGGAGCCGTGTTCCGCCAGCGCGTTGACGACGTCGGTGTAGAGCGGTTCGCCCGTGGCGCCGGGCAGCTTGAGCCGGTCCAGCACGGCGACGGCGCGGACCGAGGCCGGCAGTGCCGCCACAAAATCCGGGACGGAGAACGGCAGCGCCAGCCGCACCTGCACCACGCCGACCTTCTCGCCCTGCCGGCCCAGGAAGGCCACCGTCTCGCGCAGGGTGAGCGCGCCCGACCCCAGGATCACGGCGACCCGCTCGGCCTGCGGGTCGCCGAAGTAATCGAACAAACGGTACTGCCGGCCGGTGAGGGCGGCGAATTTGTCGAACTGCGTCTGCACGATCTCCGGCAAGCGGGCGTAGAACGGGTTGACGGTCTCCCGGCCCTGGAAATAGACGTCCGGGTTCTGAGCGGTGCCGCGGATGAAGGGATGGTCGGGATTCAGCGCCCGCGCCCGGTGCTCGCGCACCCGGGCAGGGTCGATCATGGCGCGGATGTCCTCGTCGGCGATCAGCTTCAGCTTGTTGACCTCATGCGAGGTACGGAAGCCGTCGAAGAAATGCACGAAGGGAATCCGCGATTCCAGGCTGGCGGCCTGGGCCAAGAGGGCCATGTCGTGCGCCTCCTGCACCGAGGCGGAGGCGATCTGGGCGAAGCCGGTGGGGCGCACGGCGGCGACGTCGGAATGGTCGCCGAAGATGGACAAGCCCTGGGCGGCGAGCGAGCGGGCCGCGACATGGAATACCGCCGGGGTGAGTTCGCCGGCGATCTTGTACATGTTCGGGATCATCAGCAAGAGCCCCTGCGCGGCGGTGAAGGTGGTGGTCAAGGCGCCTGTCTGCAGCGCGCCATGCACGGCTCCGGCGGCCCCCCCTTCGCTCTGCATCTCCATCACCAGCGGCACGTTGCCCCAGATGTTGGGTCTACCCTCGGCCGCCCACTGGTCGGCCAGCTCGGCCATGGTGGAGGAAGGCGTGATCGGATAGATCGCGCAGACCTCGTTGATCCGGTAGGCGACGTCGGCCACCGCCTCGTTGCCTTCGAGCGTGGTTTCCGTGGTCGGATGCATAGGTCTAGACTCCGGGTTCGCCGATCATTTCGATGGCGTGGCAGGGGCATTGCTCGTAGCACACCGCGCAGCCGGTGCAGAGGTCATAGTCGTAGCGGTAGCGCTGGCCCGGCCCCAGTTTGACGATGGCCTGTTCGGGACAGGCGCCGTAACAGCCGTCGCACTCGAAGCAGTTGCCGCAGGAGAAGCAGCGCCGGGCCTCGAACAGCGCCTCGGATTCGCTTAAACCGTGCACGACCTCGTCGAAGCCGTAGGCCCGATCCGCAGGATCGAGTTCGGCCTGTTCGCGCGGGTCGGCCTCGGTCAGGTACCAGACGTGGAGCTTGTCGAATCCGACGATGGGATGTTTGGGGGGCGGAGCATAGGATGCGCCACGCAGATAGGCGTCGATGTGGCGGGCCGCCTTCTTGCCATGGCCGACCGCGACCGTCACGGTCCGCTCGCTCGGCACCATGTCGCCGCCGGCGAAGACGTCGGCCTTGCCGGTCATCATGCCGGCGTCGACCAGCACCGTGCCGTCGTCCTTGAAGCCGATGCCGGGGATCTTGTGCAGGAAGGCGGTGTCGGTGTCCTGGCCCAGGGCCAGGATCAGGGCGTCGGCTTCCAGGGTCTCGAATTGCCCGGTCGGCTGCGGATAGCCGCGTTCGTCGACGCGCATGACCTCGACCTGGATATGGGTCTGGTCGATCTGCCTGATGCTGCGCAGCCAGTTGATCTTGACGCCTTCCTCCAGCGCCTCGTCGGCCTCGAACGGATGGGCCGGCATGTGCTCGCGGTCGCGGCGGTAGATGATCAGGGCTTCTTCCGCCCCCAGGCGCTTGGCGGTGCGGGCCGCGTCCATCGCGGTGTTGCCGCCGCCGTAGACCGCCACCCGCCGCCCCAGCTTCGGCGGATCGCCGCTGGCGGTCTGGCGCAGGAAGCTCACGGCGTCCAGGATTTTGCCGGCGTCGCGGGAGGGGATATCGACCCGTTTGCTCAGGTGCGCGCCGATGGCGACGAACACCGCGTCGAAGCGCCCGGCGGCCTGCTCTTCCAGCAGGTCGTCGACCCGGTGGTTGAGCCTGATCCTGACCCCCATGCGTTCGATGCGGCGGATTTCCTGCTCCAGTTCGCGGCGCGGCAGGCGGTAGGCCGGGATGCCGAAATGCATCATGCCGCCGGCCACGGGGCCGGCCTCGAAGATTTCGACCGCGTGCCCGAGCCGGGCGAGATGATAGGCGGCGGACAGTCCGCTGGGGCCGGCGCCGACCACCAGCACCCGCTTGCCGCTGGGCGGCGCTTCGATCTCCGCTTCCCAGCCTTCCCGCAGGGCGAGATCGCCCAGGAAGCGTTCGACCGCGTGGATGCTCACCGCCTCGTCCACTTCCTGGCGGTTGCAATGGGATTCACAAGGATGATAGCAGACCCGGCCGTGCACCGCCGGCAGCGGGTTGTCCCGCATCAGGATCTGCCAGGCGCGCCGGTAGCGGCCGGCCTGGGCTTCCGCCAGCCAGGCCTGGATGTTCTCGCCGGCCGGACAGGCATGGTTGCAGGGCGGGAGCAGGTCGACGTAGATCGGGCGCTGCCGGCGGACCGGACCGGTGCCTTTGCCGTGGCCGGCCAGATCGGCGGGATGGGTGATGTCGCTGAACTTGGGGCCGCTCATGGCGTTTCTCCATCGGGTCGGATCCCCCCGAACGGTAGGGAATCATAAGGTCCGGTTCAAGTGTAGCGGGAAAGTGTGAAGAAACGGATGTCAGCGAGACCGCTGAGCCCCCGGGGCGGGCGATCATTTCCGGGGCAGGTTGAGGCGGGCGATGAGTCCGCCTTCGGGGCAGTTGCGCAGGGTGAGGCGGCCGCCGTGGCCGAGCGCGACGTCCCGCGCGATGGACAACCCCAGGCCGGTGCCGCCGGAGGCCCGGTTGCGGGAGGATTCGAGCCGGAAGAAGGGAGCGAAGACCGCTTCGAGCTGGTCGTCCGGAATGCCCGGCCCGTGATCCCTCACCTCGATGACCAGATTGCCCGGCGCATCCTTCAGGGTGATCTCGGCGCTCCGGCCATAGCGCAGGGCATTGCCGATCAGGTTGTCCAGACAGCGCCGCAGCGCGATGGGTCGGGCCATGATCGGTCTGGCCTCGCCGCTGACGCTGACCGCCTGGCCCTGATCCTGCGCGTCCTCCGCGAGCGAATTCACCAGGGCTTCTATGTCCAGCGGTTGCAATGGCTCGGGTTCGACATGGCCGCGCAGATAATCCAGGGTCGAGCCGAGCATGATCGACATCTCGCGCAGATCGTCGTGCAGTTTTTCGCGCAGTTCGGGCGGTTCCACGCCTTCGACGCGGAGGTTGAGGCGGGTGATCGGGGTGCGGAGATCGTGGGACACCGCCGCCAGGAACTGGCTGCGCTGCCGGATCTGTTCGAGCAGTTGCGCCTGCATGCGGTTGAGCGCGCGGGCGGCCTGGCGCGCCTCGTCGGGGCCGCTTTCCTCCAGGGGTTGCGTACTGAGGCTGGCGCCGAAATGCTCCGCGGCCCGGGCGATGCGGATGATGGGCCGGGACAGCCAGCGGGCCCCGATCCAGGCCGTCAGTCCCAGGGCGATCAGCCGCATCGCCGCGCTGATCCAACCGCCATGAGGGCGGTACGGAAGAGACCATCCGGCGCCGATGGCATCGCCGGGGGCCGGTTCCATCGTGGCCTGTGGCGTAGGCGCCGGTGTCGGATCCAGCCCTGGCACGCGCCAGCCGAAATTGTCTTTCGGCGGCGGGGAGTCGACGGGCGGCGTCCGCGGCATCCAGTCGGGCAGAGGCGGGAGGTAAGGTTGGGGCGCCGGCGATGGCGGCGGAGGCGGCGGAGGCGGCTCGAACAGCTCCAGGTTGAACACGACCGCCATGCCGAGAAAGTGGCTGGCGGTCAAGGTCACCAGCAACAGCAGGAACAGGCGGGTGAACAGGGTGTCCGGGATCAGGCGCCACATTTGCTTACCTGGGCGCTGAAGAAATAGCCTTCGCCGCGGATGGTTTTGATGAGCTTGGGGTTCTTGGGATCGTCTTGCAGTTTCTGGCGCAGCCGGGAGACCAGCAGGTCGATGCTGCGGTCGAAGACCTCCATGGCCCTACCGCGGGCGTAGTCGAGCAGCTGGTCGCGGGTCAGGATGCGGTTGGGGCGCTCGATGAACACGCTCAGCAGCCGGAATTCGGCGTTGGAAAGGGGAACGACCATCCCGTCCGGGGAGGTCAGTTGCCGCAGCACGCGGTGCAGCCGCCAGCCGGCGAACTCCACCGCGATGTCGGAAGCTTCGGGGGTTTCGGGCTCCCGGTCGTGGCGGGCGCGCCGGAGGATGGTCTGGATGCGCGCCACCAGCTCCCGCGGCTCGAACGGTTTGGCCACGTAGTCGTCGGCGCCCAGTTCCAGGCCAACCACCCGGTCCATGGGATCGCCTCGGGCCGTCAGCATGATGACCGGGATATCGCTCTCGCCGCGCAGCGACCGGCACAGACTCAGGCCGTCCTCGCCGGGAAGCATCAGGTCCAGTACGACGAGGTCGAACGAGGTTTCCGCCAGGGCTTTTTTCATTTCCGCGCCATCGTGGGCGCCGACGGCTTCCATGCCGAAACGCGAGAGGTATCCGCCGAGCAGATTCCTGATCTCGACGTCGTCATCCACGATCAGAATACGGGTGGTCGATGCCTGCATGGGGGGCTCACTTCAGGGGGAGGGGATGGCTTTCGGCCTTGCCGGGGACATGACGGCACCGCCGTCGACCGGTATCGGGCCCATTTTATCGAGTTCGGCCAGCAGTTGGGCGTTTACGGTCTTCTTCTGGGCGGCATCCAGGCTGTCGTAGAAGTTCAGCCAAAGTTTGCGGTTTTCCTTCATCCTGGCTTCGACGTCGCGCTTGTCCGCGTCCAGCTTGTCGAACAGGGCGCGAAGATCGGCGTTGGCATCGCTTAAGCGCCGAATGGATGTCCTTTTGGGCAGCCTCGAAGCGCTCGCGGTGCGACTTCATCATCTGCCGGCCATCGTCTTCGGCGCGTTGCCACAGGCTGTCCTGTTCGCTGTTCAGGTTCAGCTCGCCATGGATGCGCCAGAGCATCCCGGCCAGCCATTTTTCCGGATCGGGTTTGGGCGAGGGAAACGCCCCTGCCGCCGATGCCACCGAGGCGAGACTTAAGGAAGCTCTGAACAAGTCGGAATTTCTTGCGGTGGCGGCGACGCAGCCGGTTTGGGAGGCCACGGCGGGCCGTTTTGGGCGGGTGGCTAACCCCCACACCCGGTTTTGCTTCCCTTCGCCCCC
>JBFMDC010000037.1:0-61067 GCA_040753975.1 Pseudomonadota bacterium
CAAAAGAAGAAAGACGATCCAGGCTCTCCCACAAGCTCAATTTCTCGGCTTCGAGGGTCAACGATCTATCTTCCTCCAAACCTCTCTATCTCATACCTCCGTGGCTCAGGGAAGAACATACAAGGGAGATTAAGGGGTCGCTACGCGACGCTTTCACGGTAACAGGCCGCGGTATTCTGCCGAAATGGGGCTATTTTGTCCACAAATGCGGGCAAGACGCTCAAGTTGCCATCTTCATCGGGAAACTCGCAGCCTGGGTTCGATGTCGGCCTGGAACTGCGTCCGCGTCCGGGGACCCAGATGAGTCGCGAGCACCTGGCCGTTGGCGCCGAAAACCACGGTAAAAGGCAGCCCTCCCCCCACATTCCCGAGGCGCGCCGCCAAGACGTCGCCACCGTGCTCGCCGACCAGGATGGGATAAGCCACCGGAAACTTTCGCAGAAACGCTGCGATCGCGTCCCGATCCTCCAGCGCAAGACCCACGACCTTGAGCCCGCGCGGCCGAAATTCCGCGTACAGACGGTCCAGCACCGGCATTTCCTCACGGCAGGGCTCGCACCAGCTGGCCCAGAAATTCAGCAGCAGCACTTCGGAACGCTCATCCGACAGACGCACGGGATTTCCTGAAAGGTCGGGAAATACGGATTCCGGTCCCCGCCATTCGGCAGCACCGGCCGACAGCCAGCGCTGCGCCGCCCCTCCCGCCATAACGGCCAAGACGGCGACTGCGATCAGGACGAATCTAGCGGACACCTTCGAACATCCGGTCGAGGTGGCGGACGAAGTTTTTCGACTCGGTGAATCCCACCAGCCGGAACGGTTTCCGCTCGCTCCGGTCGGGGCCGAAAAACAGGGTCGCCGGCGGGCCGACCAGGCCGAAGCGATGCAGCAGCGCCTGATCGCCGTCGCCGTTTTCGGTGACGTCGGCCTTGAGCAGCATCATGTCTTTCAGTTTCGCCTTGACCGCAGGATCGCTGAAGGTATAGTGGTCCATCTCCTTGCACGACACGCACCAGTCCGCGTAAAAATCCAGCATCGCCCAGCGTCCTGCGGCGGACGCCTCATCGAGACGAGCCTCCAGCTCCTCGACGCTCGCGACTCGGGTGAAAGGCGGCGGACCGGCAACGGCGCCGGGGGAGCCGGCCACGCCCCGCAAGGGCTGTAAGGGATCGCGGCTGCCGGCTGCCACACCCAGCAGCATGAATACGCCGTAGGCGGCCATCGCCAGGCCCAGCCCTTTCCACAGCTTGCGCCAGCCCGAAGCGCCCTGTGGCAGCGCATCGAGCGCCCCCATGTAGACGGCCGGCACGATGAGCAGCAGCGCCCACAGCAGCATGGCGACGGACAGGGGCACGATCCGCTCCAGCATCGACACGGCCACCGCCAGCATGGCCACGCCGAACACCGACTTGACCGCATTCATCCACATCCCGGCCTTGGGCAGCAGCTTGCCCGCCGAGGCGCCGATCGCCAGCAGCGGCAGCCCCATGCCCAACCCTAGGGAAAACAGCGCGAGCCCGCCGAACAGCGCATCGCCGCTGCGGCCGATGTAGATCAGCGCCCCCGCCAGCGGCGCCGCCACACAGGGCCCTACGAGGCCAGCCGACAGCAGCCCCATCACGGCCGCGCCGGCCAGGCTGCCGGCCTGTTGCCGGGAACTGAGCGCCGCGATCCGCGACTGCAGGGCGGTCGGGAGCTGAAGCTGGTAGAAGCCGAACATGGACAGCGCCAGCACGACGAACACCGCGCTGAAAAATCCGATCGCCCAGGGGTTCTGCAGTGCGGCCTGGAGGTTCGCACCGAACAACGCGGCCAGCACGCCGAAGCCGGTGTAAGCCAAAGCATGGGCAAGCACATAGGCAAGCGACAGCGAAAATGCCCGGCGCGTGGTGATGGCATGACCGTGGCCGACGATGATGCCGGAGAGTATCGGGATCATCGGGAAAATGCAGGGGGTGAAGGCGAGCAGGAGGCCGAAGCCGAGGAAGCTCAGCATGTTGAGCCAGAGCGAGCCGCGCCAAAGCCCGTCGGCGATGCGGTCCTGCTCGGTGATGAGGGTCGCTCCGGCGATCGCGGAGACGCCCTCTCCTCCTGCGGCGGCCGGCAGGGCGAGCTCGACCGTCTTCGCCATTGGCGGGTAGCAGACGCCCCGCTCGGCGCACCCTTGGAACCCTGTCTCCAGAATGATGGTCCGCGAACCGCCGCCAGTCCGGAGCAGGGGAATGTTGACGGACACCTCGCCATGGAAGACTTCCACCGCGCCGAACTCTTCGTCGATCTTCGGCTCGCCGCGCGGGAATGCATAACCGCCCAGGGCGACGCCCTCGGCATCGCGCAAGGCAACGCGGAATTTTTCGCGGTAGAGGTAATAGCCGGGCGCGATCTGCCAGTTCAGCCGGACGGAGTCCGGGGTCGGCGCCTCGGCGAAGAAGCGGAACGCCTGGTCCGCCGGCAACAGATCGCCAGTCGCGGAACCGGTTCCGAACCCCTGAAGCGCGCCGGCCAAGCGCGTGAGCGCATCCCCGCCACCCGCCCCAGCGGTTTTCACTTCGAGCAATCGCTGGTACGGCGGAAAGCAGACACCCACATCGGCGCAGCCCTGCACCATCACCTCCAGTTCCAGCGACTCCGGCAGCGCGGATTCGGCGACGAGAGGCAGCCGGACCTCGAGGTGTCCCCGGTAGGTTTCGACTTCGCCGAAAAATTCGTCCTGCTTCTTGTGGCCCTCCGGAAAGACCGGCTCGCCCAGGCGGACGCCGGGCGTGGGCGATGCGAACTTGAACTTGCTGCGGTAAAGGTAATACCCGTCCGCGATGTCCCAGGACAGCAAGGCCGTCCCGGCCCCCACAAACCGCGCGGCCACCGGGAACGCGCGCTCCGGCGGTAGAAGATCGCGGCTGTCGATGGCGAAGGCCGGCCCCCCGGGCAGCCACAAGAGCAGCAGCAAGTAAATCCGCCTCACGACGGCGTCACGCAGGTTCCGACCCATTCGAGATATTCCGGCAATCCACTTTGTATGGGGACCGCGATGATTTCGGGAAGTTCATAAGGGTGCCTTCCCTTAAGCCAGGCTTGCAGTTCCGGCAGGCGGGATTCCAGGGTTTTGGCGAGGAGGAGGCATTCCGCCGATTTCTCGAGGGCGCCCTGCCAAAGATAAACCGACCGGACCCCGGAAACGATGTTCACGCAGGCGGCCAAACGCCCCTCGACCAACCCTTCCGCCAAAATACCGGCGGTTTCCTCGTCCGGACAACTACAGATAACTAGACAGTAGACCGATGTCATGGCAGAAAGTGCGCCACTCTATAAAGACTGCAGAAATACGTGTCGATGAATCCGTTGAAACTTGTCGTCCTGGCGCTCCTGCTGCTGCCGATCGCCGAAATTTACGTCCTGATCCACGTCGGGAGCATACTCGGCTTCCTGCCGACCGTTCTGCTGCTCGGCTTGGGAGCACTGGCCGGAACCTATTTGCTGCAAACCCAGGGACTGAAAACCTTCGGCCGCATCCAGCAAAGCCTGGAAGCCGGGCGCCTCCCCGCACATGACATGATCGAGGGCGGTCTGATCCTGACTGCCGGCATCCTTCTACTTATCCCCGGCTTCATTTCCGATGGGGCAAGCCTTGTTCTGCTGCTGCCTGCTTCGCGCCGCTGGCTCGCGGGCTATCTCGTCGACCACGTGCTCCGGGGTTTCCAGCCGCCCGCGCCGCCCGATTCCGGTTCCCAGACCATCGAAGGCCAGTTCCGGCGCGAGGACTAGGCGGGGCGCCTCCTTGCGCCAGGAGCAACCGCTGTCCTTTAGTGGGATTCGGTGTCAGATTGGGAGCTGCTGCCGCCGGGGGCCGGTTCATTCGGGTCCACGGTACTCTTGGACAGTCCGGAATACACCGGACACCAGCGCAGGAATGCGGTGGCCACGAGGACGATACCGATCAGCAGCAGGAAAATGTTTCCCATGAACACCGAAAGCAGCAGCGCCGCGGCGCCGCCTATCATGCGGTACTGGCGATCTTTCAGGCCGACGTTGAGCTCACGCTTTAGCATTTTCTTATAATCAAAAGCCATGTCATAACCTCCTCTTGAACGTGCATTCGCGTAACGAAAAACCCCCGCCCTCTGCGGGTGGAGGGCAGGGCGAGGCAAACGGGCATGGCGCATGTTGCCACATCCGTCAGGTAAAGCTTCCCGATTGTGCAGGCTCCCCAGGTATTGCGCAAGACGGGTGTAAAATGCCCGTCATGGACATCACCGACATCATCGTCCCTCTGAACGAGGCCCAGCGCGAGGCCGTCACCGCCCCTGACCGCTCTCTGCTGGTACTGGCCGGGGCAGGCAGCGGCAAGACCCGCGTGCTGGTGCACCGCATCGCCTGGCTGCTTCGGGCCGAAGGCGTATCGCCCCACGCCATCCTCGCCGTGACCTTCACCAATAAAGCGGCGAACGAGATGAAGGCGCGCATCGAAGCACTGCTCAACCTGCCGACCCAGGGCCTTTGGGTCGGCACTTTCCACGGCCTGGCGCACCGCTTCCTGCGCCGCCATGCGGCCGAAGCCGGACTGCCCGAGGGCTTCCAGATCCTCGATTCCGACGACCAGTACCGGTTGA
Organism: Pseudomonadota bacterium; assembly: GCA_040753975.1. GTDB lineage: Bacteria > Pseudomonadota > Gammaproteobacteria > Methylococcales > Methylococcaceae > Methylococcus. The sequence continues at coordinate 4,608 of JBFMDC010000037.1, forward strand.
TCCGCCGCCTGCTCAAGACCCTGGAGCTGGACGAGGCGCGCTGGCCGCCGCGTCAGATCCAGTGGTACATCAATGCCCAGAAGGATGAAGGCCGCAGGGCCAGGCATCTGCCCGACTCCTACGACCCGTTCGAGAAAGAGATGCGGCGGATCTATCTCGCCTACGAGGAATTGTGCGAGCGTTCCGGGCTGGTGGATTTCGCCGAACTGCTGCTGCGCACCCACGAATTCTTAGCGCGCAACGCCGACGCGCTTCTGCACTACCAGGAGCGCTTCCAGCATGTGCTGGTCGACGAATTCCAGGACACCAACAGCGTCCAGTATGCCTGGCTGCGGTTATTGACCCAGGACCGCGACAACCTCAGCGTGGTGGGCGACGACGACCAGTCCATCTACGGCTGGCGCGGCGCCAAGATCGAAAACCTGCACCGTTTCCGCCGGGACTATCCGCGCCACCGGATGGTCCGGCTGGAACAGAACTACCGCTCCTCCGGCAACATCCTCGGCGCCGCCAACGCCCTGATCGCGAAAAACGAAGGCCGGCTCGGCAAGAATCTGTGGACCGCAGGCGGTAAGGGGGAGCCGATCTCGGTCTACGCCGCCTTCAACGAACAGGAAGAAGCCTATTTCGTGGTGGAGCGCATCCGCCGCTGGGCAGAGGAAAGCGGCCGACGTAGCGACGCGGCCATTCTTTACCGCTCCAACGCCCAGTCGCGCCAGTTCGAGGAAAAGCTGCTGGCGCTCGGCATGCCTTACCGGGTCTACGGCGGCCTGCGCTTCTTCGAGCGCGCCGAGATCAAGGATGCGCTGGCCTACCTGCGGCTGATGGCCAACCGCCACGACGATCCCGGCTTCGAGCGCGTCATCAACACGCCGACCCGCGGCATCGGCGCCAAGACCCTCGACCTGATCCGCGAACTGGCGCGCTTCGAGAGGCTTTCGCTGTGGAGCGCCGCAGAGAAGCTAGTAAGCGACAACTTGCTCGCGGTCCGGGCGACGGCCGCCCTCGCCGGGTTCCTGCAACTCGTCGAAGCCATGGCCACGGGGGCACAGGGGCGGGCGCTGTGGGAACAGGTGCGGCTTGCGGTCGACGGCTCGGGTCTGTTGGAACATTACCGCAAGGAAAAAGGCGAGCAGGCGGAAGCCCGGGTGGAAAACCTGGAGGAACTGGTCGGTGCCGCCCGCCAGTTCGAGCTGGAGCCGCTGCTCGACCCGGAATTGGGCGGCCTCGACCAGTTCCTCGCCCACGCGGCGCTGGAGGCCGGCGAGAACCAGGGAGAAAGTTTCGAGGACTGCGTCCAGCTCATGACCCTGCATGCCGCCAAGGGACTGGAATTCGACCTGGTATTCCTGGTCGGGCTGGAGGAAGGCTTGTTTCCCAGCATGCAGTCGCTGGAAGACCCGGCCCGCCTCGAAGAGGAGCGCCGGCTCTGCTACGTCGGCATCACCCGGGCCCGGCGCAAGCTGTACCTCACCCACGCCGAATGCAGGCGGCTCTACGGCAAGGAGACCTATCCGCGGCCGTCCCGTTTCCTGCGCGAATTGCCGCCGGACTGTCTGGAGGAAATCCGGATGAAGGGCGGGGTCAGCCGGCCCGTCACATCGCCGTCGACGCCGCAGTCAGCCAGCCCTTCGGCTATGCTCAAAGAAAACGTTCCGGGAGGATTCAGGCTGGGCCAGCGGGTCCGCCATGGCAAGTTCGGCGAAGGCGTGATTCTTCAGCAAGAGGGGGATGGAGCCCAGACGCGGGTCCACGTCAATTTCGCGGATGCCGGAGCCAAATGGCTGATGCTGGCCTACGCCAACCTCGAAGCGATCTGAACGCGCATAAAAAAAAGCTGGCGGCAAGCGGCGCTTCCTTGCGCAGATAACCATTCAAAAAACACTCGACCGCCAGACAAAGTTGAGGTTATGCGCTACGGATGTTGCAACTGCGATGCCAACTCCAGCAGCCCGACAAGTTATTGGCTTTGCGGGCCGCAGACCGGCCCCGCTCCGCGCCCGGCGGGTCAAAACCCGGAAATAGTAAAGGCTTTTCACGCAGCCCCGGCATTCCACGCCGGCGCAGACTCATGCCATCATCACCGCTCGATGAATACAACCCTTGGTAAAACCATGCCCGAAGCGATTGCCGGCACGCCCCGGTTTTTCCTGACCTACAGCGGCGTGAACCTCCCTCTCAAGCTGATGACCGAACTGGAGCCGGAACAGATCGGCCACAGGAACACCTATTTTCGGGGATATTTCGACGAAGAGGACCGTCTGGTCGGCCTGCAGAAGCTGGTTTACGGCGAAGTCGAGATGGAACACCGCTACGCCTATCACCGGAACGGCAAGCTCAAGCGCGCGGAAATCACCGACGCCGACGGCGAACTGACCGTATTGGATTTCGACGAGGACGGCCTGCGCCTCACTGGCGCGGCGATGGACTGAGTCAGCCGAACCCTGTCCCGGACCCCGATCCGGGAAGCGCCCTGTTCGACTGCTTCAAGGCGCGCAGAAAACGGCCGAATTCGATGCCCAGCCCGGCCTCGAGCCGCCGGGCCCGCTGCTCCATCGCGCCCGTGGCCGCCCGCTTCGGTTCGGATACAAGCGAAAACCCGATCAGGTTTCCCCGGCCCGGGACCGCCAGCCGGAACAAAGGCCCGGCGAAGGACTTCCTCATCATTTCCAGAACCCGGCTGCAGACGGCGGTCTGCGAACCCCAGAGATTGATGCCGAACACCCCGTCCTTCCGGAGCGCACCGGCGCAGTCGAGATAGAACGACTCTTCCCCCACCGGCGGCGCCATGCCCTCCCCGTCGAACAGATCGGCGAGGATGAGATCGTAGGAGGGAAGCCGCTCAGCCGCTCCCGCCTCTTTGACGAACTCCCCGGCATCGCCGACCGTGACGGACAGGCGCGGGTGCACCGGCAGCCCGAAGAACCGGTGTGCGGCCTCGACGACCACCCCGCGCTGCTCCACCACGTCGATCCGGCAGGCCGGAAAATGCTGGAACAAGACTTTCGCCAGCGAACCGCCGCCGAGACCGAGCAGCAGAACATCAGAAGGCTCGGGATGGAACAGCAAGGCGCTCAGCATGGCCCGCACATAGGGCAGTTCCACCCTGTCCGGTTCCTGCAGGCACATGGAACTCTGCCGCGCCGGCGTATCGAAATGTAAGGTCCTCACGCCGAACGCATCGACCACCTCGATCGAGCCGTAAGCGTCGCGCGCGAAGTGGACGAGGGTCCCGCCGAACTTCCCGGAAGGCGTGCTCTTGGTCGGGGAGGCCATGATCGCGCTCAGCGAAGGCAAATCAGGTCATATCCCATAGGAACCGAGTCGATTGCCGCAGCTTCTGCCCGACTCCACCTAGCAGGTGAATGCCGAAGCCGGAAGACACGGTTTTTCCCAATAGAGGCACAAGTATTGCTTCAACCATACCGAACACTTTGCCTTTTCTGTGGTACGCCGGGGACCGACACATTTTCTTCTTCTTCGCGAAGACAGCATTCTCCTCTCCCAAGTCTTGCACTCACGTCATCTCAATCGACTGCTCGTCCCTGGTTGATTTTTCGCCCAAGTAAGGACTGGATTCCGGCGGTATAATCTGGCACCGGCCATTCCCTCACCGCTACGTCCGCCATGGACCGCCGTATTCTCATAAGACCCAGGCATGCCTTGGTTTGCTTGGCGCTGCTCATGATACAGACAGCCTGCGCCCCTTTGGTCAATCGTTCCGGTCCGGCCGTGGCGTCGCCGCAACTGCACGCCGCCCATTTCGTTGCCGCCGACGGCGCAGTACTGCCGGTCCGGCGCTGGCTGCCGGCCGGGACGCGGCCCAAGGCCGTCATCGTCGCCGTCCATGGCTTCAACGACTACAGCCACGCTTTCGAGCCCCTGGGAAGTTATCTGGAAAGCCACGGCATCGGCTGCTACGCCTACGACCAGCGCGGCTTCGGCCTCGCACCGGGGCGCGGGCTCTGGGCGGGGGTCGAGACTTACGCCGAGGATCTCGAGACCTTCGTCGGACAGGTCCGGGCCCGGCATCCGGGCGTGCCGGTCTATCTGCTCGGGGAAAGCATGGGCGGCGCCGTGGCCATCGTCGCCATGACCTCCGCCCGGCCTCCGCAGGCCGACGGTCTCATCCTGTCCGCACCGGCGGTGTGGTCGCGCGACACCATGCCGTGGTACCAGAGTTCTTTGCTGGCCTTGAGCTCGCACACCCTCCCCTGGCTCCGCCTCACCGGCGAAGGCCTGCGGCTGAAGGCGTCGGACAACCTCGAGATGCTGCGCGGCCTGGGGCGGGATCCCAACGTCATCAAGGCCACCCGGGTCGACGCGATCCATGGCTTGGCGGACCTGATGGATGCCGCCCAGGAACGCGTCGCTTCGCTGAAGACACCGACCCTGGTGCTCTATGGCGAACGCGACGAGATTATTCCGCGGCCGCCGGTCATGGCCCTGCTGAACAAGCTTCCGCCCGGCACCCGCTTCGCCTATTACCGGCAGGGTTACCACCTGCTGCTGCGCGACCTCCAAGCCGAGACGCCCTGGCGCGACATCGCGGCATGGGTCATGGCACCGGCGGCAACGCTGCCCTCGGGGGCCGAACGCCAGGCCGCCGAAGGGCTCCCCGCAACGGACGGCACCTGAAACGGTAAACTCAGCGCCCCCGCTTCAAAGCCTGCGCCAGCGCCTCGGCCATCGCGCCTTGCGGCGCCGGCTGCGGAGCGGCCTTGCTGCGCGGCTTGCCGGCCGGCCCTCTCGCCTGCCGGCGCGGCGGCTCCGCTTCGCCCTTCGCCGCGTCGCTGCGCATGGACAGGGCGATCCGCTTGCGCGGGATGTCGACCTCCAGCACCTTCACTTTGACCACGTCCCCGGCCCTGACCACCTCGCGCGGGTCGCGGACGAACTTGTCCGCCAGGTGGGAGATGTGGACCAGGCCGTCCTGATGCACGCCGATGTCGACGAAGGCCCCGAAATTGGTGACGTTGGTCACCACGCCTTCCAGCCGCATACCCGGCTCGAGGTCCTTGAGCTCGGTCACGCCTTCCTTGAAACGGGCCGTCTTGAATTCCGGGCGGGGATCACGGCCGGGTTTCTCCAGTTCGCGGAAGATGTCGGTAACGGTCGGCAGCCCGAAACGCTCGTCGGTGAACTCTTCGGCGTTCACGCTGCGCAAGAAGGCCTGGTTGCCGATCAGCTCGCGGATGTCCTTGCCGGTACGCTGGACGATCTTCTCCACCACCGGATACGCTTCCGGATGCACGGCGGAGGCATCCAGCGGATTCTCGCCATTGGCGATGCGCAGGAAGCCGGCGGCCTGTTCGAAGGACTTGGGGCCGAGCCGCGAGACCTTTTTCAACTGCTCCCGGCTCGCGAAAGGACCATGTTGATTGCGGTATTCCACGATGTTCTGGCCCAGGCTCTGCGACAGGCCGGAGACGTAGCGCAGCAGTGATACCGAGGCGGTGTTGACGTCCACCCCCACCGCGTTCACGCAGTCCTCCACCACCGCATCCAGGCTGCGGCCGAGCTGGGTCTGGTTGACGTCGTGCTGGTACTGACCGACACCGATCGACTTGGGATCGATCTTGACCAGCTCCGCCAGAGGGTCCTGCAAACGGCGGGCGATGGACACCGCCCCGCGCAGCGACACATCCAACTCGGGAAATTCGCGAGCCGCCAGCTCCGAGGCCGAATACACCGAGGCTCCGGCCTCCGAGACCACCACGCGGGTCACGCCCAGTTCCGGATGCCGCTGCATCAGATCGGCCACCAGCTGGTCGGTCTCGCGCGAAGCGGTGCCGTTGCCGATGCTCACCAGGCTGACGCCATGACGGGCAATCAGCGCCGCCAGCGTGGCGATCGACTGATCCCACTGGTTCCTGGGGACGTGCGGATAGATCGTGTCGGTCGCCACCAGTTTGCCGGTGCCGTCGATGACGGCAACCTTGACCCCGGTGCGCAGTCCCGGGTCCAGCCCCAGGGTGGCGCGCTGCCCGGCCGGCGCGGCCAGCAGCAGGTCCTTCAGGTTGCCGGCGAACACCCGGATCGCCTCGGCTTCCGCCGCCTCGCGCAGGCGCTGCATCAGATCGAGTTCGATGCGGGTCAGGAGCTTCACTTTCCAGGCATGGCGCACCGTCTCCAGCAGCCAGGAATCGGCCGGGCGGCCGCGGTCGGCGATGCCGAAAGCGCTGGCGATGCGATGCTCGGCGAAACGGTGGCCGGCTTCCTCATCCTTGGCCACCCGCAGATCCAGCAGCAGGACGTCTTCGTTGCGCCCGCGCAGCAGCGCCAGGGCACGGTGCGAGGGAATCCTGGCAAGCGCCTCCTCATATTCGAAATAGTCCTTGAACTTCGCCCCTTCCTGTTCTTTGCCGGCGGCGAGGGAGGAAACCAGGCGCCCCTCGCTCCACACCTTCTCGCGCAATTCGCCCGCCAAGGCGGCATCCTCGGCGAAACGCTCCATCAGGATCTGACGGGCGCCATCCAGGGCCGCCGCGGCATCGGCCACGCCCCTGTCGACATCGACATAACCAGCCGCCGTCGCCGGCGGATCGAGCCCAGGGTCGGCCAGCAGCGCCTCGGCCAGGGGCTCCAGCCCCGCTTCGCGGGCGATCTGTGCCTTGGTACGGCGCTTCGGCTTGTAGGGAAGATACAGGTCTTCGAGCACCGTCTTGGTGTCGGCCTCGCGGATGGCCTGCTCCAGCTCGGGTGTCAGCTTGCCCTGTTCGGCGATGCTGGCCAGGACGGCCTCGCGCCGGTCGTTCAGCTCCCGCAGATAGACCAGCCGGACCTCCAGCGTGCGCAGCTGGGTGTCGTCCAGGCCGCCGGTCACTTCCTTGCGGTAGCGCGCGATGAAAGGCACGGTGGCGCCTTCGTCCAGCAGCAGCGCCGCCGCCTGTACCTGGCGTGCCTGGACGCCGAGTTCCTGCGCGATATGAGCGATCACATCCATCGTCTTGGATCCTTAGAGAGGCCGGGAAATGGCTCAGATTCTAGCAGTCCCGTCCCTTGCGACACAGCCGGAACAAAGACGGTTCCGGGCAAGACCCGTTCGACACCGCCCTAAAGCAATGCAATAATACATAATTGCGCTGCATTTTAATGCGCGCCTTGCGACCGGGAAGAGCCGGCCGGTTCGGAATGAACGCTAAAAAGACGAAGGCTGTCGGCCTGATGCCTCTTCCCAAGCTCACACTCATTCGAAAAGTTATCGGGATCGATTATGCAAGTACCTCTGGAGATTACGTTTCGTGGCATTCCGCACTCCGACGCGGTGGAGACCAGGATTCGCGAAAAAGCGGGCAAACTGGAGCAGTTCTGCGACCACATCATCAGCTGCCGGGTCGCCGTGGAAGCCGATCACCATCACCAGCATCAGGGTAATCTCTACCACGTGCGCATCGATCTGGCCGTTCCGAACAAGCACCTGGTGGTCAGCCGGGAACATCACGATAAGCAGGCCCACGAGGATGTCTATGTCGCGCTGCGCGACGCCTTCGATGCGCTCAAACGCCAGCTCGAAGAATATGTCCGCATCCAGCGCGGCGAAGTGAAAAATCATCAGGCGCCCCAGGCGATCTGATGCCTTGGGACCCGCCGCCCCGCGGACGGGTCCCCTCGAAAATCCATCCCCTTTTCCGGCAACCCACCCGTAACTGTAATACGGGCGGGTTAATCTGATAGGCTTGACGACGATCAGTCCTGCCTACAGGAGCCTTGCATGAGGGACATATTCGACCCCGCCGACGAGTTCGGCCCCGCCCGCATCATTCATGTCTGGGAGCCTTCGATCGAACTGAAGGCGACCGTCATCATCGACAACAACGCCTTGGGACCGGCAATCGGGGGCTTGCGTACGGCTGCCGTGGCGACGATAGGCGAGTGCTGCCGCCTCGCCCGCACCATGACGCTCAAGAGCGCGGCGGCCGACCTCCCCCATGGCGGCGGCGTCGCGGTGCTCCACCAGGGTCCCGGAAGCCGACAAACCGCCCGCAGACAACACTTGGTGCGGGCGCTGGCGGCCGCGCTGCGCAGCGAAGACCAGTTCATCTTCGCGCCGGACATGGGATCGGATGAGACCGCCATGGCCTGGATCCGGGACGAAAATGCGCGGGCAGTCGGTCTGCCGCGCGAACTGGGCGGCATTGCTTTGAGCCGGATCGGCGCTGCCGGCTGGGGGCTCTACCATGCCACCGAGGTGGCGCTGTTGTATTGCGGCTTCAAACTCGAAGATGCCAGGGTCGTCATCCACGGATTCGGCACGGTCGGCCAGAACACCGCCCGCTACCTCGCGGAAAACGGCGCCATCGTGGTGGGCGTATCAGACAGCGGGGGGACGCTCTACCATCCCCGGGGACTCGACATCGGAGAACTGGTCGCCATCAAGAAAAACGGCGGCAGCGTGGCCGATTCGACCGAAGGCGAACGCCTGGAGCGGGAGGCGGCGGTCGATCTGGACTGCGACATCTGGATACCAGCCGCCGGCGCCGAGGCCGTCACCCAGGACAACGTCGCCCGGCTCAAAGCCCGGCTGGTGGTCGAAGCCGCCGATGCTTCGCTTTCACCTTCGGCCGAGCGCCATCTCCATGAAAAAGGCGTCATCTGCGTCCCGGACTTCATCGCCAACGCCGGCGGCCTGATCGGAGCGGCGATGGAATACCGTGGGGCCAGCAAGGCCCAGGTCCTGAGCGCCATCAAGGAAAAAATCCGCCGCAGCACCGAGAAAGTCCTGCAGTCGGTCGAAACCGACGGGAGCCTGCCACGCCAGGCGGCGATCCAGCTGGCGACAAAGCCGATTTCGAAAGCCATGGGCTTCCGCCGCTGGAGCGGCCTTTCCGCAAGCTAAGAAGATGGGCTGACCCCCGTCCCCTGCCGCTTCACCGAGGGTTTTCACCCAGTGTACACAATGTTCGCGCTTGTGCTATAAAGCCACGCGATCCGTCTCGCTTGAGCGAGCATACCATACGGACATTACGCTGTTCTGACGAACAGACCCTCAATCCCCGTCCTAGACGGAAAGTGGTTACCTAAACATGGCGATGCAGAATTCAAAGAACGCGCTTCATCTTATGAAAGCCGGCGCCCTTTCCCTGGTCCTCGCCGGCATGATTGCGGGCTGCGGCGACAACGGCGGCTCCATCCCTGCGGCGTCGAGCTCGGAAGCCCGCATCAGCGGCAACGTCAGCGACCAGACCGGCCCGATCAACGAAGGACGCCTGCAGGTCACCGACAAGAACGGCACGGTCGTCACTTCGTTCGACCTGAAAGGCACCAACCATTTCGAACTGGCCATCCCCGCCGGCACGGCCTATCCCATCGTCATCACCGTGACGCCCACGGACCCGAACGCCGCGTCCACTGCGCCGGTAAAAGCCGTGGTGACCAGCGAGATCGCCGACCGTCAGGACGTCACCGCCGTTTCGACCATCGTGGTCGATTCCGCCATCGCCCTGGGAGGACTGACCGCCGAAAACATCGCGAAAGCCTCGGGCGGGGCCATCGGATTGCGTCAGAGCGCGGGGGTCAGCGCCGGCGCCGGCGGCGGCGGCGCGGGTCCGGGCCAGAGCGGCGGCGGCACCGGCCGCGGCGGCCATGGCGGGCATGGCACGAGCGAGGGCGGCCATGGCGCGCATCCTGCCGCCACGTCTTCTCCCGGCGCGCAACCCATGCAACACTGAGCCAGCGACGCATCCGGCGCCCGGCAAGCCGCCCGACCGGTCGACACCGGTTCGGCGGCTTTTTCCGTTTCTCCAATCAGCGATAACCTGACCCGCTTGCCGCCCTTCCTTCTCTTCTCCGGCCGCCGAACCGGCACCGGAAAACACCGGCGCCGAGCTGCATTCCCTGCGGCGCGCCTGCCCAGTCGCCTTCACGCCCCGGTATTGGGGCTGGCTCTGATCGCCGCATCGGCCTTGTATGCCTACGAGGTCTACCATGCAAGACCCCGCATGGCGTATCTGGGCGTCCCCCGCGCCGCCGACTGGAAACGGCCGCAAACCTGGACTCACGTGCTCCGCAACCACGGTTTCATGCTCGGCTATTCGGAACTGCGCGGCAATCCGCTTTGGGTGACCTTCGCTCTGCGGCCGGTCGCGCACGCCGGAGCGGCTCACCGCCGCCCCGGCCATTTCAGCACGGACTGGCGCAACCTGACGCGGATAAGCCCCGAGGACTACACCCGCAGCGGCTATGACCGCGGACACATGGCGCCCAACCATGCGATGGACCTGCTGTTCGGCCGACCGGGGCAACTCGACAGTTTCCTGATGACCAATGTCGTTCCGCAGAAACCGGAACTGAACCGTAAGCTTTGGGAGCGCCTGGAGGAAGCCGAGCTCGACCATTTCGCCCACCTGTTCGATCCGGTCTGGGTCATTACCGGCCCCCTGTTCGACACCCGCACGGAGCGGCTGAAATCGGCTTTCCGGGTCGAAATCCCCGATGCCTTTTTCCGCGTCTACGCCGCTCCGGACGCATCGAGCGAGCCACGCCTTTTGGCCTTCGTGGTGCCGCAGGAGGCTCCCGGGAACGCGCCGCTGGACCGTTTCCTGGCCAGCGTCGATACGGTCGAGGCCCTGTCCGGCCTGGATTTTTTCCACGAACTCGAAGACGCTGCGGAACAACGCCTGGAAGCGGAAATAGCGCCGGGACCCTGGGGACTGACGGAAGTGGCCCGGTTGCCCGGACGGTTTTCTTCCAAGCGCCGCCGGCAAACGCCGATCTCACCCTCCGCCGAACCCTTAAGAGACAAGGGATGATTACGAACCGGCGGCGCCGTCGCCAGCACTGGCTCAGGATTCATTCGACCCTCGCCTTGAGCGCCGGGCTGCTGTTCGTCCTCCTAGGATTCACCGGCAGTCTGAACGTGGTCGGGCCCGAACTCGACCGCTGGCTCAACCCGGAACTTACGGTGAATCCCCGCCCCGGCGCCGAATTGTCGCCGGACCAGTTGCTGGCATCCGTAAAATCCGCCCATCCCAGGCGCTTCGGCGCCTGGCGGCTACAATTCCCGGAATCGCCCGACAGCCCGGCGATCGCCTGGTACGACAAACCGATCGAAACCAGCGAAGAACCGTATGCCCCGCTCATGGTGGCCGTCGATCCCTACACGGGGGAAATACTGGCGAACCGGTTTTGGGGACATACGTTCGCAAGCTGGGTCTACCGCCTGCATTCCCAATGGCTGCTCGGCGGCTTCGGCCACACGCTCGTCGGCCTGACCGGGCTTGCGCTCTTGGCCAGCCTCGTGACCGGCCTTAGGCTATGGCTGCCGGCCAGACGCCGCCTGCGCCGAGCAATGACCGTCAAACCCGGGGCCGGCTTCAAGCGCAGGATTTTCGATCTGCACCGGGTCGCCGGGATTTACGGCCTGCCGATACTGATGACCGCGGTCCTCACCGGGCTGCATCTGGCCTTTCCCTCACTATTGACGACCGTCACCGGCGCCTCGGACTTCGGCCATCACGAAACGTCCGATGCGGAAGAAATCACCGCTTCGACCGCTATTTCCGGCACGCCGCTGAATCTGGCCCAGGCCATACTGATGGCCCGCGGGCTGTTCCCGAACGCCGCCGTCGACAGCGTGACCACGCCGCGCGCAAGCAACGGCATGTACCGGGTGGACTTCCTAAGGCCCGGAGAGCATCACGCCCTCACCGCCGTCTGGGTGGACCCCTACAGCGGCCAAATCCGCCACAGCCGCAACTCCGCCAATTTCAGCCGGGGACAGCGCTTCGTCAACTCCATCCGCCCCTTGCACAACGGCAGCCTGCTCGGCGCGACCGGCCGCGTCCTGGGATTCCTGGCCGGCTTCATCCCCCTTGCACTCTACCTGACCGGCATCGTTCATTGGCTGCACAAGCGGCGGGTCGACGTGGTCCGCTATCGTCCCCACCCCCCTCCCGAATGGGTAGGGCTCTGGCGCCGCCGTTGGCCGGAGCTGCGCAGTCTGCTTTCGGCTCTCGCCCGCGTGGCGGCAGCGGAAATCACTCACGTTTTAGCCGTCCTGATCCGAAGATTGGGTGAGCTTTGGGCGGAACGGCAGCGCCGCCGCGAACCCCCGCAAGACTGAGCCCGGCTCGGACTGTCACGATGATGTGTACGACGCAAAAACAAAATCTTGTTATATTTAGCTTTAGGGTTTTCCCAATGACGAAAACCAGGATTTTCCGCCGCCGACTTCAAGAGAGGGCGACGGCGGAAAGATCGGCTCAACTGTGTTGGCAGGAGAAAGTATTGATGGCTAAGAGACCTTCATCCCGAGCTTCTCAGGATACCGATGTAGAAAGCACCGTTGAAACCTCGACCGAGTTTTCCGCAACGGAAACCTCGGCGGAATCAGCTTCCGAAACCGAAACCCCAAAATCCACCGCGCTCACGGCCGTCGCAGTCGCCGTGGAAGGTCTGAAGGAAGGCGCCAGCCAGGCGCGCAGGGCCGCGGGCGAATTCGTTCCGGCCTTGGGCCGGACCGCTTCCAGGATCGTCTACACGGGCTGCTACGGCATCACCTACGGGGTGGTGTTCGGCGGCCTGATGATCGGCAGCCTGATTCCCAAGAACAGCGCCATGGCCAAAGGCGTGTGTGACGGGGCCGACTCCGCGGTCAAGGCGTTCACCAAGCGCCAGGAAGAAAAGGCGTCGATTGCGGGTTCCGAGGAAAGCCTGGCATCCACCTGATCCTCTCGGCAACGAACGCTCTTCCCCTATCCCCGCTCCCGCGGGGATAGTTTTTTTCCACACCGTGCGATTGCGGCGGCAAGGTAAGCCCTCGCCGGATCGAAAAGATTTCATCTTTCTGTAACAGCGGAAGCGCAGACTGCAAAGTCCCAGGTTCTCGATATCGGCAACAGTCCGTGGCAAAACCGCAAGATAAGGCAATTGCAGAACGCCAGCGGGAAACTCCCATCGGCGAATCCCGCCTGCCGGCGTGCATCGACCCCCCCGAGCCGGGAACGGCCGTCCGTTATCTCGAAAGCCTGCCGCGTGATGTCGGCTGGCTGCTGGTGACCGCCGGCATCGTCGCAGAAGTGGCGCCGGGCGTCATCGGCACGCCTTTCTGGGTCGCCGGTATGGTCATTCTGTGGCCGCGTATGGGCCACCGCATGGAACGCTGGATGCACCGGCGCGCGCCCAAGCTCCTTTACGGGGGACTGAGGCAGATCGACCGGTTCCTCACCGACCTGGAGCGGCGCTATCCGCGGGAGCCTTAAGGGTGGTAAGCGCCGGGGGAACCAGCGCGATTTCCCGTGCTCCTGGGTGAGCCCACACAGCCGGCGTCACACTCCGTTAAATTCGGAACGCTATCCTGATCGCCGAATCAAGCGGTCTGGCGCGACCCGAAGAAACCGGCGGCGACAGCGGCACTATTTTTGCTGAATGGAATCTCGAAGGGGCGGCATCGAGCACCCGGGACGTTCCCCCGCGGGACCACTTGTCCGTCCGAAGCACTCGTAGGCCAACCCGCTACCCCCGCTGAACGAAAACGGAGCCGCATATGTCTGACCCCTCCACCGGCCTGAATCCTGGACATCTGCACCCGCGACATATCGCGCCGCAAAAAGCTGGCGCGCCCAAGCCTGGGGTACCGCTTAACTTGAAAGCCTTGTGTGAACGCCTCGGTCTCCTGGCCCACATCGGCCTCCCCTGCATGGTTTATCTGAGCGACCTGGCCGGCCAGAGTGTGGGCCAGTTGTTCATGGGGCCCTTGCTCCGATGCGCGCGGGAAAACGGGCGCATTGTGATCGAAGGCGATCAGTTCAGCCTCGGCCTGGAAGAGCGAATGATCGGGCAGATTTACCTGGCGGACCAGGACGGCGACAGCCAATCCGGAGCCGCGGTCGAGCTTTATCACCGCGACGGCGGCCTGATCACGCGTATCTGCGGACTCCCGGATCCCGTGATCGGCGCAGTATGGCAGGATCTCATGGACGCCTTCTCGCACTCCACGTTGTGAACGCCGCCGCTAGTCTATTTCTGAGTATTTTTGTGTACAATCCGGTTGCCGATTTCAGGCTCTCTCTCGATTTTTAATACGCTGGTCGGGCACGACCCAAGGCTTCGCCCGGCACCGCGAGTCAACACCGTCCATTCATTCAAAGGAGATCTGTAAATGAGCGTTCTCGTAGGCAAACCGGCCCCGGACTTCAAGGCGGCGGCGGTCCTCGGCTGCGGCACCATCGTCGACAGCTACTGGTTTTCGAAGGAAACCAAAGGCAAGTACGCCGCCATCGTGTTCTACCCGCTGGATTTCACTTTCGTCTGCCCTTCGGAGCTGATCGCGCTGGATCACCGCGTCGATGAACTGAAGAAACGGGGCGTAGAAGTCATCGGCGTTTCCGTGGATTCCCAGTTCACCCACAATGCATGGCGCAACACGCCGGTCGACAAGGGCGGCATCGGACCGGTCAAGTACACCCTGGTCGCCGACGTCAGCCACGCCATCGCCAAGGCTTACGATGTCGAAGTCGAGGGCGCGGCTGTGGCCTATCGCGGCACCTTCCTGATCGACCAGTCCGGCATCGTGCGTCACCAGGTCGTCAACGACCTGCCGCTGGGCCGCAACATGGACGAACTGATCCGCATGGTGGACGCCCTGCAGTTCCACGAGGAGCACGGCGAAGTCTGCCCGGCGGGCTGGAACAAGGGCCAGAGCGGCATGAAGGCCGACCCGGAAGGGGTTGCCGCCTATTTGAGCCAGAACGCCGACAAGCTGTAATCCCAGCGGCGTAAGGTTCCAACGAAAGCGCGGGCGGAGCCGGTCTCCCCCGCGCTTTTTTTTTGCTCAGCCGTTGGTCGGAGCCCGCAGCAGGAAATAGTGGCGAACGGCTATGGCCACCAACGCCCCCACCACCACGGATGAATGCCCGACCAGCCCTGCCATCATGACGGCCGACCGGGCATGAAACTCGGCCATCAGGGGTTTGGCCACGACCAGGCTCCAGGCGAAATTCGGGACGTAATAGGCCAGCAGGCCGGCAAATGCCCATTGCACCGCGGGCAAGCCGCGGCCTTCCGCCGAACGGTAGAACCAGATCGCAATCAGGATTGCGACTATGCCGCCGATCATAACTTCTCCTCCATCGTTTTCTTATTTCGAAACGGATCTTAACGTGAAAGCCGCAGCAACCTTGCTCACCCCCTCCCTTTGGGACAAATCTGCCAGGAGCGGATTTTAGGCGGCATATCCCTATGCCGCACCCTTCGGGCGCAAAGCGTGCACAAATTTGCCGGGAGCAAATTTGAACATGCGGAGCATGGCCCGGAGGGCAGGCCCCAAGGACGGGATCCGTAAATCGGCCTTCCTGCCGATTTGTCATCATCCAGGGCGGCTGCTCTCCATGATCGTCAGCCCCACCGGACCGATAAGATACAGGACTCGCGGTCTTAAGTTCACGTCGCTACCGAAGTTTTCAGTCAGCCAGATCCGCGAACAAGGCGGTGCTGAGGTAACGCTCGCCGAAGGAAGGAATGATCGTCACGATCAGCTTCCCGGCATTTTCCGGAAGGCGCGCCAGTTCCAGCGCGGCCCACAGCGCCGCGCCCGAGGAAATGCCGACCAGCAGCCCCTCTTCACGGGCGGCGCGCCGCGCGAACTCGAAGGCGTCGTCGTTCTTCACCCGGATGACCTGGTCGTAGATCGAGGTATTCAGGATCGGCGGCACGAAGCCGGCGCCGATGCCCTGAATGGGATGCGGCCCCTTCTCGCCGCCGGACAGCACCGGCGAGGCGTCCGGCTCCACCGCGACGCATTTGAGGGAAGGTTTGCGCTGTTTCAACACCTCGCCCACGCCGGTGACCGTGCCCCCGGTGCCGACGCCCGCCACCACGACGTCGACCTTGCCATCGGTGTCGCGCCAGATTTCCTCGGCTGTGGTCTTACGGTGGATTTCCGGATTGGCGGCGTTCTTGAACTGCTGCGGCATGAAATATTTCGCATCGGAAGCCGCCAGTTCTTCGGCCTTGCGGATCGCCCCGCCCATGCCTTCCGGACCCGGCGTCAGGATCAGTTCGGCCCCGTAGGCCCTCAGCAGCATGCGGCGCTCCTTGCTCATGGTCTCCGGCATGGTCAAGACACAACGGTAGCCGCGCGCGGCGCAGACCATCGCCAGGGCGATGCCGGTGTTGCCGCTGGTCGGCTCGACGATGACGGTGTCCGGGCCGATCAGTCCGGCCTGCTCGGCGGCGTCGATCATCGCCGCGCCGATGCGGTCCTTGACGCTGTGGGCCGGATTGAAGAATTCGAGCTTGGCGATGACTTCCGCCCCGCAGCCCGCGCTGAGGCGACGGATTCGCACCAAGGGGGTATTGCCGATGAGATCGGTGACGCTGTTGGCGATATTCATGGGTCTGGCACTCGAAAGATTCCAAGGTTGATGAGGTCTTGAGCGGAGCATGCGCCGCTCGTCGCGGCATTCTATATCCCCAGAAGGCGAGTGGGTTATTTCTTTTGAGAACCGCTGCATTACCGGCCAGCCATCGGCGGTGCGAGGCCCTATCCGTTAAACTTGAGAAACTTTGAACAACCCCTGGAGGACACTGGGTGGCTTCGGAATTCGACCTCGAAATCCCGCGCACGGGCACGGCATCCGTGAAATACGAGGGGCGCGGCGCCTATTTCGGCAGCGACGACGTGATTCCGCTGTGGATCGCCGACATGGACTTCGCCGCGCCGGCCGCCGTCACGCGGGCCCTGACGGAACGCGCAGCCCATCCGATCTACGGCTACACCATGTGCCCGGACAGCCTGCACGAAGCATTGATCGGCTGGATGAAGCAGCGCCACGGCTGGGACATCCACCAGGAATGGATACTCCTGTCTCCCGGCGTCGTGCCCTCGCTCCACGCCGCGGTGATGGCCTTCACCCAGCCCGGCGAGCCGGTGGTGATCCAGCCGCCCGTCTACCATCCGTTCTTCACGGCGGTTTCCGTCCCCGGCCGCCGGCTCGCGCTGAATCCGCTGCGGCTGGAGCAGGGGCGGTACCGGATGGATTACGAAGGGCTGGAGCACTGGGCCTTAGAGGGCGCCAAGCTTTTAATTCTGTGTTCGCCGCACAATCCGGTGGGGCGGGTGTGGGATCGGGACGAGCTGGCGGAGGTGCTGCGGATCGCCGACCGCTACGGCATGACCGTGCTGTCCGACGAAATCCATCACGACCTGGTCTATCCGGGCTTCCGCCACACGCCGCTGGCCGCGCTGGCGGACAATGCGCCCAATATCCTGACCGCCGTCGCGCCATCCAAGACCTTCAACATCCCCGGCTTAGGGTTGTCCGCCCTCATCGTGCCGGATGCCGGCCGGCGCAAGACGCTGCGCCAGGTCTTCGAGCTGTTCCACATCGGCGCCGCGACGCCGTTCGGCCTCACCGCCTTCGAAGCCGCCTACCGCTGGGGCGAAGACTGGCTGGAACGTTTGCTTCCTTACCTCGCCGAGACCCGGGACTTCGTGGCCGATTTCCTCGGACGCCACGCGCCGGCCATCAGGCCGGTCCCGACCGAGGGAACCTATCTGGTCTGGCTGGACTGCCGCGATCTGGGGATGAGCGATGCGGAGCTGAAGCAGTTCTTCGTGCGCAAGGCCCGGGTCGGCATGAATCCCGGCATCACCTTCGGCGAGGTCGGCAGCGGTTTCATGCGCCTCAATATCGGCGCGCCGCGGCGGATCATCGCCGAGGCACTGGAACGCGTCGCCGACGCGCTCTGAACCCATTCCTCAGACGGCGATCCATTCGATCCGGGCCGCAGGCGCGCCGTTGGCGATGTCGAGCAGGGCTATGCTGACCGGCAGCTTGAAGCGCCGCGGGCCAGCGCTGCCCGGATTGATATAAAGCACGCCGCCACTGCCGCGGATCGCCGCACGGTGGGAGTGGCCGGAAACCACGACGCCGAAGCCTTCGGCCATCGGATCGATCGCCAGGCTGCTCAGATCGTGCAGCACGTAGCAGGAGAGCCCCGCGCATTCGGCCAGCGCAGTTTCGGCAAGGCTCTCCGCCCATGCGCCGCGGTCGTTGTTGCCGCGCACGGCCACCACCGGCGCCAGCTCGCGCAGGCCATCGAGAATCCCGGGACCGCCGACGTCCCCGGCGTGGATGATGAGGTCGCTGCCCGTCAGCAACGTGATGGCCTCCGGACGCAGCAGGCCGTGGGTGTCGGCAATGAGCCCGATGCGCTGCACCGCCGGACTACACGGCGTTGGCCCAGTGCCGGCCGTCCTCTTCCAGCAGTTCGTCGGCCTCCTTCGGCCCCCAGGTCCCGGCGGCATAGTTGGGGAAGGAGCGCGGCGGCAGCGCCTTCCAGACGTCGAGGATGGGCTGGATGACGCTCCAGCCGGCCTCGACCATGTCCGCCCGCTGGAACAGCGTGGCATCGCCGGTCATGCAGTCGTGCAGGAGACGTTCGTAACCGGTGCTGGAACTGGCGCCGAAATAGTCCTCGTAGTCGAAATCCATCTTGACCGCGCCCAGCTTCATGACCGGGCCGGGCTCCTTGGCGCCGAACTGGAGCGAGATGCCTTCGTTGGGCTGCAGATGGATGACCAGCCGGTTGGTCTGCAGTTGCTCGATCTGGGTGTTCCGGAACAGGACCAAGGGGGCGCGCCGGAACTGGATCGCTATCTCCGTCACCCGCTTGGGCATGCGCTTGCCGGTGCGCAGATAGAACGGCACCCCGGCCCAGCGCCAGTTGTCCAGGTTCAGCTTCAAGGCCACGAAGGTCTCGGTATGCGAATCCGGGGCCACATTGGGCTCGGCGCGGTAGGCCGGCACCGGCTCACCATCCACCGAACCCTCGCGGTACTGGCCGCGGGCCATCCTGCTGAGCACCTCTTCCGGCGTCGGCGCCTGGATGGCGCGCAGCACCTTGGTCTGTTCGTCCCGCACTGCGTCGGCCTCGAACGAGATCGGCGGCTCCATGGCCGTCAGCGACAGCAGCTGGAACAAATGGTTGGGCACCATGTCGCGCATGCAGCCGGCGCTCTCGTAGTACCCGCCGCGCCGCTCCACGCCGACGGTCTCGGCGGCGGTGATCTGCACATGGTCGATGTAACGCCGGTTCCAGATCGGCTCAAAGATGCTGTTGGCAAAGCGGAACACCATGATGTTCTGCACGGTTTCCTTGCCGAGATAATGGTCGATCCGGTAGATCTGGTGTTCGTGCAGCACTTGGCGGATCTCGGCGTTCAGCGTCCTGGCCGAGTCCAGGTCCCGCCCGAACGGCTTTTCGATGATGACCCGCCGCCAATGGCCGGCCGGCTCCTGCGCCATGCCGGCCCGGCCGAGCTGCTGCACGATTTCGCCGAAGAACATCGGCGCGGTCGCCAGATAATAGAAATGGTTGTCCTCGATGCCGAGTTCGCCCCGGACCCGCTCGCTCAGATCCTTCAGCCGGCGGTAATAGTCGGCGTCGCGGAAATCGCCCTGGGCGAAGAAGATGCGCTCCTCCAACCCGGACCAAAGGGCGTCGTCCAACTCCACCGCGGCGAACTCATGGATCGCCTCCGAAAGATGGCGGCGGAAACCTTCCGTATCCATGTCGTCGAAGGCCGCGCCGACCACTGCGAACTTCTTCGCGAGCAGCCCCGCCTTGGCGAGGTTGTACAAGGCCGGAACCAGCTTGCGCTTGGTCAGGTCGCCGGTGGCCCCGAAGATGACCATGACACAGGAATCGCCGGTATGCACCGGCGCGGGTTCGGCGCTCATGTCTTTTCCTCATGCCCGCCGAAGGCGAAGCGCATCGCCGACAGGATCTTGCAGGCGAATTCGTCCTCACCCTGGGAAGAGAATCGCTGGTAAAGCGCCGCGCTAAGCACAGGCGCCGGGGTGCCCTGATCGATGGCGGTCGCAACCGTCCAGCGGCCCTCGCCGGAATCGGACACCCGGCCGCTGAATTTCGCCAAGTCGGGATCGCGGCCCAGTGCCTCGGCGGTGAGGTCGAGCAGCCAGGATGACACCACGCTGCCGCGCCGCCACAACTCGGCGATGTCGGCGACCGGCAGGTCGTAGCGGTAATACTCCGGATGACGCAGAGGCGCGGTCTCGGCGTCCTGGGCCTTGCCGGCCTTGCCGATGTTGGCCCGGGCGAGGATGTTGAAGCCTTCGGAATAGGCCGCCATCAGGCCGTACTCGATGCCGTTGTGAACCATCTTGACGAAGTGCCCCGCGCCGGCGGACCCGCAATGAAGATAGCCTTGCTCGGCGGTACTCCGGCTGTCCTTGCGGCTGGCGGTCTCTGCGATTTCGCCTTTGCCCGGCGCCAGGGCCTGGAAGATCGGCTCCAGATGCGCCACGGGCTCCGGTTCTCCGCCGATCATCAGACAGTAGCCGCGCTCCAGACCCCAGATGCCGCCGCTGGTCCCCACGTCGAGGTAGTGCAGGCCGCGCCCGGCCAGGCGCTCCGCGCGCCGGATGTCGTCGACGTAATTCGAGTTGCCGCCGTCGATCAGGATGTCGCCGGCTTCCAGCACGCCGGCGAGCTGCTCCGCCATGCGGTCCACCACGGCGGCTGGCAGCATCAGCCACACCGGCCGCGGCGGAGTCAGCGCCGCCGCGAACGCCTCGAGCGAAGCTGTGCCGGTCGCGCCTTCCGCCGCCAGGTCCTCGACCGCCGCCCGGTCGAGATCGAACACCACGCATTCATGGCCGGCGCGCAGCAGCCGCCGCACCATGTTGGCCCCCATCCGGCCCAAGCCGATCATTCCCAAGCGCATCTCAAACCTCCCGTCGAATTTCCGCAGTTCGGCCAGCACGCCCTCCGGGGCAAGTAGCCGCAGAAAGCTTACCGCAGGAGTATGACATTTTTCGTCCCTTCGGGACGACGAACCGGTCTAGGGAGATTCTTGCTCCGGCTTGACGGGCAGATCCCGCGAGGGCTCCGCCTCCTGGCGCTCCGGGACCGGCCGGACCGGCTCGGCCGGAAGCTCGACGTCCAGTGGCGAGCCCGGCCTGCCCGACGGATTCGTATACAAATCGTTCAGCGACTGGATCGATTCCTTGCAGCGCTGCCGTATCGCGGACAACTGGACCTCGCAGCGCCGGCTCCAGCCCGTCAGGCCCGGCTTGCGGAAAAACGGCCAGGGCACGGCATTCGCCCGGAAACCGCGGACCATGTCCCAGCGGATGTTGAGCGTCTTCTGGCGTTTCTTGAGAGTCCGCACGCCGAGCGCTGCAAAAAAAGAGCTCAGCGCGACATGGACCCGTGACCACACCAGCAGCAGTCCCGCCAGCACGCCCGACCCCGCCATCACCACGAGGTTCGGCTCCAGCGGCACGAATTCGACCATGCCGTAGCCGGCTGCCCCCAACACCGGCAGGAAAGTCGCGCAGTCGGTCCGGATCAGGCGCTTGCGGTAGGTATTGAAGACTCGCTCGATCTCGGGCAGCGCCACGTCCTGGAACTCCTCGACCAGACGTTCCAGGGTACCAAGGATGCGGTAGGAACGCTCGATTTCGAGCTGCTGGATACGCGCGTTGATCTCCGCCCAGTCGCGGTCGCGGCGCTGCAAATAGCGCTGGCGCAGGGTCTCGTCGGCGATGGGCACGGATACGTCGGGCGAGAAAATGGTGTAGAAACGCCCGGTCACCAGTCCCGATTCCGCCAGGGCCCGGTGCCAGGCCGCCACCACTTCTTCCGGATTGTCCTCCCGTGCCGTCGTGTCCATCTGGTTGAGGATGAACAGGAATTTGTTGGAGTCGTGGCGTTTGATGGTCTCCGTCACCAGATACCGCAACGTATCCTTCATCGCGCCGGGCTCGGGGTGGCGGGCGTCGAAGAACACCAGCACCAGGTCCGAAATGTCGATGATGTGCTTGGTGATCGCCAGCACGGTGTCGCGCTGCGGATCGGCATCGAATCCGGGCGAATCGATGATGATCTTCCCCTTGAGAAAGGGGCTGCCGCAGGTCTTGAGCTGCAGATAGGCGTTGATGCGATCGCCCTCGCCCTGCAGCACCTGGTCGATTTCCTTGCTGATCTGGAAGAAAGGAAAGCGCGGATCGGCGTCCAGGGCGATACCGGGCAGCGTCCTGGACTCGGTGTCGTCGGAATAGCTCAGCACCGTGAATTTGTCGTCCACGGCCTGATTGCCGGTGCGCTGGATCTTGGTCTGCAGCAGGTGGTTGACGAAAGTCGACTTGCCGGCGGAAAAAGTCCCCAGCACCGAAATCACCGGCCACCAGGAAATCTGGCCGGCGCTGGCATAGTCCGGGTCGATCAGACCCAATTCACGGGCGATGTTGTCCAGTTCCTCGAAACTCCGCGCCGCGCCCAGCAGCACCGGATTTTCCTGGGTGAGATGCCTTTCGAGATTTTCGGAGTAGTTGGTCATGGCTTCTGTGTTTGCGGAACCGGATCGCACGGTACCGATAGTTCGAGACCGCGACACTTTACGTGTTCCAAGCCCGCAAGTCGACGCCATTCCTTCCCGCGCCGGAGCAAGACCGCCCGAACGGACGCGTCCGGGCGGCGATACCGTGCATGAAAGCTTGCGAGATCAACGCTTGCTAAAGTCGAACAGAGTCGTGAGGTCGCCTATCGCCGGGCTATTCGTGGGGAAATAAGGCGCGCTGGGCAAAGCGGCAGGGTTGGGCAGATTATCGCGGCTCCTCCTGGAGAGCGGCCGCAAACGCCAGTTCCATTCTATGAATTTGAGAATGGAAGCATGATCGGCATAGGTATGATCGACATGCCCTTGCTTGGCATACGGAGAAACCGCGATCATGACCGTGCGTGGGCCGTCCCCGAAGAAATCGATCGGCTGGATAAAGCCCGAATCGTAGTAGCCACCGCCTTCGTCGAAGGTGACGAGGATTGCGGTATCCTGCCAAAGGTCCGGGTTGCCTTGCACGGCTTCGACCAGTTTCCGGATGAAGGCCTCAAACAGCGCCGGCGTCCCGGTACCGGGGTGGCCGTCGGTCAGGATGGAAGGTTTGACGAAGGAAACCGCAGGCAGCCTACTCGCCGCGATGTCCGCATAGAACTGATCGAGATCGACCAGATTCTTCCGCAAACGCGAGGTCATGATCGATCTGGAATACTGGAACCCATTGCAGATCATGCAGTAGAGCTGATTCTTCGGAAAATCGCTGTTGATAAGACTCATGCCCTCGCCATAATACTTCCAGGAAACAAGTCTACGTGACAGCGCGCCACCGATCGTCGGGATGACTTGCGGCCCAACAGAATATGCCGGCCCGGCCGGAAACGCGTTTTTATCGGCAGAGCTGATCACTGAGCCATCGGTATTGTAGTACGGATACTCATTATTCACTTGGTACCAGACACCCGGGGCGCAGTTACCGTCATTAAACGGTTTGTAAGACAAGGAGTGGAGATAGTCCATAACGACCTGTACGCCCGGCTGCGTATTGTCTGAACAATTGGTGAAACCCACACCGGTGTTGCCAGGGTCTTCTTCGCCAAAAGCGTCATTGGTATAGTAATTATTGGTGCCGGCGATCGGGTCTGGGTTCTCGATCAGGTCCGCACTCGGCTTCGCTGGGCTTCCCTTCGCATTGGTATAGTAATACATATCGCCCGTAAACATGAATTGCGAGTTGGGTCCTGTGCCTCCCATGACTGGTTGATGATAGTTGTCGCTGATCGCGTACCTATCGGCCAACGATTTGAAATAGGGCCAGTCACCCTTGGCCATATCGTAATACCCCATGGCCACACCGCCCTGATAGGTATCTTGGTCGGTCTTTGGGGGTTGAGTAATATTCCATCCTACTGAGATTGCCACCCAGGCGTGAAGATCGCCCTTGCAGCCACTCGGATTATCTGCGCTCATGTTCGAGACCGAACAATCGCTTTGCTGCCACATCTGGTAAAAACGGTGAACCGGATCACCTGTATGGCTGTAAAATTTGGTAGGCTCAACGAAGGTAATGTCTTCGGAATTTTCGAGAGCGAACAACGGGCAGTCGTTCAACTGCGAGGTTCCAACGATAGAATACGGTCCGTTGGGAAGATTCGAAGGATAGCGGCAGTCAGGCTTAGGGAAAAAAATTGGCGGCTTGTAAAACGACTGCCCTGTTCCACCAATCTTTAGCAGATCATACGAACTCGGGTTAAGACCGGGAGCCGAGCAAAAAATATCGCTCCCGTACAACAGCGATAAATAGCACGGCCCCAGTGGCAAAGCATCGAGCGTCGTGCTGGATTGCGGCAGGGTTGCGAACGGTCCGGTTTGCAGCGGGCTCAGCTGGTAGGTTTCGGTGCTGGAGGCCTGTTGCTGTTGCGCAAGTTGGGAATTGGGGCCGGGCTCGCCGTTACTGCCTACGATGCCGCGAGATCGCAGGTTCCAGATTTTCTGTTTTGGATCAGGGGGGGTGTAGGTCGCAAACACATGATCGAATCCGCGGTTTTCACCAGACACCACGATGAGGTGGCGAATCGGAGAACGGGTAAGGAAATCTCCGGGGCTTTTGGTCGGAACGGCTGCCCAAGTCATCTCTGGCGCGACTAGCGTCACGATAAGGGCTGCGGCAATGGGGCGATAATGGTGTGGTTTCATACTTAGCTTCCTTCTGACAGTTGAGATGGGAGTCGGGCACACGATGCCCCGCAAGGTCCAATGTACGAAGCTAATGTGAAAAGCAAGTCAATAGCCCCCGATCCGGATAGAATCTGACTTCCGGCTCGGGGCCGAAGAAAGGGGGAATCAGCGTGAACGACATCGCAACCGCACGCGTCATCAGGACGTCGGCCGGCCGAGTGACGGTCGGCGTGCTGGCGATCGCGGCTACCGCTCTGATTGCTTTGGAACTGCGAGCCCGCCTGGCCCCTTTCGGCATGGTGACCTATCCGGCGAACGGCGCCGCAATGGCCGATCCGCGCCAGGCAGTGACCGTGGAGCCGCTCGGCGTCGGCACCCGAATCGCAGCCGTAGAACTACGGGAAGATGGCGGAACCGTGGTGGCATCCGCCAAGGAATTGGACCGTTTCGAGTTCGATACGCCGCTGGCTTTCGGCAAGCACTACACCCTGACCGCGACGGTGGAGCGTTCCTGGTCCGACGAGAAGCGGACCGAAGTGCTGGAATTCACGACCGTGGGCATTCCCGCCCTGGAAGGACCGGCGGACCGCGGCCTGGCTCCGGACGCCACGGTGATGCTCAAATTCGACCAGCCGGTGGGCAAACTCGAAGCCGTCGGCGAAATGAATCTGACTGTTCAGCCCGACGAGACCCGGAGCATATTCAAGCTTTCCGCCGCCAACTACGCCCAGGGCCGCACCTACCCGACGCAGATTCGCTGGGAAACAACCACCGGCGTGCCGCTGCCGCTGTTCGAGCTGCGCATCTCGACGCCGCCGCCCGTGTCGGCGGAAGTCAACCTGCGCGGCGCGGACAATCTCGGCACGGCGATGCCTTTGCAGATCAGCTTCAGCGAGCCCTTGGCCGAGCGCGAGAACGCGGGCCGGCAGGTCCGGATCCAGACCCAGGACGGGAAGGAAGTCGCCGGGAGATGGGGTTGGATCGGCAAAACCCGGCTGCAATTCACCCCGCTCAACGGCTGGCCGCCCTCCAGCGTGATACGGGTCGGCGCGGAACCCGGCGCTTTCCGCAGCGCCGAGGGAGGCTATCTCGAACCCCCGCTCGATCTGAGCTTTTCGACCGGAACCGACCGGAAAATCTTCGTCTACCTCGATACCCAGACGATGACGGCGGTGGAAAACGGCCAGACCGTCCGAACCTTCAAGGTCAGTACCGGCAAACCGAAGACACCGACGGTCACCGGCTCGTTCTACATCTATGCGCGCTTCCCCACGAAGACCATGAAAAGCCGGGCGAAGAAAGGAGAAAAAGGCCATTACATCGTGGAGAACGTCCCCTATGCGCAGTACTTCTATTCCGACTACGCCTTCCACGGCGCCTGGTGGCACAACGGATTCGGCCATCCCGCCAGCCACGGCTGCGTCAACATGTCGACCCAGAAGCACAACGTGCGCTGGCCCAAGGCGCCGGAGGACGCCGGCTGGCTGTATCAATGGGCCTCGCTCGGCGTGCCGGTAACGGTCATGCACTCGCCTCCGCAATCTCCCTCGACGCGGATCGCGCTGGACGAGCAGCAGCGCGAACAGCCCGCCCTCAAATCATCCCCCTCTCCCTGAACCACACCACCGCCTCGGCGAAAGCCTCGCGGGTGGAAGTCGGGATCAGCCCCAGTTCGCGCCGGATGCGCGAAGAGTCGCCGCGCTTGCCCGAGTTGAGCAGGCGGATCGAATGGTAATTGAAGCGCGGCGCCTTGTGCGGGAAGAAACGCCGCTCCAGCGGGTCCTTCAGCAGCGCGATACCCTGCATGAGGCGCGGCGGCACGGCGATTTTCGGGCGCGGACGCCCGGTCAGCTCCTCCAGCCATTGCAGGATTTCGCCGATGCCGCGGTGCTCGCCGGTGACGAGGTAGCGCTCGCCGCGGATGCCTTTGTCCATGACCAGCAGCTCCGCGGCCACCACGTCGCGCATCGGGACGAAGTCGAAGGCGCCGGGAACGTACGCCTTCATCCGGCCATGGGCGAAGTCGAGGATGGTGCGGCCGATCAGGCTCGGGCGGAAATCCCAGGGACCGACGATGGCGGCCGGGTTGACGATGGTCACGTCGAGGCCGCGCACGGCTTCGAGAATCACGTCGTGTTCCGACACGGCCTTGGTCCGTTCGTAGTCGGTGCCGAGTTCGAACGGGCTGACCGTCCAGTGTTCGTTCGACGCGCCGTCAGGGTTGATGCCGACCGCGCCGAAGGAGCTGGTATGCACCACCCGCCGCACGCCGGCCCGCCGCGCCTCCTGCATCAGCATGCGGGTGCCGACGACGTTGACGTCGAACAGCTCCTGGCGGTCGCCGTCGCGGATGCTGACGAAGGCCGCGGTGTGGTACAGCCGCTCCACGCCTTCCAGCGCATCCCGGAGCGAGCGGCGGTCGCGCAGATCGCCGCAGGCCCGTTCGACCGCCAGGCCTTCCAACGCCGCGGCATCGCTATGCCTGCGGATGAAGGCGCGCACCTTCTCGCCACGGGCCAGCAGCGCCCGCACCAGGTTGGCGCCGAGGTGGCCGGTGGCGCCGGTGACCAGCGTGGTCATGCGAGGTCTTCCACCGGCTTTGGCCCGGCTCTCTCCATGGACTGCTGGTAAGCTTTCCATTTCTCCAGCGACAGCTTCTGGAACGAACTGATGGCAGGATTGAGCTCGATCTGCGGCGCATCGGGATAGCGCTCGAAACCGTCCTGCTCTAGTTCCAGCGCCCATTTGTCTTCGCCCAGCAGGGGCTCGATATACCACTTATTGGTGAACCAGAGGATCGGCTTGCGCAGGAATTCGGGCATCTTCCAGTTCAGGATCGGGATATGGATCGGCCCGAACAGGAAGACGAAGAAACAGCGGGTGGTGCGCTCGTCCTCCGGCAGCATGAACAACCAGTGGATGTACTTGCCGCCGATATCGGAACCCTGATAGGGGTACTGGTACCAGATCTCGATCTCGTTGAGGTCGCGCGCGCCGCCTTCCATGAAGAGCTTGGCGACGGGACTGCCGTCGAAGCGGGTGTCGTAGTAGACCCGGACGCTGTCGCCGTCCTGCTTCCACTCGCGCAGGGTCGGCTGCAGGAAGGGGCGCTTGTGCCGGTGCAGGTATTCGTGGTTGAAGTCACAGACGTTCTCCACGATCATCGAAAAGTGCGATTTGATCGTCACGTCGATCGGGAAGAACGGCCAGGGCCGCTCCCCTTCGAGCTGCGGAATCGTAGGCAGCGGGGTGCCGTCCGCCAGGGCGGGATTGCCCGGAAACAGCCAGATGAGCCCCCACTGCGCCTTGACGGGGTAGGTCCTGATGCGGATCTTGGGCAGCTTGGTGCGGCCCTTGCCGAGCTCATGGTGGATTTCGGTGCATCTGCCGCAGCCGTCGAATTTCCAGCCGTGATAGGTGCAGATCAGATTTTCGTCCTCGACGAAGCCTTGGGATAGCGCCAGTTGCCGATGCGGGCAGCGGTCTTCCACGGCGTGCAGCCGGCCACCGGCATCGCGGAACAGCGCGATGTCCTGTCCCCAGAAACGCACCCGCTTGACTTGCCTGGGCTTGAGCCTGCCATCGATCTCGACCACGTACCAGTAATTGCCGCTCAAGCCGGCGGTGCGGACCTGGCGGCGGCGGGGCAGTTCGGGGACGTCCTGATTTTCGGTCGGTCGGCTCATGTTCGGCGCCTTGGGAAGAGCAAAGGAGAATTCTACTTGGCAGGCTCCCCGATCTCCTCCCGCAGATCGGCGAACTCCTGTTTCCAGGGTTTTTGGTTGTATCCCCAGCTTCCGGACTCCAGCAGTTTCCAGCCGGCGGCCATCTGTTCCTTGACACGCCTGCCTTCGCTTTCTCCGTTCACTTCCCACAGGGCCTGGGCATAAAACAGATGGTTGAGCGGATGCCCGGGATGCTTTTCCACCGCTTGCCGGAGCAGGTCCAGCGCCTTGTCGCCGTCACCGATCCCCGCCGGCCAGGCCGGAGCCTTGAGGTACAGCATGCCCAGCAGACGCAAAGGGCCGCCGTCATCGAAATCGGGGCTCAATTTCACCGCCGCCTTGAACTCGTCTTCCAGCCGGCGCAGATTGGCCATCGCCACCGTCATATCGTCGCGGACGGCCAGCCCCAGGTTTGCGGCCAGATAATAATGGACCGCACCGTCGCCCTTTCCGCCTTGCGCCAGCGCGGCTTCGGCGAGCTTCACGCCCTCCCAGGCGAAGCGCTCGCGCTCCACCGGATCGGAATTGCGCTCGGCGAGATGCAGGCAGAGCCGGCTACCCAGAGAGCTGCGGCGCAGCGCGGGGTCGTCCGAACCGCGCAGAAAATCCAGGGCGCATTCCAGCTCCGGCGTTTCGCTGGAAGGGCCGAGCGCATCCTGGTTGGCGCTCAAGGCGGCGGCCGTCAGCCGGGGACAGCCCGCAGGCTGGCCTGCCGGAACGTCGTCCCGGTGGAGGCCGCCGCAACCGGCCAGGACCGCCGGCAGAATGCCGGCCGCGAACAGGCGCACGGTACGCAAAGCGTCAGTTCCGGGCCAGCCAGAGCCTGGCCATGGGATCGAACACGGCAGGGTCCACCGCCACGAAAGACTGGATACCGAACAGATCGCAAAGCTTCTTGCCGTCGGGGTCGGCGCACATCGTTTCCAGCGCCCTGGCGAACCGCGCCCGATCGTTCGCGGTGGCGAGCTTGGCGTTGGCCACCACGCCCATCAGCGGAATCTCCGCGGAAGTGAAGACCGTCTCCACTGGGTTGGCCAGCTGCAGCGCGCTCAAGCCCGCGAACTGCTGATCATTGAGTATCACCGCATCCAGCTCCCCCTTGTCCAGGGAGCGCAGGGCTCGGATCGCCTGGCGCGAAGGCTGGAGGGCGAAATCCTTTTCCGGGTCGTACTTGCCCGCGAACACGATCTTGCCGATGAAGGCCGGTTCGTCCAGCACGGTGCCGCCCAGCGTCCTGCCCTTGAGCTCGGCCATGCCGTGGAATCTGCCCTTCTGCGCCACGACCCGGTAACGCTCGCTGGTACGCCCGTCGATCCGGGGCTGAACCACCGGTACCAGATCGTATTGGCCGCGCATTTCGAGAAACAACCCCAGCGAGGTAATCGCGAAAGCGGGCTTTTTTTCCGCCATGAGTTTTCCGCAATCGGCCGCTTTCGCGGTAAACACGCTGCTGAAACTCTTCTCGGGCCACTGTCCTACCCGCTCCACCACCCGGAGCATGGCATCCATCGCCTGATCGGCGTCGCGCTCGTTCACGGGCCCTCCCGGATAACAGACCACCACCGGGGCGGGATCGCCGGCCAGCGCCGGAACGAGGGGAGCCAGCAGGGCCGCCAGGAGGAAAGTGCGCGAAATCTTGTATGTCATGGTTTCCTTCTTGAATCGAGAAGCTGTCCGATCGCCGGTGCTACCCACAGGGTCGCGGACAGGCAGCAGAGGAGGCCGATGGTGATGTTGACGCCCAGGGTGGACACGCCGCGGTAGTTCGCCAGGGTGATCGCCCCGAGTCCGGCCAGCTCGGTCCCGGCGGCGAGCCCGATCACGCGCCCCGCCACCCGGTTGATCTGCGTCAGCGAACGGTCCTCCAGCTCGAACCAGCGCTGGGAGAACCACACGCCGTAATCCACTGCCAGGGCGATCACCAAAGGCAGCGCGATGATGTTGGCATAGTTGTAACGGATGCCGCCGAGTGCCATCAGCCCCAGCATCCAGCCGCCGCCTATCAGCAAAGGCATGGAAGCCAGTGCGAAACCGCGCCAGCTGCGCAGGACCAGCACCAGCCACAGCAGGCAGACGGCCACCGCCGCCCGGGTTCCGTGGGTGAAGCTATCCACCACGGACTTGGAGAACACCTGATGGGTGGCCGGGAATCCGGTCGCTTCGGGCGATACTCCATAAATCTCCTGCATCAGCCTGTCGAGGTTGGCGGGATCATACACAGTTTTTGCGGGAAAAGCGTACACTGCGACCGTCCCGTCGGCGGCGAAAAACCGGTCCCGCAAGGCCGGCGGGAGTTGGTCCGGCGTCAGCGGACGAGCCCGCCGCCAGTCCTCCAGCAGCGCTCCGCCCTGCGCGGCAGCCGACAGCAGCGCACGGAAGAACCGCTCGCTGCGGACCCGGCCCTGGACGGGATCGGCGTCGATGCCAGACCGGACCGCATCCAGCCGCCCCCGCACGTCTTCCAAAGCCGCTACCAGGCCGGAATGCCCGGCCGAAAATGCCAGCTCCTGCGACTGGTCGATGAAATCGCCGCCCTTTTCCAGAACCGCCCGTACGCGCCCGAAAGTCCGGTCCGGCAGGCCGATGCCGGCGAGCCCCGCCAATCTGGCCGCATAGCCGCCGGCGGCGGCAAGCTCGCCGATGCGCCGGGCCTCGAGGGCCCTGTCGCCGGCGTCCGGCGGAAACAGGTCCGTGAGCGACTGCACCTTGGCCACGCTGTCCAGCCTGGCCGCGTCGGTTGCGATGCGCCGGGCCTCTTCGACGTCCCTTGCGGTAAAGATGACCACTTCCGCCTGGTAGTCGCTCTCCGCGACCATACGGTTCTGGTAGTAGGCCGCTTCGGAATCTTTCGGCAACAGCGAAAGCACGTCGTAATCGAAGGGAAGTTCGTAGCCCCAGACGATGCCGAACGCCGCCGCAGCCAGCGATCCCGCGACCACGACAGCGGCAACGCCTCCCCGGAAAGGCAGGCGGCCCGGCTCGCCCTCCCCGGCAGACGCCGCAGCCGGCAATGGCTTGAGTTTCGGCGGCAGCAAGGTATACAGCGCCGGCTGGACCATCCAGGTGCTGACCAGGATCAGCAACACCCCCTTGGCCGCCACCAGCCCAAGCTCGGAGAAGCCGGGGAAATCCACCGTGGCCAGCGCGCCGAAAATCACCACTGAGGCCCCTCCGGCGGTGAATACCGCTTTGAAGGAAGCGCCGATCCCCGCGCCGATCGCCTCGATCAGCGGCTTGCCGCGGCGCCGCTCCTCGGCAATGCGCGCCGAGGTGAAGATGCCGTAATCCGCGCCCAGGCCGAACAGGATGGCGATGAAACTGGCGGTGATGAGGGTGAGGTGGCCGACGGTGACCAGCGCCAGGCCCAGGCTCCAAAGCACTCCGAGTCCCATGGGAACGAATATGACCAGCGCCCAGCGCCAGCTCCGCACCACCGCCAGGATCAGGAGGACGATCAGCCCGGCGGAGGAGCCGACGACGAGAACGATGTCATGACGGATGCTGACGTGCTCTTCGTACTCGATGGCCGGCAGCCCGGTCAGCCCCACCTTGGGCGCGGCCCGGCCGGCCGCGCGAGCCTTCGCCGCCTGAGTTGCCGCCACGGCCCTCACCTTTTCGACGAACGGCCCGGTGGTAGCGAAATCCTCCGAAGCGCTCGCCGGATGCACGAACAGGAAGTACATCCGCCCATCGCGCGAGACGAAATAGCCATCGTTGGCGATCTCGCTTCCGCCCTGGCCGGCCAACAGCCGTTTCCAGTCGAGCCCCTCCGGCGCCTCCCCCGCAGTAAGCCAGCGGCGCCACTCGCCGAGCACCGCCCCCAGCAGTTTCAGCCCGGCCTCGGCGGCGGGAATGCCGACGCCGGCATCGGGCACGGCGGGCGCCTCTTCGAGCCGGTCCCGAAGACGGTCCAGAGCCGCGTCGACCTGCGCGGAGCCGCCTGGGATGGCGTCTGCCCCGAACCTTTCCAACATGCCCGCCAGCGCCTCGAGCCGGTCCTCGGCCACCGCCAGATAGGCATGCTCCAGCAGAAAATCCAGGTCGACCCTGGCAGTCGCCTGGGCGATTTCCGGCTCGGCAGCGAGAGCAGTCGCCAGTTCGTCGGCGAATGTCTTCAGTTCATCCGGAGGCGCCCCTTCCAAGACGACGATCAGGTCGGAAGCAGCGCCGAATTTCTTCAGGAAAGCGTCGAAACGCTGGGCAACGGCGTTGTCGTGGGGCAGCAGGGCCTGGCGGGAGGTATAGACCGGCAGTTGGGAAATCGCCCAGAGAGACAGGACCGAGAGTGCAATGGCAACGGCCAGAACCCACCACGGCCGGCGGGCGAAGCGTTCGGCCACAGCGGCGGCCAGTTGGGGAGTATTCACTCGAAGCGATTGGCTACAAGGCTTACGGAACGGCGTCCGCGCTACCTCCGCCCGGTCGAGTGCCGACAAGGCGCAGACGTTAAAAAAGCACTTCTCGGTAATGCTTTTCGCTCATAGTCTAATTGGGCGGGCAAGAAAACGGAACATTACACGTACGTGTCGTGTCCCGTAGCACAGACTCGACGGCCGGCAGCTACCCGCCAATATGAACAAGGGGATGACTAACCGCCATAGCCCTCGCTCAAACAACCTCTGGTCCCAAGTCACTGATTCGGGCTCGGACGTGCGTAACAGATGGGCATTGGGATGATGAGGGTTCACCAAGACGCTCCAATCCAGTCTGGCAACGACGGAAGGAACAACCAAGCTGGCACTCCTGCCTTCGTCTAGCTCCCTGTCGCCAAAGGCTTTTGGCCGAAGCGCTGTCTTCGGTATCCCCACCCTCAGACAGGGCGGCTGCATCAAGGCGTTTAAATAGGCATCTAGTCCGGAACATCCGCTACGACCCAGCAGTAACGAGAACCATGGCTGACCTGAGGGAGTATCAATCAGTCGTTGACTACGGATCACACGATGCCATCTCTCCAACAAGGATAGCCATTTGGCTTGCAAATCCTCGCTGTGGGTCATCGGCTGGATACACCGTACGGATGCATCACATGCCCCAGACGGTAATACCTAGCCCCTGATACTCCCGGTCTTCCCGGAAAATCTTATCGTCCCAGGCCACTGCCGGCCGGCGGTCGAATATCAACAGGTGGGCATCGTCCGCGCCGCAGCGCTCGGCATAGGCGGCGGTCTGTGCCAGTCCTTCGGTGACTACGGTTTCGCGGGCGTGGTGCTGTAGTTTGAGTTCGAGCACTGCCCGTTGGGTCCGCTCGGCGGTGAGCAGGGTCTTGCCGTAGTACCATTCGAGATACAAGTCGGTGCGGCCGCGCCCCAGGCCGTATTCCCGTTCGATCCGTCCACCGCCGTTGACGACGCGCTGCAGGAAGGCTTGCAGCAGCAACTGGGGGCCGGCTTCTTTGTAGTCGAAACGTTCGACCCAGTGCTCGGAATGCCGGCGGAAGAAGTCTTGAAACGCGGTCAGGAGCTTGGCGAGGTCCAGCCCGCCGTCCGGCCGGAGATACCAGGCGGTATCCTGAGCGAGCATGTGCTGGGTGCTCCAGGTCAGTTGCCGGGGGATGACCTCTCGATAGAGTTCGTTGACAATGCTTACCTGGGGTTTGAGTACGATCAGGCCGAGATCGTAGACGTATTGCAGGTCGTCGTCGGGCAGATCGACGCTTTCCGCCGTCCCGGCCAGCACCGGCTCGATGACCCGCCGGACCCGCGGCTCCCGCAGTTTGTCCGCCAACTCGTCGAGATGGGTGGCCCTTGCGAGGATCAGCCGCTCTTTCGCTTCGAGGATATGGGCTTCGGTGATGGGGCCGGAGCGGTCGGGCCGGATTTTTTCCGTCACCTCCCGTGCAACGGCATTGACCAGCCATGGCTGGCCTTGAGTCAGGCCCCATACCCGTTCCATTGCACCTGCTGTCCATCCTTGGCCAGTTTCGGCGCTATATTGGGCATAAAGTTCGGAGACGTCGGCCTGGGAGAAATTGCCTACTCTTATGGACTCGGTTTTGATGTTGAAAGCCGAGCCGCCGGTAATGATTTCGTTGGCCGAGGTACGGATGCGATAGTCCCGCACGTCCCGAACGCCACAAAGAATGACGGTCTGGGGAAATCCGGCCGGACGCTGGGCGTAGCCGGATCGCATTTGCCGCAGGACTGAGATCAGCACATCGCCCACGAGGGCATCGATTTCATCGATCAGCAAAACGACCGGACGCGCCCGATCGGCGGCGGACCAACGCTGCAACAGCAAGCGCAGCCAGTCGTGAGGGCTTTCGGCTCTCACCACATCGCGCAATAGCTGGTCCGGCTGTTCGTCACCCAGGTAGAACCGCGCCATTTCCACAAGATTGCGGACGATCGCCGAAATCCCTTCCTTCACGTCGTTCCGGGCCGTCTGGGCCGTTTCTACATTGAAATACAACGCCCGATAGCGTCCTCCGGCGTTGAGGTGGGCCATTAATGCCAGCAAGGCGGTCGTTTTACCGGTCTGGCGCGGTGCGTGCAGGATGAAATAGCGTTGCTGTTCGATGAGGCCCAATACTTCTTCCAGATGGATGCGCCGCAATGGGTCCAGCGTAAAATTGAGTTCGGGCTTGTTCGGTCCGGCGATATTGAAGAAACGTTCCATGATGACCCTCTGTGAGCAGGCGGATTCAGGCCGGATTTGGCGCGGCCGTGGCCACGTTCACGACGACGGTGATGTTATCCCGTCCGCCTCGGTCCAATGCTTATTCAAACAAGGCGCGGAAACCCGATTCAAATCCTCGTCGCGGTAGCGACTCTTCGCTGAACCTCTTGCTCCTCCAAATCGCCCCTCAAAAGCCAAATTTATGTAGGGGACGGTACACTAGCGGCCGCGTTTCAGCCGCTCCTCGATTTCGCGCTCCGCGGCCAGCCAGTCGAACATTTCGAACCCCGGCACGAACCCGCGCTTTTCGGCCCGGAAATAGGCGGCCTCGGCGATCATCGGCTCCAATGCCTGCCCTGAGCGAAGCCGAAGGGGACGTGGCGCCGGCCCGTAGCCATAAGTGAAACCGAATTTCAAGGTTTCGGCAAAACTCAGGGCTTCCACCTCGCGCAATCCGATCTGTGCCGGCTTAGCTTCCAGCAGCGTGCCGAAAGCTCTGTCCCACACCGAAAACAGTGCGCCGTAATTGCGATCGTGCTCGCCACGCAAGGCCGAGTGATGCACGCGGTGCAGGCTGGGCACGACGAAGAGACGGCCCAGTTTGCGCTCGCCCCGGAAGGAAATATCGGCATGATGGAACAGCACGGCCAGGGTGATCAGCGCCTCGCTGAGCAAAACCTGGGCGGCATGCACGCCAGTAACCACGATGAAGCCGGCCTTGACCAGCACCGTCAACAACACTTCGGCGAAATGCAGCCGGAAACCAGTCGTCACGTTCATCGACCGGTCGCTGTGGTGCACCTTGTGAAACAGCCACAGCCAGGGCAGCCGGTGGTTCGCCCAGTGCCACAGGTACAGCACCAGATCCAAGAGGATCAAGGCCAGCGCCCCGCGGAGCCAAGGGTTGCTCACACCGGCCAGGAGTCCCCCGCCGGCGTGATGCTCCGCCAGCACCAGCAGGGAGGACACCGACAGAGCGGACATCAGCAGGTCGTTGAACAGAAACAGGGATAGATTCGTCCGGTACGACTCCCGCGCCGGAGGATTGCCGCGCACGCCCCGGCCGTGGCGGATTTCGATCGCCATCAGGCAGGCGAACGTCAGCAGAATCGCCGCCGACAGCACGTCCTCGACGGCCACATCCGGCCACAGACGGTCGATGCCGGGGAACTTCAGATGCGACGTCAGATTGCTCAGGATCATGATCTTTCCTCCGCACGAATGCTCTCTGAAAGAAGCCTTGGCAGCACACGGCGGGGACGGCCCCGCTCAGCACGGGACCCAGTCTCATGGTACGGTTGGAATCCTCCGCGCCGCTACGGCTTATCCAAGGCCGGGTTCAGACTATCCGCTGCGGGCGGCACCGGCAACAAGCGCTTAGGTGACAAACTGTTGAGCGAAAAGAACGGCGGCCCATCGGAAGCCGGCAAGGCGGAGCGCCCGCCACCTCGCGGCGAGCCGTCAACCGCGCTTACCACCGCCCTGGCTACGCAATCGGCTGCCTCCCTGCCGCTGTTGCGGTTTCGGTGAATGCCGGGCCGCGTTGCGGGGCCCCAAGCCTGCCCGCGCCTTCGGCTGCCCCGCAGGAGGCTGCCTCCCGCCAGCGTCGCGCGCCTCTTGCGGACGCCGCTGCCGGTCCTCCCTGCGATCGACCTGCGGACGGGGCGGCGGATTGAAGCCTTCCACCGTCCCCCGCTGGATCGGGCGTTTGATTAGACGCTCGATGCCGTTCAGCAGCTTCAGTTCGTCCTTCGCCACCAGCGACACGGCGGAGCCGGCGTTGCCGGCACGCCCGGTGCGGCCGATCCGGTGGACATAGTCCTCCGGCACGGTCGGCAACTCGAAATTCACCACATGCGGAAGCTGGTCGATATCCAGGCCGCGTGCCGCGATGTCCGTCGCCACCAGGACCGGCACCCTGCCGTCCTTGAAATCCGCCAGCGCCTTGGTGCGCGCCGACTGGCTCTTGTTGCCGTGAATCGCCGCCGCCGGAATGCCGTCCTCGGCCAGCTTTTCCGCCAGCCGGTTCGCGCCGTGCTTGGTGCGGGTGAATACCAGGACCTGGCGCCAGTCGTGCCGGCGGATCAAGTGGGTGAGCAGATCGCGCTTGTGTTCCTGGGCGACCAGGTGGACGGTCTGGCCCACCAGATCGGAAGCGGCGTTGCGGCGCGCCACCTCGACGTAGCCTGGATTGTTCAGCAAACCGTCGGCGAGCGCCCGGATTTCGTCCGAAAAGGTGGCCGAAAACAGCATGTTCTGTCGCTGCTTCGGCAGCAACCCCAGAATCCGGCGGATGTCGCGGATGAACCCCATGTCCAGCATGCGGTCCGCCTCGTCGAGCACGAAGATTTCCACGCCGGAAAGATCGACGGTCTTCTGTCCGCAATGGTCGAGCAGCCGGCCCGGCGTGGCGACCAGGATATCGACCCCCGCTTCGAGGGCGCGAACCTGGGGGTTGAGCCCCACGCCGCCGAACATGACCGTGGATTTCAGCGGCACGTGCCTGCCGTAGGTCTCGACCGATTCCTGGACCTGGGCCGCCAGTTCGCGGGTGGGCGTGAGGATGAGACAGCGCGGGCGCCGCGGCCGGCGCGGAACCTGTTTCTCCAGCAGCCTGTGCAGGATCGGCAAGGTGAAGCCGGCGGTCTTGCCGGTTCCGGTCTGGGCCGCGGCCAGCAAATCGCCGCCGGCGAGCAGCAGCGGGATCGCCTGTGCCTGAATCGGTGTGGGATTGACGTAGCCGGCTTCGGAAACGGCGCGCAATAGGGGCTGAGCCAGCCCAAGATCGGCAAACGCCGGGCCGGCAGAATTCGAATCTGATGACATAGTTGGTTAAGTGTCCTGCGACGGCCTGCCGTTCAAGGGAGAAACGGCACCAATCGAGGCAGACGATTCAATGGATCGGGAGGAATAAAAAGGAGACGGCGCGATGATTGGTTGAACGTGCCGCAACGGAATTATAAGGGACTCGCCCCCGAATGTCACCCGTAAAACGCCCCAGGGGAACCTGGAAAAGTCCCCGTCCCCGGCGAGTTTCTCTTCTCCAAGCCCAAACGCCGCTTGGACTTGGCCAACTTTTTCAATCTCATAGGCGGATGAAAATGGCAGAAGCATCCCTGCCCCGCAGGGGTACCCCTGATTCTTTGCGGTGCCTATAGCCGCCCCGCCCCACGCACACCCGTCCCAGCGACTCAGGCGCGGCGGAAATATTTTTTGCCGACGCCCCTGTCGAATGAGGCATTTTTGTTTTATTGTGGACTGTGGGTTTTCATGAACCTCGACGGGGGTCTTTCGTGGGCAGCAAGCTATATGTAGGCAACTTGAACTATCGTGTCGGCGATGCCGATCTGGAACGGATTTTCGCGGCATACGGCGCCGTGAAATCGGCGCAGGTGGTCATGGACCGCGCCACCGGCCGCTCCAGGGGATTCGGATTCGTGGAAATGGGCAGCGACCAGGAGGCGCAAGCGGCCATCGCAGGGCTCAACGGCAAGGATATGGATGGGCGCAGTCTGATGGTCAACGAAGCCCGCCCGCCGGAGAGGCGAGGCGGCGGCGCCGGCGGAGACGCCAAACGGGGCGGCGGCAGGCGATACTGAGCGCGGAGGGCGCCGTTCCGCTTCCGGGACGAATCCCCTACCGCCCGGAAAGCCGGCATACGGTGTCTCAGGAAGCCTGTCTCAGCCGGTACCTGGTGATGCGCTCGAGCAGCAGCGCCGCGTGGTAGCAGGAGTCCGTGGTTTTTTCCAGGATTCCCAGAATCTCGGTCCAGTCCGATTCGGCCAGGAGCGAGAGGGTGCTGTAACGCCGGTGGGACTTCCGCCACTCGTGATACACCAGGTCCGCGCTCGCCTCCGATGCCTTGAGCTCCTCCCGGCATTGCTTGATGCCCGCGAGCGCGTTTTCCGGATAGTGGTCCATTTCCGCCGACAGCCGCCGGACCATCCCAAGGGTGATCGCGAGCAGGTCGAGAGCAGCGGTTTCCGCCTGCTGCGGCGTGAAGATGTCGATCACCCGGGCGGTATCGTTCAAGCCGTCCAGAATATCGTCGACATGTCTGGCGAACTGCTGGATCAGCAGCGCCAGTTCGGAATAAGGCGCGGTCTCCAGCGCATCGTAGGCTTCGCGCATCAGCGCGTCGCCCTTTTCCTCGAGCTGCCGGATCAGGCCGATATGCGTTTCAGGGACATCGAGTTCGGCGAATAGCCGCTCCAAAACCTGACCGCACTCGACGCAGCAGCTCAGATGGTCCTGGAATATTTTCTTGAGTGAACGGTCGGCGTGATCGAAATTCATGTCGATTTCAGCATGGCGAACGAAATGGCGGAGCGCGGGAGATATCCGCTCCAAACTACCATGATGAATTTCCGGCTTCCTCCAACAGAACGTTATCGTTCCGTGTCATTTCCGTGAAATCGACGGGCCGCCGTTCAGGAGCAACAGCGTCAATAGAAAAAAAGAGGAGCCCGACATTTCCAGCAACTCCTCGAAATGCACAAGATAGAGGTATCCAGGCAGAGGAATCTTGCTCTCCGCCCCCCATCCCCATTCGGCGGCCTCGAACAGTTGGGATGCGGTCCAGGCGACGGCACCGGCAATCCATAACCGCCGTTGCCGCTTATCCCGCAGCTGTGCGAGGACAAAAAGCCAGCCGATGCCGGCAAAGGCCATGACCGGCAGGTAAAGAATCTGCCAGTCGACGCCGGTGGCCTGCTCGATGCGCTCGTGAATCTTCAGGAGTTCGTCGAATCCCATCTCGAAAAACACGGCCGCGAGCGCGAACGCCCAGGCGCCGAGCCGCTTCGAAGATGCCGCGGTAAAGGATTCCCACGCCGCCGCCAGCAGCAGACCGCCCGAAAACAGCGCGGGCACGGTGTATTCCCGGTCGAGATCGAAATACTTGAGCCAGGTTCCGGGACGGAGATCGGCGACCGCACCGGCCAGGCCGAGCAGCAGGATAATGCCGAAAAGGATGAGGACCCAGTTGCCGAAAGCGATCCGGTATTTGAGCCGGTCGATCCTGGCAAGAAACGCCGCATCCGTGGCCTTGTTTTTCATATGGGAAGTCGTGCGCGAAAAAACTCAAGGGTTCACAACGTTCGGCCGCCCGGCTTCAAATGGGGAAACGGGCGGATGGCGCCAGGAATCGCAGTATCCTCCAAGAGGCGCTCCCGCCGCAAGTTCAAAGCCAAACGCACGGGAACGGCCGCACATCATTTTCCGAATTTCTGGACTGAAGTGGTCGGCCGCTACGGTCCCCGGCTCGCCATGCGGCACCTTCCGCGCTCCCGCACGCGTGCGGCGGCGATCTCCGAAATGGTCAATGGGTGATCATCCGGTGAAACAGGTAGAACAACCCGCCCGAGAGCATGATGGCGGCCGGGAGGGTCAGCACCCAGGCCAGCAGCAGGCTCCCGACGGTGGACCATTGCAGACCGGAACCGTTGGTCGCCATGGTGCCGGCGACCCCGGACGACAGCACGTGCGTGGTTGAAACGGGCAGGCCGTACACGTCGGCCGCGGCGATAGTCGAGGCCGCCACGATCTGAGCCGAAGCGCCCTGACCATAAGTCAAATGCTGCTTGCCGATCTTCTCGCCGACGGTCACCACGATGCGCTTCCAGCCCACCATGGTGCCCAGGCCCAGGGCGATGGCCACGGCAACTTTCACCCAGGTGGGGATGAACCGAGTGGCGTTGCCGAGCGCATTGCGGTAGCCGCCGATCTCTCTCCGAGTGCGCTCGTCGAACGCGGGCTGGCCCAATTTTTCCATGCGTCGCAACGCCTCGTCGACCAGGTACATGTCATTGCGCACGTTCTGGGTTTTGCTCACCGGGATATGCGCGAGCGTCCCGTTCTGTTCCACGGTCGACGAAATGTCCCTCACCAAGCTGGCGGTGGCCGCTAGGGTCTCGGGTTCCAGTTTGCGGGTCTTGACGAGTTCCTCGACAACGGCTCTGGCATCCCCCTCAAACTGGCGGCCAGGACCGGCTTTTTCCTGCAAAGCCTGCTCCACGACATGCGATAAAGCCAGAAATTCCGGCACGTAGGAGTCTGGCACGGCACGATTCAAAGCGTAAGCCGTCGGCACGATACCGATCAGAATCAGCATGATGAGGCCCATTCCTTTCTGGCCGTCGTTCGATCCGTGCGCGAAAGAAACCCCGGTGCAGCTCAGTATCAGAAGGCTGCGGATCCACCACGGCGGCGGCTTCTTCCCTTCCGGCGCGCGATACAGCTTGGGGTTGGTGATCAGCACCTTGAACACGATCAGCAGCAGTCCGGCACCAAGCGCGCCGATGACCGGCGAGAACAGGAGCGACTCGCCCACTTTCGCCGCCTGCGCCCAGTCCACGCCGGAAGTCGCGTGTTCGCCCCGGTGCATCAGCTCGTTGGCGATGCCCACGCCGATGATCGAGCCGATCAGTGTGTGGGAACTCGAAGCCGGAAGGCCGAAATACCAGGTTCCAAGGTTCCATAGGATGGCCGCGATCAGCAGCGCGAATACCATGGCGAAGCCGGAGTCGCTGCCGACCTGAAGGATCAATTCGACTGGCAGCAACTGAATGATGCCAAAGGCGACGGCGCCCGAAGACACCAGCACGCCGAGAAAATTCCATATGCCGGACCAGAGGACGGCGAACGTCGGCGGCAAGGAGTGGGTGTAAATGACCGTGGCAACGGCGTTCGCCGTATCGTGAAAGCCATTGACGAACTCAAAACCGAGCGCGATCAATAGCGACACTGCGAGCAGCAGCCAGGGCGCCAACGCAAGCGTCGTTCCCACGCTGGCTACATCGCCCTGCACGCCGTAGGCCGTATAGGCGATACCGACACCCAGCAACCCCATGAAGACGACCGAGGCAAGGGGGCCGGCGTTATGTTCCAGCTTCGGCTTGACCGCCGCGTCGATCAGCGGCTGCTCTGCAACCGCTTCGCAAGTGTCTTGCGTCATAGCACCTCTTCCTTATTCTGTGTGAGCGATCGGGGGGAAAATCAGGAGGGGAAACCCGCCCTGTCGCCTATACCATAAGAGCGCATAGTTGCCGTTGTGTGACAGTCACCGCTCTAGGCAAGCGCCGCGCTTCAGGCC
Source organism: Pseudomonadota bacterium (assembly GCA_040753975.1). GTDB lineage: Bacteria > Pseudomonadota > Gammaproteobacteria > Methylococcales > Methylococcaceae > Methylococcus. The sequence goes on from JBFMDC010000037.1 coordinate 46,522, forward strand.
ATCATGGCGGCTTGCACGAAGAGGAGCCGCGACCATGAACCAAGCCTGGCATTCGTTGACTTCCGAGGAAGCGGCAACCCGGCTGGACGTAAACATCCGGGAGGGACTGAGCGAGGCCGAAGCCGAAAACCGGCTCGCTTCATCCGGCCCGAATGCAATCCCCAGCGCCGGCGCACGCGCGCCTTGGCGCATCTTCACCGAACAGTTCTCCGGCATGCTGGTCCAGCTCCTGGTCGCCGCCGCCGTCTTCGCCCTGACCATCGGCGAAGCCCTGGAAGCCGGCGTGATCCTGGCGATCGTCCTGCTCAACGCCGTCCTGGGTTTCCTGCAGGAATCCAGGGCGGAAAAGGCGCTGGAGGCGCTGCGGCGCATGGCGGTCGGCCAAGCCATGGCACGGCGAGGCGGGCGGTTCTGTGAAATCCCTGCCGACCGGCTGGTGCCGGGCGACATCGTGCTGCTGCAAACCGGCAACGGCGTGCCCGCCGACGGCCGACTACTCGAAAGCATTGACCTCAGCGTTCAGGAATCGGCGCTGACCGGCGAATCGGTCCCCGTCCGCAAGGACGCGGCCGCCGTGCTGGAACCCGCCACCGCGCTCGCCGACCGGACCAACCGGGTCCACCTAGGAACCCAGGTGGTTTACGGCCGCGGTAGCTTCATCGTGACCGAGACCGGTCCGTCCACCGCCCTGGGCGCCACGGCCCGCTTGCTGGAATCGGTGACGGCCGAACCCACCCCCCTGCAGAAACAGCTCGACGGCTTCGCCCGCACGCTGGCCTACGGCGTGGCCGGCATCGCCATCGTGGTCCTGCTGCTCGGCATGGCCGGGGGCGAGAGCTTCCGCACCATGATCCTCACCGCCGTCAGCCTTGCCGTAGCGGCCGTCCCCGAGTCCCTGACGGCGTTGGTCGCCATCACCTTGGCTCTGGGCGCCCAGAAGATGCTGAAGCAGGGCGCCCTGATCCGCCGTCTGCCGGCGGTCGAAGCCCTGGGTTCGATCAAGGTGATCTGCGCCGACAAGACCGGCACGATGACCGAAAACCGCATGACCGTCTCCGTGCTGGACGTCGCCGAACACCGGCTGGAGCTCAAGCTCGGCGAAGCGGACGCCGCGGGATTGGCGGCGGAAATCGCCGGCCATCCGGCCATCGATCTGCTGCTGATCGGCGGCGCGCTGTGCAACGACGGCTTGATCGAGAACCCGGAAGACCCGCATGGCGCCTACCGGGTCCTGGGAGAGCCCACCGAAGCGGCGCTGGTGCTGGCCGCGGCCCGCGGAGGACGGCTCAAGGGCGAACTGGAAGCCGCTTTGCCCCGGACCGGGGAAATCCCCTTCGACGCCAGCCGCAAACTCATGACGACCGTCCACGCCCCGACGACGGACGACGCCTGTCCCGGCGTCGTCGTACGGTATCTCGCCGGCAGCCGCTTCCTCGGCCTGACCAAGGGCGCGGTGGAAGCCCTGCTCCCGCGCGCGGACACCCTCTGGGCCGACGGCGACGAGCAGCCCCTTGACGCCGCCTGGCGCGAACGGATCGTACGGGCACACGACGCCCTCGCGGAAAAAGGCATGCGGGTGCTGGCCCTGGGTGCGCGCCGCCTGGACGCCCCCCCGTCGGCGGCAGCCAAGACGGCCCTGGAAAGCGGCTTGAGCTTCATCGGCCTGATCGGCATCTACGACCCGCCGCGCCCCGCCGTCATGCAAGCCATCGCCGAGTGCCGTCAGGCCGGCATCAAGGCGGTGATGATCACCGGCGACCACCCCTTGACCGCCCGCCACATCGCGGAGGAAGTCGGCATCGACACCTCGGGCGGCGTGATCGGCGGCAGCGAGATCGCTGCCATGACCCCCATCGAGCTGCGGGAGGCCGTGAAACGCACCGCGGTGTTCGCCCGGGTCGCGCCGGAGGACAAGCTGAGGCTGATCGAAGCCTACCAGGGCGAAGGCTGGAGCGTGGCAATGACGGGCGACGGCGTCAACGACGCGCCGGCTCTCAAAAAGGCCGACATCGGCATCGCCATGGGCAGGATCGGCACCGATGTCGCCAAGGAAGCCGCCCAGATCGTCCTCTTGGACGACAACTTTACGACCATCACCGCCGCCGTGCGCCAGGGCCGGGCGATCTACGACAACCTGATCAAGTTCATCGTCTACCTGCTGAGCTGCAACCTCAGCGAAATCGCCGTGGTCACCTTCGCGCCCTTCCTGGGGATGCCGCTGCCGCTGCTGCCGCTGCAGATACTCTGGATGAACCTGGTCACCGACGGCCTGCCGGCGCTGGCCCTGGGGATGGAGCCGCCGGAAGATGCCCTGATGAATCGGCCGTCGCTGTCCGCCAGCGAGCTGATCTTCGGCAGGCAAGGCCTGAACCTGATGCTGGCGGTAGGGGCACTGATCACCGAACTGAGTCTGGGCGTGGGCTTCGCCTACTGGCTGGGTGGGAGCGCCGCCTGGCAGACCATGCTGCTCACGGTGCTGGTGTTCAGCCAGATGGCCGTCGCCCTGGCCTTGCGCAGCCGTACCCGGCCGGTCGGGCAGCTCGGCTGGGGCTCGAATCCGGCGCTGCTCGGCGCCGTCGCCGCCACGCTGCTGCTGCAGCTCGCCATCATCTATCTGCCGCCGTTACAGAAGGCCTTTCATACCACCGCGCTGTCATTGGGTGATCTGGCCGTCGCCCTGGCGGTGGCCGCGGCCGTGTTCCTGGGGACGGAGCGGATCAAGCTGGCTGGATTTCTGCGCCGGGGCTAATTCTTTGGTACCCCAAAGCTAATTGAGTAACGGATCGTGAGACTTTACATTGCAGTACATTTTCATCGGCTTTCGGAGAGGACTGGCCAACATGAAGACCGCCACGCTGACCTTTCGAATTGATCCCGGTTTAAAGTAAGCGTTACGGCTCATTTGGAACACCATTCCATCGCGAACATGATCGAGGTTTAGATAACCTGATCGACCTGCTGGTTTTCATTGAATCAAAGCGCCGAGGCCTGAAGTGCACACAGCAGTCGAGGTACTCTGCGCACGACCCAAGAATCTGCGCTTCGGGGCATGAGGATGAACGAGGATTTTCTTGATGCCCATAAACGTCACTGGGACGATGCCGAGCTCTTGTTTCAGGCGCAGCGTTGGGCGAACGCCGATCATCTATATGGCATGGCGGCGGAGTGCGGGTTGAAGGCGCTCATGGAAAAACTGAGTCCTCAAGGTGCGCTAGATCCGAAGCAAGATTACGTTCACATAATGGAAGACAAGAAACCAAACAACGCCTGGTCTCGGTATCAGTCTTATTTGTCTGGTTCGCGTGCAATCATGCTCTCACTGCCCCAAACAAATCCATTCAGTGACTGGCTCGCTTCTCAACGGTACGCCCATCAAGCGAACTTCGATCAAGCTCGGGCGCAATCCCATCGAGCCGGCGCTAAGGATGTCTGCGAACGGATCAAGATTGCACAACTTGGGGGGCTGCTATGACCACCTTCGATCAGATCCTGCCCCAAGTCAGTGAAGTGCTGCGCGCCCATGAATCCGGCCTGGCAGAGATTGGCGAGATCCTCATTAACCGCGATCTAAACGGTCGGGTTCGCCTGATCGTGCCGGAGGCAGTAAACAGTAACGCGGCAGCCCTACAAACTACTCAGGCGATAGCATCGGAGCTGACTAATCGGCTAGGCCCACACGCCTACCCTACCGATCGCGCAGTGCTGTTCGAAGAAGATACGGCGGCTGTCCGTGTCGGCGCACCGGCCTTCCCGCTGGAAGGTTTCGATTATGTTTATGTGGTCGATCGGCTGGCCAGCGAGACCGACTGGGCCTCCATAGCTCCGCTTTCCAAGGGCGCGCCGCGTATCGTCTTTTTCTCGATAAAAGGTGGCGTGGGCCGATCCACCGCGCTGGCCGCGACGGCTTGGGCATTGGCCCAGAAGGGAAAGCGAGTTCTTGTGCTCGATCTTGACCTGGAGTCACCCGGACTCTCGTCGGCCTTGCTGCCTGACGAACGCCGCCCGACCTATGGCATCGCCGATTGGCTGGTGGAAGACCTGGTCGATAATGGCGATACCGTTTTTGGGGAGATGATCGCTACCAGCACGCTTTCGCACGATGGCGACATCTTCGTCGTCCCCGCCCATGGCCGTGATCCAGGGGAGTACATCGCCAAGCTCGGGCGGGTCTGGATGCCCAAAGTGGACACCGTGGGAAAGCGGGAAACTTGGTCACGTCGGCTTGGCCGATTGATTGATGCTTTAGAGACGCGGTGGCAACCCGATGTAATCCTCCTCGACTCACGCGCAGGCATCGACGAAGTGGCTTCGAGTTGCGTCACCGACCTTGGCGCTCAACTGGTGCCACTGTTTGCGATCGATAGCGAGCAGACTTGGTCTGGCTACCGCATTCTATTCCAGCATTGGCGCAGATCCAGCACGGCGCAAGCCATCCGCGAGCGTCTCCAATTGGTCGGGGCGATGATTCCGGAAACCGATGCCGCCGAGTATTTTGCGGGATTGCGGGAACGCGGCTACGACTTGTTTACCGAGGAGCTCTACGACGAGGTCCCTCCTGGCGAAGTCCTGGTTGAACGCTGGAATTTCGATGAATCCGACGAAGGCGCGCCGCACTATCCCTGGGCCGTCCGCTGGCACCGCGGTTTCGCCGCCTTGCGTTCCATGCACACCCGCCTCGAATCCATAGATGCGCAAGAAGTCAATACCGTTTTCGGGTCGCTGATCGACAATTTGGCAGGCGTCGTCGAAACAGAGGGAAAGGATCATGGCTGACGTGACTGCCCTACGGGAGGCCATCCTGGAGGCTCCATTAGAAACCAGCAATTTCGGCGAAGCACCTCAACCTAGCACGCTCTACGTGCCGCCCGCTCATGTTAAAGCCCTTCGCTTGGAGTCCAACCTGATCGTCGGCGCACGGGGCGTCGGCAAGTCGTTCTGGACGGCTGCTTTGGTCTCTCAGGAGTTGCGTACCTTGCTTGGCTCGACCGTACGAGAACTTGATCGGACGCAGGTTCGTATTGGTTTTTCCGTCAAGGAATCCGTTGACGACTACCCCAATGCGGATGGTTTCGCGCAGATGCTCACGTCGGAGATTGACCCCTATGACATCTGGCGAGCGGTAGTTATCCGTTGGCTCGCCGCAAAGTTGGGCGAAGCCATCCCTAGCCAGCGCTGGTCCGAGACAGTGGACTGGATGAAGGAGAATCCGGAGGATGCCAGCCGATTGATCCGGCGTGCGTACGGTGAATTGGAGGCGAACAACCAACATGGCCTGATCATCTTTGACGCCTTGGATCGCACGAGCAACGATTGGCGCGTAATGGATAGTATCGTGCGCGGCCTGCTGCGAGCTGCTTTGTGGCTGAAATCCTACCCCCGCCTGCACGCCAAGGTGTTTCTCCGTGAGGATCAGTTCGAGCGTACGGTGATCGATTTTCCAGATTCGTCCAAATTGTTGGCAACAAAAGCCGAGCTAATCTGGGCGCGCCATGACTTGCACGGGCTGTTGTGGCAACGCCTGATCAACGCGCCAGATGAGCATGGAAATCTGTTGAGGAAGATTTTCTGTTCTGTCGTCGGTCATCTGCCGGGCGGATACGGAAGGACGTACCAGCTTCCCGACGAACTCAAGCGAGAATCCACGCCGCAACGGGCTCTATTCGAGGCACTGGCCGGGCCGTGGATGGGAAAAGATAAGCGCCGCGGCGTGCCGTACACATGGTCAGTCGGTCATTTGGCTGACGGCCGGGGCCAGACCTCGCCTCGCTCCTTCCTGGCCGCCATCCGACAGGCTGCGGAAGATTCCAAAGAGCGCTACGTGGACTATCCACTGGCACTGCATTATGAAAGCATCAAGCGCGGCATTCAGAAGGCTTCGGAAATCCGCGTCAACGAAATGGCGGAGGATTTTCCATGGGTTCGAATATTCTTGGAGAGGCTGCAGGGACTGAACGTACCTTGTGAGTACGATCTGGTTCTCGAACGTTGGCACCAAGCATATCCCGATGGACCGGCCGGCGCTCAAACAGAAAGGCTTCCTCCGCAACATGTGGAACGGGGCTGGGATGGTATCCGCGACGATCTTATCCGTCTGGGCGTAGTAGAACTAAAAAAAGATGGACGTATCGACATGCCGGACCTTTACCGTGTTGGGTTTGGTTTGGGGCGTAGGGGTGGCGTCAAACCCAAGTAGTCAAGGGACGCTTCACAACGTTTCAGTAGTTCAGGAGGGATAAGGGAAACCCTTCTCCAGCAACTGCTCCAAAACCCGGTCGAGTCCGTAGATGTCCTCGAAGAACTCGACGCTGCCGTCCGGCTCGGCCAGCACGGTCGAGTAGTAGATGTAGACCGGCAGCGGCTGTTTCAGCGTGACCGTCCGCGACTGGGCGCCGTTCATCGCCTCCTCGATCCGCTGGGGACTCCAGGGTTCGCCCTGGCGTTGCAGCACGAACTCCGCCAGGCCCACGGGATCCTGGACCCGTATGCAGCCGTGGCTGAAATCCCGCCGCGCCCGCTGGAACAGGTTCACGCTGGGCGTGCTGTGCAGATAGATGTTGTCGTTGTTGGGAAAAGCGAACTTGACCAGCCCCAGCGCGTTCTTCGGCCCCGGCCGCTGGCGCAGCTTGAGCGAACCGGCCGACAGCATCTCCAGGGTTTCCAGACTGGGCTCGTAGACCTGGGAACCGTTGCCGAAGCTCGGCACCATCTCCAGGTTGTGGCGGGCCAGGTAACTGGGGTCGCGCAGGATGCTCGGCAGCATTTCCTTGACCGTGATGGCGCGCGGCAGGTTCCAATAGGGGCGGAACACCACGTAGGTCATGTCGGAATGGAACGCCGGCGTGTTGTGGCCACCGGACGACCGGCCCACCACCACGTTCATCGACACTACCGGCCGCTCGTGATCCTCGCCGTAGCCGTACAGGTGGAACGACGGGATGTTCACCAGGATGAAGGGCCCGTCGAACCGCTCCGGCAGCCAGCGCAGCCGCTCGAGCCCCAGCCGGATCTGCGTGAGCCGTGCGGCCGGCGGCACGTTGAGCGCCGCCAGCGTGCCCTTGCCGATCACCCCGTCCGGCGCCAGGCCGTGACGCTCCTGGAACCGCTCGACCGCCTCGACCAGATCGCCGGTATAGGCTTCCGGATCCTTGGCGGAAGGCTCTTGCGGCGGAAATCCCAAGGCGGCCAGACGCTTGCGCAAGGCGGGAACCTCCTTGTGGCGGTCGCCCGGATTCAGCTTGGGCGGCAAGGCGAGCACCGAAGCATCGTGGCTCTCGGCCAACTCCCGGTAGCGCGGTAATGCGGCCTTGAGGTTCCGGTACAGCGGCAACTTCGGCTCCAGCCGGGCGAGTGTGTCGCAAGGCCGGGCATCATGGGCGAGACGCTGCACCAGCGCCGGCAGATCGAGCCGTTTCGGCGCCACGTCCAGGGCGAAACCGGCGCTGCGCGGGCTGACCCGGCCGAGGGCGAGATTCGAGCCGTAACGCATCAAGGCGAGGCTCATCGCCACCTCGAACTGCGCCGCTTCCTCTGGGCTGGCCGCCCTGCCGTCATCGAGCTTCCCGGTCCAGCGGCCCAGGAGATCGGCGTCATAGTCGCTGCTGTTCAAGCCCTGGTCGTCGGCCGCGCGGAGACATTCGAGGACGGCGGCCGACTGCCGGGTCGGCCCGGCTCCCTCCAGCCATAGCGGCCGGGAGCCTCGGCTTTGGTACAAGGACTGGATCTGCGCCTGGAAATCCGCAAAACGCCCCCAGCGCAGCCGGGGATGGACGCCCGATGCCACCAGGGCCTCGATCTGCGCCACCGGAGCATCCGGCGCGGCGCCCGCGGCATCGGCGCCCACCGAAAATGCCAGCGCTATTGCGCCGAACCAGCGCCATGGAAAACCTCCCGTATTCCTTTCCCGCCCGTTTTTCATCATACCCCGACAAGAACCGTTGCCCATGCGCAACAGTATAACCGCGCAAGGGTGCGGCATCGGCACGCTTTTCGCCTCATTCGGCTTACAATCGGCGCTCCATCCGCCACCACGAGGCAGCCTCCATGATTACCCTGCACGGCTCCGCCATCAGCAACTACTACAACAAGGTTAAGCTGGCCTTACTCGAAAAAGGCATCGAATTCCGCGAAGAGCCGACGATGCCCTCCCAGGACGCCGCCGTCCTGGCGAAATCGCCGCTCGGAAAGATCCCGTTCGTCGAAACCGAGCAGGGCTGTTTGTCCGAATCCCAGGTCATCCTGGAATACCTGGAAGACGCCTGCCCGGAAAAACCGCTCTACCCCGCCGCCCCTTACGCCCGCGCCAAATGCCGCGAACTGATCCAACATCTGGAGCTGAATGTCGAACTCATCGCCCGCCGGCTCTACCTCGAAGCCTTCTTCAGCGGCAAGGTGTCGGACGAAACCAAGGCGGAGGTCAGGCCGAAGATCGAAGGGGGCTTGCGGGGCCTGATGCGGCTGGCGCAATTCAAACCCTATGTCTGCTCCGAGCACTTCGGCGCCGCCGACTGTGCAGCCTGGCCGCATTTCACCCTGGTCGGGCTTGCCACCAGCCGCATCTACGGCGAAGACCTGGTCGCCGCCCAGGTTCCGGCCCTGGCCGACTATCTGGCGGTGATGACGGCCCGCCCCGCCGTGCAAAAGGTCGCGGCGGACCGGGCCCAGGCGCTGGAAGCATTCTTCGGCGCCCGATCGAAACATTAGCGCAAAAAATGCCGGCCACAGGGGCCGGCAAGATTGGCGGGAAGTTGCGTCTGAGCGATGGGAGGTCAGCGCATGCGTTTCACGGTGATCTTCGCCACTGGATTGCGCCAATCGTAGTCGGCAGCACTCAAATCGCCCGAGCCGTGGATGCCGGCGTGAATGTGGACAAAGCCTTCGCCGTCTACGCCGGGGGAAGTTCCTACGCCGCCGCAGACCGGCCCGGGGATGTTGGCGCAAAGCTCGTCGTTCGGTTCACTGCCGGCGTCGTAGGCAGGAACCATGACCATGGTTTCGCCAGAAGACGGCAATCGAAGTTCCTTGACCGCGATGAAAGCGTCATTGGTGGGAATCAACATGGTGGCTAGGCTAAGCAGATAATTGTTGCCCCGGTTAGCCATTACCATGAACTTGACGGTCTGGCCTGGCCCCAGGAGGCCGTTGGTAGCGGTCTTGGCTTCGGAAACCGCGGGATCCGCACTGAACATGGCCACTAGCGGAGCGGTGTCGCCGCCCTCGGCCATTATCGCCAGTTCATCCGAAGCTTTGGCTCCCACTTCGAACAAGTGTGGACCCGGCTTGTGGGTGGCCGCGAAAACCGGTGTGAAGGATTGGCCGCGGGTAAGGTTCGTGATGGTGACTTCGTATTCCCGATCCATGGCCAGGACCGGATTGCTGAAGGCCAGAGTGGCCAAGGCGGTGTAAATTGCTTTGCGCATGTGATTTCTCCAGGTTGAAAGTGATGAACAAGGAACAAGCAACCGGGTCTTGGCTTTCGGGGAATCGATAGAGCCTTTGATCCGCTTGCTTGGGCGATATTCTCCGGGGCTGCTCATCACGAAATCCTCACGGAAGATTCAAATTTTTGCTGGCAAGACAATCCGCCGGCAGGTGAACAGGGGCATGGAGTCCAAGCCGGTGCGAAACGGCGGTCGTATTCTGCGAAGAGAGGAAAACCGGGGCCAAGGTCCCGAAGGGCAATGAAACCGGTCGGCGGCGGAACCGCCACCACCAATGCCGGAGTTCCCGGCGGCACAGCCGCAGGGACGGAGACTTTCCAGGCCGCTGCCGGCGCCAGTGGACTTCCCGATCAGTCCGCGGGAATGGCCATAGGCAACTCGAAACGGAAGATCGAGCCCTGCCCCAGTGTGCTATCGGCCGTAATGGAGCAGCCATGCAGGCTCAACATCTTCCCCACCAGAATGAGGCCGAGGCCTCCTGGAGAGTGACTGCGGCGGCTGAGGGGAGAATCCCGATCGAACAGCGTCGGCAGGAATTCCTCCGGGATGCCGGCGCCGGTATCGGCAACGGTGACCACGATCCGGCCGTCCGAGCGGGACAGCCCGATGCGCACCGAGCCCCCCGCCGGGGTATGGCGGAGCGCATTGTCGAGAAGGTTGGCCAGGACCCGCTCGATCATGCCGATATCGGCGGATACCTGCGGGAGGCCTGCCGCCACCTCCGCCCGGAGGTCGACCCCGCGGGCGCGGGCCTGGGACTGGAACTTCTGCAGGATGTCCTGGACCAGTTCGGCGATGGAGAAATCCTCCCATTGCGGTAGGGTGTCCTCGCACTCCAGGCGGGCCAGTTCGAATAGTTCCTGGGCCAGCCGGCCCAGTTTCTCGCTCTGCCGCATGGCGACATCGACGAACCGCCGGCTCTCATCGGGCGGCAGCGTATCCGCCTTGACCTTCAGGGTTTCCAGGTAACCATGGAGGGCAGATAAAGGGGTGCGGAGGTCGTGGGAAACATCCGCCACGAGTTCCCGCCGGCGCCGGTCCCGCTGTTGCAACTCCGCCATGTCCGCCGCCAGGCGGCCTGCTCTTTCGAGGATCTCCGCGAGGCGGCCGAGCTCGTCCTTTCCATGCGGCGGCAGGGGTTCTTCCAGCGGCCCCGCCAGCAGATGTTCGGTATCCACGGCCAGTTGCCGTACCGGCCGCGCCAACTTTTCGGCAAGCAACAGGCTGCCGAAGAGGGTCACGACAACCCCCGCCACCGATAGACCGAATGCCGTGTACATCAGTGTGCGGTAGGGAACGAGGGCGGCGACCATGTCAACCTGGAACACTGCGCTCAACAGTTGATCGCCGCGCGCAGCCGGCAGGTCGCGCAGGACCGCGATGATGCTGCCGCGATGCATCGTGAGCGCGATCGGGGGCGCTCCAGGGCTGAGCATCCCGCTCTCGACCCAGTCGGCGACCTCCGTCCGGTGCGCCGCCCCCAGCGAACTGGCCAGGACCCGAAAGCCGGTCGCGGACCGTTCGCCCAAGGAAAGGTCCAGACCGGGCGGTGACAGGCGTTTGAACTGGTCGGTGAAGCCGCGGTCCACGTCCATGGCGATCCCAACCCAGCCGATCGGCAAGGGCGCCAACACCGGCACCACCGCCAGTTCTGAAAGTCTTCCGTCGAGAACACCAAACACCACGGTCCGCCCCTCGTCCTCGGCTGATTTCAGCACTTCGGGAAACGGGAAAGGCCGGCCCTGTTTCGTGCCTGCGGTATCGGCAAGGATCCGGCCTTCCAGATCGACATAGAAGGCCCGCCGGGCGCGGATTCGATAAGCGAGATTCTCCAGCGCCGAGGCAACCGTTTCTGGGTCGGCCTGGCTGGCCGTGCTCCGGAAGCCGAAGTCGGCCACCAGGATGCGAGCTTCCCCGGCGGTGCGCTCGCCTCGGTCCATGAGCATGCGGGTGAAGGTCGTTTCGGCATAGGCCAGGTTTTGGCCCAACTGGGCAATAACGTTTTCCCTCGAGAACCAGTAGACCGATGCCAGCGTGACCGCTTGCACCCCAAGGAACAAGGCCGAGAACACCAGCACGATCCGGGAGCGGAAGCTAAGGCTCACCCAGGTAATCCTCCTCTTGCCGCGATGCCGGTGGCTTTCCGGACCGGCGCAAGCGCTTCAAGACGAGCGTGTGATGGAGGTTCAGTGGCCGACCCTCGGAGAGAACGGCCGAGCGGGCGAAGGGTTCCTGAATACGCTCCAGGTCCGGGTGCCAAAGGTCGAGGGTGTAGTCGCCGGCCGGCAGGTCCAGGGACCAGACCCCGGCGTCGTCGGTGGTGGCGAAATAAGGGGCTGCCGTGACGAAAACATAGCCAACCATCCAGTCGTGGATGTTGCAGCCCAAGACGACGACACCGGTCCGGTCGAAACGGACCGGCTCGGCGGGCGTGCCCTTGTAGAGCTTGATCTCGAAGCGTTTGGCGGGGGAAAACGAGTAGACATGATGGTGGATGCGGTCGCTGTTGGGAAACTTCACGTCCGTCCCGACTCCGACCGCCAGCACATGGGGGAGAAACTCCCGGCCTTTCTGATCCACGACAGCGGTTTTCTGCCCGATGGAGCCAGCGGGAGGTCTGGCGCTGCGTGGGGTCAGGGTAATGACAGTGCCTGCCACCGGGGTGCCGTCTGCTTCCCGCGCCTCCCCCTGCACGACCGCCGCCCGTGCGTCGATCGATGCCGCGAGCGCCACCGGCAGCCCGAGGACTCTCAGAAAAAGAATCGGTAAGCCACTTGCCACAGGGTCTGGTCCTGCCGAGGATCCTCGCCCAAGAGCGCCCGGGCGGCGCGGTCGCTGTCGATGACAGAGACCTCCAGGTTCAACTGGTGGGAACGCTCGAATACGTAGTTGTAGTTGACGGTCCAAGCATGACCGGTTTCCCGGTTGAGGTCCTCCGGAAACAGATCGTCGTCGCTCGTTCCGAAGCGGTCGTGGCGAACGCTCAGGCGATGGGCGTCGAAAGCCTTGGTCAGTAGCAACGAACAGGCCCAGAAGTCGACGTCCACGGGGAAAACGCCGCCCGTCGGCGCTCCCATCCGGGTGCCGCCGACCAAACCCTGGCCGATCAACAGGCTGTCCCAGGGCAGTTCCAAACGAAGTCCGACGCTCCCAAAGCGCGTATGCCAGGCGTACTGGCCGTTCTCGATGGCGGTGGTGCGGCCGCGGTTGTCGTAATAGACCGCTCGTAACTTGCCCAGGGCGGGCCGCTCCAGCGTGGCCCCGACGTAAAAGCCGGGCGTGCCGTCCACCTCCACGAAAGGCTCGGTATTGGGGGATTGCAGCGGAAATATTTTCTGAATTCCCACCCCGGCCGGCAGCGGCAGGCGGTCATTGAGGACCGCTTCGTAATCATGGAGGCTGAAACCGCGCCAGGCCAGAAGCACGCCCGCCGTGTCGTTGTTGCCATAGCCGGCGGCGAAGAGGCCCAGCCGATCGCCCCCATCGAAGCGATAGCTCGCTTGGGCCTCGCCGCCGAAGACCCGCAGCTCTTCTCCGATCCAAGTGTTGATGGCCGAGGAGTTAAGCGTGTAAGGGCTGCTCCAGGCCGTGCCCTCGTTTTCCATGGAGACCGGCGGAAAGAACATCCCCAACCGGCCGCCGAAACGGAGCGGCGACTCTGCCGGCCGAAATAGCAGGAACGACTCGGTAATGTCCACCGCGACCTTCTGCCAAGCAGCGTATTTCGCCGTCACTGCCGCCGACCAGTCCCAATTCAGGCGGGATTTCACGGTGATGGCGCCTTCGTTCACCCGGAACAGATTGCTGTCGCCTTCCCCCAGAAAACGGAACTTGCCCAAGTTCCGATCCAGCCAGCTGAGCCCTGCGCTGGGATGGAGAAAGCGGAAGTCAGCCAAACCCCGCACCTCGAATTCCGGGAATTCCCCGGCGTCCGCTTCCGCGGCCGGAAGCGGCGGCGCCATGGCCAGGTGGGCTGCCGCCAGAAGTTTGAAGCAGGTACGAGCGCGGCCGGAAATGGTAAAGGTCCTGGCCATCGGCTGGCGCCGCGTCTAGGTCCGGCATCGGCCAATCCGGATGGAAACCGCCGGCGGCATCAGAGGTGTCCCGCTGCTCGTCATCTTTAGTCCCCACGGGCCGGAGGTTCGGAAAACTTGTAACCCACCCCCCAGACAGTCTGAATGAACCGCGGGTTGGCAGGGTCCGGTTCGAGCTTCGCCCGTAAACGGTTGATGTGGGAATTGACCGTGTGTTCGTAGCCCTCGTGGGCGTAACCCCAGACCTGGTCGAGCAATTGCAGCCGGGAGAACACTCGCCCCGGGTTTCTGGCAAAGAACAACAGCAGATCGAACTCCTTGGCGGTTAAGGTCAGGGGCATATCCTCCAGCCGGGCTTCCCGAGCCACGGGATCCAACACCAGGCCGCCACTGACCAGCCGTTCATTGCGGGCCGGTTCGGAACGGGAAAGCGCCTCCACCCGCCGGAACAGGGCCCGAATCCGGGATACCAGTTCCAGCACCGAGAAGGGCTTGGTCACGTAGTCGTCGGCCCCGAGTTCGAGCCCCACGATTCTCTGGCTCTCCGCCGAGCGGGAACTGAGGATGACGATGGGCGTGTAATCCGAACCCTCGCGCACCTTTCGGCAGATGTCGAGGCCGTTCATTCCGGGAAGCATCACATCCAGCAACAGGAGGTCGAAACGGGTCCGCTCGATGAAAGCCATGGCATCGACCCCATTGGCCGCCACCTGGACGTCGAAGCCTTCCTCTCGGAGCGTCAAATCGAGCAAGCCGGCGATGTCTGGGTCGTCTTCGACGACGAGGATATGTTTGGTCGGCTGCTGCATCAATGAAGCGGAATAAAGTTTGACGTTCAAATCATGACAGGCGTGCCGTTGCGCTCCGCGTCCACTGCGAGGGGGGAAATACTAGTCGTTAAGAAAGCAATGTCATTGTTTGATCGCCCTCACCCTACCCTCTCCCAGAGGGAGAGGGCCGGGGTGGGTACAAACCGGTATGATCCTTTACAAATTAAACCGGGCACAGGGTTTACATTCTGTAAGGTATTGGCGAGGAGGACACGCCAATGCCGTGGAAAGAGACCTGTGCGATG
>JBFMDC010000038.1:0-20495 GCA_040753975.1 Pseudomonadota bacterium
CGCACATCATCGAGTTCTATCTGAGCTACCCGATCTACATCATCACCGGCTTTGCGGCGTTCATCTATGCCAAGACGCGTCTGCCGTTCTTCGCGAAGGGCATATCGCTGCCGTACCTGGTGCTGGTGGTGGGTCCGTTCATGATTCTGCCGAACGTGGGTCTGAACGAATGGGGCCACACCTTCTGGTTCATGGAAGAGCTGTTCGTGGCGCCCTTGCACTACGGCTTCGTGATCTTCGGCTGGCTGGCGCTGGCCGTCATGGGCACGCTGACCCAGACCTTCTACAGCTTCTCGCACCTGTTCGAACGCGAACTGTGCCCGGACATCCGCTGATGCCGGCGTAAGTCCCTCGGGGCGACCGCCCCTTAAGGGATTTGGGGAAACTGAAAGATAGGGAGCCGCTGTCCGGGCCTTGAGGCAAGGACAGCGGCTTTTTTCATTCCCGAACTCGCCACCGCTGGCCGTGAGCGAAGCCGAACCGTCCGCCAGCCATCGTTTGCATGACGACTGCCTCATTGTTACGATCGCATTTCAATGCCCCGCGGCGCTCACCGGCCGACCGCTGCGCGAATGCGCGGCGACGCACGCCGATTCCGCTTTCGAATCGCACCGGGATGAAAAAACAAGAAAAAAAACAAGCCGCCCTGCGCTGGGGCAAAGCCGCGATCGGCGGACGCTGGGGCCTGGTTGCCTGGGGCATCTCCGGCGCCAGCGCCATGGCCGTGGCCGTGTGGGGACTGCAAACCGTCGCCATTCCGCTCATCATGCTGAAGACCGCATCCTGGGGAATCTGGGGTATCGGGGTCTTCAAGGAATCCCGGAACAATCTCAGGCTGGGACGCCAGGACAAATCCAAGCCGCCGCGGCGCTGACACCGCGCCATCGCACCTTCAAGCTGGCGGCGGCCTCGCCCGATCCGCTAGACTAGCCTCCCCACTTAAGGTCCTCGGCATCATGCAGCAAGCACGGGACATCTTCTCGTATCGAAAATTCTGGGCCGCCCGCTTCGGCACCGCCCCGCAACTGCCGCTGTCCCGCGCCGAGATGGAGCGGCTCGGCTGGGATGCCTGCGACGTGGTCCTGGTCACCGGAGACGCCTACGTCGACCACCCCAGCTTCGGCATGGCATTGATCGGCCGCCTCCTGGAAGCCCAGGGCTTCCGGGTCGGCATCCTGGCCCAGCCGGACTGGCACTCGGCCGAGCCTTTCAAGGAATTCGGGCGTCCCAAGCTGTTCTTCGGCGTGACCGGCGGCAACATGGACTCGATGGTGAACCGCTATACCTCGGACCGCCGCATCCGCTCCAACGACGCCTACACCCCCCACGGCGCCGCCGACCGCCGCCCGGACCGCTGCGTGCTGGTCTACGCCCAGCGCTGCCGCGAAGCCTGCAAGGACGTGCCGATCGTGCTGGGCGGCATCGAAGCCAGCCTGCGCCGCGTGGCCCATTACGACTACTGGTCCGACAAGGTCCGGCGTTCGGTGCTGGTCGACGCCAAGGCGGATCTCCTGGTCTACGGCAACGGCGAACGCCAGGTGGTCGAGATCGCCCACCGGCTCGCCGCCGGCGAATCGGTCTCCGAACTCAAGGACATCCGCGGCACGGCCTTCGTGCGCCGCGACACGCCGAGAGACTGGAGCGAAATCGACTCCACCCACATCGACCGGCCGGGACCGATCGCTTCGCCGTCCGACCCTTACCAGGAGATCCCATCCGGCTGCGCCTCGACTCCGCTCGGCGGAACCGCCTTGCCGGCGACGGACAGCGCGGCCCCGATCCGGTTCACCCGCCATGCCCGCAACCCCGCGAACACGGTGATCCGTCTGCCGGATTTCGACGCCGTGCGCGACGATCCGGTGCTGTACGCCCACGCCTCGCGCGTTGTTCATCAGGAAACCAACCCGCACAACGCCCGCGCCCTGGTCCAGCGCCACGGCGGCAGCGACGTCTGGCTCAATCCGCCGGCGCTGCCGCTGACCACCAGGGAAATGGATCGGGTCTACGGCCTGCCCTACAGCCGCCTGCCCCACCGCCGCTACGCCGATGCCCGCATCCCGGCCTTCGAGATGATCCAGCATTCGGTCACCATCATGCGCGGCTGCTTCGGCGGCTGCACCTTCTGCTCCATCACCGAGCACGAAGGGCGGATCATCCAGAGCCGGTCGGAAGACTCCATCATCCGCGAGGTCGAGGCCATCCGCGACACCTCCCCGGCCTTCACCGGCGTGATCTCCGACCTGGGCGGCCCGACGGCCAACATGTACCGGCTGGCCTGCAAGAGCCGCGAGATCGAGGCGAGCTGCCGACGGCCCTCCTGCGTGTTTCCGGGCATCTGCAAGAATCTCGATACCGACCACGGCCCGCTGATCCGGCTCTACCGCCGCGCCCGCCAACTGCCCGGCGTCAAGAAGATACTGATCGGCTCGGGGCTGCGCTACGACCTGGCCGTCACCTCCCCGGAATATGTCAAGGAACTGGTGACCCACCATGTCGGCGGCTATCTCAAGATCGCGCCCGAGCATACCGAGCCGGGGCCGCTTTCCAAGATGATGAAGCCAGGGATAGGCGCCTACGACCGCTTCAAGGCGATGTTCGACCAATACTCGCGCGAGGCGGGGAAAGAACAGTACCTGATCCCCTATTTCATCGCCGCCCATCCCGGCACCACCGACCTGGACATGCTGAACCTGGCATTGTGGCTCAAGAAGAACGGCTTCCGGGCCGACCAGGTGCAGGCCTTTCTGCCCTCGCCCATGGCGGTGGCCACGGCCATGTACCATAGCCGCAAGAACCCCCTGCACCGGGTCTCGCGCACCGGCGAAACCGTGGAAACGCCCCGGAAGCTCACTCAGCGCCGGCTGCACAAAGCCTTTCTGCGCTACCACGATCCGGAGAACTGGCCGCTCTTGCGGGAGGCATTGAAACGGATGGGCCGCGCCGACCTGATCGGCAACGGCAAGCACCATCTGATCCCGGCCTGGCAGCCGCTGGGTACGGGCACGGCCAAGGCCGGAATGTGCCAGGGACCCAAGCCGTTCCGGACCCAGCACGCCGGCTTGCCGCCGCAAGGCAGGATGCCGGCGCTCCGCAAATTGCGAAAGGGGCGCGGCTGAGCCCCCAGCCCCTGACAATCAAGCCAAGAAAAAAAGAAGAGGTCATCCGTCATGTGGGATTTCAATCTGCTTTCGGCCACCCGTACCCTCGAGAAGAGCATGGCCTTCGTGCTCCACCGCTGGCTCATCTATCTCGGCGTCGGCCTGGCCTACATCTTCGGCGCGATCATCGGCGCTGGCACGACCATCGGCCTCGGTTCGCTGAGTTCCAACCCGACCGCATTCGCCGCCGCCGGCGCGTGGATCGGCATGGGCGTCGTCGGCTGGGTCCTGTACAAGTTCCGCAACGCCTTCCTGACCGGCGTTCAGGCCCGCAACGCCGCGCTGCTCGGCGCCGAAGCGCTGAAAGAGCCGATCCCCAAAGGGAGGGGACAGATCGACTACGCCCGCGGCCGGGTGGCCGAGCGCCTTCCCGCCCCGCAGGCGCTGAGCCCGTTGATCGCGGCCATCCGGACCGTTTCGTCCGCCCTTCCCGGCTGGAAGGAACCGCCCCCGCAAACCCAGCCGCAACGCTGGCTGCTCCAGGCGAAAGGCCTCTTTGCAAGCACCGAAACGCTGACGCTGCTCGGCTATCACTTCGCCCATCCGGCAAACGGCTTCGCCCGCTCTGCGAAGGAAGGCCTGCTCGTCCTGGCCGCGCATTTCCCGAGAATACTGCGCAACCGGCTGTACCTGTCCGCCTTCGCCTGGCTGGGGTGTTTCGCGACCTTCCCGGTCCTGTTGGCGGCGGTCCAGGGCATGCTCGCGGGCCTTCCGCTCAATCCCGGCATCTGGCCCTATGTGTTCGCCTTCCTGTTGGCCTGGACCATCAAGGCCGCTTTTCTGGACGCGATCGCCATGGCCGCCATGCTCGACTTCTTCCTGAAGCTTCCCGCGCCCGAGAACAGCGCCGAACTCGCCGATGCCTTGGCGCGGGACTTCCCCGCCTTCGCCGGGATCTGCGCCCAGGCGGAAGGCGCAAACGCCGGCCGATTTACAGCGACAGAAAAAAGGTTAAACTAATCAGTTTTTTACTTGCCGGGAGTATTCCATGCGTATCGAACAAGAAGCGCTGACTTTCGATGACGTCCTGCTGGTTCCTGCGTACTCGAACGTGCTCCCCCGCGACGTTTCCCTGACCACCCGGCTCACCCGGGCCATTCCGCTGAACATCCCGCTGCTGTCGGCGGCCATGGACACCGTGACCGAAGCCAGGCTGGCGATCACCATCGCTCAGGAAGGCGGGATCGGCATCATCCACAAGAACATGACGGCGGAACGCCAGGCGGCAGAAGTCAGGAGCGTCAAGAAATACGAAAGCGGCGTGATCAAGGAACCGATCACGGTGCCGCCGACCGCGACCATCCGCGAGGTCATGGAGCTGACCCGAGCCCGCAACATCTCCGGCGTCCCGGTGGTGGACGGCGACGAACTCGTCGGCATCGTCACCAGCCGCGACCTGCGCTTCGAGACCCGCTACGACGAACCGGTCACCAAGGCGATGACCCCTAAGGAACGCCTGATCACGGTGCAGGAAGGCTCCAGCAAGGAGGAAGCCATCCGTCTGCTGCATCAGCACCGCATCGAGAAGGTCCTGATCGTCAACGAAGCTTTCCAGCTCCGCGGCATGATCACCGTGAAGGACATCCAGAAATCCAAGGACTATCCGCAAGCCTGCAAGGACGAATTCGAGCGCCTGCGGGTGGGTGCAGCCGTCGGCACCGGAGCTGGCACCGAAGAGCGGGTCGAGGCGCTGGTCGATGCCGGGGTGGACGTGATCGTGGTCGACACCGCCCACGGGCACTCCCAGGGCGTGCTGGACCGGGTGCGCTGGGTCAAGACCCGCTTCCCCCAGGTCCAGGTGATCGGCGGCAACATCGCCACCGGCGCCGCTGCAAGGGCGCTGGCGGAAGCCGGCGCCGACGCGGTCAAGATCGGCATCGGCCCAGGCTCGATCTGCACCACCCGCATCATCGCCGGCGTCGGCGTGCCGCAGATCACCGCCGTCTCCAACGTCGCCCAGGCATTGGCCGGCACCGGCATCCCCGTGATCGCCGACGGCGGCATCCGCTATTCGGGCGACGTCGCCAAGGCCATCGCCGCCGGCGCTCACAGCGTGATGATCGGCGGACTGTTCGCCGGAACGGAAGAATCGCCCGGAGAAGTCGAGCTGTACCAGGGCCGCTCCTACAAGGCCTACCGGGGCATGGGCTCGATGGGCGCCATGGCCCAGCAGCAGGGCTCCAGCGACCGCTATTTCCAGGACAGCGCCGAGGCCGAAAAACTGGTACCCGAAGGCATCGAAGGCCGGGTCCCGCACAAGGGCAGCCTCATCGCCATCCTGCACCAGCTCGTCGGCGGCCTGCGCGCCTCCATGGGCTACACCGGCTGCCGTACCATCGAGGAAATGCGCGAAAACGCCAACTTCGTGCGGGTGACCACCGCCGGTATGCGCGAAAGCCATGTGCACGACGTGACCATCACCAAGGAAGCGCCGAACTACCGCCTCGATTGAAACCCCAGCCCGCGAGCCCGCCGATGAGCGACATCCACGCCCAGAAAATCCTGATCCTGGATTTCGGCTCCCAGTACACCCAGCTCATCGCGCGGCGGGTGCGGGAACTCGGGGTCTACAGCGAGATTCACCCCTGCGACTGCGGCGACGATTTCATAGCCGAATTTGCCCCGCAAGGCATCATCCTGTCCGGCGGCCCCGAGAGCGTCACCGGCGCCGCCACGCCCCGGGCGCCGGCCGCGGTGTTCACCCGCGGCGTGCCGGTGCTCGGCATCTGCTACGGCATGCAGACCATGGCGGCCCAGCTCGGTGGCAAGGTGGAAGCCGTCGAACACCGCGAATTCGGCTATGCCCAGGTCCGCGCCCGCGGCCATTCGCAGCTCCTGAACGGGATCGAGGACCACACCACCCCCGAAGGCTATGGGCTGCTCGACGTGTGGATGAGCCACGGCGACCAGGTCGTGGGCCTTCCGCCCGGCTTCAAGCTGATCGCCAGCACCGACAGCGCGCCCATCGCCGGCATGGCGGACGAGGAACGCCGGTTCTACGCGCTGCAGTTCCATCCCGAAGTGACCCACACCCGCCAGGGCAAGCGCATCCTGGAGCGATTCGTGCGCAAGTTGTGCCGGTGCGAGGCCCGCTGGACCACGGGCAACATCATCGAAGACGCCATCGCCAAGGTGCGGATCAAGGTCGGCGCCGAACGCGTGGTGCTCGGCCTGTCCGGCGGCGTGGATTCGTCCGTGGTCGCCGCCCTGCTGCAGCACGCCGTCGGCGAACAGCTCACCTGCGTGTTCGTCGACACCGGACTGCTGCGCCTCAACGAGGGCGACCAGGTCATGGCCACTTTCGCCGAACACATGGGCGTGCGGGTGCTCCGGGTCAATGCCGAAGACCGCTTCCTGAATGCCTTGCAGGGCGTCGCCGACCCGGAGGACAAGCGCAAGATCATCGGCCGGCTGTTCGTGGAAATCTTCGACGAAGAGGCCGCGAAGATCGAGGACGCCCGCTGGCTGGCACAGGGCACCATCTACCCCGACGTGATCGAATCCGCCGGCTCCAAGACCGGCAAGGCGCACGTCATCAAATCCCACCACAACGTGGGCGGCCTGCCGGAGACCATGAACCTGCTACTGGTCGAGCCGCTGCGCGAGCTGTTCAAGGACGAAGTCCGCCAGATCGGCCTCGAACTCGGCCTGCCCTACGAGATGGTCTACCGCCATCCCTTCCCCGGCCCGGGCCTCGGCGTGCGCATCCTCGGCGAGGTCAGGAAAGAGTACGCCGACCTCCTGCGCCGCGCCGACGCCATCTTCATCGAAGAACTCTACCGCCACGACCTGTACGAACAGGTCAGCCAGGCCTTCGCCGTGTTCCTGCCGGTGAAATCGGTCGGCGTCATGGGCGACGGACGCCGCTACGACTACGTGGTCGCGTTGCGCGCCGTGGAAACCATCGACTTCATGACCGCCCGCTGGGCCCGCCTGCCCTACGACTTCCTCGACCTGGTCTCGCGCCGCATCATCAACGAAATCCCCGGCATCTCCCGGGTCACCTACGACATCTCGGGGAAGCCGCCGGCGACGATCGAATGGGAGTGAAATCAGGTCCTTTGGGGACTATCGTGACATATCGAAAATCTGTCGTAACGTGTTGATTTAAAGAAATATGTCGCGGCAACTATCGGTGGCTATCGCCGGGCAGCGAAACAGAATGGCGGTAGAAGTGACGGTAGAAACCGGAGGCCGGATTAAGACCCTCCCGTTTACTATCCAGACCAAACCGGTCTTTGACGGTAAGTCACTCCTCGGGAAAGCTTGTTTCATGCGGCTTTCCGGGCGCCAGCAGGTCTCCTGCCCCCTGACGATAAAAGCCGTCATGAACAGGAGGAAAAACCTCGATGCTTACCGACACCGCACTGCGCAATCTCGAGCCCAAGACTTACAAGGCTTCCGAGCTTCCAGAACCGTTTGCTCAACGAAATCACCACCGACGACTTGCGCGCCTTGCGCATGAGGAGAGGCGTTCCCCGCGTTCGGTCTACAACAAGGCCGAGTACGCCGAGCAGCGGCGCTACATGCTGGAGGAGCGAGCCGACATGGTCGATGCCTGGATCGACGGGCAGACCTACGTGCCGAAGCTAATGCCGGACAACGTGGTCGTGCCGGTGTTGAGTGCGATGGCCTGAAGTAGCGGCAGGGTTGTCACTTGACAACCCTGCCAATCATTCCCATACTGAAAACTGTTGATGGCCCGTCTCTCTCATCCGAAGAAAGAGGTCGAGGAAGCACTCAGGCACGCCGAAGAGCAGGGCTGGCGCGTGGAAATCGGCGGCAGTCACGCCTGGGGGCGGATTTATTGTCCGTACAACGACGCGGAGTGTCGCTGCGGCGAGTTTTGCATCACCAGCGTGTGGAGCACGCCGAAGAACCCTGGCAACCACGCGCATGCCTTGCGGCGCGTCGTGGACAACTGCACCACGCACCGCAAGCAGCAGAAAGCTGCCGATGATGTCGAGGAGTAGCACGATGGAATACACCTTCACCCTGAAATACCAGCTCGCCGACGATGACCGTGACCCGGATGCGCTGGTCGAGCGCCTGGGCGAGGCCGGCTGCGACGATGCCCTGGTCGGCATCGGCCAGCCGGGGCGGCTCGCGCTGGAGTTCACTCGCGAGGCGGACAGCGCGGACGCGGCTGTGCGCAGCGCGCTGGCCGACGTGCAGAGCGCCGTACCGTCGGCCAGGCTGATCGAGGTTGCCCCGGATCTGGTCGGCCTGACCGACGTGGCAGAGATGGTCGGCGTGTCGCGGCAAAACATGCGCAAGCTGATGCTGGCCCATCCGGGCAGCTTCCCGGCCCCGGTGCATGAGGGCAGTACGTCGATCTGGCATCTGGCGGATGTGCTGACCTGGCTGCAGACCAAGGGCAGCTATTCGCTGGCCAGGGACGTTCTGGAGGTGGCGTGCGTGGCCCTGCAGGTCAACGTGGCCAAGGAGGGTCGGCGGTTATCGCGCTCGACTTCCGAGGAGCTGGAAGCCCTTGTTGGCTGAGGCCGGTGTCGGCCTCACTCCTGACCCGAACCCGCGCGCGCAGTGGCCTTACGATCAAAACCCGATATCCACAAGCCAGCGCCATCAGTGCCGCGATCTCTGTTATTCGCGTCTTGCCCGCGCTAGTAGGGAGGGCGACAACTAAGTCGTCAGATACGTCGGCGGCCCGTTGTCGAAGTTTCTGTCCATTGTCCATCAACTGACAGAAGCATCGCTCAGGACGAAGAAGCGAATATGAAAATCATAACGGACGATCAGTTCAAAGAACCCGGAAATGCCGCTGATCTAATCGGCGAACCCTTTTATCGTCCACATGCGAGAGGGAAAGCAGAATCGGAATTTGACTATCTTTGTCCACGGGTTGGGTGGCGATCGCTACGGTACCTGGAAGAACTTTCCGCGATTTCTCTACGAAGATCTCAAAGATGCCGACATCGGGTTGTATAGGTACCGAACTGCGTGGCACTGGTTGAGATTCACTTACTCGATATCTCTTGACCAGGAGGCCACGGTCCTCGCGGATGTGGTTCGCAGCTTAACGCAATATTCTCCGAATATTTCTGAAAATTTGACTGATCCTTATGACGCGATTGCATTCATCGCGCATAGTATGGGCGGCCTTCTACCTGGCCGCACTCCGGGGTGTTCCCGTCAGTGGACGTGCCTTGGGGCCAGAGGGTGTCGACGCCGATTGGGACGATGGCCTTGGGCCGGCCATGCGGGAGCATGACCGGGCAGTCGACGAGGAGGCCGTTGCGGCGATGCTGGTGCGAGACTTCGAGCGGGCCGGCCAGTAAAGCAGGGCCCATTTCCTGGCTGAGCCTACCCTGTCTTATGACAACGCTACCATGCGGATTTCCAGCCGCCGGAAACGATTGAGTGGGTATGAGCGAACCACGCGCTGACGAAACCTGGATGCGTCATGCCCTGACTCTGGCCCGTACCGCCGAAGCGGCGGGCGAAGTCCCCATCGGCGCGGTGCTGGTCAAGGACGGCGAAATCCTGGGCGAAGGCTATAACCAACCCATTTCCACCCACGACCCCACCGCCCATGCCGAAATAGTCGCCTTGCGCGCAGCCGGCGCGCGCCTGGGCAATTATCGGCTGGTGGATACCACGCTGTACGTCACGCTCGAACCCTGCGCCATGTGCATGGGCGCGATTCTGCACGCCCGCGTCGGCAGGCTGGTGTTCGGCGCCGCCGATCCCAAGCGCGGTGCGGCGGTAAGTGCACTCCGGCTGATCGACGCGGAGTTCATGAATCACCGGGTCGAACTGACGGAAGGCGTGCTGGCCGACGAATGCGGCCAGCTCCTGCGGAACTTCTTCCGGGATCGCCGTTAGCCCTGCTCCGGTCGTCCGGACCGATTCTTCTCGCTGAGACGCACCAAAAGGTCATAGTAGTGCCGCACCCGGTTGACGTAATGGACCGTCAGCTTCCCCCGGGCCGAAGGATGGCGGGGACGGCCGCCGGAGCGTCTGGCGCCGACCAGCGGCAAGGTCTTCTTGACCTCTACCCATTTGTTGGGATCGCGCCCCATGTTCTTCGCCAGCCGGCGCGCGGTCTCGACACTGCCCGGCCCCAAGTTGTAAGCGGAGAGCGCAAACCAGGTACGGTCGGGTTCGGCGATCTCTCCCGGCAAACGCGACCACACTTCCTTGAGGTAGCGCGCGCCGCCATGGATGCTCTGCCCCGCGTTGTTGCGGTCCACTCCCAGTTCGCGGGCGGTCGCGCCGGTCAGCATCATCATGCCGCGCACGCCTTCGGCCGACACCGCGTTGCCGTCCCACTGCGATTCCTGGAAAGCCACCGCGGCCAGCAGCCGCCAGTCCAGACCATGGCGCGCCCCTGCCTCCACGAACGTCCTGCGGTATTTGCCCAACTGACGGCTGTAAGACTTGCGCAGCGTGCGATCGAGGGCGGTATCGATGCCCTCGCGATGACCGAAGTGGCGATCGGCCAACTGATCGAGTCCTTTGTGCTCCCGCAGGTCGCGGAAGAAGTTCTCGGCCGCCCGCGCCAGGTATTCGCCCTCCGGGTCGGCGAACATCAACGCCAGCGCCCGCGAGCCGCGAACGCCGGCGCTTTCAGGGATGGCCCACCTCAACGCACGCACACCGCGTTGCGGATATTCCGCAAGGGTTATCCGCGGATTGAACTTCTGCGCGCTATTCTGCGCCATTCCCCGAAGGCCACCCGCAGCCGCCGCTATCCAGCCGCCGACCCGCGTAACCTCGGCGAACGGTGGAGGCTCGCCGTCCGCCATGCTGGTCGAGCCGGCTTGCATGGCGTCGCCGGAAGCGGAATGGGAAGGAATCGCTGCAAAATCAGCTTCGCCCTGGACCAGCCGCTCCGCTATGCTTCGGGCCTGGACGGGAATGAACCGGAGCCTGACGCCAAGGTATTCGGCAAATTTCTGGAGGAGGTCGCGCTCGAAACCGGCCGGGCCCAAAGCCGTCCGGGACGAGGAGAAACGCTTGTTGCGGATCAGCACCCGCAGCTCTCCGGCCGCCCTGATCCTGTCGAATTGCGGCAGCTTGCGCTGCTCCGGAACCGGATTGCCGCAGCCGTACAGCTGGGACACCAGAAGCGCCGCGACACCCGCGCCGAGGCAGCGCTGGCGGGTACGGCGATTGAACTTGCGAAACAAAAGCCTGACTTGTCCGACTTTCAGAACGCCGTCCGCCATGAACTTTGAATTCATGTCACGCACCATTCGTATGTCTGTAACGAATCGGTTATAATATCATCCCTTGTGCAGGAGAGGTACCGAAGCGGTCATAACGGCGCCGACTCGAAATCGGATGGTCGGGGAAACCCGGCACGAGGGTTCGAATCCCTCCCTCTCCGCCATTTACCAGTTTCACCCCGTCTCATGACGACTCAGAACCCGCGAGCTACAAGGCTTTGCGGGTTTTTTGTTGTCTCATCCCGTATCACCGGATAACATCGAATGCCATCAATTTTGATGGTACAAGCGATGGTATCGGGCTTCTCCGGCCGGTCGATACCATCAAACCGGAGAATTGGCGATGCTACAAGACGTTGAGGTCCGCAAGGCCAAGCCGAGGGAGACGCCCTACAAGCTGACCGATGAGAAGGGCTTGTACCTTCTCGTCACGGCGAAGGGCGGTAAGTTGTGGCGGCTCAACTATAGGTACGACGGGAAGCAGAAGACTCTATCCTTCGGCACCTATCCCGAGGTGAGCCTGAAAGATGCTAGGGAACGGCGCGATGAGGCGCGCAAGCTCCTGGCTGCCGACATTGATCCGGGCGAACACAAGAAGGCTGTCAAAGCGTCGCGTGTCGAGGCGGCCGAAAACAGCTTCGAGGTGATTGCCAGGGAGTGGCTTGGCAAGACATCGGCAGTTTGGACCGAAGGGCATGCCGACAACGTGCTATCGCGGCTGGAGCAGAACATCTTCCCGGCGATCGGCAGCAAACCCATTTCCACCATCACCGCGCCGGAATTGCTGAAGGCTTTGCGGGCGACCGAATCACGCGCCCCGGAGACGGCGCGCCGGCTGCGCCAGACCTGCGGGCAAATCTTCCGCTATGCCATCGCCACCGGACGGGCGGAACGCGATCCATCCGGCGACCTGCGCGGCGCCCTGACCCCCGCCGGCACCAAGCGCCACCATGCCAGCATCACAACACCTACGGAGATCGGCGCCTTGCTGCGCACCATCGAGGGCTACCGGGGCTCCGTCATCGTGAAGGCGGCTTTAAGGCTGGCGCCTTTGACCTTCGTGCGCCCCGGAGAGCTACGAAAGGCGGAATGGGACGAATTCGACTTTGACGCGGCGGAGTGGCGCATACCAGGCCCCAAGATGAAGATGCGATCCGCCCATATCGTGCCGCTGTCTACCCAAGCCTTGGCGGTGCTCCGGGAGATTCACCTGCTGACGGGGCACGGGCGCTACGTATTCCCCTGTGCACGCTCCCCCAGAGGCGACCGGCCCATGTCGGAAAATGCCGTGCTGGGGGCATTGCGGCGCATGGGGTATGAGAAAGGCGAAATGACCGGCCACGGCTTCCGCTCCATGGCATCCACCCTGCTGAACGAGCAGGGGTGGCACCGTGACGCCATCGAGCGCCAGCTTGCCCACTCCGAACGCAATGCGGTCCGGGCGGCCTACAACTACGCTGAACATCTGCCGGAGCGGCGCCGGATGATGCAGGCGTGGAGTGACTTTCTGGACGGCTTGAAGGACGGGGCGTCCGTGGTGTCGATCGCCTCGCGGCGCAAAGCGTGAAGCTTTGCCATGAGCGCAAGCAATCACGGATAATACTTTTGTACCACGCCTAGCCCGGCCAGGCGACAAGCGGGACTCCTTCACCCGTTGGCGTGGTTCCTACCTTGAAGGGCGGCCTGGGAAGGAGGGCTGACGTGGAACGTCGATACATTCCCTACACGGTGGCAAAGCGACGGCTCGCCGAGCGGCTGGGCGCTACGGCTCGGGAAATCGCCGCCTGGGTTTTCCTCGGGCCGGATTGCGGCGGCTTGGCGGCCTACACCCTCGACAACGATCTCGACGACCCGCCGCGGTTCTCCTTCGATTCCCTCTCTCTTCATTACGCCCGCGACCCCTCGCACGACTACCTGGATGCGCTTTGGAGCGTCTATTTCCTGGCTTCCGACATCGAGGCCTTCGAGCCGAAAGACCGTTTTATCGCCGGCGACGCGCTGATCCGGCGCTGGAGTTCCGACCCCGAGGAGCCGGCCGAGGCGTTCATTCGGGCCGGAGTCGCCCAAGGCATGCTCCTGCCCCTCCATCCGGGCGGGGTGGGGACGCCGTGGGACGGCGACGAGGACCCCGCGCCGGCGGCGTTCGCGCTGTTTTGTCTCGCTCACGTACTGGCATGCGAGGCCGAATACGGCGTCACCCCTGTGCTGGATGCCCCAAAGTCGATCAAGCCTGCTTCCAAGAAAGCGGGGCACCCAATCCACCCTTGCCATGCGGACGCCATCGCGCTGGCGGCGGGCGTGGTCCGCGATTCGGAAGACAGCGATCTTCGGCGCGAGTCCTGGAGGAGTCTTGCCACCGAGGTCTCGCGCCTCCTGAGCGAAGGGACCGGGAGGAAGGACTTACCTTCCGTTGAGACGGTGATCGGCTGGCTAAAGGATGCGGTGGAAAGCGGCCGGTTGAAAGCCGAGGTCGAAAAAGGGGATTCGCCATGCCCTGACCTTTCCGCACTGTCACGCCGCGGGCGGCGCCCCGCGAACCAATAAATACCCCTTAAACAACTAAACCCCCTTTAGCAGAATTCCCCCTATTTTTATTTGTGAATCAGCGATTTAACTTGTTCTCCATGCTTTTTGTGGAGACTCGCTGTGAATCGTTGCACATCGTCAAGCACTGCCACCGTAGCCAAATTGCCCGTGCTTCCCAGGTACTTGCGGGAGCCGGAAGTGCGCGCCAGGTACGGCATCTCGTCCGCGACGGTATGGCGCTGGGCGCGCGACGGGATAATTCCGCCGCCGATCAAAGTCGGCGGGAATACGACCTGCTGGATTGCCGCAGAAGTCGATCGGGTTGATGAAGCGCGAGAAGCCGGAGCGTCCGCTGGCGAGATCAAGGCCCTGGTTCGCCGGATCGTTGCCGAGAGGGGCGGTTTGTGACCCGCCCCGGCAGAAGCGGCGCCGGTTCTGGCGCAGGGCGGCGTGCGGACCCGCGTGAGGTCATCGAGGCGTTCAAGGCCGCGATGCTACAAGAGGGCATTGAGCCGCCGGAGGACATCCGACTCGATACGCAACGCCTGGTTCGGTTTCGGGCCGGAAACGAGCGCGGGCGGTCCGGGTTTTACCGCTTGCACACCGACGGCATTCCTGCTGGCGTGTTCGGATGCTGGCGGGGAGGCATCAAGGAAACCTGGTGCCTTCGCCGGGAGACGGAGGTCGATCCGGCCGCCTGGGCCGCACACATGGCCCGGATGGCCGAGCGGAAGCGCGCCGAAGAGGCCGAGGAGCGGGACCGGCATCGGCGCGCCCAAGACAAGGCGCGGAGCTGGCTGGCGAGGTCCGCCGCCGCCGATCCGGCGCATCCGTACTTGGTCCGCAAGCGCGTCAGCGCCCACGGTCTTCGCCAGTCTGGCGGACTCCTTCTCATCCCGGTTCAGGACGCCGAAGGCGTGGTCTGGTCGGTCCAGACCATCGACGCCCAGGGCAACAAGCGGTTCCTGACCGGCGGCCGGAAAGGCGGTTGCTTCTCCCCGATCGGCCTGGGCGAGAAGCCGTCGCTGGTCATGCTCTGCGAGGGTTACGCGACCGGCGCGACGTTGTACGAGAGGACCGGACATCCGGTGGCGGTGGCGTTCGATGCGGGGAACCTCAAGCCGGTGGCGCTGGCGCTGCGGGCGCGCGATCTCGCATGCCGCTATGCGACTTCCATAGCAACGATCTGGAGGTGGTCCGGCCAGGGCCTTTTACCGCGCGCCATCAAGCTGGCCCACGGTACAACCGTCTGGCCACGGGCGGAGCTTGATGATCTGGACGCCTTGCGCGAGCAGGGCGCCTCACTCGAACAGATCAAGGAGGCGGTCGGCGAGGTCAACGCCCGGAGGGCCGGATGACGACGCGCCCGGTCGGGGAATTCCTGGCGCGCCTTGAAGGACTGCGTGAAACAGGGGCTGGGCGCTGGATGGCGAAATGTCCTGCACACAAGGACCGGACGCCGAGTTTGTCCATCAGGCAGTGCGAGGACGGGCGGATATTGGTCTTTTGTTTCGCTGGCTGCGCTGCTGAGGACATCGTCAGCGCGGTCGGCTTGACGCTGGCCGATCTCTTCCCCGAGCGACCGCCGCCTTTGGAGGGCCGCCGTTCGCGGGATGGCATCCCGGAGCAGCGCGTCCGCGACTTGTGCATCTTGGCTGCGCAAGAGGCGGCGGTCTGCGTCATCGCCGCGAACGATCTGGCAGCCGGCCGCCCGCTGCCGGAGGCCGACCGCCGCCGGGTCGGGTTGGCTGCGGAGACGCTCCGCGCCATCCTCGCGGAGGTGCGCCATGCCGCGCCTCGTCGATGAGATGCTGCGCGACGAGGCGCGTCTCGACGACCTAGCCGCTGAACTGCTGCGCAGTCTTGCGCCCGGTTCGGGCGCCGCCGATCCGGCGGAGGATGTCGCGGAACCGCCCGACGAAGATGAGACCGATGGCCCGGCGACCCCGCCACCTCCAGCGGGCCACATCGCCCTGATCGCGCACCGATTGCCTCAAATTATTAGTGCGCTAAACAACACCTTGTTGCGCTCTGGTGTCGATCTGTTCGAACGGTCTGGCAGCCTCGTTCATGTCTTCCGAACAGAGAAGCTGCGAAAGCTTCAAGGTGGTGCGCATCTTCCCGATGGCACGTTGGTTATCGAAGCGGTTTCGCCTGAGCTGCTGCGACTCATCGCGACGCGGGAGGCGAAATTCACGAAGTACGACGCACGGCTGAGCCGCTGGAAACGAATGGATTGTCCGCTCCAGGTCAGTGCAACCTTTTTGGCCGCGAACGGCATCCGGCGCATGCGGCCGCTGCGGGGGCTGACATGCAGCCCCGTGTTGCGCCCTGATGGTTCGGTTTTGGATCGCCAAGGCTACGACGCAGAGACTGGCCTCTACCTTTCATGGAGCCTTGGCAGGGTACGGTTGAATCGTGGCGGAGGGCAAAAAGCTGCAATTCATGCTCGCGAACGGCTGGAGGAGGTGCTCGTTGAATTTCCTTTTGTCTGCGATGTAGACCGCTCGGTCGGGCTGGCCGGCATTTTGACGGCTGTCATGCGTCCTCTGCTCCCATCTGCGCCGTTGATGGGAGTCGATGCATCCACCCCCGGCACAGGCAAGACCACTCTCGTGGATGTGTGTGGACTCATCGCGCTTGGAGCGCCCATTCCTGCCATCACCATTTCCGGGTCGAACGAAGAAGAAGTTGAAAAACGTTTGGGTGCGCTCCTGTTATCCGGGATTTGCGCGGTCAACCTCGACAATTTGTCAACGCCCCTGGCGAGCGATTTACTGTGTCAAGTACTGACTGCATCCTCGGTTCGTCTACGTGTGCTGGGTGCGTCCCGCGCGCCCGAGGTTTCTACCTCAGTCTTCATCTGCGCGACGGCTAACAACTTATCGCTGGTCGGCGATCTGTCCCGCCGCGCTTTGACGTGCCGGCTCGACGCAAAATGCGAGCGACCAGATCAGCGGCAATTCTCGCGTCGTATCACGGATTATGTTTTGTCGCAACGCAAGGTTCTGGTCGAGTCTGCGCTCACGATCATGGCTAATTACGCTGACGCCGGACGGCCAGATGTGGGTACGGCACCCTTCGGGTCGTTCGACGTGTGGAGCGAGACGGTGCGCAATGCCCTGATCTGGTCGGGGGCAGCGGACCCCTGCGAATCCCGCGCCCGCATCGAGGACGCCGATCCTGTCCGTGCCGAACTGTCTGATCTCCTTAAGTTGTGGTTCGAACGCTGGGGTGGCCAAGCCCTCCAGGTTCGAAACATCCTCGAATGTGCGGCGATATCCAGCAACGAAGAAATCCGCGAGGTACTGCTGACCATTGCGGCGAGTCGTCGCGATCCTCGTCAAATTGATCCGCGCCGGCTTGCGCACTGGTTGCGGAGGTATCGGGGGCGCGTGGTTGATGGACTCCGGTTGGATATTGACGGCGCCTCTGGCACGCGAGCCTGGTGGCGGGTCTCCAAGATATAGGAGACGTCATGGCCCTCTCTCCGACAGTCGTGACAGTTAAGACATAAGAAAACCTTAACGCGAGAAAAATGGCAGATGTTGTTTTTTGACATTTTTTATAGGGGGAGTAGGAGCCATGTGCGTAACTGTCTTAACCGGCGATTTTGACGGTTGGAGGTCCGGCTGGTTCAACCCTCACCTTTGGAGACTCATGAATGATTTCGGCATTGTGCAGCGGCGTCGTGGTGCGCGACCCGCAGAGCAAAGAGACCCACAACGGGAGTGAATACGTTGCGCTGCTGGTGTCGGCTTCCATGGGGGGCGACCAGAGCCAGCTACTGAACGTGACGGCGTTCGATGGCGAGGTGTGCCGCGTGCTCGAAGGGCTGCGCAAGGGCGACGCCGTGACCGTTGCGGGGCGGGTTTCCCTGGGCGTGTATCAGGGGCAGAGCGGGCCGCAGGTGTCGGTGCAGTTGACGGCCAGCCGGGTCATGGCCCTGGCGGAGGCGGCGGCGAAGCCGCGACCGCGAGCGCGGGCGGGCAGGCCGGAGGAGGCCCGGACGGGGCGGGAGTTCGATCCGCGCCAGGTGTATGCGGCGCCGGAGCCGGAACTGAACGATGAGATTCCGTTCTGACGGGCCGGGAAGGGTGACGGCAAGGGACGATGTTGATATAAGGTTTGATTATGGTAAGCCTTGTTGTTATAACTTTTGGTTATGAAAAAGCCGAGAAATGAGGATGGGGGAGTATCCCTTGAGCCATCGAGGGCTGACCCCAGGGTGCTCGGTCGTTCCGGCCGGGCGGTTTATGCGCTGTGAGACACGATCTCTTGGAGGAAGACGATGCACGAATACGGTCAAGGCGTGACCAGGGTGGTAGGGGTCTTGCCGGCTCCCGAGAACCTGTACGCGGAACTGGTGGATGGCGGCGGGAGGAAATGGGTCCGCTGCTGCTGCCTGCTGGTCGTGGAAGAAACACATGAGACGGGCGCGGTAGATCGCCGGCTGGATGCTTTTGTCGCGTCTGGCGGCAAGTTGGTGTTTGGTCAGGACAGCCCGGTGTCCAAGTGGGAAGGGTTTCAGGGGTTCGTGTTCGACCCTATGCGGTCGCTGTATCACCCAGAAAATTCGGGATGACCGGACGCTGCGCTATCGCGGCGGAGCCGCTCCCACGGGCACCGCTCCCGCCCCGTGCAGCGGGGAGGGAGAGGCGCTCAGGAATCTCCGGCGTGGCGAGCGTTTGCGGCGGGCCGCTCGGGAGCGGCCTTTGACGGAAGGCGGCGCTAAGTGAGCGTTCTGGATGCGATGGCGCGTTACCTCTCCATCCGCGGCGTGGATTGGTCGGGCCGGGCGCGGTCGGGCGCGCCTTCGGTCACGCCGGCCGAGTTCGCCGCGATGCTGGCGGGGCTGCCGGCGCCGTGTTACGCGCTGGCGCTGGCCAAGTGTCTGGCCGATGCGGGAGCCGAACGCCGGCTCCTGGGGTACTTGCGGGCGGAGGCGGCAAGGCTGGCGGAGCGCTGGGACCGGCGGACCCGGAACCGTCCCGACCGGCTCGACCGGCTCGACCGGCTGGCGGAACTGGTCCGGGACGATCTGGTGTCGGCGCGGAAGTCGCTGACGGCGGGGGAATCGGCCCGGCGTCTGGGCGTCGGCAAGACGGTCTGGTATTCGACCTGGCGCGGCCGCCATGCCGATCTGCTGCGGGTGGGGCAGGCCTGGGAATTCGAGGTGACGCGGAAGCTCCGCCGTGAGCTGTACCGGGGGGAGGGGTGAGCCGGAACGGGCGCCCCGGCCGGTTCGCGCTGGATCGCTATCGCGGCGACTGCCTGGGGCGGCGCAGCGGCGGGGGGCTTCACGCGGCCGTGCCCGAAGGGCATGGCGGGCGGGCGCGCCGGGAAGGGCATCCACCCCCAAAGGCCGTTTCGCGGGTGTCCGTCTGCCGCCCCGTTGTTTCCTTATGTTGCATAATCATTTCTGCGACTAAACCCGTCAAGCAAGCCACGTGCCTTGCGCTGCATGGCTTGAATCACATGGCGTTGGCATGCATAAGCATTGACCGTGACAGGGCCTTGTTGCCATCTGGTACGATTTTCGCTCCGAAAACAATCGACCGGCCCACGGACAAGCCAGGGCCGTCCGATCCGGGGACCGGGTAGCGGTTTATGAACGGTTGATGGGGTGATGCGATGCAGACCGAGGCGACCGAGGCCATTGCGCTGCTGCAACGGGCCAGGCAGTTCGACCGGGCGGCCCAGGAGGCGCGGCAGGCCGCGTGCTGGCTGTTGGCGGCGTGCGATGCCAGGACGCTGCAACGGGCGGCGGAGCGGGCCGGCTGGACCCGCGACGGGCTGGCCAGGCTGGTGCAGGATGTCGCCGGCGGAGTGGCGGAGGATTGAGCCGGGCGGCCGCGGCGTCCGGCCGTAGGTTGTAGGTTGTAGGTTGTAGTAGGTTGTAGCGTATGATACAACCTACTACAACCTACAACCCGGAGGGCGGGGCGATGGCTACGACGCAAGAACAGGTATGGGCCGCGGCCGAGGCGCTGGCCGCCGAAGGCAAGAGCCCCACGCTGGCCAATGTGCGCAAGCGCCTGGGCGGGGGCAGCTACACCGACATCAGTCCGGGCATGCGGGCCTGGCGCACGAACCGCGAGGCCGTGGCGCCGATCCGGGAAGCCGCGCCGGCGGCCGTCACCGAGCGGCTGGGCGAACTCGCCGGCGAGCTCTGGGGCGCGGCCCTGGAACTGGCCAACGCCCGCTTGAACGCCGACCGGGAAGCATTGGAGCAAGCCCGGCAGGAAGCGGAGCGGACCCGGCAGGAAGCGGCGGACTTGGCCGACCAGATCGCCGCCGAACTCGACCAGGCCCGCGCCGCGCTCCGGCGGCTGGCCGAGCAGAGCGCCGCCGGCGCGGCGGAGAGCGAGCGGCTGCGGGAGGAGCTCGCCGCCCAGGCCCAAGCCTCGATGGCGGCCGCCCACCGCGCCGAGCTCGCCGAGGCCGCGCGGGCGGAGTTACAGGCCAGGGTCGAACAGTTGACCGAGCTGCTGCGGGAGGAGCGGGCCGCGCGCCAGGCGGCGGAGGCGGACGCCTCCGCGGTGCGCGCCGACCTGGCCCGCCTGAGCGCCGAGCTGGCCGCCGGCGAGCGCCGCGCCGCCGAGAGCGAGACCCGCGC
>JBFMDC010000039.1:0-123902 GCA_040753975.1 Pseudomonadota bacterium
AGCACGCTCATCCACAGCAGGTTTTCGAAAGGCGTCACGTCCTTGCCTTCCGGTGACAGGTCGACCCAGCGGACGTCAAGAATGCGGGTGGTCATGTCGGCCCGTTCCAGATCGCAGCCGAGCCGGACGAATTCATAGGCCTCGTCGTGGCTCATGGTGCCGGCGATCAGGCCCGCCACGGTCTGTACGCCGACGATGATGTCGTCGAGGTAGGCGAACCGGCGTTTCGGCGATTCGCTGTCCGGTATGCGCGCCATGGCCTTGAGGTACAGCTCGTTGATATGCTCCCAGCCCTCCCGCTGGAGGATGTCCCGGATGCTGCGGGCGTTCTCGCGGGCCGTGCGCAGCGAGCTGAGAATGGAGCCGGGATTGCGGGCTTCCGAAATCAGGAAACGGCTGACTTGGCTCTCGCTCGGGCTGGAATAAAGCGCGCCGAACGTTTCCTCGCTGCCGGTGATGGTCAGCAGAGAATCCCAGCTGGGCCGGATCTCCCTGGGCAGGTCCAGCATCATATTGGCGTTGGCGTTGATCATGCGGGCGCTGTTTTCGGCCCGCTCCAGATAGCGCGACATCCAGTAGAGGCTTTCCGCAACTCGTGACAGCATCGCCATATCAGGCTCCTTTTCCGTCGATGATCCAGGTGTCCTTGCTGCCGCCGCCCTGGGACGAGTTCACCACGGTCGAGCCTTTCTTGAGGGCGACCCGCGTCAGCCCGCCGTTGGTCACGTAGGTGTCCCGGCCGCTCAGGATGAAGGGGCGCAGGTCGAGGTGGCGCGGCTCGGCCCGATGGTCGACCAGGGTAGGGGCGGTGGACAGGGTGAGCATGGGCTGGGCCATGTAGTTGCGCGGATCGCGGCGGATGCGTTCGGCGAACTCCGCGCGCTCTTCCGGGCTGGCCTTGGGGCCGATCAGCATGCCGTAGCCGCCGGACTCGTTGGCCGGCTTGACCACCAGCCGGTCCAGGTGGTCTAGCACATAGCGGCATTCCTCCGGGGCTACGCAGCGGTAGGAGGGCACATTGGGCAGGATGGGCTCCTCGTTCAGGTAATAGTGGATGATGGCAGGGACATAGGTATAGACCACCTTGTCGTCCGCCACCCCGGCGCCGGGGGCGTTGGCCAGCGCCACCTTGCCTTTCTTCCAGGCCCGCATCAGCCCTGGCACGCCGAGCACGGACGCCGGGTTGAAGGCTTCCGGGTCGAGAAACAGGTCGTCGATCCGCCGGTACACCACATCGACCTTGTGCAGTCCTTCGATGGTGCGCATGTAGACGCAGTCGTCGTTGCCGACGACCAGGTCGCGTCCTTCCACCAGTTCGGCGCCCATCTGCTGGGCGAGGTAGGCATGCTCGAAGTAGGCCGAATTGTAGATGCCCGGCGTCAATACCACGATCTGCGGGTTGTCCGTATCCGCCGCCAGCGACGCCAGACACTGGCGGAGCTGGGCCGGGTAGTCGTCGACCGGGGCGATGGCGTAGGATTCGAAAAGCTCCGGCAGCACCCGCTTCATCACCAGGCGGTTCTCCAGCATGTAGGACACGCCGGAGGGCACCCGCAGATTGTCCTCCAGCACGTAGAACCGTCCGTCCTTGTCCTTGACCAGGTCGGTGCCGCAGACGTGGGCCCACACGCCGAGCGGCGGGTCGATGCCCACGCATTCGGGCCGGAAATTCCTGGAATCGGCCAGGAGTTCCAGGGGGAACACCCCGTCCCGGACGATGTTCTGGCGGTGATAGACGTCGTCGATGAACAGGTTGAGCGCCCGGGTGCGCTGCTTGAGCCCCCGTTCCACGGTCCGCCACTCCTCGGCCCGAATCAACCGCGGGATGATGTCGAACGGCCAGGCGCGGTCGATGGAGCCCTCCTTCTCGCAGTACACCGTGAAGGTGATGCCCATGCTCAGGATTTCGGCTTCGGCGGCGGCCTTGCGTTCCTGCAGGTCGGCTTCGGAGAAGCCGTCCAGATGCTCGAACAGGGCGCGGGCGAAGGGGCGTGGCTGGCCGTGGGCGTCGAGCAGCTCATCGAAACATTCCGGGTTGGGGTAGTCTTGCAGGGCTAGGCTCATGCTCGTGTTTCGGTCCTTAAGGAGGCGAAATTTTTTCTGGGCGCTGATGGTCGGCGGCGATGCCGGAAGCTGGCCTCTATGGGCAGACAAGCGATTTCCGGGCCACCCTCGGTATGCTGCCGGCTCTTGGCCGTGTTTTTGCGGGAACGGCCCGGCTTTGGCGCGACCTGGCCCGAGCGGAGCCGGAGCGGGTTTGGGGCGCGCCGGCAACGGCATGCGCCGATTCGGTGCAAGCGCCGAAGCCGCCTGGCGTTTGCGGGACGGCTTGAGATCGAGGGCCGTTTCGAGCTAGAGTCCTGCGGCTACACCGCGCAGATCACACGTAAGGAAACCCGATGACTTACTGCCTTGCCATCAAGGTCGACCAGGGGCTGGTATTCGCCTCCGATTCCCGCACCCACGCCGGCGTCGATTACGCCAGCGTCTACAGCAAGATGTACCGCTTCGAACTGCACAGCGACCGCATGATGATCATCCTCGCCGCCGGCAATCTGGCGACTACGCAGGCCGTGATCAATCTTATACGGCGCGATCTGGAAAATCCGGGAGCGCTCTACAATCTGAATACGGCGGCCTATTTATACGACGCCGCGTCCTACATAGGCGGAACCAGCGTGCGGGTTCAGGAGCAACACGCCAGCGCGATGCAACGCTGCGGCATCTCCGGTGAAGCCAGCTTCATCCTGGGCGGCCAGATCCAGGGGGAGCCGCCCGAAATCTATCTCATCTATCCCCAAGGCAACTACATCACGGCCTCGCCCGACAACCCTTATCTGCAGGTCGGCGAAACCAAGTACGGCAAGCCGATTCTCGACCGGATGATCTCCCCGGCCACGACGCTGGAAGACGCGGCGCGCTGCGCCCTGGTGTCCATCGATTCGACCATGCGCAGCAACATCTCGGTCGGTCCGCCGGTGGAGGTCGCGATCTACCGGCGGGATTCCTTTGTCGTCGGCCATTATCTGCACCTGGATTATTCCAGCCCGCTCTACGCTTCGATCCAGAAGCAATGGGCAGAGGGCATACGCAACGCCTTCACCCTGCTTCCCCGCTTCGAATGGGAGCCAACGGGATTTGCCGGTTCAGAACAGAGTCAATAGAGCCAGCAGGCCGATACCCGAGCCGATCAGGATAATCTTCAGCCGGTTGCGCAGATACCAGGCTTTGGCCTGGCCGACTTTTTTGTGCCGGTAATCCTCGATCCGCCGGACGCGCTCGCCCCAGCCTCGGGCGATCTTTCCGGCCGCCATGCTTCCCAGCCACACCAGGACGCCGACCGCAAGCCAGGCCGTCAGGACCTGGGCGCCGCGCGGCGTGAGGCCGAGCACGGCT
Source organism: Pseudomonadota bacterium (assembly GCA_040753975.1). Taxonomy (GTDB): domain Bacteria; phylum Pseudomonadota; class Gammaproteobacteria; order Methylococcales; family Methylococcaceae; genus Methylococcus. The sequence continues at coordinate 3,397 of JBFMDC010000039.1, forward strand.
TCGAACACGGTGTCCAGCAGCATCTCCAGTGCTTCGAGAAGCAGCTCGACGCTGTGCGAAAGGATTTCCACCACGAGTTCGCCTTCTATGGCGATGACCAGCAGAACCACGAAAGTGACGAAGAGATAGAATTTGCCCGCACGCATGAGTTTGGAACTTACGCCGCCTGCTTGATGGATGGGTGAAAAATCGGCCGACCGCTCCGTGCCGAAACGAGCAGATCCACAACGTCCGGATTTTAACCGTAAAATGGAATTTTTTCCGTCCAGGATTACAGGGGATTCGATGAACCGGCGACCGCATGAGGCTGGCCAGGAAACAAAAGAAGCGGGGCACAGCGGCTGCCTTGCCGACGCCATCCGGCCATTCCACGTCATGGAGATTCTGGCGCGCGCCAGGCAGCTGGAGGCATCCGGACGCTCCATCCTCCACCTCGAGATCGGCGAGCCGGATTTCCCGACGCCCGACCCGGTGAACGCGGCGGCCATCCGCTTCCTGGCCGAAGGCCAGGTGCGCTACACCCCCGCCGCCGGATTGCCCGAACTTCGGGAGCGCATTGCAGGATACTACGCCGAACGCTACGGCGTGGCGGTCGCGCCGCAGCGGATATTCCTCACGCCGGGCGCGTCGGGCGCGTTTTCCCTGGCGCTGGCCGTTGCCTTGTCACCCGGCCGGCGCGTCATGCTGGCCGATCCCGGTTATCCCTGTTATTTCAATTTCGTGCGCCTGTATTCGGGCGATCCGCATGCCGTGCCGGTGGGGCCGGAGCAGGACTTCCACCTCAACGCCGCACTGTGCCGGGCGCATTGCGGGGGAGATGTTCCGGTGGCGATCAGTGCCTCGCCCTCCAACCCGACCGGCACGGTCATGCATGCCGAGGTATTGCGGGAGCTGGTGGAATGGTTCGAAGCCGAGCGGGGCATCCTGATTTCGGACGAGATTTACCATGGGCTGGAATACGGCCGGCAGTCGGTCAGTGCCCTGGAGTTCGGCAAGCATGCGTTCGTCGTCAACAGCTTTTCGAAATATTTCGGCATGACTGGCTGGCGTCTGGGCTGGGTGGTCGTTCCGGAGGCTTGCGCGGCCGCCGTGGAGCGGGTGGCCCAAAACATCTTCATTTCGGCGCCCACGATCTCGCAGTACGCGGCGCTGGCGGCATTCTCGGCAGAATGCCGCGCCGAATTGGAACGCCGCCGGCGGGCTTTCGAAGCGCGCCGCGATTTCCTTTGGGGGGAGTTGGTGAAGCTGGGGTTCGGGGTGCCCGTTCAGCCGTCCGGCGCATTCTATATTTATGCGGACTGCTCGCCATTTACCGATGACAGCGCAGAGTTCGCTGCATGCCTCCTGGAGCGGGCCGGGGTTGCGGTGACGCCGGGCAAGGATTTCGGCGCCCAGGCGCCGGAACGTTACCTGCGTTTTGCCTATACCGCCGACATTCCTGCGCTGCGGGAGGCTGTCGAGCGGATGCGCAGCTTCGTCGCCGGCAGCAAGGCCGGGATCAGGATGCCCGGCTGATTTCCTGCATCTGGGCTTCGATCCAGCGCTCGGCCTGGGCGGTGATTTCCGCCGCGTCGAACTTGGCGGCGTCGATCGGCGGCCCGATACGGACCTGGATAGTGCCGGGATATTTCAGGAAGGCGCGGCGGCTCCAGTATTCGCCGGCGTTGTGCGCCACCGGTACCACCGGGCAGCCGGCGCGGTGCGCCAGCATGGCGCCGCTGGCGCCGTAATGGCCCTTCCTGCCCGGAGCGACGCGGGTGCCTTCCGGGAAGACGACCACCCACAATCCCTCTCTCAGCCGCTTCACCCCGTCGTTCAGCACCTGCTTGAGGGCGGCCGCCTTGTGCGCGCGGTTGATGGCGATGGGCTTGAGCGTCGCCATCGCCCAGCCCCAGACCGGCAGCCTCAGCAGTTCCCGCTTGAGGATGAAGACCAGGGGCGGGAAGATCACTTGCAGGGCGATGGTCTCCCAGGCCGACTGGTGCTTGCAGAGGATGACGCCGGGCTGGACCGGGATGTTCTCCCGCCCCTGGACCTGGAAGTCCAGCCGGCACACGGTCCGCAGCATCCAGAGATTGAACCGGACCCAGCGGTTGGCCAGCGCCCAGCGCACGCCGAAGGAGAAGGGCCGGGCGGCGATCATGCAGGGGCCGATCGCGAAGGTGGCCAAGGTCATGCCGGCGAAGAACACCGCCGAACGCAGGATGATTTCAAGCTTGGCTGAAAACGATGTGTTGTGCGGCTGCATACAGGTCGGGGAAAGTGGGGACGTCGAGTTCGGGATTCCGCTCCAGCGTGCGCGTGCCCTTGCCGGTTTCGACCAGCATAGGCGCAGCGCCCGCGGCCGCCGCCGCTTCGATGTCGCGCAGCGAGTCGCCGACGGCCGGCACACCGGCCAATGCCACGCCGTATTTTCCGGCGAAGGCCCGGAACAGGCCGGGCTTGGGTTTGCGGCAGTCGCAACTGTCTTCGGGGCCGTGCGGGCACAGGAAAACGTCGAAGATTTCGCCGCCGGCCTCTCGGACCGCCGTCCGCATCTTGCCGTGGATCGCTTCCAGCATGGCGGGGCTGAACAACCGGCGGGCGATGCCGGACTGGTTGGTCAGCACCACTACCCGGAAGCCGTGGCGGGTCAAGAGGGCGATGGCGTCGAGGCTGCCGGGAATCGGGCGCCATTCCTCCGGCGACTTGATGTAGTCGTCGGAGTCCTCGTTGATGACGCCGTCCCGGTCCAGGATCACGTAATGCATGTCACTGGGCCGGCTGCAGCGCGGAGATGTCGGCGATGTTCAGGAACAGCCCCTCCACCAGGGCGAGCAGGCCGAGCCGGTTGATGCGCAGGGATTCGTCCTCGCTCATCACCATCACTTTGTCGAAGAAGGTATCGACGCTGTCTCGGAGCTGCGCCAGCCGGCACAGCGCCGCGGTGTAGTCGCGGGCGTGCAGCAGCGGCAGGATATCGGCGTGGGCCCGGCGAGCCGCGGCCAGCAGCGATTTCTCCGACGGTTCGATAAGGATTCGCTCGTCGGCATTGGCGGCCACGGTTTCGTCGGCCTTGCGCAGGATGTTACGGATGCGCTTGTTGGCCGCCGCAAGGCTTTCGGCAGCCGTCAGAGTGCGGAACTCCCGGACCGCGGCGAGCCGGTCCAGGAAATCCACCAGACTGGTCGGCCGTATCGCCAGGACGGCCTCGAACTCGTCGTGGCGGTAGCCCTGCTCCAGGCAGTAGCCGCGCAGGCGTTCATAGAGGAAGTCCAGCAGTGCCGAGCGGGTCGCGGCCGGATCGAAGCCGTGAGGGAGCAGGCTCAAGGCCTTTTCCAGCAGGACTTCGACATCCAGGTCGAGCCGCTTTTCGATCAGGATGCGGATGACCCCCAGCGCGGCGCGGCGCAGGGCGTAAGGGTCGCGGTCGCCGCTGGGGACCAGACCGATGCCGAAGATGCCGGCCAGGGTGTCGATCTTTTCCGCCAGAGCCAGGATCTCGCCGGTGCGGGAGGCGGGCAGCGGTCCCCCGGATGCTTTGGGCAGGTACTGTTCCTCGATGGCGAGCGCGACTTCCTCGGGTTCGCCTTCGGCCAGGGCGTAATAGCGGCCCATGAGGCCTTGCAGTTCGGGGAACTCGCCGACCATGTGGGTCAGGAGGTCGGCCTTGGCCAGCAGCGCGGCGCGTTCGGCGAAGCTGGGGTCCAGGTCTAAGGATTCGGCGATCAAAGCCGCGAGGCGCCGGACCCGCCGGGTCTTGTCGAGCACCGAGCCGAGCTTGTTCTGGAAGGTGACCTGGCTCAGCTCGTCCACCCGGTCTTCCAGGGTGCGCTTGCGGTCCTGGTTCCAGAAGAATTCGGCATCCGCCAGCCGGGGGCGGACCACGCGCTCGTTGCCCTCGCGGACGAATTCGGGCCGGCGGCTGTCGATGTTGCTGAAGGTGATGAAATGGGGGAGCAGCTTGCCGTCCGCGTCGACCACCGGGAAGTATTTCTGGTTGTCCTGCATGGTGGTGATCAGGACTTCCGGCGGAAGGCAGAGATAGCGCGCTTCGAAGCCGCCCAGCACCGGTACCGGCCATTCGACCAGGGCGGTGATTTCGTCCAACAGGTCCGGGTCGATCAGCGGCGTGCCGTTCACCGTCGCGGCGGCTTCCACGGCGAGCCGTTCGATGCGGGCGCGGCGTTCGCCGAAGTCCGGCAGCACATGGCCCTGCGCAGTCAGCAGGCCGGCGTACTCGCCAGGGTTCGTGATCTCGATCGGATCGGGCGCGTGGCAGCGGTGGCCGCGGGTGATCCGGCCGGCGGCGACGCCGAGGATTTCGCACTCGATCACGCCATCGCCGTAGATCAGCACCACCCATTGCACCGGCCGGACGAATTCGGCCAGGCCCGCGCCCCAGCGCATGCGCTTGGCGATCGGCAGCGCGGCCAGGCTTTGGCGGATGATGTCCGGGATCAGGGCTGCGGTGGGTTTGCCGCGAACCTCCTGTATCAGGCCGACCCATTCGCCCTTGTCGGTCTTCAGTGTGATGAGCCGATCTGCGGTGACGCCGCAGCTCTTGGCGAAGCCCTCGGTGGCCTTGGTAGGGGCGCCGTCGGCGTCGTAGGCGGCGTTCAGCGCCGGGCCGCGCCGCTCGACGGTCTGGTCCGGCTGGGCGGAGGCGAGGCCTTGGACCAGCAGGGCAAGCCGGCGCGGCGTGGCGTAGGCTTCGATGGCTGCATACGACAGGCCGGCTTTATCCAGACCGGCCGCCATATTGTCCTTGAGCGCTTCGCTCAGCTTGAGCAGGGATTTCGGCGGCAGCTCCTCGGTGCCCAGTTCGAACAGCAGGTCGCGGGTCTCAGCCATGAGTCTGTTCCTCCTTGGCGTCGAGCATCGGAAACCCCAAGGCTTCCCGGCGCTGGTAATAGGCTTCGGCCACGGCCCTGGCGAGTTCGCGCACCCGCAGGATGAAGCGCTGGCGTTCGGTGACCGAAATCGCCCGCCGGGCATCGAGCAGGTTGAAGGCGTGCGAGGCCTTCAGCACCATCTCGTAGGCGGGGAGGGGCAGCCCCAGCATGATGAGCTGGCGGCATTCGCGCTCGTAGGTGTCGAAGGCGCCGAACAGGAATTCGGTGTTGGCGTGCTCGAAATTGAAGGCGGACATCTCGACCTCATTCTGATGGAACACGTCGCCGTAACGGACGATGCCTTGTGGTCCCCGCGCCCAGACCAGGTCGTAGACGTTCTCCACCCCCTGCACGTACATGGCGATGCGCTCCAGGCCGTAGGTGATCTCGCCGCTGACCGGCCGGCAGTCCAGCCCGCCGACCTGCTGGAAATAGGTAAACTGGGTCACCTCCATGCCGTTCAGCCAGACTTCCCAGCCCAGGCCCCAGGCGCCGAGCGTGGGCGATTCCCAGTTGTCCTCGACGAAGCGGACGTCGTGTTCGAGCAGGTCGAAGCCGAGCAGGCGCAGCGAGCCGAGATAGAGCTCCTGGATGTCGGGCGGCGAGGGTTTCAGCACGACCTGGAATTGATAGTAATGCTGCAGCCGGTTGGGGTTGTCGCCATAGCGGCCGTCGGTGGGGCGGCGCGAGGGCTGCACGTAGGCGGTGTTCCAGGGTTCCGGGCCGATGGCGCGCAGGAACGTCGCCGGGTGAAAGGTGCCGGCGCCGACCTCCAGATCCAGCGGCTGAAGAATCACGCAGCCTTGCTCAGACCAATAGCGTTGAAGGGTCAGGATCAAATCCTGGAAGCTCAGGGTTTCGGTGGCGGGGGAGTTCGATGTAGGCACAAGCGGTCCAGCGGGTTTTCGTGCGGGCTCAGAATTATAGCTGAAAGTCCAGGGTCAGCCCTTGGGCGTCGCGTGCGATTTCAGCCGGAACAGGCCGGAGATGTCGTCGTCGCCGTGGCCCCGGGCCATGAGTTCGGCGTAGTCGTCCCGGGTGCGGGCACTCAAGGGGAGGGAGATTCCTAATCTTTCCGCCATCTCCAGGCAGATGTTCAGGTCCTTGTGGTGCAATGCCAGCTTGAAGCCGGGCTGGAACACGCCGCGGACCATGGTCTTGCCGCGTTTTTCCAAAAACCAGTTGCCGGCGGCGCCTCCGGAGACCACCTCGATGACCTTGTCGAGGTCGAGCCCCAAGGCTTGCCCGAAGGCCAGGGCTTCGGTCACGGCCTGGTTGATGCCGGCGCACATCACCTGGTTCACCGCCTTGGTGGCCTGGCCGGCGCCGCTGTCGCCCATGTGCATGATGCGGTTGCCCACCGCTTCCAGCACCGGCCGGACTTTTGCCACGGTTTCGGCCCGGCCGCCGACCATCAGCGCCAGGGTGCCGTTGCGGGCGCCTTCGACGCCGCCGCTCACCGGGGCATCGAGAAAATCGCCGCCCGCCTGGCGGACGACCTCGGCGGCGCGGCGGGCGGTGGCCACGCCGACCGTCGAGCAGTCGATGACGACCGCACCGGGACGGAGCTTAGGCGTGAGGGCTGCGATCACCTCCAGCACATCGGCGTCGGCGGAGACACAGATCACGATCACATCGCAGGTCGCAGCCAGCCCGGCGAGGCTGGCACAGGCAGTGGTGCCGGTCTCGGCCGCGAGCGCCTGAGCCTTTTCCGGCGCGCGGTTCCAGACGCCGGCCAAAAGGCCCGCCCGGTGCAGGTTGCGGGCCATGCCCAGCCCCATGGCGCCGAGGCCGACGAAGCCGGTCTTCATGCTCATTCCTCCAGATAGGTGTAGTTGCTGAGCCCGGCGATCAGCTCGCTTTCGTACTGCTTGCGCTGGTGCAAGGGGATGTCGGCTTCGATCAGCTTCTTGCGGTAGGATCGCTCCAGTTCGTCGGGGTCGATGTGGACATAACGCAACAGGTCGTCGGCGCCGTCGCCCCGCCGGGTGTGGCTGAAGGTATAGCCGCCCGAGCCGTCCAGTTCGACGTTCACCGAGTGGGTGTCCCCGAACAGGTTGTGCATGTCACCCAGAATTTCCTGATAGGCGCCGACCAGGAAGAAGCCGATCAGATAGGGTTCGCCCGGCGCCGGCTGGTGCATCCGCAAGGTGTTCTCGATGCTCTGCCGGTCGATGTAGGCGTTGATCCGGCCGTCGGAATCGCAGGTCATGTCCTGGATCACGGCGCGGCGGGTCGGCTCCTCGCCGAGGCGCTGCAGCGGCATGACCGGAAAGATCTGGTCGATCGCCCAGGCATCGGGAATCGACTGGAACACCGAGAAATTGCAGAACAGCTTGTCGGCCAGGCGTTCGTTGAGCTCGTCCAGCACGGCCCGGTGGGCCCTAAGGCGGATGTCGAGACGCTGCTGCACTTCGTGGCAGAGCGTGGCGTGGAGTCGCTCGGCTTCCGCCAACTGGTCCAGGCCGATCGTGCCCTGGACGTATAGGGTGCGGGCTTCGGACAGGTCGAATTCGGCGTCGTGGTAGATGCCCAGGACCGATTCGCAGTCCACCCGGCGGAGCAGGTCCTCCAGATCTTTCAAGGGTTGGGCCACGGAGGCCGAGACCGGGCTGGCGTCATAGGTGGCCGCTTCGATGTCGACGACGTTGGTGACCAGCACGGCATGGTGCGCGCTCATCGCCCGGCCCGCTTCGGTGATCAGTCCGGGCTGGGGCAGCCCCTGTTCGGCGCAGAGTTCGGAGAAGGCCCGGACGATGCTGTGGGCGTATTCGTCCACGCTGTAATTGATCGAGCAGTCGCTGACCGAGTGTGCGCCCTCGTAGTCGATGCCGAGGCCGCCGCCGACGTCGACATGATCGACCGGCGCGCCCAGCCGCCGCAGTTCCGCATAGTAGCGGCCGGCCTCGCGCAGGGCGGTCTTGACGTCGTTGATGTTGGCCACCTGCGATCCCATGTGGAAGTGCATCAGCCGGACCCAGTCGAGCCCGCCGGCGGCCTCGATCCGCTTGAGGAATTTCAGTATTTCGCCGGCGTGCAGGCCGAACTTGGATTTCTCGCCGCCGCTGTTCTGCCATTTGCCGGCGCTGATGCTGGAGAGCCGTATGCGGACGCCGAGCTGCGGAGCGATGCCGAGCGCTTCGGATTCGCTCAGCACCAGTTCGAGTTCGGACAGCTTTTCGACCACGATGAAGACGCGCAGCCCCAGGCGGCTGCCGATCAGGGCCAGCCGGATGTAGGCGCGGTCCTTGTAGCCGTTGCAGACGATGGTGCCGGATTCCGCCAGGGCGAGGATGGCGAGGAGCTCCGATTTGCTGCCGGCCTCCAGGCCGACGTCGCCGGCGCGGAGAATGTTCTCGATGACGCAGCGCTCCTGGTTGACCTTGATCGGATACACCGGCGTGTAGCCTCCCCCGTAGTGGTACGCAGCGCGCGCCTTGCCGAACGCCGAGGTCAAGAGGCGCACCCGGTCGTGCAGGATATGGGGAAAGCGCATCAGCACGGGCAGGGACAGTCCCTCGGCACGGACGCTGCGGGCGATGGCGGCAATACTCACGCCTCCCTCGATGTCTCCCCGCTGCGGGCAGACGACGACATCGCCCGCGGTGGAGATATTGAAATACCCATCGCTCCAGTGCTCGATCGCGTAAGTGTCGCGCGCTTCGCTCAGCGTCCAGTTGACTTTTGTCATGGGGGCCGTCTTTCAAAAATTTCCAATTATGGGGAGAATGCGACATTTTTTCCACGCAGGAGGACCTTCATGCGCGACGCACAGGACTGGTTTACCGAATCCTACCCCGATAACGGCAGTGCGCTGTCCCTGAAAATCAAGGCGAAGCTGCACGAAGAACAGACGCAGTTCCAGCGCATCGAGATCTACGACACCGAAGGGTTCGGGAAGCTCATGGTGATCGACGGCTGCACCATGGTGAGCGACCGCGATAATTTCCTCTACCACGAGATGATGACGCATCCCGTGCTCTACACCCACCCCGCGCCGAAGACGGTGTGGATCATCGGCGGCGGCGACTGCGGCAGCCTGCGGGAGGTGTTGAAGCACCCGGAGGTCGAGAAGGCGGTGCAGATCGACATCGACGAGCGGGTGACGCGGCTGGCGGAACGGTATTTCCCCGCACTGTGCGAATCCAACGGCGATCCCCGCGCGGAGCTGCTGTTCCTCGACGGCATCCAGTGGGTGAAGGATGCGCCGGAGGCATGCGTCGACGTCATCATCGTCGACAGCACCGACCCGGTCGGGCCGGCGGAGGGGCTGTTCAACGAGGCGTTTTTCCGCGAATGCCACCGCTGCCTGCGCGCCGATGGCATCCTGGTGCAGCAGAGCGAATCGCCGCTGTTCCACCTGCCGCTCATCACCTCGATGCACCGGATCATGCGGCAGGCAGGCTTCGCCCAGACCCGCACGCTGTTCTTCCCGCAGTTCATCTATCCGTCCGGCTGGTGGAGCGCCACCCTGGCGGGCAAAGGGGACTTGAGCCGGTTCCGCGCCGATGCCGCGGCGGCGAAGCCGTTTCCGACGCAGTATTACAACGCGGACATCCACCGGGCCGCATTCGCCGTGCCGGAATTTTTTGGCAATTCCCTGCGGGAGCTGGACTGAACGCATGAGGGGCGGCAATTTGTCAAGATGCGATCGATCCGATACTATTCTTTGCCATGGAAGCTGATCGCGTATACGACTATCTGGAGCGGATTTCGAACCTGATCCGCATGGATGCGCGCCGCTCCCAAAGCTTCAAAGGCTTGCAGCCGGTGCAGCTCGAAGCCTTGCATTATCTGGCCAGTTGCAACCGTTACAGCAACACGCCGCTGGCCGTCGCAGAATATCTCGGGTTGACCAAGGGGACGGTCTCGCAGACCTTGGCCGTCCTGGAAAACAATGGCTTGATCGTCAAGGAAAACGATGTCCGTGACCGGCGGGTGGTGCATATGCTGTTGACCGAGGCAGGCCGGCGGCTGGTACAGGAGTCGATTCCGCCGCGCGTGCTGCGGACGGCACTGAGCACGATCCCGAAAGACCAGCGTCCGTTGCTGGAGACGGCGCTCGCCAGTATTCTCCAGGCGATGCAGGTCGCCAATCAGCTCAAGACCTTCGGTGCCTGCAAGAGCTGCCGTCATCATGTCGTCATCGAAGACGCCAGCCGCCGCTGCGGATTGACCGGCGAACAATTGTTCGAGGAGGATGCCGAGATGATCTGCCGCGAGCACCAACTGCCCGCGGGGGATTGAGGGGCAGCCAGCGGGGAAGCTGCCCGCGGGTGTCTTGTTTCCGAAGCAGGCGCGGGGAGTGTGCCGTTACAGCGCCTGGTCGCCGGTCTCGCCGGTGCGAATGCGAATCGCCTGGTCGATGGAGGTTATGAATATCTTGCCGTCGCCGATCTTTCCCGTATTGGCCGCTTTGACGATCGCATCGACCGCCGTGTCCACCAGATTGTCGGCGACCGCGATTTCCAGCTTCACTTTCGGCAAGAAATCCACGACGTACTCGGCGCCGCGGTAAAGTTCGGTGTGGCCCTTTTGCCGCCCAAACCCCTTGACTTCGGTGACCGTCAGTCCGCTCACGCCGATATCGGAAAGCGCCTCGCGCACGTCGTCGAGCTTGAAGGGTTTGATGATTGCAGTGATGAGTTTCATGATCGTCTCCCAGGATCGTTGTTCTTTCAGGGGTGTGAAGCGCGATGACAGCCGCTAGACCGGTTTGTTCCGGATGATGTCGTCGACGACCGAAGGATCGGCGAGCGTCGAGGTGTCTCCCAGTTGATCCAGGTCGTTGGCGGCGATTTTTCTCAGGATTCGCCGCATGATTTTACCCGATCTCGTCTTCGGCAGCGCCGGTGTCCACTGGATGATGTCCGGGGTCGCGATCGCGCCGATTTCCTGCCTGACCCGTTCGATCAGTTCGCGCCTTAAGTCCTCGCTCGGGGCCGCATCGGCAACCAGGGTGACATAGGCGTAGATGCCTTGGCCTTTGATGTTGTGGGGATAGCCGACCACCGCGGCTTCCGCCACGCGATCGTGCAGCGTCAGCGCGCTCTCGATCTCGGCGGTACCCATCCGGTGTCCCGAGACGTTGATGACGTCGTCCACCCGGCCGGTGATCCAGTAATAGCCGTCCGCGTCCCGGCGCGCGCCGTCGCCGGTGAAGTATTTGCCCGGATAGAGGGCGAAATAAGTCTCGCGGAAACGCTCGTGATTGCGGAAAACGGTGCGGGCCTGGCCCGGCCAGGAAGCGGTGAGGGCCAGGACGCCCTCGGCCGGGCCCGCCAGCTCGTTGCCCTGGGCGTCCAGGATGGCGGGGACGACGCCGAAGAAGGGGCGGGTGGCGGAGCCGGGTTTGAGCGGGGTGGCGCCGGGAAGCGGCGTGATCATGATGCCGCCGGTTTCGGTCTGCCACCAGGTATCGAGCACCGGGCAGCGCCTCTCGCCGACTTCCTGGTAGTACCATTCCCAGGCTTCCGGATTGATGGGTTCGCCGACCGAGCCCAGTATCCGCAGGCTGCTTCGGTCGGCCTGTTTCACCCAGTCTTCGCCCAGCCCCATGAGCGCCCGGATGACGGTGGGCGCCGTGTAGAAGATGCCCACCTGGTACTTGTCGATGACCTGCCACAGCCGCGCCGGTGTGGGATGGGTCGGAACGCCTTCGAACATCAGGGTGGTCGCGCCGTTGCACAAGGGGCCGTAGACCACGTAGCTATGGCCGGTGATCCAGCCGATGTCCGCGGTGCACCAGTACACTTCGCCGTCCCGGTAGTCGAACACGTATTTGTGCGTGACCGCGGCGTACAGCAGATAGCCGCCCGTGGTGTGGACCACGCCCTTCGGCTTGCCGGTCGAACCGGAGGTGTAGAGAACGAACAGCGGGTCTTCCGCGTCCATGTCCTCGGGCGGGCAGTCGGGCGATGCGGATTCGACGGCCTCGTGAAACCAGTGGTCGCGCCCTTCGGTCCAGTCCACCGGGCGGGCGGTGCGGCGGACCACGAGCACGGTCTGGACTTGGGGGCATTCGCGCAGCGCAACGTCGACGTTGTGCTTGAGCGGCACGAATTTGCCGCCCCGCCGGCCCTCGTCGGCGCAGACGACGACGCGGCAATCGGCGTCCAGGATGCGGTCCTTCAATGCCTCGGACGAAAATCCGCCGAATACGATCGAGTGCATGGCGCCTATCCGGGCGCAGGCCAGCATGGCCACGGCGGCTTCGGGGATCATCGGCAGATAGATGCAGACCCGGTCGCCTTTGCCTACGCCGTGGGATTTAAGCACATTGGCGAACCGGCAGACGCGGTCGTGCAATTCACGGTAGCTAAGGCTGCGCTGGTCGCCGGGCTGGTCGCCTTCCCAGAGGATTGCGGTCTGAGCGCCCCGTCCGGGTAGATGGCGGTCAAGGCAGTTGTAAGACACGTTCAGCCGCGCGCCGGAGAACCACTCGATGGCCGGGGTGTCGAAGCTCCATCGCGCCACTCGGTTCCAAGGCGAGCTCCAGCTTACGAACTCCTGAGCCAACCCGGCCCAGAATCCGTCCGGATCCCTTATGGAGTGGTCATACATTTTCTGATAGATTTCCTCGGTTATCAGCGTGGATGCCGCGATATCCGCAGGAACGGGATAGACGTGTTCTGTTTTCATTTATAGTGGCTTGTCCGGTCGGCCGCGAATGAAAATTGTACTCATGAAAGCGGATGAATTTTAAGACGGGTTCGGCGACAATGAAACCTTAAGCCCAAGGTATCGGAGCAGGACCGATCGGGGCGGAAGTGCAAAAGTCGAGATGCGCTTGTTTCCTCCGCAAAAATAGGGTTTTTCTTTTCCGGAAGGGTATAGAATAAGCGGGGTATTTGTTGAAGGGGCGTTATTGCGTAAGGTTCGCGATAACGGAGGGTGCGAATGCCGCTGCTGGCTTGTCCTGTGCGGGCAGCGAGTGTGTTGAGGATGAAACTGATGTCGTCTGAAGTCGATTTTGAGTTGGATGGCGGCCTCATGGGGGGCTTGGCCTATGTCGATGAGACAGTTGCCATAGAAATGGGGGTCGGTTGCGGGATCGAGGCGGATGCCGTTGCAGATGGCGATGTGCCAGGATGGTGCGATGGGGCGCTTGATGAGTATGGGGAGATAGCCGAGGCCGGGTCCGAACTCGATGCAACGCGCATCTACCTGAACCAGCTGGGGAAGTGGAGGCTTCTGACGGCGGAGGAGGAAAAGCATTTCGGAACGCTAGCCCTGGAAGGTGATGAGGCTGCCCGCCGCCGCATGATCGAAAGTAATCTGCGTCTGGTCGTCAAGATCGCGCGCCGCTATTTGAACAGGGGCTTGCCTTTGCTCGATCTGATCGAAGAGGGCAACCTGGGTCTGATCCGGGCCGTCGAGAAATTCGAGCCCGAACGCGGTTTCCGCTTTTCCACCTATGCGACCTGGTGGATACGGCAGACGATTGAACGTGCTCTGATGAGCCAGGTCCGGGCCATCCGGCTTCCGGTCCATGTTGCCAAAGAGATGAATGCGGTACTGAAGGCTTACCGGAGCCTGTCCGTCAAGATGCAGGGAACGCCAACGGCTCAGGACGTGGCTCGGCAGCTCGATAAGTCATCCGAGCGTGTCGAGCAGCTTCTGCGCATGAGTGAAAAGGATTTATCGGCCGATGCGCCGATTGCCGCCGATTCGTCCAAATCCCTGCTCGACATGGCGCCGGATGACGGCCAGAGTCCGGTGGTCGATACTTTGCTCGCGGAAAGGCTGGAACAGAAAATCTACGAATGGCTGGACCGGCTGAATCCGCGCCAGCGCGAGGTTCTCCAGCGCCGGTTCGGACTCGGTGGGTACGAGGTCGCGACGCTCGAAGACGTGGCCGTCGATATGGGAATCACCCGCGAGAGGGTTCGCCAGATTCAAAGGGAGGCGCAGCTCAAGCTTCGCGGCATCCTGGAGGCGGAAGGTTATACCGCGGACGCCGTCTTGCTGAATTGAGCCGCCTGTCGGCGGATGGTCCGATCCGCGTTGGGTTTTTCCCGGAAAGCAACGAATTATTAAGTGAGAATCATGACGCTTCGTAGACTCGGCATCCTGTGGTTTGCTTCCCAAGTGGCGGCGTGCGCTTCTTTGGAGGAAAAGGTTCAGGATACGGAACAGCTGCTGGCGGCCGCCGGCTTCAAGGTCACCTATGCTCAAACTGCGGAACAACAGGCCAACGTCAAGGGGATGACGCAGCAGAAACTTGTGGCGCATCCCAAAGGCGACAAAGTGATGTATGTCTACGCGGATGCGAGCATCTGCCAATGCGTTTACGTGGGCGACGCGGACGCCTATGCCCGGTTCCAGAAACTCGCCGTGGAAAAGGAAATCGCCGACGAGCAGAGGCAGGCAGCGGAGACCAACCTCGACGCCACCATGAATTGGGGCATGTGGGGGCCTGGATTATGGTGGCCTTGACCGGCTGCCGCCTTGGATTGGCCTTTTCCCCCGCTGACCGGCAGGACGGCAGCGCCCTTTTCCAGGGCGCTTTTTGAGGGGGCAATCATTTGCGCCAGAATGCCGGCGTGAAGATGATCAGAGCGGTAAATACCTCGATGCGACCCAGGAACATGGCGATGGTGCATGTCCAGGTCTGGAAATCGGAAAGGGAGGCGTAGTTGCTGGCCGGTCCCACCACGTTGAGGCCGGGTCCCGCGTTGTTGATGCTGGCGATGATGGCCGAGAACGAGGACACCATATCCAGCCCGCTGACCACCAACAGCAATGTCAGGATGACGATGCTCATGAAGTAGACGAAGATGAACCCGAGTACCGACAGGATGATGCTCGAAGGAATCACCATGTGGGCGATCTTGAGCGGGTTGACTGCCGTAGGATGGGTCAGAAGCAGCATCTGCAGTTGACTCTGCTTCATCAGGATCAGGGTGCGCATCATCTTGATGCCGCCACCGGTCGAACCCGTACACACCAGGACGCTGCTCAGGAACAGCATCCATAGCGGTGCGAACAAGGGCCACTGATTATAGTCTACGGAGGCGAACCCGCAGTCGGTAGCGATGGACACGAGGTTGAAGCTCGCGTGCCGCAGAGCGGTCCAGAAATCGGCATAAGTGTGGTGCGCGACCAGGAACAGAGCGATGGCCGCACAGCTTCCA
This sequence comes from Pseudomonadota bacterium, assembly GCA_040753975.1. Classification (GTDB taxonomy): domain Bacteria; phylum Pseudomonadota; class Gammaproteobacteria; order Methylococcales; family Methylococcaceae; genus Methylococcus. The sequence continues at coordinate 18,407 of JBFMDC010000039.1, forward strand.
AGCGCCAGAACCAGGTAGGGAATTGCCTCGATGTCGTGCTGATACGCCTTGAGGCTCCTGGTACGGATTACCAGGAAATGGGTGGCAAAGTTCATTCCCGCGATCAGCATGAAGACCATCAGAATCGCTTCTATCAGCGGCGAGTCGAAATAGCCGACGCTGGTGTCGTGGGTCGAGAAGCCGCCCAGGCTCATGGCGGCGAAAGCATGGCAGACGGCATCCAGCCAGTTCATGCCGGCCAGTTTAAGGCAGAGGATGCAGACCAGCGTGATGCCGGCGTAAACCAGCCAAAGATTCTTGGCGGTCTCCGTGATCCGCGGCGTCAGCTTGTTTTCCTTCATCGGTCCGGGTGTTTCCGCCATGAACAACTGGCGTCCGCCGATGCCGAGCACGGGGAGAATGGCCACCGCCAATACGATGATCCCCATCCCGCCCAGCCAGTTCAGCTCGTGGCGCCAGAGGTTGATCGCGGGCGGCAGCTGGTCCAGCCCGGCCAGCACCGTAGCCCCTGTTGTCGTCAAGCCTGACATGGCTTCGAAGTAGGCGTCCGTGAACGACAGCCCCTCGATGTAGGACATCAGCGGGAACGTAGCGAAGGCGGCCATCCCGGTCCAGGCCAGAACCACGAGTATGAAGCCGTCCTTGGACTTGAGGTCGTAGCGGTACTGCCTGGTGGCGATCCAGAGCAGGAAGCCGGCGCCGACGGTGAAGAGCATGTCTTCGATGAACAGGAGTGCGGTGCCGTCGGATGCGAGCAGGGAGGTCGTGATCGGGAGCAGATAGGTCAGACTGAAAACCATCAACATCAGTCCGAACACCCGGGCAAGAGACAGCAGGCGCTTTAGGGAACTGCGGGATGCGAACTGCGGCATTGTCAGTGGCACAGAAGATGGGTGTCTTGCATCGTCGGCCTTTCACCCGAACCGTGACTCTGATCCGATTGCAGCGCCGGAGCCTCTGTTCCGCTGCCATTGGATAGCGGAGCGCAGCGCCGCGTTTTCATTCGCATACGGAAGTTCGCTCACGAGCGCGGCGAATCGCATGGTGTCGCCGAATTACCGCGGTAATTCGGAAGTGCCCATGAGGAATTCATCGACGGCGCGGGCCGCCTGGCGCCCCTCGCGTATGGCCCAGACGACCAGCGACTGTCCCCGCCGCATGTCCCCTGCGGCGAATATCTTGTCCGCCGAGGTCCGATAAGTTTGGGTATCGGCCTGGACGTTGCCGCGCTCGTCCAGGCGGATACCGGCTTCCTGTAGCAGCCCCTCGTGCACGGGATGCACGAAGCCCATGGCGAGCAGGACCAGTTCGGCCTTTAGCGTGAATTCGCTGCCTGGAATTTCCTCCATGAGCCAGCGTCCGCCCTCCTGCTTCCAGCTCACTTCGATGCAATGGATCGCGGTCACCCTGCCGTTTTCGCCGCTGAAACGCTTGGTCGCAACGCTCCAGCGCCGTTCGCAGCCTTCCTCCTGCGACGAGGAGGTGCGCAGCCGGTTGGGCCAGTTCGGCCAGGTGAGGCCCTTGTCTTCCTTGGCTGGCGGCCTGGGCAGGATTTCCAGCTGTGTCACCGATGCGGCCCCTTGGCGGACCGAGGTGCCGATGCAGTCGGAACCGGTATCGCCGCCGCCGATGACGATGACGTGTTTGTCCGTCGCCAGGATGCCGTCCTCTTCGTCCAGCGCGTCGCCGGCGACGCGTTTGTTCTGCTGCTTCAGAAACTCCATCGCGAAATGGATGCCGCCCAGTTCGCGGCCCGGAACGGGCAGGTCGCGCGGTTTTTCCGAACCCCCTGCCAGCACGATGGCGTCGAACTCGGCCGTCAGCCGGCTCATGGGAATATTGATCCCGATATGGCTGTTGGGACGGAAGATCACGCCTTCGGCCTGCATCTGGGCGATGCGGCGGTCGATCAGGCGCTTTTCCATCTTGAAGTCGGGAATGCCGTAGCGCAGCAGGCCGCCGATGCGGTCGGCCTTCTCATAGACCACCACGCCGTGCCCGGCGCGCGCCAATTGCTGGGCGCAGGCGAGACCGGCCGGGCCGGAGCCGACGACGGCGACCCGCTGGTCGGTGCGTTTGAGCGGAATCTGCGGCCGGATCCGGTTCTCTTCCCAGGCCTTGTCCACGATCGAGCATTCGATGGTCTTGATGGTGACCGGCTCGTCGTTGAGATTCAGCGTGCAGGCCGCCTCGCAAGGGGCCGGGCAGATCCGGCCGGTGAATTCCGGGAAGTTGTTGGTGCTGTGCAGCACCTCGATCGCTTCCTCCCAGTTGCCCTGATACACCAGGTCGTTCCAGTCCGGAATGATGTTGTTGATCGGGCAGCCCTGGTGGCAGTAGGGAATGCCGCAGTCCATGCAGCGGGCGCCCTGGCGGCTGACTTCGTCTTCGCTGAGCGGTACGACGAACTCCCGGTAGTGCTGGATCCGGTCGGCGACCAGGGTGTAGCGCCGCTCCTGCCGCGCAATCTCCATGAAACCGGTGGGTTTTCCCATCTTGTTCAATACCTCGTTCTTGTTTCGTGGGCCGGGCATCAATGATGCGCGGCTGCACCGGTTCGGGTTTGCTGCATCTTCTCCAGTGCCTTGCGGTAGTCCACCGGCATGACTTTGACGAACTTGGCCGCGTAAGAGCTCCAGTTGTCCAGGATCAGGCCGGCGCGTTCGCTGCCGGTGTAGCGCCGGTGTTTCTCGATCAGGAACCGCAAACGGCGCATGTCGTTGCGGGTCATGTCGTGCATGATGTCGACCCTGCCGTGGGTCTCGAGATCGCCGCCTTGGTGCTCGAAGTGCTCCAGTGCATCGTCTTCCGCCGGCACCGGTTCGAGTTCGACCATGGCCAGGTTGCAGCGCTGTTCGAAATCGCCGGCCTCGTCCAGCACATAGGCGACGCCGCCGGACATGCCGGCCGCGAAGTTGCGGCCCGTGGCGCCTAGCACCACCACCACGCCGCCGGTCATGTATTCGCAGCCGTGATCGCCTACGCCTTCCACCACCGCGATCGCGCCGGAGTTGCGGACCGCGAAGCGCTCCCCGGCCACGCCGCGGAAATAGCATTCGCCGCTGATCGCACCGTACAGCACGGTGTTGCCGACGATGATGTTCTGCTCCGGCGTGATCGGGCAGTCGGCCGGCGGATAGATCGCCAGACGGCCGCCGGACAGGCCCTTGCCGACGTAGTCGTTGGCCTCGCCTTCCAGCTCCAGCGTCACGCCGGCCGCGAGAAAGGCGCCGAAGCTCTGGCCGGCGGTGCCTTGGGCCTTGATGTGGATCGTGTCGTCCGGCAAGCCCCTGTGTCCGTGGCGCTTGGCGACTTCGCCCGAGAGCATGGCGCCCAGGGTGCGGTTGTAGTTGCGGATGTCGATGTCGATGTGGACCGGCTGCCTTTCCTCCAGCGCTCGCCGGGCGAACTCGATCAGTTTGCGGTCGAGCGCCTTGTCCAGTCCGTGGTCCTGCCGTTCGCAGTTGTAGATGGCGACGCCGGGGCCGGCTTCGGGTTTGTACAGGATCTTCGACAGGTCGATTCGGGAGGCTTTCCAGTGGCCGACGGCCTTGCGCATGTCCAGCAGCTCGGAGCGGCCGACCATGTCCTCATACCGGCGGAAACCGAGCCGGGCCATGAGCTGGCGGACTTCCTCGGCAACGAAGAAGAAGTAGTTCACCACATGTTCCGGCTGGCCGGTGAAACGCTTACGCAGCTCCGGGTCCTGTGTCGCCACGCCCACCGGACAGGTGTTGAGATGGCATTTGCGCATCATGATGCAGCCCTCGACGATCAGCGGGGCGGTGGCGAAGCCGACCTCGTCGGCGCCGAGCAGGGCGGCGATCACCACGTCGCGGCCGGTGCGCATGCCGCCGTCGGCCTGGACGCAGATGCGCCCGCGCAGGCGGTTCAGCACCAGGGTCTGGTGGGTTTCGGCCAGGCCGATTTCCCAGGGGAGCCCCGCGTGTTTGATCGAGGTGATGGGGCTGGCGCCGGTGCCGCCGTCGTAGCCGGCGATGGTGACGTGGTCGGCATGGGCCTTGGCGACCCCCGCCGCCACCGTGCCGACGCCGACTTCCGACACCAGCTTGACGCTGATGCGGGCCGCCGGGTTCACGTTCTTCAGGTCGTGGATCAGTTGCGCCAAATCCTCGATGGAGTAGATGTCGTGATGCGGCGGTGGGGAGATCAGTCCGACGCCGGGGGTCGAGTGGCGCACCTTGGCGATGACCGCGTCGACCTTGTGGCCGGGCAGCTGGCCGCCTTCGCCGGGCTTGGCGCCTTGGGATATCTTGATCTGGATGTCGTCGGCGTTGACCAGGTATTCCGCGGTGACGCCGAACCGCCCGGACGCGACCTGTTTGATCGCAGAGCGCAGGGAGTCGCCGTTCGCCAAAGGTACGAAGCGCTCCGGCAGCTCGCCGCCCTCGCCGGTGTTCGACTTGCCGCCGATCCGGTTCATGGCGATCGCCAGGGTGGTGTGGGCCTCATAGGAAATCGAGCCGAACGACATGGCGCCGGTGGCGAAGCGCTTGACGATGTCCTTCGCGGGCTCGACTTCTTCCAGCGGCACGGGCTCGGCCGCGAAGCGGAACTCCATCAGGCCGCGCAGGGTGAGGAATCGCTCGTTCTGCTCGTTGACCAGCCGGGCATACTCGGCGTAGGTCTTGGCGTCGTTGGCGCGGGTCGCGTGCTGCAGCTTGGAAATGGTTTCCGGCGTCCACATGTGATCCTCGCCGCGCACCCGGAAGGCGTATTCGCCCCCGACGTCCAGCGCGCTGCGGTAGAGGGGCGCATTGCCGAAAGCCTGGCGGTGGCGGCGCACGGTTTCTTCCGCGACCTCCTTGAGTTCGATGCCGCCCGTGGTGCATTCGGTGCCGTGGAAATAGCGGTCGAGGAAGTTCTCGCCCAGCCCCACGGCGTTGAAGATCTGCGCGCCGCAATACGACTGGTAGGTGGAGATGCCCATCTTCGACATGATCTTGAGCAGCGCCTTGCCGACTGCCTTGATGTAGCGCTTGTGGGCCTCTTCTTCGCCGAGCTTTTCCGGCAGCGAGCCGAGCAGGTCGGACAAGGTGTCGAAGGCGAGGTAAGGGTTGACGGCCTCGGCGCCGTAGCCCGCGAGCAGGGCGAAATGATGCACTTCGCGCGCTTCGCCGGTTTCCACCACCAGGCCCGAATGCGTGCGGAGGCCAGCCCGGATCAGATAGTGATGCACCGCCGAGGTGGCCAATAGGGCCGGAATGGCGATATGGCCGGCGTCCATGCCTCGGTCCGACAGGATCAGGATGTTGTTGCCTTCCAGCACGGCCTGCTCGGCGCGCCGGCACACGGCCTCGAGCGCCGGCTCCATGCCCGGTGCGCCGGCATCGGCCGGGAAACAGATGCTCAGGGTCTTGGTCTTGAACGCGCCCTGGGTCCGCGCCTCGATGCGGCGGATCTTTTCCAGGTCGCTGTTGCTGAGGATAGGCTGGTGTACTTCGAGCCGCTTGTTGTTGCCGCCGTTGTCCAGCGCGAGCAGGTTGGGGCGCGGGCCGATGTGTGACACCAGCGACATGACCAGCTCTTCGCGGATGGGGTCGATCGCCGGGTTGGTGACCTGGGCGAAACCTTGCTTGAAGTAGTCGTACAGCATCCGCGGCCGGTTCGACAGCACGGCCAGTGCCGCATCGGTGCCCATGGAGCCGACCGGCTCCTGCCCGCTCAGGGCGATCGGCTTGAAGAAGACCTTGATGTCTTCCTGGGTATAGCCGAAGGCTTGTTGCCGGTCGAGCAGGGTGCCGTGGTCCGGCGCCATCGCGGCAACCTCGGGCGGCAGGTTCTCGACGCTGATCTGGGTCTTGTCCAGCCAGTCCTGGTACGGGTTGCGCCGGGCCAGTCCGTCCTTGATCTCCTGGTCCTCGATGATCCGGCCCTGTTCGAGGTCGATCAGGAACATCCTGCCGGGCTGCAGGCGCCACTTCTTGACGATCTTGTGCTGCGGAACGTCGAGCACGCCCATTTCCGAGCCCATGATGACGTAGTCGTCGTCGGTGATGAGATAACGCGCTGGCCGCAGGCCGTTGCGGTCGAGCGTCGCGCCGATCTGGCGTCCGTCGGTGAAGGCCACGGCGGCGGGGCCGTCCCAGGGTTCCATCAGGGCCGAGTAATATTCGTAGAACGCGCGGCGCTTGGCGTCCATCAGCGGATTGCCGGCCCAGGCTTCGGGAATCAGCAGCATCATGGCGTGGACCAGCGAGTAGCCGCCGGCGACCAGCAGTTCCAGCGCATTGTCGAAGCAGGCGGAGTCGGACTGGCCTTCGGCGATCAGCGGCCAGATCTTGTCCAGGTCCTCGCCCAGCAGGGCGGACTTCATCGACTGGCGGCGCGCCGCCATCCAGTTGATGTTGCCGCGGATGGTGTTGATCTCGCCGTTGTGGGCGATCATCCGGAACGGGTGGGCGAGATCCCAGGTCGGGAAGGTGTTGGTCGAGAATCGCTGGTGAACCAGGGCGAGGGCCGAAACCAGACTCTCATCGCGCAGGTCGCGGTAATAGGAGCCCACCTGGTCGGCCAGCAGCATACCCTTATAGACGATGGTGCGCGACGACAGCGAGGGCAGATAAAACATTTCGCCGCCGGCGATCTTGCCTTCGCGCACGGCGTTTTCGGCCTGTTTGCGGATGATGAACAGCTTGCGCTCGAAAGCGTTCTGATCGGCGCAGCCGGCGCCGCGGCCGATGAACACTTGGCGGACGAACGGTTCTACCGCCTTGACCGTTTCGCCGATGCCGGTGTTGTCCACGGGGACGTCGCGCCAGCCGAGCACCGTCTGTCCCTCGGCGGTCACATAGCGGGTCAGGATATCCTCGCAATGGCGCCGTTTCTCGGCGTCGCGCGGCATGAACAGCATGCCGACGCCGTAATACCCGGATTCGGGAAGTGTGATGCCCAGTCCGGCGCACTCTTTGCGCAGGAACGCCTCGGGCAACTGGAGCAGGATGCCGGCGCCGTCGCCCGCCAGCGGATCGGCCCCCACCGCGCCCCGATGCGTGAGGTTTTTTAGTATTTCCAGTCCTTGCAGAACGATGTCGTGGCTTTTCCTGCCCTTGATGTGGGCGATGAAGCCGACGCCGCAGGCATCGTGCTCGTGACGTGGATCGTACAAACCCTGCTGGTGGGGCAATGTATGGTGGCTCATTGGGGTTACCTCTTGGGGAGCGCGCCGGGTCAACGAGCGAACGCGTCGGGAGTGGCGCCCCAACCGTTCCGATACGTGATTCCGTCACGTACGGGACGACCGCGGTTTGCTCGGATTCGGTGATCGGCGGCTGGGGACAAGTTCATCGCACACGGGGCGTTGGTCAGCCCGCAAAAAAATGGCTGGACACTATATGGAATCGGCCATGCATTTGCAACACGTCTGGCCCGCTATCCGGCAGGCCCGATGGGCGAGGACGCCCACCATATTGTTCGGGAGCGGCGAAAAGGGTATAGTGCACCGTTTTTTGGCGGGGCATAGGTCCCTTCTCCTTGCTTTACCGCATGACGGGAAGCTGACTCAAACCGAAAGGAGCATTAGTGTGCGACATTACGAAATAGTGTTCATGGTCCATCCGGACCAGAGCGGACAGGTGCCGGCGATGATCGAACGGTACCGTTCCATCATCGAAGGCGCGGCGGGCAGCGTCCATCGCCTGGAGGACTGGGGGCGCCGTCAACTGGCCTATCCCATCGCCAAGCTGCATAAGGCGCATTATGTGTTGATGAACATCGAATGTGATCAAGCGACCCTGGAGGAGCTGGAAAGCGGCTTCCGGTTCAACGACGCGGTCCTGCGCAGCCTGACGATCAAGCGTGACGAGGCCGTTACCGAGCCGTCGGCGTTGGCAAGGTCGGGTGGGGAGGCCGAGATCGAACGTGCCTCGGCCGACGAGGGCGACGACGAAGCCGCACCCGGCGCCGGGCCGCGCAACGAGGCGGAAGCAGAGGCCTGACGCCGCTGCCGGCCAGCCGGAAGACATAATCGCCGATCAGATTTAGGAGTTCATCGATGGTTCGTCAATTCAAACGTAGAAGGTATTGCCGCTTTACCGCGGAAGACGTCAAGGAAATCGATTACAAGGACTTGGATACGCTGCGGGAATACGTCTCGGAGACGGGAAAGATCGTTCCCAGCCGCATTACCGGGACCAGCGCGAAGTATCAGCGCCAGTTGGCCACGGCCATCAAGCGCGCGCGCTTCCTGGCGCTGCTTCCGTTTTGCGACGCGCACGAGCAATAAGCGCCGTCCAGCCGTTCTCGCGGAAGGGCTTAAGGATTCGTGAAGGGGCTTGCGGCTTTCGCCATGAAGGGCCGATGGCAGGCGGTGCTTGTCATCGCCGGCTTCGTTTGCCTCTCGTTCATGATGCCGCTGGTCGGCCTGCTGAGTTCCGCCGCCTTGGGGCTCGTCGTATTGCGGCAGGGTTTGCCGGCCGCATTCACGGTGCTCGTTCTGTCGGCGATGGCGGTTGCTGCTTTCGGGGGCGTGGTTCTGGGCAGCTTGGCGGCGCCTTTGATATATGCGCTGCTGCTTTGGTTTCCCACCGCTATCGCGGCGTGGGTGCTGCGGATTTCCCGCCGGCTCGACTGGGCGCTCGCCTCCGTCGTCATAGCCGCTCTGGCGGCGGTGCTGGCGGTTTACGCGCTGGTCGCTGATCCGGCGGAGTTCTGGAACGATAAGCTAATGCTGATGATTCAGCCGCTGCTGGATCAGGCGCCGGCCGGTTTCGACGCGGAGGGTGCGCGGTCGGGACTCCGCGTGGCGGCGCATTATGCAACGGGTTTCGTGAGCGCAGGCTCCGCCCTGAGCGTTTTCATGACGCTGGTGTTGGCGCGATGGTGGCAGTCCCTGCTGTACAACCCCGGCGGATTCCGTGCCGAGTTTCTTGAACTGCGACCCAGCCCGGCGTTTGCGTATGCCGCGTTGGTCAGCATAGGCGGCGCCATGTCGTTGCCGATGCTGGCCGAATTGCTGTGGAATCTCGGACTGGTGTTTTTCGCGCTGTACTTCATGGTGGGGATAGCGGTGATCCACGCGCTGCTATCCCGCCGTCCCGCCGGAAAGTTCTGGCTGGCCGGGGTCTATCTGCTGCTGTTCGTGATTCCTCAGGTCGCCATTCCCGTGGTGCTCATGGGGTTTACGGACGTCTGGATGGACTGGCGTCACAGACGTGTAGCGGGCGCCTGAAGCGCATGGGCCGGCAATAATTCATTTCTTAAATCAGTTTTTTCGAGGTCTTAGAAGATGGATGTGATTCTTCTTGAGAAGGTGCCGAATCTCGGCAACCTGGGTGACAAGGTTTCGGTGCGCCCGGGGTACGGCCGCAATTTCCTCATTCCGAAAGGCAAGGCGGTCGCCGCAACGGCGGCCAAGTTGGCCGAGTTCGAGCAGCGGCGGGCGGAGCTGGAGAGAAAGGCGTCCGATGAGCTTGCTGCCGCGCAGGCCCGCGCCGAAGCCATTTCGCAGCTGAGCGTTTCCATCGCCCAAAAAGCCGGCGAGGAAGGCAAGCTGTACGGCTCGGTCGGCACCAAGGACATCGCCGAAGCGGTGACCGCGGCCGGTGTGGCGGTCGAACGGCACGAAGTGCGGCTACCTCACGGTCCCATCCGCCTCGCCGGCGATTACGAGATCACGCTGCACCTGCATAGCGACGTGAACGCAACGCTCAATCTGAAGGTCGTCGCCGAGTAACCGGAACCAGCGCCGGGGGGCGGAGCGTGAGGTCCGTTTATACGAGCCTGTTTTACGCCTCTCTCCCGTTGGTGCTGGCGCGGCTTCTCTGGCGTAGCCGGGCGAATCCCGGCTACCGCGAACGGGTCGCCGAGCGGTTTGCGCTCTACCCCGGCCCGCCCAGGCCGGTAGACGTCTGGATTCATGCGGTTTCCGTGGGTGAAGCGGAAGCCGCATTTTCTTTGGTCGCCACCATCCGGCGGCATGCGCCGGCTTCCATTCTCGTCACCACCACCACGCCGACCGGTTCGGCGCGCGTGCGCAAGGTGCTTGGCGACACGGTCGAGCATGTTTTTCTGCCCTACGATCTGCCGGATGGCGTCGGCCGTTTTCTTCGGCATTTCTCTCCGCGTATGGCCGTTATCATGGAAACGGAAATCTGGCCGAACCTCTTCACCGCGTGCCGGAGGCGGGGCATTCCGCTTCTCGTCGCCAACGCCCGTTTGTCCGAGCGGTCGGCCAGGCGGTATGCTCGTATTCAGGGCACGCTGAGGAATCTCCTGGCCGGTGTCGGCATCGCCGCACAGACGGAGGCCGACGCCCGGCGCTTCCTCGCCATCGGTGCGGATGCTTCAGCCATTTCCGTGACTGGCAATCTAAAATTCGATACGGAACCGGACGTCTCGATCCATGCGGGCGGCGCAGCCATCAAGCGGCACTTGTTTCAGGAGCGGCCGGTCTGGCTGGCGGCGAGCACCCATCCGGGGGAGGAAAAGGCGGTGCTGGAGGCTTTCGCAGGCGTCCGATCGCGGCATCCGAATCTGCTGTTGGTGATCGCGCCGCGTCATCCCGAGCGTTTCGAAGAGGTCGCGCGCCTGGTGAGAGCGAGCGGCCACCGTCTTGCCCGGCAAACGGAAGCGAGGGAGGCCGTGCCCGGAAATTTTGACGTTTTCCTGCTCGATACGCTGGGGGATCTCATGCGTTTCTACGTTGCGAGCGACATCGCTTTCGTCGGCGGGAGCCTGGTCGACATCGGCGGCCACAACGTCGTGGAGCCCGCTTTGGCGGAATCGGCCATCGTGTTCGGGCCACATACCCGGAATTTCAAACAGATATGTAACGACCTTGAGAGCGTGCAGGCTGCTATTCGGGTTCACGACACCGAAGAACTCGCCGCCACAGTCGATCGGCTGGCGGCGGACGAGGGTTTGCGTGGGCACCTGGGGCGGCGGGCTCTCGCCTTCGTGGAACGCAACCGGGGGGCGTCGGAGCGGCATTGGCGGCTCATCGCACCTCACCTTGGGGAATCTATCCAGTCTCATTGATATTTTGGGAGGCGCTCACCATGGCTAGCGTAACGATCAAGCCGCTCATTCTCTCAGGGGGGGTGGGTTCCCGCCTCTGGCCCCATTCCCGCGAAGCTTATCCCAAACAGTTTCTCCCTTTGCTGGGCGAGCGCACCTTGTTTCAGGAAACCGCCGATCGCATCGGCGGCATGGCGGAACCGCGCTTCGACATCCGCTCGCCATTGGTCGTGTGCAATGAACAGCATCGCTTCCTGGTGGCGGAACAGCTTCGGCGGATGGGGTACGAAGAGGCGGATATCCTCCTCGAACCGATGGGCCGCAATACGGCCCCTGCCTTGACGATTGCCGCTTTGCACGTTCGGAAGTGTTATGGGGACGAGTGCATTCTGGCGGTGATGCCTGCGGATCACCACATCGCCGATGTCGAAGGCTTCCGCGCCGGCCTGGCGCGGGCGCTGGGGATCGCCGGACGGGGGCTGATCGGGACGTTCGGCATCATACCCGACAGGCCAGAGACGGGTTACGGCTATATCCGCAAGGGAAAGGCTTTGGAGGACGAAGGAGTTTTCGAGCTGGAGGCTTTCGTCGAGAAGCCGGATGCCGAAACCGCTTCGCGTTACGCGAGTTCTGGCGATTACCTCTGGAACAGCGGGCTGTTCGTGCTGCGTGCGAGTGTCTGGGTGGAACGGATAGGCTCGCACCGGCCCGACATCCTGGAGGCCTGTTCCGCGGCCTACGAAAAATCCCGCCGGGACGGCAGCTTCATTCGGGTCGAACGGAATGATTTCCTGCGCTGCCCGGCCGATTCCATCGATTACGCCGTGATGGAAAAGCTGAACGGCACGGGAGAGGCGGTCGTCATCCCGATCGACGTCGGCTGGTGCGACCTCGGCTCCTGGGCATCGCTGTCCGAAGTCAAGCCGCGGGACGAAAACGGCAACGTGGTGGAGGGCGACGTTTATGTCCATGACACGCGGAATTCGCTGTTGTATTCCGACAGCCGGTTCCTCGCGGCCATCGGGGTGCAGGATCTGCTGGTGGTGGACACCGCCGACGCGGTGCTGGTCGCGCATAAGTCGAAGGCCCAGGACATCAAGCAGATCGCCGAACATCTCAAAGCGACGAACCGTTCGGAGCACAAGGTCCATCGCCGGGTGCACCGGCCCTGGGGAACCTACGAGTCGATCGACACCGGCCAGCGTTACCAGGTCAAGCGGATCACGGTGACGCCGGGCGCCGCCCTTTCGCTGCAGATGCACCACCACCGGGCCGAGCACTGGATCGTCGTGCGGGGCACCGCGCGTGTCGTCCGCGGCGAAGAGTCGTTCCTGCTGACCGAGAACCAGTCCACTTACATCCCCATCGGGGTTCACCATCGCCTGGAAAACCCAGGAACCATTCCGTTGGAAATCATCGAGGTGCAATCAGGCAGCTACCTCGGCGAGGACGACATCGTCCGCTTCCAGGACCAGTATCACCGTACCGAAGAACGCTAGGAATCGTCCCTCATGGCATTACACGTCGGCATCGTCGGCTTGCCCAACGTCGGCAAGTCCACGCTTTTCAACGCGCTCACCAAGGCCGCCATCGCGGCCGAGAACTATCCTTTCTGCACCATCGACCCCAACGTAGGCGTGGTGCCCGTCCCCGATCCGCGGCTCGACGTGCTGGCCGGGATCGTGAAACCCGAGCGGGTGGTCCCGACGGCCATCGAGTTCGTCGACATCGCGGGTCTGGTGGCGGGCGCATCCAAAGGTGAGGGTTTGGGCAACCAGTTTCTCGCCCATATCCGCGAGACCGATGCCATTGCTCACGTCGTCCGCTGCTTCGAGAATGACGACATCGTGCACGTCGCCGGCAAGGTCGATCCCCTCACCGACATCGAAGTGATCGGGATGGAGCTCATCCTCGCCGACATGGCGACGGTGGAGAAAGTCCTGCAACGTGCCCAGAAGGCCGCAAAGTCCGGGAACAAGGATGAGATCGAGCGGGCCCGGGTGCTGGAACTCGTCATCAAGGGTCTGAATTCAGGGACTCCGGTGCGGGCGATGCCGCTGCCCCCGGAGGACGCGGCCCTGCTGCGGGAGCTGCACCTGCTTACCGCCAAGCCGACCATGTACATCGCCAACGTCCAGGAAGGCGGCTTCGAGAACAACCCATTATTGGAGCAGGTCGAGGCCTTCGCGCGTGATGAAGGCGCGGTGGTCGTGCCGGTCTGCGCCGCCTTCGAGGCCGAGCTGTCCCAGCTCGAAGAAGAGGACAAGGCGGATTTCCTGGCGGAAATCGGCTTCGATGAGCCGGGGCTCAACCGGGTGGTGCGGGCGGGATACCGCCTGCTGAACCTTCTCACCTATTTCACCGCCGGCGTCAAGGAAGTGCGGGCCTGGACCATTCCCGCGGGCGCGACCGCTCCCCAGGCGGCCGGCGTCATCCATACCGACTTCGAAAAAGGCTTCATCCGCGCCGAAGTGATCGCCTACGAGGACTTCGTCGACTGCAATGGCGAGCAGGGTGCGAAAGATGCCGGGAAATGGCGCCTGGAAGGCAAGGACTATGTCGTGCGCGACGGGGACGTCGTGCATTTCCGCTTCAATGTCTAGGCGCCTGCCTGCCGGGCGCTGGCCCGCCGCAAGGCTGCCTTCCGGCGCTTCGCACCGAGGGCCGAGCGGCGGATGCAAGGGGGGCGGGGATGTCGGACCGGAAATTTTTTTAAAGTTTGATCCAGGTCAACTATTGTTTTTCATTATTTTGTGGGGGTAAACTTGCTATCAATGAAGCGGCGCACCAAAGACCGGTCCCGCTTCAGAGTGCAACAATCAACTATATGATGGGGAGGCGGGCAGCCCTCAGGGCTCGAAGCGTAATCCCTGCAACATCGGCAACGATAGGAGGATAGAATGGAAAACCAAGAAAAAGACAACTTCTGGTTGTGGATCGGCGCATTGATCGTTGGAACCATTGTCCTGGTCGTCTTGTTCAAGGCCAGAGAGAACGAAGTGAGCGGCTGGCAGAGTGGCGCTGCTCAAGAGGCAAGCAAAGAAGTCGATGCTCAGATCGCCAAGCAAAAGGGTAAATAATTAGGGCGCTCCAAGTCCTTAACCGAAGGCAATTTTTACAAAAGGGAACCGTTCGTTCCGCGAATGGGAAGCAAAGGCGTATTGGCTGCCCGAGCAATGACAGGATAGTCGGACAAGAGCGTACGCTCGGTGTTAGTTTTGGTGCGTAGAAAGGATGAGTTCTTGAACTAAAGTACGGGAGCTTTATCTTTTCTGCGCATCAAGTCCCCCCTGATAGCAGCGTTCTCTTTCGGGAACGCCCTTCATGTTCCAAGGGTTTCACCTTCCTTGCACCCGCTGCATCGCTCAGCAGGCGTGGTGTCCAGTGCCGGGGTTTCGGTTTCGAAGTACACGGAAAGCGGTTTCGATTGAGCCGCTACCTATCAGTTCAGGAATCGATGACCAGGAAGGTGCAGCGGGAATCAGCCGCTGCCGGCGTTTGATCGCTCGAACTGCATACGCCGTCGCTAAATGGGCGCGGGACCGGTTCAAGAGAGAACCGGCGTTCGGCAGGCAGCATTCCGGGGTCAGGCTGAAGCCGGCGACCAGGCAGGTGTCCAGGTCGAGTTTTTTCAGCCAGGTAATCAGGCGGGACGGTGTGATCAGGCTGATCTCCGCGCTTTTCAGAAGCAAGGGGACGCAACGCGGCAGGTTCTTGGGATTCCATGGGTTCAGCGCGAGGACGTGAAGTTCTCCTTGAGGCTTGAGGATGCGCTCACATTCTTTCAATATCCAACACGGTTCAGGGCAAAACTCAAGGACATGGACGAGGTAGACGATGTCGACGCTCTGGGCGCCGAAGGGGATTTCGTCCGGGGCCGCGATGACGGGGACAGGCAAGCCGTTGACCGCCTTCAGCCCTACGGTAACGAGGCACGACGTGGCGGGTGGGAACCCTTCCAACGGTGGCGCGTCGCCCGGACATCCAACTTGTAATGTAATCTGATTGTAAGTAAGCTTTAGCCCACTCGACAAATAACGGAATTCCAATCGTTTGAGTGCCTGCCCCGGCGTCGTGGCTCGATACCATTCAGAGAATATCTCATGAGGGTGTTGAGCAAAGCCTTTATTTGTACTCATAGAGTTGAGCGGCCTGTTGTTGCTAGCCCCAGCCAGCTGCCTAACTGAGGGAGTATTTTATGAAGCGATTTCCGCTCCGCCCGCAATTGCTTGTCACCATGTCCCTGGTGGCACTGCTTCTTCCAGGTTGTGCCAGCAAACCTAATAATCTGAAAGCATTGACGCCTGAGTCCAGGCTGGGCGCCGCTTCCGAGGAGACCGCCAAGGGCGGCCGCTCCAAGAAGGAAAAGCAGGCATCGCCAGGTTCCAAATACGACACGTTGTGGGAGCGAATGTTCTCGCTCTATGCCTTGCCCAAAGTGGAACATCGCTCCGTGGACCGTGAGGTCTCGTGGTTCGTCAACCATCCCGATTACCTGAAACGCGCGCAGAAACGCGCCGAACCCTTCCTATATACCATCGTTCGGCAACTCGAGAAACAGAAGATGCCGGGAGAGTTGGCGCTGTTGCCCATCGTCGAAAGCGCATTCCAGCCGCACGCGGTTTCTCCGGCCAGAGCCGCCGGGATATGGCAGTTCATCCCGGAAACGGGGCGCCGCTACGGCCTGAAACGGAGCCGTTCGTATGACGGGCGCCGCGATGTTTACGCCTCGACGCGCGCGGCGATCAAGTACCTGAAAAAACTCAACAATGACTTCAATGGCGACTGGCTTCTGGCAGTAGCCGCTTACAATTGCGGCGAAGGAGCCGTCGCCAAGGCAATCCAGCGCAACGAGGCGCGGAATCTGCCTACCGATTTCTGGTCGCTGGACTTGCCGGAAGAGACGAAGGCTTACGTGCCCCGGTTGTTGGCCGTGTCTAAGGTTTTCGCGAACGCGGAGAAATATGCCGTCGATCTGCATTACATTCCGAACGAAGCCATTTTCAAGCCGGTGAAAGTGAGTTCGCAGCTGGATCTTGCGCTGGCGGCCGATGCCGCCGACATGAGCCTGGAGCAGATGCTTGAGCTCAATCCCGGCTTCAAGCGTCAGCATACCGATATAGAAGGCTCCTATCGCTTGTTCGTGCCAGCGGAAAAATCGCGCAAATTCAAGAAGGAACTGGCTCGGCTCGCGATGGGAGGGCAGTTTGATTCCCGTCCCGAGGCATATGATGATAGACGGAACTTTGAATTCGACCGACGCGATCCAGCCGGTCCAGGCACGGAATACACTGCCGAACCGGCTTCCGGTCGGTTCGATCGGAAACCGGCAAGCGCCCAATACCGGTCGGACTATGCCTATTCATCGAGCTATTCTGAGAGGGCTTCGGCGAAGAAGCCGAATCTGGATGAGCGTTGGCAGGATGTGGATGTCTCCAGCCTGGACGGTTCAAGTGTCGTCGCCCATCTCCGCGATGGAACCCGTCTTCGGGAGGCTTTTGGTCGGGAACATGAACGCGGGAACAAGACGGCGAAGGGAAAGCGCAGTCACCATGAAGGCTCTAGCTTGTCTAAGAAAGGAAAACGTGGCCGGAAGGATGACGGCTGGGATGTGATGACAGATTCCAGCCGCTCGCGGATGGAGTCATCTCTTGAAGGACGAGGCGTCGGGAGCAAAGAAAGGCATGCCATGTCCAAATTATCCGATCAAAGGCGCGGGAGCGGGATCAAGGCATCGCAATCCATTCGCCATACTGTGAAGCCTGGGGAAACGCTGTTTGCCATTTCCCAGCGGTTCGGCGTCAGCGTCGCGGATCTGCGAAAATGGAACGGCGTGAAGGAAAACAAGCTGGAAGCCGGCAGGAACATCAAGGTCTCAGCCGGGAAGGATTAGAGTGCGGCAACCTTGTTGGTACCGACGGAGGCACGATAGCCGTTGATCTTGTCTCCGATTCTTGCAATTCGGCCCATGCGGCCTCAAGTCAGGCGAAAAGATTGTTCTGATCGCCTGTGTTCTCCGATCCCGAGCGGATCGCACACCATGTTCGCCAATTTTCGCATACGCCGGCCCTTCTCGCCTGAAGGGGTTCTTTTCGGCTGCCGGCTTTGCGAGATCGTTCGTCTGAATCCCCTCAAGTCACCGGAGGTAGCAACATAAATGCCTATGCAAATCGACTCTTTGCTCGAAATCGTCGTGGCCGCGCTGGATGAAGGTAAAGGGCGCGACGTCAAGATCATCGATCTGCGCGGAAAAACGGCGATCGCCGATTTCTTTGTGATCGCGAGCGGGACCTCCGATCGTCACGTGAGATCCCTTGCCGGAAACGTCGAAGCCAGCGCCAAAGCGCATGCGCTTCAGCCCCTAGGGTTGGAAGGCGAAGATTCCGGCGAATGGGTGGTGGTGGATCTCGGGGATGTGGTCGTGCATGTGATGAAGCCGCCGGTACGCGAGTTTTACCAGCTCGAGAAACTCTGGGCCGAAACCTTCCCCGCCGCCGCCTGAGCGGTGTCGGGAGTTACTGCGGCTGTGTCTTTTTCTGCTTTTTCTTCGATTGAGCACTGGCCTGGCCTTGCCGATAGCCTTCGGCGTAAGTCTCCGCCTGGTTTTCCTTGTACTTCTGATACAGGTACCCGCCGGCGAGTCCGGCTGCGGCGCCGATACCCGCCCCCATGGCGGCATTGCCCGCCAGTGCCCCGATGACCGCCCCGCCTCCGGCACCGATCAGAGTACCGGACGTCATGCGCTGCTGAGTAGGCGTCATTCCGGCACATCCGGCTATCCCAAAGGCAAGGATCGAAGCCGCGAAGATACGAGTGAAATGGCCTGAAATAGGCGAGGGGTGAATTGTCGGCGGATGGCTAGTCATGGCGAACCTCTCCTTTTCTCGTTGCCAGGTCATTGGAACGCGTTGCAGTCTATCAACTTGAGCCGCAGGTATCCATGTATCAAGCACCGACATATTGAAGTCCTTGTTCCACCCAGCGGCTGAGCAGCGGGGGGACCGCTTCGGGATGGTGTTCGAGCAGGCGTTCGGCGCTCAGGCCTACCATTTCTATCAGATCGGCGTCACGGGCCAGATCTGCGATCCGGAACCGGGCTAGCCCGGTCTGGCGGACACCCAGAAACTCGCCCGGTCCCCGCAATTGGAGGTCTTTCTCGGCAATGACGAATCCGTCCGAGGATTCCTTCAGGATTTTCAGCCTTTCTCTGCCGACGGCGGACAGCGGCGATTGGTATAAGAGGACGCAGTAGGCATCACCCGGCCCGCGGCCGACCCTTCCCCGAAGCTGGTGGAGCTGGGCGAGTCCCAGGCGCTCCGGATTCTCGATGATCATCAGGCCGGCGTTCGGCACGTCGACGCCCACTTCGATCACGGTCGTCGCGACCAGGATGTCGGACCGGCCCGCCTTGAACTCCCGCATGATGAGATCCTTCTCGGCCGATGACAACCTGCCGTGCAGCAGGCGCACGCGAAGGCCGGGCAGCGCTTCGGCGAGACTGGCGGCGGTGTTCTCTGCCGCTTCGCACTGCAGCGCCTCTGAGTCCTCGATCAGGGTGCAGACCCAGTAGGCTTGTCTGCCGCTGGCGATCCAACTGGCGATCCGGTCAATGATTTCCCCCCGGCGGGTCGAGGGAATCACGCTGGTGACGACGGGTGTTCGTCCGGGCGGAAGCTCGTCGATGATCGAGTAGTCCAGATCGGCGTAGCCGAGAATCGCCAGCGTGCGGGGGATAGGCGTCGCGGTCATGACCATCTGGTGGGGCAGCGCGGCGTCCGGGTGGGCTTTATCGCGCAAAGCCAGGCGCTGGTGGACGCCAAAGCGATGCTGTTCGTCGATGATGGTAAGGCCGAGCCTGTGGAACTCGACGGTCTCCTGGAATAATGCGTGGGTGCCGATGACCAAAGCTGCATCGCCACCCGCGACCGCCGCCAAAATGTCCCGGCGGGTCTGGCCCTTGAGCTTGCCGGTAAGCAGGGTCGTGGTGACGCCGGCGGGCTGCAGCCAGGTCCTGAAGGTATGGAAATGCTGTTCGGCAAGTAACTCGGTGGGCGCCATGAGGGCGGTCTGCCAGCCATTCGACGCCGCCGCCAGCGCGGCATGGGCGGCGATGACGGTCTTGCCGGAACCGACGTCGCCTTGAAGCAGCCGCATCATGGGGCGGCCGCTGCCGAGGTCAACCTCAATCTCGCCGATTACCCGCTGTTGCGCCCGAGTCAGAGAAAAAGGCAGTCCGGTCCGGAAAGTGTCCTTGACGGCTTCGTCCGTGCTCAGCACGGGCGCGGATCGCCGGCGGATCTCTTGCCGGAAGCGGGCCAGGCTCAAATGGTGGGCGAGCAGTTCCTCGTAAGCCAGCCGCCGGCGGGCTCGCTCCAGGGTTTCCGGGCAGGCGTCGGGGGGGCGGTGCAGGCTGCGCACGGCATCCCACCACGACATCGCGTCGAGCTCGGGAGCCAGCCGCGGAGGAAGCCGGACCGCGTCCTCCTGGCCTGGCCTTGCGAGGCGCAAAGCCTGGGCCACGAACCGCCTAAGGCTCTGCTGGCGCAATCCGTCCGTGGTCGGGTAGACCGGCGTCAGTCCCGATTCCAGGGGAGGGGAGGCGGTTCCATTCAGGGCCTCGTATTCCGGGTGGATCATTTCCAGCCCATGCGGGCCGGAACGCACCTCGCCGAAACAGCGAATCCGCCGGAGTCTGCTCAGCGCCCGGAGCTGTTCCGGCCGGAAATGGAAGAAGCGCAGATTGAGGAAGCCGGTGCCGTCGCCGATCCGGCAGATCAGCGACCGCCTGGCTGTGCCGGCGATATCGGCGAGTTCCACGTCGCCTTCCACCAGCGCGGACTGGCCGGGTTGCAGCGCGCCCAAAGGCGTCAGCCGGGTCCGGTCCTCGTAGCGGATCGGCAAGTGGAGCAGGAGGTCCTGCAGCTTGAAGATGCCGAGCTTGTTGAGGCGGCCTAGGGTTTTCTCACCCGCTCCCTGCAGCCTGTCCAGGGAGACCTGATCCGGCCTCCGCGATTTCGGCATCGCTCTTGGGTGCTATTCCGGCAACATCAGGACCGCATCCATTTCCACGCCGGCACCGCGGGGGAGCGCGGCGACCCCGATCGCGGCGCGGGCCGGATAAGGTTCCGAGAAATAGTTCCCCATGATTTCGTTGACTAGCGGAAAGTGGCCGAGATCGGTCAGGAAGACGTTGAGTTTTACGATGTCCCCCAGTGTGCCGCCGGCGGCTTCGGCGACCGCGCTGAGGTTGTCGAAAACCTGCCGGATCTGGACTTCCATGCTGTCGTCGACGAGTGTCATGGTGGCCGGATCCAGCGGGATCTGGCCCGACAGGTAAACGGTGTTTCCGACCCTGATGGCCTGGGAATAGGTGCCGATGGCCTTGGGTGCGTGATCGGTGTGGATGACTTGGCGCGTCATGGTTCCTTCTTTCTCAGTTCCGATTTGACTCTGGATATTTTCAGGACAATGCTCAGCTTACGCAATTCCCGCATCACCCGCGCGAGGTGGACCCGGTCCTTGACGCCGATAGTGATGACGTCGGTGGATATCTGGTCGTCCTGATTGGTGATCTGGACATTCTCGATGTCGGCCTCCATCCGCGAAATCGCCGACGCCACCTGGGCGAGGGTGCCGACGCGGTTCATCAGTTCCAGGCGGATCATCGCCGGGAACATCCCGCTCGCCGCCCGATCCCACTCCACGTCCAGGCCGTTGATCTGCTTGCGCCGCTGCTCGGCGGCGTTCTTGCAGTCGGTGACGTGTACCACGATGCCCTTGCCAGGGTTGAAGAAGCCTACGATGGGGTCACCAGGAATCGGCCGGCAGCATTTAGCCAGGTTGACCACGACGCCCTCGGTACCCTTGATGACGAGCGGCGTTCTTGCGCTCTTTTCCTCGGACAGCGAAGATACGCCTTTGTGGAGTTCCTGGTCACCCTGCAGCATTTGCTGCACCACGAGGAAGGGCAGCCGGTTGCCGAGCCCGAGATCCTCCAGTAAGGATTCGAACGAGGACAGCTCCAGGGCGCGGGTAAAATTTTCCAGACGGTGTTGCGGAATCGCATCCAGGTTCAGTCCGTGATTGGCCAGCTCCTTTTCCAGCAGGCGCCGGCCGAGATTGACCGCCTCCTGCTTCTTGAAATTCCTCAAATGGCTGCGGATCGCGGCCCGCGCCTTGGCCGTCACGATGTAGTTCAGCCACAGCGGATTCGGCCTGGCCCAGGGCGCGGTGATGATTTCGATGGTCTGGCCGTTTTCGAGCACGCTGTGCAGCGGGGCGAGGACGCGGTTGACGCGGGCCGAGACGCAGGAATTGCCGATGTCGGTATGCACCGCGTAGGCGAAGTCGACGATGGTGGCGCCGCGCGGCAGCTTGATGATGCGGCCCTTGGGCGTGAAGACGTAACACTCGTGCTGGAACAGGTCGACCTTGAGGTTATCGAGGAATTCCATGGAGTCGCCGGCACTCTTCTGGATTTCCAGCAGGTCTCGCAGCCATTCCCGGGCTCGCGCCTGGCTGCCGGCGGCGGGGTCGGCCTCCGATTTGTACAGCCAATGGGCGGCGATGCCCGATTCCGCCATGTGGTGCATCGCATGGGTGCGGATCTGGATTTCCAGCGGCAGGCCGAAGGGTCCGATCAGCACCGTGTGCAGCGACTGGTAGCCGTTGGCCTTGGGCAGGGCGATGTAGTCCTTGAACCGGCCGGGGATCGGCTTGTACAGATTGTGCACGGCGCCCAGCGCGCAGTAACACTCGTCGGGCGAATCGACCACGATGCGGAAGGCATAGACGTCGTAGACCTGAGCGAAGGGGAGATGCTTGCTGCGCATCTTCTGGTACAGGCTGTACAGATGTTTTTCCCGGCCGATGATCCTGGCGTCCGGCATGCCGCAGTCCTTGAGGCGCGCTTTGAGGGTCGATTCGATGGTGGCGAGCACTTCCTTGCGGTTGCCGCGCGCTTTTTTCACGCATTGTTCGAGCACCCGGTGCCGCATCGGATACATGGCGGAGAACCCGAGGTTCTCAAGCTCCAGCCGGACTTCGTTCATGCCCAGGCGGTGGGCGATGGGGGCGTAGATGTCCAGGGTTTCCTTGGCGATGCGGCAGCGCCGTCCCGGGTTCATCACGTCCAGGGTGCGCATGTTGTGCAGGCGGTCGGCCAGCTTGACCATGATGACGCGCAGGTCCTTGACCATCGCCAGGACCATTTTGCGCACGTTCTCCGCCTGGGCCTCGGCACGCGACTTGCAATCGAGCTGGGTAAGCTTGCTGACGCCATCGACCAGTTCCGCCACCTCGGCCCCGAAGCGGGCGCTCAGGTCTTCCTTGGTCAAAGGGGTGTCTTCGATGACGTCATGGAGCAGGGCGGCCATGACGCCCTTGGCGTCCATCCGCATCTCGGCCAGGATGATGGCGACCGAAAGGGGATGGCAGACATAGGGTTCACCGCTGAGGCGGAGCTGCCCGTCATGCGCCTTGGCGGCGACTTGGTAAGCCTGGTGAATTTCCGAGACCTGGGCGGGCTCGAGGTAGCTTGAAGCCAGAGTGCCGAGCCGGCGCGCCAGCTTTTCCTGGGGCAGTTCCGCCGGCTCTTGCGGCGGCTGGGCATCGGCTACGGCGTAGGGGTTCATTGCGGCTCTTAAGGATTTCTCCGGGTGCCCTAGATTTCGTCGTCCAGGTCGGAGAGTTCGTCTCTGGGCGGCGCCGGCAGCGGGCGTTCGATCGGATAACGGTCGGTCTTCACCTTCTCCTTCATGTAGGCCTGGGTAATGTGCCCTTCCGCGATTTCGCGCAGGGCAGCCACCGTCGGTTTATCGTTGTTCCAGGCCACCTTGGCTTCATCGGGATGGCGGGCCAGCACTCGGGCCCGCTTGCTGGCGAGCAGCACGAGCTGAAAACGGTTTTCGACTTTGTCCAGGCAATCTTCGACGGTGACGCGCGCCATTGAAAATCCTCACTCGGTAGCTTTGAAAAAAACGGGTAGTATGTATCGCGGTTCGGGCTCGTGTACAGTGCGTTTGACCGCCGAAGCCGCAATTTGTTGCGGACGGGATACAGCGAGTCTGCGCCGTGGCGGGATTCAAGCGGCGCGGCTCTCCAGCATGGCGACCGCCGGCAGTTGCTTGCCTTCGAGAAACTCCAGGAAAGCCCCGCCGCCGGTGGAGATATAGGAGATGCGGTCGGCGATGCCGTACTTGTCGATGGCCGCCAGGGTGTCGCCGCCGCCGGCGATGGAAAACGCATGGCTCTCGGCGATGGCCAGCCCCAAGGTGCGGGTGCCTGCGCCAAACTGGTCGAATTCGAAGACGCCTACGGGTCCGTTCCACACCACCGTTCCGGCGCGGCCGACATAGCCGGCGTAGCGTTTGGCGGTTTCCGGGCCGATGTCGAAGATCATGTCGTCGTCGGCGACGTCCGCGACGTTCTTGACCACGGCGGGTTCCGCGGCGTCGAAGTTTTTGCCGACTACGACATCGACCGGCACCGGAATCTCGCCCCCCTTGGCTTTCGCGGCCTCCATCAGGCGCTTGGCTTCGGCGATCAGATCCTCCTCGTACAGCGATTTTCCGATGTTGAACCCGGCGGCTTTGAGGAAGGTATTGGCGATACCGCCGCCGACGATGAGCTGGTCGACCCCCTGTGTTAGGGAATCCAAAACCGTCAGCTTGGTCGAGACCTTCGAGCCGCCGACGATGGCGACCAGCGGCCGCGCCGGATCGCGCAGCGCCTTGCTCAATGCATCCAGTTCCGCCGCCAGCAGGAGGCCGGCGCAGGCAACGGGCGCGAACTTGCCGACACCATGCGTGGAAGCCTCCGCGCGATGGGCGGTGCCGAAGGCGTCCATCACGTAGACGTCGCAAAGCGCGGCGAGCTTGCGCGCCAGCGTTTCATCATCCTTCTTTTCGCCCTTGTTGAAGCGGACGTTCTCGAACAACACCACCGAACCGGCCGTGGGATCGACGCCCCCGAGGTAGTCCTTCGCCAGATCCACCGGCCTGCCCAGCAGCTCGGACAGCCGCTCGGCCACGGGGCGCAGGGAAAATTCTTCCGCGTACTCCCCTTCGGTGGGACGGCCGAGATGCGACATCAGCATCACCGCGGCGCCGGCAGCCAGCGCGTGGCGGATGGTCGGAAGCGCCGCGCGGATGCGGGCGTCGCTGACGACCTTGCCGTCCTTGACGGGGACGTTGAAGTCTTCCCGGATCAGGACGCGCTTGCCAGCGAGATCGATGTCGGTCATGCGTTTGAAAGCCATGGGATGCTCCTTCGTTTCTTGGAATCTTGAAATCGCCATCAGGCGTCGCGCCACTTGATCGAGCAGCCCATACTGGGAATCTGTTCCGCCGGGCCCTTGCCGGTCTCGGCCACCTGTTTCATGGCCTCGTACAGCTCGCGGCGGCAGTCGGGCGGGGCGGCTTCCCTGCGGCTGGCGTCGAGCCGGCCGCGGTATTGCAGTTCCAGATCGGCGTTGTAGCCGAAGAAATCCGGCGTGCACACGGCGCCATAAGCCCTGGCGACCGCCTGGGTTTCGTCCAGCAGGTAGGGGAAGGGATAGGCCAGCTCCGTGGCGACCTCCTGCATGTTCTCGAACGAATCCTCCGGATAATCGGTCGGATCGTTGGACATGATCGCCACCACGCCGATGCCGAGCGCCTGGAGGTCCCTGGCGTCTCGCACCAGGCGGTCCTGCACCGCCTTGACATAGGGGCAGTGGTTGCAGATGAACATGACCAGGAGGCCCTTGGGGCCTTTGCATTGTTCCAGCGTCCAGGTCTTCCCGTCGACGCCGGCCAGCGCAAAATCGGCGGCTTTGCTGCCGAATTCGCACACGGGGGTTTCCGTTCTTACCATGTTTGCACGCTCCAAAGAGGGGACTGCCGCATCATAACAGACATCGGGCGGGTGGCTCGCACCGCTTCAGCGCAGGGACCAGGCATAGGCGAACAGCCCCAAGCCGAGGGCCGCCAGCAGCCAGACCAGCACCGAATGGGAGTAGGCGGCGCCGAGGATGGCTGCGCTCAGGACCAGCGACCCGCCGCCGATCCCGCCCAGGATGCGGCGCTGCCCCTGGCGCAGCTCCCGGTTCAGGGCCCGCAGTTCGTCCGAGCGGATGCTGAGTTCGAGCCTGCCGTTGACCGCGCGGTCCAGCGCCTGGTAGCCGAGGCCCGGCACTTCCGGCCATTGCTGGGCCCATTCCGGCAGCTTGGCGCCCAGCTTCTTGAGCGTGGACTTGGGACCGCGGTCCTCCTGGAACCACTGTTCGAGGAAAGGCTTGGCGGTCTGCCAGAGGTCGAGTTCCGGGTAGAGCTCGCGCCCCAAGCCCTCGATGTTGAGCAGGGTTTTCTGCAGCAGCACCAGTTGCGGCTGCACTTCCATGTCGAAGCGCCGGGCGACCTGGAACAGCCGCAGCAGCACCTGGCCGTAGGAGATCTGCTTCAGCGGCTTTTCGAAGATCGGTTCGCTGACGCTGCGGATGGCCGACTCGAACTCCTCGACCCGGATGGTGCGAGGCACCCAGCCGGATTCCACGTGCATTTCGGCGACCCGGCGGTAGTCCCGGTTGAAGAAGGCCAGGAAATTCTCGGCCACGTAATACTGGTCGGCTTTGGAGATGCTGCCGACGATGCCGAAATCGACCGCGATGTAGCGCGCATCGGGGGTGGCGAAGATGTTGCCGGGATGCATATCGGCGTGGAAGAAGCTGTCGCGGAACACCTGGGTGAAGAAGATTTCCACTCCACGTTCGGCCAGCAGCTTGAGGTCGACGCCTTCACGCCTGAGCTGCGCCACGTCGCCGATGGGGATGCCGGCGATGCGTTCCATCACCATCACGTCGCGGCGGGTGTAGTCCCAATGGACCTTGGGAATGTAGAGAATCTCGGAAGTCTCGAAGCGGCGCCGGATCTCGGCGGCGTTGGCTGCTTCCCGCACCAGGTCCAACTCGTCCAGGATGGTCTTTTCGAATTCGGCGACGACTTCCGCCGGGCGGAGCCGCCGGGCGTCCGGCCAGAACCGGTGCGCCATGCCGGCCAGCGCGTAGAGCAGTTCGATGTCCGCCTCGATGCGCTTCCGGACGCCGGGCCGCAGCACCTTGACCACGACTTCTTCGCCGCTGTGCAGCCGGGCGGCATGGACCTGGGCGACCGATGCCGAAGCCAGCGGCTCCTCGTCGAAGGACCGGAACAGCGTCCCGACCGGCTGGCCCAGCGCGGATTCGACCGTCTGCCGGGCCTCGGAGCCGGGAAACGGCGGCACCCGGTCCTGCAGCTTGACCAGTTCCTCGCCGATGTCGTCGGGCAAGAGATCCCGGCGGGTGGAGAGCGTCTGGCCGAATTTGACGAAAATCGGCCCGAGTTCCTCCAGAGCCCGGCGGATGCGCGCGGCGCGCGGCGTTTCCACGTCGCGGGCGCGCAGGCCGGCGGGGAACCGGGCTGCGTAGCGCAGCGGGCGGTACAGATGGGTGGCTTCGACCAGTTCGTCGAGCCCGTGGCGGACCAGGACCTGCTGGATGTGCAGTAAGCGGCTGACGAGTCGGATCGGGATCACGGCGTTTTCGGCTGAGGGTTGCTGGGAGCGGCGTGCAGCGTTTTTTCGAGGCGGCCGAGCCTGGCTTCCAGCCGCGCGATGCCATCGCGCAGCTGGTCGACCGCAGAGTACATCGCGTCGGCTTCGGGGCCGGCGGGCACGATCCGGGTTTCTTCCTGCAGCAATTCGCGGGTGTCCAACCGCAGTGTGGTGCCTACGTCGGCGCTCCAGTTCCGGAGGGTCTGGCCGGCGCCGGCGATTTTCCTGGCCGCGGTCGGTCCCAGGTAGCGTCCGAACATCGCTTCCCAGGGGATATCCAGGTCTTTCAACAATTCGGAAAACTTGCGCGCGGTTTCCATGTCGCCTTCCAGCACCAGCGGTCCGGCCGTGCCGGGGCCGATCTTGTCCCGGCTCAGCGCCAGCCGAGCCAGGGTGAGCGGGGAACCGGCGATCACCGCGTCCGGTGTGGCCGTGCTTTCCCGCAGCACCTGGATGCCGTCGGGGGTAAGGCAGAACAGGACGCCGCTGCCGGGCGGCGTCAGCACCAGGGCGATGGATTTCCCGGCCAGCGCCTCCAGTCGGCTATGGCTGGAAGCGCCGAGTGCGACATAGCGCGACAGGGCTTTCTCCACGGCGCCGCGCAAGGCGGCTGCCATCAGGAGTTTCAGCATTCCGGCCATGCTCAGAACTTGTAGGCCCGGTGCACGGCGACGATGCCCTGCATCAGGTCGAAGTATTCGCAGCGATCGAAGCCGGCCTCCTGCATCATGGCCTTGAGCTTTTCCTGGTTGGGGTGCATGCGGATCGACTCGGCGAGGTAACGGTAGCTCTCGCTGTCGTTGGCGACGAGCTTGCCCAGGAAGGGCAAAACCTTGAACGAATACAGATCGTAGGCTTTCCTGAGCAGTTCGTTGTGGACCTCGGAGAATTCCAGCACGATCACCCGGCCGCCCGGCTTCAAGGCCCGGTACATGGACTTCAGGGCTTCGTCCTTGTGGGTGACGTTGCGCAGCCCGAAGCCGATGCTGATGCAGTCGAAGCTGTTGTCCGGAAAGGGCAGCTTTTCCGCGTCGATCTGGGCGTAGGCCACCGATTCGGCCATTCCTTCGTCGATGATGCGATCGCGGCCGCGCCCCAGCATTTCCGCGTTGATGTCGGACAACACCACGAATCCCTTGGCGCCGACGCGCTTGCGGAACAAGACGGTCAGGTCGCCGGTGCCGCCGGCCAGGTCCAGCACCTTCTCGCCGTAGCGGACGTGCGCCAGATCCACGGCGATCCGCTTCCAGAGCCGGTGGACGCCCACCGACATCAAGTCGTTCATGACGTCGTACTTGCCGGCGACGGAATCGAACACGGCGCGGACCATGCTCGCCTTTTCGCCCTCGGGCACGGTGCGGAAGCCGAAGTGGGTAGTGTTTTCGCTCATGGGGGGAATCGTTCTCGAGGAGGACGGTGGGTTCAGCGGCCGGCTTTGCGGCCGCAGCCCGCCGCCGAGACTTTGCCGAGGTATTCTTGCCAGAGGGCATTGTAGTGCCGGCCGAGATCGTACAGCAGCTTCCAGGTATAGATGCCGGTATCGTGGCCGTCGCTGAAGGTCGGCTTGATGCCGTAATTGCCGACCGGATCGATGGCCGTGATGGTCACGTCTTCCTTGTCCAGTTGCAGGGTTTCCTGGCCCGGGCCGTGGCCGCGCGCTTCCGCCGAGGGCGAATAGACGCGGAGGTATTCGCAGGGAAGCTCGAAGCGGCTGCCGTCGTCGAAGCTCACTTCTAGCACGCGGCGTTCCCGGTGCAGGGTGATGGCGAGAGGGGTAGGGTCGCTCATGGTCAGAGAATGTAGCGGCTTAAGTCTTCATCCTGAGCCAGGGAGCCCAGGTGGGCGTCGACGTAGGCGGCATCGATGGTGATGCTGGTGCCGGAGCGGTCCGCCGCATCGAAGGAGATTTCCTCTAGCAGGCGTTCCAGCACCGTGTGCAGCCGCCGGGCGCCGATGTTCTCGGTGCGCTCGTTCACTTCCCAGCTGATCTGGGCGATGCGCCGGATCGCGCTCTCGGCGAATTCCAGATTGACGCCTTCGGTCGCCAGCAAGGCGGCGTACTGCGCGGTCAGCGAGGCGTCCGGTTCGGTGAGGATGCGCACGAAGTCGTCGGCCGAAAGCGGGTTCAGTTCCACCCGGATCGGAAACCGGCCTTGCAGCTCCGGGATCAGGTCGGACGGTCTGGCCAGATGGAAGGCCCCGGAGGCGATGAACAGGATGTGGTCGGTGCGGATGGCGCCGTACTTGGTGCTGACGGTGCTGCCCTCGACCAGGGGCAGCAGGTCGCGCTGCACGCCCTCGCGGGAAACGTCCGGTCCGCCGTATTCGCCGCGCTTGCAGATCTTGTCCAGCTCGTCGAGGAAGACGATGCCGTTCTGCTCCACCGCCTGGACGGCCCGCAGCTTGATCTCCTCCTCGTTGACCATCTTGCCGGCTTCCTCTTCCTTGAGCAGCTTGACCGCGTCTCCGACCCGCAGCTTGCGGCTCTTGGTCCGCCCCGACTGCATGTTCTGGAACAGATTCTGCAGCTGGCTGCTCATCTCCTCGAGGCCGGGCGGGGCCATGATCTCCACGCCGATTGGGGCGGCGGAGACGTCGATCTCGATCTCCTTGTCGTCCAATTCGCCTCTGCGCAGCTTCTGCCGGAACTTCTGGCGCGCCGGCGAATCGCCTTCATCCTCGGCGTTCCAGGTGCTGGCGTGCGGCACCAGCACGTCGAGCACGCGGTCCTCGGCGGCGGCTTCCGCCCGGCTCTGCACCTTGGCCATTTCGGCCTGGCGGGTCATCTTGATCGCCGCGTCGATCAGGTCGCGGATGATGGACTCGACGTCGCGCCCGACGTAGCCGACTTCGGTGAACTTGGTCGCCTCGACCTTGATGAACGGCGCGTTGGCCAGCCGCGCCAGGCGGCGGGCGATCTCGGTCTTGCCGACCCCGGTCGGGCCGATCATCAGGATGTTCTTGGGGGTGATCTCGTCGCGCAGCGGCGCGCCGATCTGGGCGCGGCGCCAGCGGTTGCGCAGCGCGATGGCGACGGCGCGCTTGGCGTCGGCCTGGCCGACGATGTGCTTGTCCAGCTCGTGGACGATTTCGCGGGGGGTCATCTGGCTCATGCTGGATTACTGGCGTTCTGGCCGATATCGAGTTCTTCGATGGTCAGATTGCGGTTGGTGTAGATGCAGATGTCGGCTGCGATGTTGAGCGAGCGTTCGACGATGTCGCGGGCGCCCAGTTCGGTGTTTTCGAGCAGGGCGCGGGCCGCCGACTGGGCGAAGGGGCCGCCGGAGCCGATCGCGATCAGGCCGTTCTCCGGTTCGATGACGTCGCCGTTGCCGGAAATGATCAGCGAGGCCTTGTCGTCGGCGATCGCCAGCAGGGCTTCCAGGCGGCGCAGCATGCGGTCGGTGCGCCAGTCCTTGACCAGTTCGACGGCGGCCTTGGTGAGATTGCCGCGGTGCTTTTCCAGCTGGCCCTCGAAGCGCTCGAACAGGGTGAAGGCGTCCGCCGTGGCGCCGGCGAAACCGGCCAGCACCCGGCCATTGTAGAGGCGGCGCACCTTGCGGGCATTGCCCTTCATCACCGTGTTGCCGAGCGTGACCTGGCCGTCGCCGCCGATCACCACCCGGTCGCCCCGGCGGACGGAGACGATGGTCGTACCGTGAAAATTTTCCACAGGATCTCTAAAGTCGTGGCTGAAGCGTACGCATTCTATACGAATGCGCAACAATCGTCCGGGCGTTGCCCATCAACGTTCCGAACGGCCGCGGAGGAATTCGATCACCCCATCGATGCCGATCTGCTGGCCATCGGCGTCCCGGCGCCCCTTGTATTCCAGGGCGCCGGCGTCCAGCCCGCGCTCGCTGACGACGATGCGGTGCGGAATGCCGATCAGCTCCATGTCGGCGAACATTACGCCGGGGCGCGCCTTGCGGTCGTCGTACAGCACCTCGAAGCCGGCGGCCGAGAGTTCGGCGTAGAGCCGGTCGGCGGCGGCCTGCACGCGCTCCGAGGTCTGCATGTTGATCGGGCAGAGAGCCACCTGGAACGGCGCCAGGGCTTCCGGCCAGATGATGCCGCGCTCGTCGTGGTTCTGCTCGATCGCCGCCGCGACCACCCGCGAAACGCCGATGCCGTAACAGCCCATCACCATGACCTGGCTGCGGCCTTCCTCGTTGAGCACGGTGGCGTTCAGCGCCGCGCTGTACTTGGTGCCGAGCTGGAAGATGTGGCCGACCTCGATGCCGCGTGCGATGCTCAAGGTGCCGAGGCCGTCCGGGCTAGGGTCGCCTTCGACCACGTTGCGGAGGTCGCGCAGATACTCGTCCCGCGGGAGCGGCAGGTCGCGCTCCCAGTTGACGCCGGTGAAGTGGTAGCCCGCCTCGTTGGCGCCGCAGACGAAATCGCTCATCGCCGCCACCGCGCGGTCGGCGTAGACCAGGCCGAAAGCGGCCTGGCCCGGCAGGTTCAGCGGGCCGATATAGCCGGGGCGGCAGCCCATGTGGCGTTCGATCTCGTCCTCGCTGGCGAAACGGAACTTGCCCAGGATCTTGCCCAGCTTGATCTCGTTCAGTTCGTGGTCGCCGCGCAGCAGGACCTTCACGAACACGTCGCGGTCCAGGCCGTCGGCGTCGACGATGGTCTGCATGACCGCGATGGTCTTGAGGATTTTGTCGGCTGGAACACCCAGGAATTCGCTCACCTCGGCGATGGTCTTCTTGCCCGGCGTCTCGACCCTGAGCAGGTCCTGGGTGGGCGCGGAGCGTGCTGCCGTGGGCGCTACCGCCTCGGCCTGCTCGATGTTGGCGGCGTAATCGCTGCCCGTGGAGAAGGCGATGGCATCCTCGCCGGAATCGGCCAGCACGTGGAACTCGTGCGAATGGCTGCCGCCGATGGCGCCGGTGTCGGCCAGGACGGGGCGGAATTTCAGGCCCAGCCGGCTGAAGATGTTGCTGTAAGCCAGATACATGGCATCGTAGGTCTGGGCCAGCGACTCGTTGTCCAGATGAAAGGAATAGGCGTCCTTCATCAGAAATTCGCGCGCCCGCATCACGCCGAAGCGCGGCCGGATCTCGTCGCGGAACTTGGTCTGGATCTGGTAGAAATTGACCGGGAGCTGTTTGTAGCTCTTCAGCTCGTTGCGGGCCAGATCGGTGATGATCTCCTCGTGGGTCGGCCCCAGGCAGAACGCCCGGTCGTGGCGGTCGTTCAAACGCGCCAGCTCCGGTCCGTACTGCTCCCAGCGGCCCGACTCCTGCCACAGCTCGGCCGGCTGCACCACCGGCATCAGCACTTCCAGCGCTCCGGCCCGGTCCATCTCCTCGCGCACCACCCGCTCGACCTTGCGCAGCACCTTCAATCCCAGCGGCAGCCAGGTGTAGAGCCCGGCCGCCAGCTTCCGGATCAGGCCGGCGCGCAGCATGAGCTGATGGCTGACGATCTCGGCGTCGGACGGGGTTTCCTTCAAAGTGCTCAGGGGGAACTGGGAGGTGCGCATGGGGGCGGGTATTCGGGCGGTTGGAAAATTTTTTATTTTATCGATGTATGCCTGTCCAAGTCAGCAGGATTTTATGGCTGTTCGGCCGGGCTGCCCGGCGCCGAGCAGGGTCAAGGTGCGGACTGCGGGACCGCACGGAATACGGCTGTAGCGCCGGTCGACGTTTGTAGGGAGACGGAGTATGTGTTTCCGGAGTTGGGCGGGATGTGCCAGGACTGGGCCGCGGAGGCGGCCATCGCGTTGAAGTTCGCTACCGGCACGCGGTCGAAATCGTCGTAGAGATACAGATTGTATGCGCTGGACGTGTCTGTGATTTCAACGGTAGCGGTCAGGGTGAGAGGGCCAGGGACAGGCGGCTCGTTCGAGCCGTCGGTGATCGGCGGTTCCTGGTTGGTGCTGGCGGCGAGACGGACTGGGACCGTGACGCCGTCGAGGTCGAGCGGTCCCTCGATAGCGATGGCGAAGTTGGGTGCTTTGTTCGAGAGCAGGTAGAGGGGGCCGTTGGGGTTGTTGGCCTGGCGACGGGTGCCGGTGAAATGACGCAGGCGGAAACTGTAGAGGAAGGGGTAGGTCGGCGGATCGCCGAATGGACCGTAGAGTCCGTTATCGCTGAAGGTGATGACGTCGTTCGGGAGAGCCGTATCGCGCGTTTTGGACAGCGGCTTATCGGATCCCCAGCCGAGCACGGGAACGATGTGGTCGTACTCGGCGTCTCCGTCGTCGCGCCCGCTCCATTCGTCGAGCAGGATGCCGTTGTTGAACACGCCGATGATGACAACCCGGCCCCGAAGCGTGTGGCTCTTGACCCAGTCGGTGAACGCGCGGGTATTTCGCTGGGTTGGCCAGTAGAACTCGGATGCCTGCAGGCGCATCCGCCGGGCGGCCACGGTATCGTTGATCCCGAGCAGGAGCTGGCTGGCCTCTGTGTTCTGCGGTACACCAGGGGATGCGAGCGCGCGGGCCGTGTACTGCGAGCTGTATTGGCCGAAGTGGAGGCCGGCCGAGATGAAGCTCGTTTCCCCACAATAGCCGTAGTTGCCCTCCCATTGAAGCCGGGGCTGGATCCCGTGCGAATAGGTATATCGGATAGAAACCGGCTGCGCCAACACGGAGCCCGCAGTGAGGGCGAGCAACGCCGCCAGTCCTAGCGGCAGCCAAGCGTAGAGGCCTGCCGCAAGCTTCCGGATCAGGCCGGTGCGCAGCATGAGCCGATGGCTGACGATCTCGGCGTCGGACGGGATTTCCTTCAGGGTGCTCAGGGGGAACCGGGAGGTACGCATGGAGGCGGGGATTCGGGCGGTTAGAAAATTCCTTGATGCGATGGAGGGGGATGGTATGCAACTCGCCTGAGTGATCAACCCATTCAAACGCATTCGGCTGGTCCTCGGGAAACGCCAGTTCCGCAAGCGGCGCCAGCACAATGCGGCGTTCGATGCGATCGTAGTAGCCGATGCGGAATTCTGCATGGCCGAATTCGGCATCCCAGCGTATGCGATGGAGCAGATCCTGAATCGGTATCATGACTGGAAAATTTGTCTTCGACCCGTTCCGAGATATAGACCTCCGGTAAGCGATTAAGGGGCTGAAGAATTCTTTCGGGGACATGCTCCCAGTCACGCTTCCTCTGATCAAGGTTCGTTGGCTGTCTCCTCAAGCCTTCGCCACTCGTCCCCTGGAGGCACGTTCATCAATGAATCTGATTAGAAAGAATAGTCAGCTAGCTCGTCATGCCGGCATCCAGGACACAGGGACGTGAGAAGCCTGCGCCATCCATGGCCTCTGGATTCCGGCAATCCCTGCCGGAAAGACGATTTTCGGTTGAGCTGACTTTCCTTGCTAATCTAGTCAATGAATGTGCATTTCCCGATTGCTGGCCTTATCGCTTCTTTCCAGCCGATACCGGTCCTGATCGCCGGGCAGCGGCTTGCCGTCGCCGCTGAGATAGACCAGGGTCCCTTCGTCCTGGATGGCGAGCCGGCGGGGCGGCGCGTCCTTGTTGGGGGTCAGCAGGACGATGCCGTTCCTGTCGTCCCACTGGTATTTGCCTTTTTCGAAGGACTCCCGGTTTTGCGGCTTTGCGGGCTGGATGACCAGGAGATACCGATTCTTGTCGTTCAAGGACAAGGTCATCTTCAGGCCGTCGCAATTTTCTTCCTGGCACGGCAGGTAGCCGTAAAAGACGCCGCGGAATTTGCCCGCCGCCTCTCCGCCGCCGGCGTGCGCCGAGTGGTCCACTGCGCCTTGTTGGCCCAGTTCGCGCGCCTTGAGGGCTTTTTCCTGGAGTTGCATATCGGTCTCCGCCCAGGCGGGGTTGAGCAGGGGCAACGTCGCGCCGAAAACGATGAATAATACCTTCTTGATCATTTTTCTGTTCAATGCTTGCAGGGGATATGGTCTGAAACCCGCCCAGCCAAGGCGGCGGATGTCCAGGCGAAATTGTACGTCATGGCCCCGGCAGAAAGTCAGCCGGCAAAGTGATCCAAACCCTGCGCCGCCCCCGTCGACCGCCTGACTCGGCTCAACGACTCGGCGGTGGCTGCACTGCCAGGCCCGCTGGCCGTGCTCGACCAGGTTCACCCTTGCCGGCCTCCGGATTTCGGATCGATCCTTCGTCCGCAGGACGCATCGAGGTTGTTGCAGGCGCGGAGGGCGAATACATTGGTCATCTTTTTTTACCGTTTCGACGCTCCGAATGAAACATCCGCACGCCTCCCGAAATTCCCTGCCTCCGGCCCTGCCACCCAGTGCCGCCCTGTATGGCCGCACGATTCTCTCGGTGTACGACGCCTATGTGCTGGGGTTTTCCAATGCCTTCGTCTGGCGCTGCCCCACCCGCCGCATCCTGGATCTCTATGACCGGTGGGTGTCGCCGCGGCATCTGGAAGTCGGCGTCGGCACCGGCTACTTTCTCGACCATTGCCGCTTTCCGGTCGCCCGGCCCTCCCTAGTCCTGCTCGACGTGAATCCCAACAGCCTGGAGGCTTCCGTGCGGCGGCTGCGGCGTTATCGGCCGCAGACCTGCCTGGCAGATGTGACCCAGCCCCTGCCGCTTCCCGAATCGGGGTTTTCGTCGATCGGGGTGAATTACCTGCTGCATTGCCTGCCCGGCAGCCTGGCGGAGAAAGGCCCGCGGGTATTCGGTCATTTGCTGCCCCTGCTGGCGCGGGAATCCGGTGTCATCTTTGGCAGCACGATTCTCGGCCGGGGAGTGCGCCACAACTTGCTGGGGCGGCGGCTGATGGCGCTTTACAACGGCAGGGGCGTGTTCGGCAATCGCGGGGACAGCGAGGACGATCTGCGCCAGGTGCTCGCCGCTCATTTCCCGTCTTACACCTTGGAGGTGCAGGGCTGCGTCGCGATGTTCGCCGGGCGGGCGCAGTCCCGTTTTGCGGCGACGTTCGGCCCGCCGGGCTCCGGGTGACCGGATGTCGATATCACCGGAAACTTATATACAATGCTGCCAAGGGCATCCCGTCTGCCATGCGCGCGGGAGCCCGTCCACCACGAGCCTCCCGGCTGGCGGCGCCCGCAGCAGGGAAGGTTCGCCATAACTAAAGCGACCTCGAGGTCGAAAGGAGGGGGTTATGCCGTCCAGCATCCATGCGTCCCGCCGCCGTTTTCTCCGCCAGACCGGTCTGGGTCTGTTCGCTCTCGCCGGGGTGCCGGCCTGGGCCCAGGCCATGACCATGCCGGCCGGTCCCAAGCCCAGCCCCAACAAGGCATCGCCCGCGTTCCAGCCGGACGTGGAAATCGAGTTGGCGGCCCGCCAGTCTTCGGTAGCTATCCTGCCCGGCCAGCCGACGCGGGTTCTGCAGTACGCCGCGCGGCTGATGAAAGGCCCGGAAGGCACGCTGACGAACCTGCCGGGGTCTTATCTGGGCCCGGTCATGCGTCTCTACAAGGGCCAGAAGGTGCGCATCCATTTCCGCAACGAGCTGTCCGAGCCGACCATCGCGCACTGGCACGGCATGCACGTTCCGGCGCTGATGGACGGCCACCCGATGTATGCGATGGACCCGGGAGAGGCTTTCGTCTACGAATTCGAGGTGCTCAACCGGGCGAGCCTCAACATCTATCATCCGCATCCGCACGAGATTACGGCGAAACAGGTCTATCACGGCCTGGCCGGCGGCATCCTGGTGAACGACGACGAGGAGGCGGCGCTGGGGTTGCCTGCGGGGGAATACGAGATCCCCATCGTGCTGCAGGACCGGCGCTTCGACGGCGGCAACCAGCTCGTCTACGTTCGCCACATGCACGAGCGGATGATGGGGTTTCACGGCGACCGCATCCTGGTCAACGGCAGGCCGGATTTTTCGGTCGAGGTGATGAGCCGGGCCTACCGGCTGCGGATCATGAACGGTTCGAACGCCCGCATCTACAAGCTGGGCTGGGACGACGGCACGCCCTTGACCGTCATCGGCGTCGACGGCGGCCTGCTGGAGGCGCCACAGGTCAAGCCCTATGTGATGCTCGCGCCGGGCGAGCGTTTGGACGTCTGGGCGGATTTCAGCGGGCGCAGCGTCGGTTCGCAGTTGGTCATGCGGAGCCTGCCGTTTTCGGGGGCCCTCCCGATGATGGCGCGGCGGATGATGGGCGAGATGATGCACAGCGCCTTGCCGCCGGGCAGCGATTACCCGCTGTTCACGGTCCGGGTGACCCGGCGGGTGAGCGAAAGCCCCAGCCTTCCGAGGCGTCTTGCGAAGATTTCCCGCTACACCCTGGCCGATACCGCCAATCCGGACAGGCCAGTGCCCCTGGAGATTTCCGAGGGGCCGATGTCCATGCTGCTCAACCGGCGGCCTTATGCCCATGACGACCTGCAGCCGTTCGAGCGGATTCCGCTGGGAAGCGTCCAACTGTTGGAGATATTCCATGGCCACGGCGGTCCGGGGCATGGTGGCTCGGGGGAGATGGGCAGGGAGCACGGCGGCGGGCATGGCATGGGCATGCGCGGCGGCAGGGGGATGGGCATGATGGGGCATCAGGACGGCATGGGGATGATGGGAGGACACGGCGGAGGCATGGGGATGATGATGTCGATGGCGCATCCCATCCATCTGCACGGCCAGTCCTTCCAGATCCTCAGCCGCACGGTGAGCGGCGCGGTGCTGGAGGACTATGCCAGCGTGCGCGAGGGCTTCGTCGACAGCGGCTGGAAGGACACCGTGCTGGCGATGCCCGGCGAGCGGATCCGCCTGATCAAGCCGTTCCAGGACTTCAAGGGCCTGTTCATGTACCACTGCCACAACCTGGAACATGAGGACATGGGGATGATGCGAGAGTTTTCCATCGAATAGACGGCATGGCCAAGCGCATGCGGGCTGGCTACAATTCCCGTCCGCAACCCTTGGCCTTCCGCCGTGATTTTGGCGGAAGCCGATTCTCCCAGCGACTCATGATTCCAGGCATGCGCATAGGAACCCCGAACACGCCCGGCGCCACCCGGGCGCTGCTGCTGGGCAGCGGCGAACTCGGCAAGGAGGTGGCGATTTCCCTCCAGCGCTACGGGGTGGAGGTGATCGCGGTCGATCGCTATGCCGGTGCGCCGGCGCACCAGGTTGCTCACCGCGCCCATGTCGTCGACATGACGAGCGCTCCGGCGATCCGGACGCTCATCGAGCGCGAGCGTCCGCATTTCATCGTTCCGGAGATCGAGGCGATCGCCACCGGTGCTTTGGCCGAGATCGAACGGGCAGGGCTGGCTGAGGTCGTCCCCAATGCCCGCGCCGTGCAACTCACCATGAACCGCGAGGGTATCCGGCGGCTGGCGGCGGAAGAACTGGGGCTGCCGACCTCGCCCTATGCCTTTGCCGACTCCTGCGAGGCCCTGGCCGAGGCGGCGGCGAAGATCGGCTTCCCCTGTTTCGTCAAACCCGTCATGTCTTCCTCCGGCAAGGGCCAGTCGA
Source organism: Pseudomonadota bacterium (assembly GCA_040753975.1). GTDB lineage: Bacteria > Pseudomonadota > Gammaproteobacteria > Methylococcales > Methylococcaceae > Methylococcus. The sequence continues at coordinate 56,354 of JBFMDC010000039.1, forward strand.
TGCTGGAGAGCCCGTCCGACGTCCAGGCGGCCTGGGATCACGCGCGGGAGGGGGGCCGGGTCGGGGCAAGCCGCGTCATCGTCGAAGGGCGGATCGACTTCGATTTCGAGATCACCCTGTTGACGGTGCGCTCCATCACTCCCACCGGTGACGCCGGGATCGCTTTCTGCGAGCCGGTCGGCCACCGGCAGCAGGCCGGGGACTACGTGGAGAGCTGGCAGCCGCAGCCCTTGAGTCCCAAAGCCAGGGAGCGGGCCGAGGCGATCGCTCAGTGCCTGGTCGATGCCTTGGGCGGACGCGGGCTGTTCGGTGTCGAGCTGTTCGTCCGCGGCGACGAGGTCTGGTTCAGCGAAGTCAGCCCGCGCCCGCACGATACCGGCATGGTGACCCTAGTCAGCCAGGCGCAGAACGAGTTCGAGCTGCATGTCCGCGCCATCTTAGGGTTGCCGGTCGACACCGCCTTGCGGCGTCCCGGCGCCAGCGCCGTGATTTACGGGAGGGTAGCCGCGCATGGCATCGCCTTCGAGGGGCTGGAGCAGGCGCTGAGCGTGCCGGAATCCGAGGTTCGTCTGTTCGGCAAACCGGAAGCCTATCCGCGGCGGCGCATGGGCGTGGCCCTGGCGGCGGCGGACACGGTGGCAGAAGCGCGAAGCCGGGCGGTGTTGGCGGCATCGGCGGTGCGGCCGGTGGAGATACCGGCTTGAGGCTTGTCTGGCCGAACGATGCGGTGGTATAACCCCGCACGTTTTGATTCGAGAAAAAGACGCAAAAACATGCGGATGAAACGACGTCTTTGGATCGCGCTGATGCTTGGGGGGCTGCCGGCGGCGCAGGTCTGGGCGGATGTCTACAAGTTCGTCGACAAGAAAGGCCATGTCTATTACACGGACCGGCCCCGGCATAGCGGCTACCGGCTGATCGCTACCACCAAGGTGTCGAGCAAACTTGGGTCGCCTCCGCCTGCCGTGGCGCGGCCCAGCCGGATTTCGGCTCCGCCGCCCTTCCGGTCGGTTTCCCTGGAGCGCAACCGCGAAATGCTGGCGCCGCTGATTGCCGAAGCGGCCGAACGCTACAATCTCGATCCGCTGCTGCTGCATGCGATGATCCAGGCCGAGTCGGCGTACAACGCCGAGGCAGTTTCGGGCAAGGGCGCGGTCGGGCTGATGCAGTTGATGCCCGATACCGCGGCGCGCTACGGCGTGCGGGACCGGACCGACCCGGTGGAAAACGTCTACGGCGGCGCCCGCTACCTGCGCGATCTGATCGGCATGTTCAACGACGTAAGCCTGGCGGTCGCCGCGTACAATGCCGGCGAGAACAACATCATCAAGTACGGCAACCGGGTTCCGCCCTTTCCCGAAACCCAGGATTACCTGAACCGGGTGATCGAATACTACAATCGCCTGAATTGAGGCCGCACCATGTTGGTGCTGCTCAGACGACGGCCACGCCGCAGCGTTCCAAGAGATCGGTCAGCAGGATCAGGGGAAGGCCGATCAAGGCGTTCGGATCCTCGCCCTCGATGCGTTCGATCAGGGCTATGCCCAGTCCTTCCGACTTGAAAGCGCCAGCGCAGTCGTAGGGTTTGTCGGCGGCGACATAGCGCTCTATCCGTTCCCGGTTGAGGCGCCGGAAATGCACCCGGCACCGGTCCAGCCCCGTATGGCTGATCCCGCTGCCGGCGTCGTATACGCATAGTCCCGTCAGAAAAGTCACGGTACTCCCCGAAGCCCGCAGCAACTGGGCGACAGCGTTTTCGTGGCTGCCGGGTTTGCCCAGTCTCGAATTTCCCAGAACGGCCACTTGATCCGAGCCGATGATCAGATGGCCGGGGTAAGCGGGTGCAAGCGCCCGCGCCTTCTGGCGCGACAGCCGCAAGGCGATCTCTTCCGGAGCCTCCCCCGGCAAGGCCGATTCGTCGATGTCCGGCGATGCCGCGGTAAAAGCCAGGCCGAGTTTCCCGAGCAGTTCGCGGCGGTAGCTCGAACCCGAGGCTAGGAGGAGCGGCCTCGGCTGCGGAGTCTGCATGACGGCATTCCGGACTTTGACAGAAGTTGGATTTCGCCTGTATTATTGCACGATTATGCCTCCCCACCTGCCTGAATTCGTCGATCCGTTGGAGTTCGCGGACAAGCGTCGCCGGGTGGTGGGAGAACTGCCGCTGGCACTGTTCGACCGAATCCAGGAATACCTGTTCGAAAGAGCCGGGAGCATCCGGGTCGAGCTGGATTTCGGCAAGGATGGCCGGTGGCCGGTGGTGACCGGCAGGGTGGAAGCGGATCTCGTGCTGCGGTGCCAGCTCTGTCTGGACCCGCTGCCGTGGCCGGTGCGGTTGCAAGTCTCGCTGGGCGTGGTGGCTTCGCTGGAGGAAGCCGACCGCCTGCGCGAGTCTTACGAGCCGCTGCTGTTCGATGGCGGAGCGCCGATCCGGCTGTCCGACCTGGTTCAGGACGAGCTGGTTCTGGCCATCCCGCCGATACCGCAGCATGCGGACTGCGGAAGCGCCGCGCATGCCGGACCGCTGGCGGAAACCGGGCATAGGGAAAACCCGTTTGCCGTGCTGGCGCAATTGAAAAACAACGATAGCAAGTCTTCTTAAGGAGTCATCATGGCTGTTCAACAAAATCGCAAGACCCGTTCGAAGCGCGGCATGCGGCGGTCGCACGACGCACTGAGCGCAAGCGCCTTGTCCATCGAGGCCAATACCGGCGAAACCCATCTGCGCCACCATGTCAGCCCGGATGGCTATTATCGGGGCCGCCGGGTCGTCGAGCCGAAGCGCGGCGAAACCGAAGAATAATCGCCGACCTCTACGGTCTTGCGGTTCGGTGTCTTCTATTTGACTCTTGATGGCGGTGCATGCGGCGCGGTGACGGTATGACGACCATCGCTTTGGATGCGATGGGTGGCGACCATGGACCTCGAGTCGTGGTGCCGGCGGCTTTGGACAGTCTGGAACGGAACCCGCTGCTGCGGCTCGTGCTGGTCGGCGACGAAGCCGTGCTGCGCGGGCACCTCAAGGATGCCCAGGGCCGGTTCGGAGAACGGCTGAAGGTGCATCATGCGTCTCAGGTGGTGGAAATGCACGACCAGCCGTCCAAGGCGCTGCGCACCAAGAAGGACTCGTCGATGCGGGTGGCCATCGATCTGGTCAAACAGGGCGAGGCCGATGCCTGCGTGAGCGCCGGGAATACCGGGGCGCTGATGGCGATCGCCAAGTTCGTCCTCAAGACCATACCCGGCATCGATCGGCCGGCGATCATTGCCGCCGTTCCTTCGATGACGGGGCATACCCACGTCCTCGATCTTGGTGCCAACGTCGATTGCACCGCAGAGCATCTTTACCAGTTCGCCGTCATGGGCTACGAGCTGGTTCGGGCGGTGGAGGATCGCGATCATCCCACGGTAGGTCTCCTCAACATCGGCGAAGAGGAAATCAAAGGGAACGAGCAAGTGAAGCGGGCCGCCGAACTGCTCAATGAAGCGCACGTCAATTTCGTCGGCTTCGTCGAGGGCAACGACATTTTCAAAGGCGGCGTCGACATCGTCGTGACCGACGGCTTCGTCGGGAACGTCGCGCTGAAAAGCAGCGAAGGCCTGGCGAAAATGATCTCCCATTTCATCAAGCGGGAGTTTTCGAGCAATTGGCTGACCAAATTGGCCGGCCTGATCGCCCTGCCCGTGCTCAACGCCTTCAAGCGCCGGATCGATCCGCGCCAGTATAACGGCGCCAGCCTTCTGGGCTTGCGCGGCATCGTGATCAAGAGTCACGGCAACGCGGACCGCTTTTCCTTCGCGAATGCCGTCGCGATCGCGGTGAAGGAGGTCGAGAAAGCCGTTCCGCACCGCATCGGTGAGCGCGTGACGGATGCCTTCGCCGCAAGGAACCTGGCGTGAGCCGTTACTCCCGCATTGCCGGTACCGGCGGCTACCTTCCCCGTGAGGTGGTGACCAACGACGACCTCGCCATGCGGGTCGAAACTTCGGACGAATGGATCGTCGAGCGTACCGGAATCCGCCGCCGGCACATCGCGGCTGCCGATGAGACGGCATCCAGCATGGCCGAAATCGCTTCCCGGCAGGCATTGGAAGCGGCGGCCATCGATCCGCACGATCTCGATCTGATCATCCTCGCGACGAGTTCGCCGGACCGGGTCTTCCCCAGCACGGCATGCCTGCTTCAGCAGCGTCTGGGCGTGCGCAGCTGCGCGGCGTTCGATGTCCAGGCTGCATGCTCGGGCTTCATATTCGCATTGAGCATCGCCGACCAGTACATTTCCGCCGGCAATGCCAACCGCGTTCTGGTGGTCGGCACGGAAGTCAATTCCCGTTCCGTCGATTGGGACGATCGCTCGACTTGCATCCTGTTCGGCGACGGCGCCGGGGCCGTGGTGCTCGAATCTTCCACCGAGCCCGGCATCATGAGCACTCATATCCATTCCGACGGCCATTACCAGGACCTGCTCTATCTGCCCAATCCCGCCAGTAACGGCGAGGGAAGCGACGAAAGCCGCACCATCCGGATGCAGGGCAGCGAGGTTTTCAAGGTCGCGGTCAACACCCTCGGCCGCATCGTCGATGAAACCCTGGAGCAGAATGGTCTTCAGAAATCCGACGTGGATTGGCTGGTGCCGCATCAGGCCAACATCCGGATCATCGCGGCGACCGCGAAGAAGCTCCAGTTGCCCATGGAACGCGTGGTCGTCACGGTCGACGAGCAGGGCAACACGTCTTCCGCCTCGATTCCTCTCGCTTTCGACGAGGCCGTTCGCGACGGCCGCATCAGGCGCGGACAAACCGTGCTGATGGAAGCCTTCGGCGGCGGTTTCGCCTGGGGCTCCGCTCTTCTGCGCTATTAAAGACCTTTTGTAATGCTCAATATCGATAACAGCCTCGCTTTCCTTTTTCCGGGGCAGGGCTCCCAATCCATCGGCATGCTGGCGGACCTCGCCGCGGCGCATCCGGTGGTCGGTGAGACCTTTGCCGAAGCCTCGGAAGTGCTCGGATTCGACCTCTGGCGGCTGGTCCAGGAGGGACCCGAAGAAAAACTCAACCAGACCGTCAACACCCAGCCGGCGATGCTGGCTGTCGGGGTCGCGACCTGGCGGATCTGGTGTGAGGCGAGCGAGCGGCGTCCTGCCTGGATGGCGGGCCATAGCCTCGGAGAGTATTCGGCGCTGGTCGCCGCCGGCGCGCTCGGTTTCTCCGATGCGGTGAGGCTGGTAACCCTGCGCGGCAGGCTGATGCAGGAAGCAGTCCCTCCCGGCGAGGGCGCCATGGCGGCTATCCTCGGCCTGGACGATCCCAAGGTGGTTGCGGCTTGCAAGGAGGCGTCGACACAGGATTCGGTGGTGACGCCGGCCAATTTCAACGCGCCGGGCCAAGTGGTGATCGCCGGCGCGATGAGCGCGGTCGAGCGGGCGGTCGCGGCGGCCAAGGCGGCGGGAGCGAAACGGGCGGTACTGCTGCCGGTGAGCGTGCCTTCCCATTGTGCGCTGATGGCTCCGGCGGCGGAAAAGTTCGCCGCGGCGCTTTCGGAAACGCCGTTCGATTCGCCCCGTGATCGGATCGGCGTGGTACACAACGTCGACGTCGCCATGCATCCGTCGCCCGAGGTGATCCGGGCGGTGCTGGCTCAGCAGATTTTCCATCCCGTGCGCTGGTCGGAAACCATCCGCTTCCTCAGCGACCAGGGTGTGAGGCGCTTCGTGGAATGCGGGCCGGGCAAGGTCCTGGCTGGCCTCAACAAGCGGATCGTCAGCGGCGAGGCGACGATCGCCCTGGTGGATCAGGATTCGTTGAATAAAGCCTTGGAGTCGATTCGATGACGGACCAGATAGCCATTGTCACAGGCGCCAGCCGGGGTATCGGACAGGCCATCGCCCACCGTTTGGCGCGGGCCGGCCATACGGTGGTTGGCACCGCCACTTCGGAAGGGGGGGCCGCGGCGATTGGCGCCGGCCTGAGCGATGCCGGTCTGAGCGGCTGCGGGCGGGTGCTGGATGTGAGCGATCCTGAGTCGGTCGAGGCCTTCGTCGCCGCCGTCAGCGGGGAGTTCGGCGTCCCGACGATCCTCGTCAACAACGCCGGTATCACCCGCGATGGCCTCCTGATGCGGATGAAGGACGAAGACTGGGAGGCGATCATCGACACCAACCTGTCCTCCGTCTACCGCATGAGTAAGGCCTGCCTCAAAGGCATGATGAAGGCCCGCACCGGCCGCATCGTCAACATCACCTCCGTCGTCGGGTTGACCGGCAATGCGGGGCAGACCAACTATGCGGCGGCCAAGGCCGGCATCATCGGCTTCACCAAATCCCTGGCCAAGGAAATCGGCTCGCGCGGCATCACGGTGAATTCGGTGGCGCCGGGCTTCATCGATACCGATATGACCCGCGCCCTGCAGGAGGCCCATAAGACGGCTCTCTTGGCGTCGATTCCGCTGGGGCGGCTGGGCCAGTCCGAGGAAATCGCCGGGGCCGTTGCATTCCTTTGCTCGGACGATGCGGCCTACATCACCGGGGAAACCCTCCATGTCAATGGCGGCATGTTCATGCCGTAACCGGCTTTTTATGCCAGGGTGCTTGTGTTCGCGGGAATTCACACTAAAATCTCCGCACCTCTAAACTTGAATAACACTGAGGACAAGAAACGATGAGTGATATAGCAGAACGTGTAAAGAAGATCGTCGCCGAACAGTTGGGCGTGAAGGACGAGATCTCGAACGAGGCTTCCTTCGTGGACGATCTGGGCGCCGATTCTCTGGACACGGTCGAGCTGGTAATGGCGCTCGAAGAAGAATTCGAGTGCGAAATTCCCGACGAAGACGCCGAAAAGATCACCACGGTTCAGCAGGCGATCGATTACATCCAGAGCCATACCTGATCCGCTTTACCGTTCCATCAGCCCCACGGGACATCGTCATCCGGTGGGGTCTTCTTTCGTTTACCTCCAGGTGTCAGCGTGAGCAAGCGTCGCGTCGTCATCACCGGACTGGGAATGGTCTGTCCGGTGGGCCTCAATGTGCCTGAAAGCTGGGACAGCATTCTGAACGGCCGCAGCGGAATCGGCCCGATCGAGCATTTCGATGTGTCCGATTTCGCCACCCGTTTCGGCGGCAGCGTGCACAACTTCGACGTCACCCGGTATCTGCCCGAAAAAGAAGCCAAGAAGATGGATGCCTTCATCCACTACGGCATGGCGGCGGGCAGCCAGGCGTTCGAAGACTCAGGGCTAGAGGTCACCGAGGCCAACGCCGACCGGCTCGGCGTCTGCGTCGGTTCCGGCATCGGCGGGATCACGGGCATCGAGCACGGCTACGGCGTGTTTCTCAAGGGTGGACCCCGCAAGATTTCGCCCTTCTTCGTGCCGGCCAACATCATCAACATGATTTCCGGCAATCTCTCCATCAAGTACGGCTTGAAAGGCCCGAACTACGCGATCGTCACCGCTTGCGCGACGGCGACCCACAGCATCGGCAGCGCGGCCAGAGTCATCCAGTACGGCGATGCCGACGTCATGGTGGCGGGCGGCGCCGAAATGGCGAGTTCGCCGACGGCCTTGGGCGGCTTCATCTCGGCCCGTGCCCTGTCGCGCCGCAATGACGACCCGGCGCGGGCGAGCCGTCCCTGGGACAAGGACCGCGACGGCTTCGTGCTGGGCGACGGCGCCGGGGTGGTGGTGCTGGAGGAGCTGGAGCACGCCAGGAAGCGCGGTGCCCGCATCTACGCCGAGCTGATCGGCTTCGGCATGTCGGGCGACGCCCATCACATGACCCAGCCGCCGGAGGACGGCGAAGGCGCGGCGCGCTGCATGGCGCATGCGATGCGCGACGCCGGCGTCAATCCGGAAGACATCGATTACATCAACGCCCACGGCACCTCGACGCCTGCCGGCGATCTGGCGGAAACCCGTGCCATGAAAGCGGTGCTCGGCCCGCATGCTTACTCGACGGCGATCAGCTCGACCAAGTCCATGACCGGCCATCTGCTCGGCGCGGCGGGCGGAATCGAGGCGATCTTCTCGGTGCTGGCGATCCGGGACCGCGTGGTGCCGCCGACCATCAATCTGGATACGCCTGACCCGGAATGCGACCTGGACTATGTGCCCCACACCGCCAGGGAAAAGGATCTCGAAGTGGTGATGTCCAATTCCTTCGGGTTCGGCGGCACCAACGCGACCCTGATTTTCAAGAAATTCGCTTAAGGCGACGGGAAGCCTCCCTCACCCCAGCCCTCTCCCAGCGGGAGAGGGAGAGCAAGGTGTCGCTACGCGACGCTTTCACGGTAAGGCTTCCGCGCCTCGTTCCACCTCCGCCGGATTTTCGCCGATGAGAGTCCTGGTCAACGGCCGCCCCTCCGAATGTGTCGACGTGCGAGACCGGGGGTTTCAATATGGCGACGGCGCATTCACCACCCTGCGTATGAGCGGCGGTAGAGCCCTGCTGTTGTCCCGGCATCTTAGCCGTCTCGCCGATGCCTGTTCCCGGCTCGGCATCCGCTATCCGGGGGACGAGACGCTGGCCGCCGAGCTGAGGCTGCTTGGATCGGAAGCGGTCGAGGGGGTCATCAAGATACAGATCACCCGAGGCGTCGGCGGCCGCGGCTACCGGCCGGTGACGTACGGCGAGCCGACGCGCGTGGTGTCGCTCCATCCCCCGCCTGACTTCCCGGCGGCGTATTACCGGTCCGGGGTGAGCGTGACTCGATGCCGTACGCCGCTCGGCATCAATGCGGCGCTGGCCGGCATCAAGCACACGAACCGCTTGGAGCAGGTGCTCGGGCGGGGGGAGTGGGGCGAGGAATTCCAGGAAGGCTTGATGTGCGACACCGAGGGCTTCGTCGTGGAGGGCACCATGAGCAACGTTTTTAGGGTGAAGGCCGGGCGGCTCGAAACCCCCCTCATCGACCGCTGCGGCGTGGATGGCGTGATGCGGCGCCTGGTCCTGGAAATCGCGCAGTCCCAGGGGATCGAAGTACATGAAAAGCGCATCCGGCCGGGAGAGCTGGCGTCCGCCGAGGAGATTTTCCTGACCAACTGCGTCATCGGCATCTGGCCGGTGGCGCGGCTGGCGGAGAGGAATTACCCGGTGGGCGAGATGACGAGGATGCTGAGCGTGCGCTCGGACGACTATCAGCGGTGTGAGGTGCAGCCCGGATGAAGCGCAGCCGGGTCCTGTTGCTGATCGCCTTGGCGGTAATCGTTGCCGGCGTGGCGGTGAAGGATTTCATCGAGTCGGCCGAACGGCCGCTCGCCAACGCGGAGCCGGTGGTGTTCGAGATCGCGCGGGGGCAGGGCCTGAAGGATATCGCCTTCGCGCTGAGGGAGGCGGGCGTGATCGACGAGCCCTGGTGGTTCGTGCTGCTGGCCTGGGAGGAAGGGCTGGCGCGCAAGCTGAAGTCCGGAGAATACGAGATTCCGGCGGGCATCGACCGGCGCCGGCTGCTGGCGCTGTTCGCCTCCGGCAAGGTCCGACAGCATGCCGTGACCCTGGTCGAAGGCTGGACCCTCCGGCAGATGCTGGCGGCGCTGCGCGCCCAGCCGGCCCTCGAACACCTCATCGCGGCGGACGGCGACAGCGCCGTGCTGATGCGGATGCTGGGAAGGCCGGATCTGGAGCCGGAAGGGCGGTTTTTCCCCGACACCTATTTCTTCACCAAGGGCACGCCGGACATCGAAGTTCTGAGGCGCGCCTACCGGCGGATGGCGGAGGTCCTCGCCGTGGAGTGGGCGCGGCGGGCGCCGGAGCTTCCCTACCGGACGCCGGACGATGCCCTGATCATGGCCTCCATCGTCGAGAAAGAGACCGCCCAGCCCGGTGAAAAGGCCGAAGTGGCCGGCGTGCTGGTCAGGCGGCTGCGCGCCGGCATGCCGCTGCAGGTCGATCCGACCGTGATCTACGGCCTGGGCGAACGCTACGACGGCGATCTGCGGCGGGAAGACCTCAAGGCGGACACGCCCTACAACACCTATCTGCACCGCGGCCTGCCGCCGGCGCCGATCGCCGCGCCGGGGCTGGCTTCGCTGCGAGCCGCGCTGAACCCGGCGCCGGGCGACAGCCTGTACTACGTCGCGCGCGGGGACGGCGGCCACCGCTTCTCGCGGACCTGGGACGAACACCGGCAGGCGGTCGATCTTTACCAAAAGGCCAGGCAGCCATGACACCGGGCAAATTCATCACGCTGGAAGGCGGCGAAGGCGTCGGCAAGACCACCAATCTCGATTTCATCGTGAGCCGGCTGCGCGAGCGGGGGCTTACGGTCGTCGCGACCCGGGAGCCGGGCGGCACCGTTTTCGGTGAGGCGGTGCGGGGGATTTTCCTGCATCAGGAGGAAGTGAGGCCGGAGGCCGAGTTGCTGCTGCTGTTCGCGGCCCGGGTCCATCATCTCCGGGAAGTGGTCGAGCCGGCTCTGCGCCGCGGCGCCTGGGTGGTCTGCGACCGTTTCACCGACGCCAGCTATGCCTACCAGGGCGCCGGGCGCGGTATCGACCGGTCGGTCATCGATTTCCTGCGGGACTGGATTCAGGCGGGCTCAAGGCCCGATCTGACCCTGCTGCTGGACGCGCCGGTGGACACCGGTTTGACGCGGGCGCACAAGCGCAGCGGGCCGGACCGGCTGGAAAAGGAAAACGCGCACTTTTTCGCCCGGGTCAGGGAAGGCTACCTGGCGTTGGCGCGGGCAGAGCCCGGCCGGATACGGGTGATCGACGCCGCCCAGCCTTTAGCCCTGGTGCAGGCGGCGATCGCCTCGCAATTGGATGCGCTGTTCCCGGATCAGAGTCTGGGACATGTGTCCGGTCATGTCTGATCCGGTCGCCCGCTATCCGTGGCTGGAGCCGGCCCGCCGCCGGCTGGCGGCGTACCTGGCGGCGGGGCGGTTGCCGCAAGGCTTGTTGATTTCAGGCGCCGCCGGCGTGGGGAAGGGGGCGTTGGCCGACGATTTCGCGCGCGGTCTGCTGTGCGCCAGCCCGTCGGCCGAGGGCGCATGCGGTGTCTGTCCGGCCTGCCGGCTGGCGGCGGCGGGCAACCATCCGGACTACCTGCAGGTCGAACCGGAGGAAGCGGGAAAGCGCATCACCGTCGACCTGGTCCGCCGGCTGATCGAAAGGCTTTCGCTCAAGCCGCAGTACGGCGCTTCCAGGGTCGTCGTCATCCGTCCGGCGCACGCCATGAACACGGCGGCCGCGAACAGCCTGCTCAAGACGCTGGAGGAGCCCGACCCGCGGACCCTGTTCCTCCTCCTCAGCGAGCGGCCCGCGCAATTGCCGGCGACGGTGCTGAGCCGCTGCCAGCGGCTGGACGTGAGGCTGCCGGAACGGGAAGAAGCGCTGCGCTGGCTGCGCGGACAGGGTATCGGGGAGGAAGCCGAGGCCTTGCTGGCGATGGCCGGCGGCGCGCCGCTCCGCGCGGCCGAACTGCACGGCGGCGATCTGGCCCAGCGCAGAAGGAAGCTCTTCGATGACTGGCTCGCCGTGCTGAGGGAAGAGACCGATCCGCTTGCGGTCGCCGAGCAGTGGGCCAAGGAAGACGGCGAGACCGTCACGACATGGTTGCGCGGCTGGATCGCGGACCTCATCCGCATCGGGAGCAGCAAGACCCCGGCGGTGCGCCTGGCCAATGCCGATCTGGAGCAGGGATTACGGAAAGCCGCGGCGGACCTGGATCTCCGCAGCCTGTTCGCCCGGCTGGACGACGTCGACGCCGCCCGCCGCAATCTGGAAGGCCAGGCCAACCGGCAGCTCATCATGGAAGATATCCTGATAAACTGGAGCCGGCTGAGACCACGGGGAGCACGGCATTGAGCGAAGAGCAGGCGGGCGGCCGTCAGGGCATCCTGGCGCTGGCCATCAAGGACAAGAACGCGCTTTACGCCGCGTACATGCCGGCCATCAGGAACGGGGGCCTGTTCATTCCGACGACTCGCGGTTACCTTTTGGGCGATGAGGTCTTCATGCTGCTGCAGCTGATGGACGAGCCGGAGCGGATCCCGATTTCGGGCCGGGTGGTCTGGATCACCCCGAAGGGCGCCGCCGGTTTCCGTTCCGCCGGCATCGGCGTGCAGTTCAACGAAGAAGACGCTGGCGTCACCAAGGCCCTGCTCGAGAGTTATCTGTCCGGCCATCTTGAATCGGACCAGCCGACCCATACCATGTAAGCTTCGCGGGCGGAACCCGCCTTAAGTCCCATGTTCATCGACTCCCATGCCCACCTCGACCGCCTCGACCTGAAGCCGTTCGGCGGCGATTTTTCGCGCTTCATGGAGGAGGCCGGCGCCGAAGGCGTCGACCGCATGCTGTGCGTGTCGATCAATCTGGAAGACTATCCCGCCATGCGCCGGCTCATCGAGCCCTATCCCAACGTCTCCGTCTCGGTCGGCGTGCATCCCAACGAAACCGATACCGAGGAGCCGAGTTTGGAGCGCCTGGCCGGATTGGCGGACGATGAGCGCGTCGTCGCCATCGGCGAAACCGGCCTGGATTATTTCCGCAGCGAGGGGGACCTCGCCTGGCAGCATGAGCGCTTCCGCACCCACATCCGCGCCGCGAAGCTCGCCGGCAAGCCACTGATCGTCCACACCCGCGATTCCCGCGCCGACACCCTGCGCATCCTCGACGAGGAGGGGGCAGGCGAGGTGGGCGGCGTGTTCCATTGCTTCACCGAAGACTGGGACACGGCGCGCCGCGCGCTCGATCTGAATTTCTCGATCTCCTTTTCGGGAATCGTCACCTTCCGCGCCGCCGAAGCCATTCGGGACGTCGCCCGCCGAGTGCCGGACGAGCGCTATCTGATCGAGACCGATTCGCCCTACCTGGCCCCGGTGCCGCTGCGGGGCAAGCCGAACTATCCCTATCATGTCCGCCATGTCGCCGGCATGATCGCCGAACTTCGGGGCGTCCCGCTGGCCGAGGTGGCGGACCGGACGACGCGTAACTATTACGCGCTGTTCGGAAACGGATAGGTTTACGGAACGGATTATTGTCGGCCCGTTGGGCTTCTCCTACCCCCGGTTTTTCCATGAATTCGTACGCTAATTCAAGGCGTTTCAATGCGCTGTCCTGCCGATGGGCGGTGGTGGCCGTATGCCTGGCCGTTTCCATGGGATGCGCCCAACGGAAGGCAGTCCGGCCGCCCTCTCCGATCGTTCGTCCCGCCCCCACGGCAGCGCCGGCGCCCAGCCCCAAGCCGAAGCCGGCGGCCCCGCCGGTCAAGCCGGCTCCGGGGGTCTCCGGAGGCGCGAAGAAGCAGCCGGCGCCGACGCCCGCCGTGGCCGCGCTGATGTCCGACGCCGACAAGGCGCAGGCCTCCGGCCAGCTCGACAACGCCGCCGCCACCCTGGAGCGCGCCATCCGCATGCAGCCGCGCAATCCCGAGTTGTGGTTCCGCCTGGCGACGGTCCGCATGGCGCAGCGGCAGCCGCGCCTCGCGCTCGATCTGGCGCGCAAATCCAAGGTGCTGGCCAAGGGCAATCCGGATCTGATCCAGAAAAACCAGGCGCTGATCGAGGAAGCCGGTCGGCTCGCTGGCGCAGCGGAAAGGTGAGCGGCGTCGACGAAGCCTTCGCCGAGGACGGCCCGCTGGCGCGCGCGCTGCCGGGCTTCCGGCCGCGCGAGGCCCAAGCCGGCATGGCGCGGGCGGTGGAACAGGCCATCCGCGACGGCCGTTGCCTGATCGCCGAGGCCGGAACCGGCACCGGCAAGACCTTCGCCTATCTGGCGCCGGCCCTGCTGAGCGGCAAGCGGGTGCTGGTATCCACCGGCACCCGTAACCTGCAGGACCAGCTGTTCCAGAAAGACCTGCCCCTGCTCCGGCAGGCGCTGGCGGCGCCGGTGCATACCGCACTGCTCAAAGGCCGGTCGAATTACCTCTGTCCCTACCGGCTGGAAAACGTCGTCGATTTCGGCTCATCCGCCGGCTTCGCGCTCGATGCGGCCGACCAGCTCGAACGCATCCGCCGCTGGGCGAAGACGACCCGCAGCGGCGACGTCGCCGAAGTGAGCGATGTGCCGGAGGCATCGCCCTTGTGGCGCTCGGTGACCTCCACCGCCGAAAACTGCCTGGGGCAGGACTGTCCGGCCTACGAAGACTGCCATGTGGTGCAGGCCAGAAAGGCCGCCCAGGAGGCGCGGATCACCGTCATCAACCACCATCTGCTGTGGGCCGACTGGGCGGTCAAGACCGATGGTTTCGGCGAGCTGTTGCCGGAGGCCGACGTCATCATCGTCGACGAGGCCCACCAGTTCGCCGAAACCGCCACGCAGTTCCTAGGGATCAGCCTGAGCACCCGTCAGCTCGGTGAGCTGGCGGACGACACCCTGATCGAACGGGCCAAGGACGCGCCGGACATGGGCGGGCTGGCCGATGCTGCGACCCTGCTCAAGAACGAGTTGGCGGCCATGCGCGCCGCGCTGGGCGAGGAACAGCGGCGGGACGCGTGGCACGCCGTGGCCGGCAAAGAGGACGTCGCCGCCGTGCTCAAGCGCGTGGAGGAAGCCTTGCTGAATCTGGCCGCCCAGCTCAAGCTGGCGGCGGCGCGGGGAAAAGGGCTGGAATCCTGCTGGAAGCGCTGCGACGAGTTCATCCAGCGGCTGGAAGCCTTCCTGGCCGAAGACACCGAGGAATCGGTGCGCTGGTTCGAGACCCGTCGCCGCGGCTTTTCCCTGAGCCGGACCCCGCTGGACATCGCCGGCGAGTTCGCCCGCTTCCGCAAGGCCAGACGGGCGACCTGGATCTTCACCTCGGCGACCTTGAGCGTGTCCGGACGCTTCGAGCATTTCTCCCGCCAGCTCGGCATCGCCGACGCCGATTGCCGGCGCTGGGAGAGCCCCTTCGATTACCGCCGCCAGAGCCTCATGTACCTGCCGGCCGGCCTGCCCGAGCCGGGCGCCCGCGAATACACCCGAGCCGTGCTGCGGGCGGCCTATCCGGTGCTGAAAGCGAGCCGGGGCCGCGCGTTTCTGCTGTTCACCAGCCATCAGGCCCTGGCCGAGGCGGCCTCCATCCTGGAAGGCAAGACCGAATTTCCGCTGTTCGTCCAGGGCGCCCAGCCCAAGGCCAGGCTGCTGGAAGCCTTCCGCGCCTCGGGCAACGGCCTGTTGCTCGGGACCGCCAGCTTCTGGGAAGGCATCGACGTCCGCGGCGAGGCGCTGTCCTGCGTGGTGATCGACAAGCTGCCGTTCGCATCGCCCGGCGACCCGGTCGTCAGCGCCCGGCTGGAGACGATCCGCAAGCGCGGTCACAGCCCTTTCGGCGTGTTCCAGCTCCCGGCCGCGGTCATCACCCTCAAACAGGGCGCCGGGAGGCTGATTCGGGACGTGGACGACCGCGGCGTGCTGGTGCTGGCCGATCCCCGGCTCACCTCCAAGAGTTACGGGAAGGTGTTTCTGGACAGCCTGCCGCCGATGCGCATCACCCGAGACCCCAACGCGGTGCGGGCGTTCTTTGCCGAGCCGCCCAGGGAAGCGCCCGCCTGAGCATTTTGGGCGGCGTTTCGCCGCGCCCGTCCGGGCGGCGATTTGGCCTACAATAAGCAATTTTCCTTCCGCAAGCCTGTTCCATGTCCGATCTTGAATTCGAAATCGAGCGGCGGCGAACCTTCGCCATCATCTCCCATCCCGACGCCGGCAAGACCACGCTGACCGAAAAGCTGCTGCTGTTCGGCGGCGCGATCCAGTTGGCGGGCTCGGTCAAGGGCCGCAAGGCGGCGCGGCACGCGACTTCGGACTGGATGGAGATGGAGAAGCAGCGCGGCATCTCGGTCACGACCTCGGTGATGCAGTTCGAGCACCGCGACCGCATCTTCAACCTGCTCGACACCCCGGGCCACGAGGACTTCTCCGAAGACACCTACCGCACCCTGACGGCGGTGGACTCCGCCCTCATGGTGATCGACAGCGCCAAGGGCGTGGAGGAGCGGACCATCAAGCTGATGGAGGTGTGCCGGCTGCGTGACACGCCCATCCTGAGCTTCATCAACAAGCTGGACCGCGAGGGCCGGGAACCGGTGGAGCTGCTCGACGAGGTCGAGCGGGTGCTGAACATCCAGTGCGCGCCCATCACCTGGCCGATCGGCATGGGCAAGCGCTTCAAGGGCGTCTACCACCTGTACGAGGACGCGGTGCACCTGTTCAGCGCCTCGCACGGCGACCGCATCGTCAAGGGCGAGGTCATCGAAGGTTTGAACAGCCCGAAGCTGGACGAACTCCTGGGGGACCAGGCCGAGGAGCTGCGGATGGAGATCGAGCTGGTGCGCGGGGCGAGCCACGCGTTCGACCTGGAGGCCTATCGCGCCGGGCGCCAGACGCCGGTGTTCTTCGGTTCGGCGATCAACAACTTCGGCATCCTCGAACTGCTGGACGCCTTCGCCGAGTACGCGCCGCCGCCGCATGCGCGCCAGGCCCGGGAGCGCTCGGTGGCGCCGGAAGAGGACAGGTTTTCCGGCTTCGTGTTCAAGATCCAGGCCAACATGGACCCGGCCCACCGCGACCGCATCGCCTTCCTGCGGGTGTGTTCCGGCCGCTACACCAAGGGCATGCGGCTGTTCCACGTGCGCAGCGGCAAGGCCATGCAGGTGGCCAACGCCATCACCTTCCAGGCCGACAGCCGCGAGAACGTGGAAGAGGCCTATCCCGGCGACATCATCGGCCTGCACAACCATGGCACCATCCAGGTGGGCGATACCTTCACTCAGGGCGAGAACCTGAAGTTCGAGGGCATTCCGTATTTCGCGCCCGAACTGTTCCGCCGCGTGGTGCTGAAGGACCCGCTGCGCTCCAAGGCTTTGCAGCGCGGCCTGCAGCAACTGAGCGAGGAGGGCGCGACCCAGTTGTTCAAGCCGCTGCGCAACAACGACTTGATTTTAGGCGCCGTGGGGGTGCTGCAGTTCGACGTGACGGCGTTCCGGCTCAAGGCCGAGTACAACGTGGACTGCGTCTACGACGCGGTGCCGGTGACCACGGCGCGCTGGGTCAGCTGCGGCGATCCCAAAAAGCTGGAGGAATTCAAGCGCAAGCTCCACGACAACCTGGCCGAGGACGGCAGCGGCTACCTGGTCTATCTCGCCACCAGCCGGGTGAACCTTTCGCTCACCGAGGAGCGCTGGCCGGACGTCCGCTTCAGCGCGACCCGCGAGCTCTAGTCATTCGATCACGGCTTCCCGCGATTCGGTTTTGCCGAGGTTGTCGGTCCAACTCACCCGGATGCGCTCCCCCGGCCGGCCGCCGCGGAATTGCAGGGAGAAATAAGGATCCTTGGAAACCGCGGTGCTGAGCCGGCAACGCACCACCGGTCTGCCTTCATGCTCGAGGGTGAGTTCCTCGATGTAATGGGCAGGCACGACTGCGCCGCTGGCGTCATCCCGGCGGCGGCCGGTTTCCATCGGATGGGTGATCAGCAGACGGACGCTGGTGACACCGTCGGCGGTCTTGGTGCGGATTTTCATGCGGAAAAAGGGGCGGGGCTTGGCCAGAACCTCAGGGTAGCGATAAGCTGCGGCACCGACAAGCCGAGTTCCGCCATATGAACGAATCCGCTTCCCGCCGCCGTTTTCTCCTTCTCTTTCTGCGCCGCGCCGCCGTGTTGGGGTTGGGTCTTCCGCTGTTCCGGGCCGCCCATGCGAACGGCGCGGATTCGGCGTCTTACGATGCCGCCCTTCGATCCATCACCGGTAACCGCAAGCCGGAAGCAAGCGATGCCCTGGTGCTGGATGTGCCGGACAGCGCGGAAAACGGCGCCATCGTGCCGGTGACGCTGGAGAGCCGAGTCGATCGCACCACCGCGTTGCACCTTTTGGTGGCGCGCAATCCCCGGCCGCTGGCGGCGTCGTTCGATTTCCTGGATGGCGCGGTGCCTTCGGTCTCGCTGCGCATCAAGATGAACGAGAGCAGCGAAGTGGTGGCGCTGGCCGAGGCCGGCGGCCGGTTTTACTGGACCCGCAAACGGGTCAGGGTGGCAGTCGGCGGCTGCGGCTGAGCGGATTCAGGCCGATTCGGCGTAACGGCTCAGCAGCGCGACGAAGTCGGCCATGCCGCGCGCCAGATGCCGCTCGATCTCGGCCATGGTGATTTCGCCTTCGCTCTTGCCGGCGGCCCAGTTGGCCACGATCGCGCAGGCCGCGTAAGGCAGCTCCAGCTCGCGCGCCAGCGCCGCTTCCGGCATGCCGGTCATACCGACCAGGTCGCAGCCGTCGCGTTCCATCCGCGCGATTTCCGCCGCCGTCTCCAGCCGCGGCCCCTGGGTGCAGCCGTAAACGCCGCCGTCAACGACGGAGAGGCCCGCGGCGCGGGCCGAGGCGATGAGCTTCTGGCGCAGGTCTTCGCAGTAGGGGGCGGTGAAATCGATGTGGGTGACGTGGTCCGGCTCGTCCTCGAAGAAGCTGCCGGCCCGGCCCCAGGTGTAATCGATGAGCTGGCGCGGGACGGCCAGCCGGCCGGGGCCCATATCGGGCCCGATGCCGCCGACCGCGGCGGCGGCGACGATGGCCTCGGCGCCGGCCTGCTTCAGCGCCCAGATATTCGCGCGGTAGTTGATCCGGTGCGGCGGGATGGTGTGCGGCTCGCCGTGGCGCGCCAGGAATACGAAGGCGCGGTTCGCCAGCCGGCCGAAAGTCAGGGCCGAGGACGGCGCGCCATAGGGCGTGGCCAAGGTCTCACGGCGGACGATTTCGAGTTGTTCCAGCCGGGTCAGGCCGGTACCGCCGATGATCGCGGTGAGGCTCATGTCAGGTTCCTTGGGATTCGGCGCCGGTGCAGGCGTAGATGCCGGCGGCGTTGCGCAGATAGCCTTTGTAGTCCAGGCCGTAGCCGAACAGATAGCGGTTTTCGGTCACGAGGCCGACGAAATCGGCCCGGCAGGGCTTCTCCTTGCCCAGATCCTTGTCGACCAGGACGGCGATCAGGACGCGCGCGGCGCCCAGTTCGAGGCAATGTTTGCGCACTTCGGCCAGGGTGATGCCTTCGTCGAGGATGTCGTCCACCAGCAGCACGGTGCGGCCTTCGAGAGACAGGCCGGGTTCCAGCCGCCAGCGGGTCTCGCCGCCTTCGGTCCGGCCGCGGTAGCGGGTGGCGCCGATGGCATCGAGCTCCAGCGGAAACCGAAGATGGGTCAGGAGCTTGCCGGCGAACACGATGCCGCCGGTGAGGATGGTCATGACGACCGGATTGCTGTCCGCGATGGCTTCGCCGATCTCCGCGGCCAGGCGGACGATGGCGCGTTCGACTTCGGCTTCGGAATGCAGCAGTTCGGCGGATGTCTCGACCTGCCGGATTTCTTCGAGTCTGTTCATTGGGCAGGGCCGGTGAGGGATTGGATGCGATCGACCGCCTCGCGCCATTCGGCGCTCGCCAGCAGTTCGCCGCGGTCGATCGGAAAGCGGCCGCGCATGGCGGCAAGACGGCGGGCGCTGCCGGCGGAAACGGCGCGGTTTTCCAACGCGTGCAGGATCGCCGCCGTCGCCTCGGGGGTGTTGCAGACCACCAGCATGTCGCAGCCCGCTTTGAGCGCAGCCAGGGCACGGGTGGCGTAGTCGCCGGCCGAGGCCGCGCCGGCCATGGAGAGGTCGTCCGAGAAGATCGCGCCGTCGAAATTCATGCGTTCGCGCAGGATGGTCTGGAGCCAGAAATGAGAAAAGCACGGTGTCTGGGCGTCGATGCGGGAATACAGCACATGGGCGGGCATGATGCCTTCCAGGTCTTCGCGGATCAGCGCCGAGAAGGGCAGCAGGTCGCGGGCGAGCAGCTCCTCGAATTCGCGCCGGTCTTCTGGGAGAGTGAGGTGCGAATCTCCCGCCACGCCGCCGTGGCCGGGGAAATGCTTGCCCACCGCCGCCATCCCGGCCCGGCGCATGCCGGCGGCGAAGGCGCGGGCGGCGGCGGTGACTTCATCCGGCGTGCGGGCGAAAGCGCGGTCGCCGATGATGGCACTGACGCCGCTGTCGACGTCGAGCACCGGCGCGAAGCTGAAGTCCACGCCAATTGCCCGAAGCTCCGCCGCCATGAGCCAGCCGGCGGTTTCGGCCACCGCCAGGGCGGCTGCGCCGTCCGCCGCCAGATAGGTGGCGGCCGCCGGCAGCCGGGTAAAGCCTTCGCGGAAACGCTGGACCCGGCCGCCCTCGTGATCCACGGCGATGAGAATATCCGGCCGCAGGCCGCGGACCTCCGACACCAGCGCCATCATCTGGGCCGGCGACTCGTAGTTGCGGCTGAACAGGATCAGCCCCCCGGCCGGGGGATGACGCAGGAATTCGCGCTCTTCGTCCGATATGCTGGTGCCGGCAAGATCGAACATCACGCATTGCGAAGGCAGAACTGGATTCATACGGATCTTGTTCGGATTGGGGCGGGCATTGTAAACCATCGAATCGGGCGGGGGGCGGTCGTTTCCCATTGAATTGTAAAAGGGACGCCGGGGGGCTGGTGATTGAGACTCGAGCGAAAAATTCCGGTCTCGTCGTACCAGGAAAATTTCTTGGGAAGGCTTGAATTGCAAACGGTTTGTCTCAAGATTGTGCAGATGGCTATGCCGGTGCAATTCTGTTAATTTGTTTCAAGTCTTGGATGGGAAGGTAATCCAATCCAAAAACAACAAGGAGAAAGAGGATGTCGAAGGGCCAAAATCTGCAAGATCCATTCCTGAATGCACTCCGGAAGGAACACGTTCCGGTTTCGATCTATCTCGTCAACGGAATCAAGCTGCAAGGAAAGGTGGATTCGTTCGACCAGTACGTGATCATGCTGAAGAACACCGTCAGCCAGATGGTGTATAAACATGCGATTTCGACCATCGTGCCCGGCCGCCCGGTGCGTGTGCCGCATTTGGGTGAGGGCGGCGAAGAAGATGCCGAGTGACGGCATGGGTCGTTTCCCGCGGCGGGTCGTCGGCGTGAGGGAATCGGTTGTTCGATAGGCCGGGTACCGGATCACGCGCGGTACTGGTGCACATGCCATTGGCCGGCCCGGAGCAGGAGGATGTGGACGAGCTTCGGCTCCTTGCATTGTCCGCCGGGGCCGATCCGGTGGCCACGGTTGCGGGGCGGTTGCGCACGATCGATCCCCGTTATTACATCGGCCAGGGCAAGCTGGAAGAACTGGCTGAAACCGTCGAGGCGCACGAGGCAGAGCTGGTGCTCTTCAATCATGCGCTTACGCCGAGCCAGGAGCGCAATCTCGAAAAGGCCTTGAGTGTTCGGGTGGTCGACCGCAACGGATTGATCCTGGACATTTTCGCCCAGCGTGCGCGTTCCTTCGAGGGGCGGCTCCAGGTCGAATTGGCGCAGCTGAAACATCTCTCCACCCGGCTGGTGCGGGGCTGGACCCATCTTGAACGCCAGAAAGGCGGGATCGGTCTGCGCGGTCCCGGCGAAACTCAGCTCGAGACCGACAAGCGTCTTCTTGCCAACCGGATCCGCCAGATCCAAAAGCGGCTCCAGCAAGTGGAAGCCCAGCGCAACCAGGGGCGGCAGGCCCGTCGCCGGGCGCAGGTGCCGGTGGTGGGGCTGGTCGGCTATACCAACGCGGGTAAGTCGACCTTGTTCAATGCTTTGACCCGGGCGGAGGTCTATTCGGCGGACCAGCTGTTCGCGACCCTCGATCCGACCCTGCGGCGTCTGACCAGTGGCGGTTTGAACATGGTGCTGGCGGATACCGTGGGCTTCATACGCCATCTGCCGCATGAGCTGGTTGCGGCGTTCCGGTCCACCCTGCAGGAATCCGCCGAAGCGGATCTTCTGCTGCACGTCATCGACGCCAGCGACGAGCGGATGAGCGAAACCATTGCCGAAGTGCGGCAGGTGCTGGCGGAGATCGGCGCCGACCGGATTCCTTGCATCGAGGTGTACAACAAGATCGACCGCCTGGAAGGGGTGGCTCCGCACGCCGAGCGGGATGCGTCGGGCCGGCCGGTCCGAGTTAGGATTTCGGCCCGGAGCGGCGGCGGCCTGGAGTTGCTCAAGGGAATTCTGGAAGAAATCCTTGGGGGCGGCGTCGAGCGCCGTAATCTGGCCCTGGGGGCGGGCCAGGGCGAACTCAGGGCCCGGCTCTACCGCGAGGCGAGGGTGTTGTCGGACGAGCCTGATGGGGAAGGGGGCTGGCGTGTCCATGTGGAATTTCCAGCCACGGCCCGCGGTTTGCGCCGCGCCATCGGGGACGACCCCGCGCAGATGGAATGCGATGACCCGCTCAGCGTGAGCCACTGACGATTCCACTCGGGATTTTTGTATGTTCGAAGGATTTCCGGGATAATCCGGGTAATGCTGCAATTCGAAAGCAATGGCTATAGATCGTCACAGGAGTGTACACATGGCTTGGAATGAACCGGGCGGTGGAAAAAAAGACCCGTGGAGCGGGCGCGACCAGCAGGATACCCCTCCGGATCTGGACGAGGTTCTTCGCAATCTGCAGGATCGCGTCAACAAGCTGTTCGGGCGCAAGCCCGGCGGCGGCGGGGGGAACGCGGCCAGACTCACCGGCTTGATCGGCGCGGCCGCCGCGGCGGTGTGGGGCCTGACCGGCATTTACATCGTCGACGAGGGCAGCCGCGGCGTGGTGACACGTTTCGGCAAATACGTCGAAACGACGCAGCCCGGCCCGCACTGGCACTGGCCGGCGCCGATCGAGGCCGTAACCGTGGTCAACGTCGAGCAGCAGCGCTTCGTCGAGGTCGGCTACCGTTCGGGCGGCCGCCAGCAGGGGGTCGGTTCGCTGGGGTCGGTGCCGCGCGAAGCGCTCATGCTGACCCAGGACGAAAACATCGTCGATTTGCGCCTGGCCGTGCAGTACCAGATCAAGGATGCGAAAGACTATCTGTTCAACGTGCTGGACCCCGAGGGGACCTTGAAACAGGTCACCGAGAGCGCCCAGCGTTCGGTGATCGGCAATAGCACCATGGATTTCGTGCTTACCGAGGGCCGCAGCAGCATCGCCTTGGACATCAAGGCCGAAATCCAGGAAATCCTGGATCAGTACCACGCCGGGATCCGGGTCATCACCGTCAATCTGGTGGATGCCCAGCCTCCGGAAGAGGTGCAGGCCGCTTTCGAGGATGCCATCAAGGCGCGCGAGGACGAGCAGCGGCTGAAGAACGAGGCGGAAGCCTATGCGAACGAAGTCGTTCCCAAGGCGCGGGGCGCGGCTTCGCGGCTGATTCAAGAGTCCGAAGGCTATAGGGAAAAGGTCATCGCCAAGGCGCATGGCGAGGCCGGTCGTTTCGAGAGGCTGCTGGCCGAATACGTAAAGGCTCCGGAGGTGATGCGCGAACGTCTGTACATCGACTCGATGCAGGAAGTGGTGGAGCGCGCCAACACATTGATGTTGGACGTAAAGGGTGGGAACAACGTGATATATCTGCCTTTGGACAAGATCAGGGCGCCTCGGGGCGCGGCCGAAGCGGCAAACTCCGAAGGGGAGACCGGCAGCGTGGCCGTTCCGACGCCTGCCGAGAGCCAGGAGGTCGGCGCCAGAACCGGCGGCGGACGTGTGTCCAGCCGTGGCAGAGACGGGAGGGCGCAATGAAGATTCAGGGAAAGGCCATCATCGCGGTGGGCGGGGCGGCGGCGCTGTTGGCGTCGCTGTCGGTGTTTACGGTTTCCGAAACCCAAAAGGCGCTCAAATTTCGCCTCGGGGAGATCGTGGCGTCCGATTACGCCCCGGGAATCTATTTCCAGATTCCTTTCATCAACAACGTCAAGAAATTCGACGGCCGTATCCTGACTCTGGAGTCCAAGCCGGAGCGTTTTCTTACCTCGGAGAAGAAAAACGTCATCGTCGATTCCTTCGTGAAATGGCGGGTCAAGGACGTTACCAAGTATTACACGACCGTGGCGGGCGATGTGGTCCAGGCGAACATCCGTCTGGATCAGATCATCAAGGACGCGATGCGCAGCGAATTCAGCAAGCGCACGATCCGTGAACTGGTATCGTCCGAACGCTCGCAGATCCGGGACGTGCTGAGCAGCGCCGCGAGCCCGGTGGCGGAACAGATGGGCATCCAGATATTGGACGTCCGGGTCATGCGCATCGATCTTCCGAGCGAGGTCAGTTCCTCGGTATATCGGCGCATGGAGGCCGAGCGGGCGCGGGTGGCGCGGGACTTCCGCTCGCGCGGTGCCGAAGCGGCGGAGCGGATTCGTGCCGATGCCGATCGTCAGCGCGAGGTGATCCTGGCCGATGCCTACCGGGATTCGGAACTCAAGCGCGGCGAGGGAGAGGCAACGGCAGCGGATATCTACGCCCAGGCCTACGGCAAGAACAAGGAATTCTTCAGCCTCTACCGCAGCCTGTCGGCTTACCGCAGCGCGATCCGGGAAGACGACACTCTGGTGCTCGAGCCCGAGTCCGAGTTCTTCAGGTATTTCAAGAAATCCACCGGCAAGTGACGATACCGTGTGTCCGTCGCCGACGGGCACACCGGCCGATCCTTTCGCTATAATTTCGTCTTGGCATCTTCCGCCCAACCGTGGATCGGGGCGGGCTCTTTGCGGCTCGACTCGGGTAAATCCTTATGTTCCCTTTTTCTTATCCAGCCGATGACCGCTGGCTGCTGCCGGAAGGCATCGAAGAGCTTTTGCCCGAGGAAGCCGAGCGGCTGGAACTGCTGCGGCGAAGGGTGCTCGACCGATTTGCAGCCTGGGGTTACCGGCTGGTGATGCCGCCCTTGATCGAATTCATCGACTCGTTGCTGACGGGCACCGGCCATGACCTGGACATTCAGACCTTCAAGCTGATCGACCAGGCCAGCGGCCGCCTCCTCGGCATCCGCGCCGATATGACGCCGCAGGTCGCTCGCATCGATGCCCGCACCCATGCCGGCGCTATGCCGGGGCGGTTTTGTTATCTGGGTTCGGTGTTGCATACCCAGGCCGACCGCCTGGAGAAATCGCGCAGTCCTATCCAGTTCGGGGCGGAGCTTTACGGCCACGGCGGCAGCGCGAGCGATCTCGAGATCATTCGCCTGATGCTGGAAGTTTTGGCAGCGGCCGGCGTCGAGCAGGTCCATTTGGATCTGGGACATGTCGGCATATTCCGCGGCTTGGCGCGGCAGGCTGGCCTGACCGAGGAACAGGAGGGGGAGCTGTTTGCCTTGCTGCAGCAGAAGGCGCGCCCCGAACTCACAGCGGCCATTGCGGGTATGGGAGTGGCTCCGCCGCTGGCGCGCATGTTCACGGATCTGGTCGACCTCAACGGCCGCCGCGGCGTCATCGAACGGGCCCGGGAATGCCTGGCCGGAGCCGACAGGACGGTACACCTTGCGCTGGAAGAGTTGGCCACCCTGGCGGAGCGGTTCGGAGGCTACAGTCCCGAGGTTCCCGTCAACTTCGATCTGGCCGAACTGCGGGGCTACCGCTATCAGACCGGCGTGGTTTTTGCCGCGTTCGTGCCGGGTTACGGCCGGGAGATCGCGCGTGGCGGGCGGTATGACGACATCGGAAAGGTGTTCGGGCGGGCACGTCCGGCGACTGGATTCAGCGCCGATCTCAAGGTCATCCTCAGATTGTCCGCGTTCGGCGAGACTTTTTCCGGTTACGGCAGCGCCATATTCGCTCCAGTCACTGGAGATCCCTGCTTGGCCGCGGCTGTTCGTGAACTGCGTGATGGGGGGCATATCGTCATAGAAGCTTTGCCCGGGCAGCAAGGCGATGCCGCGACGTACGGCTTCCGTAACGAACTGCGGTTCGACGGCGGGCGCTGGAGCGTTCATCCCGTTTCATCGAACGGCGCATGACACCAGCTCGCGGCGGCGCTGTCCCGGAGTCGGCAAAGGCTAAACGACACAGCAACGGAATCATCATTCAATGGCAAAAAACATAGTCGTCATCGGAACCCAGTGGGGGGACGAGGGTAAGGGCAAGCTGGTCGATCTCCTGACCGAACACGCTAACGCCGTCGTCCGCTTCCAAGGAGGCCACAATGCGGGGCACACCCTCGTCATCGACGGCCGCAAGACCGTGCTCCATCTCATACCCTCGGGCATTCTCCGGGACAGTGTCACCTGTCTCATCGGAAACGGCGTCGTGCTTTCGCCGGAAGCCCTGATGCACGAGATCGGGGTGCTGGAGAGCGTGGGGTTGTCGATCCGAGACCGGCTGATCATCAGCGAGGCCTGCGCCTTGATCCTGCCGGTGCATGTCGCCCTGGACAACGCCCGGGAGGCCGCGCGGGGCGGCAAGGCCATCGGCACGACCGGCCGTGGCATCGGGCCCGCCTACGAAGACAAGGTCGCGCGCCGGGGGCTCCGGGCCGGGGAACTCCGCGATTCCGTGGGCTTGCCGGAACGCCTGCGCGAATTGCTCGACTACCACAATTTCATGCTGACCCGCTATTACGGCGCGCAGGGCGTGGATTTCCAGGAAACTTTGGACAACCTACTGGATCTTGGGGGGAAGATCTGCCCCATGCTGGGGGACGTGGCGGGCATCCTGCACCGCTACCGGGCGGCGGGCGAAAACGTGCTGTTCGAAGGCGCCCAGGGTGCGATGCTGGACATCGACCACGGCACCTATCCCTACGTCACTTCCTCCAACACCACGGCGGGCGGCGCTTCCTGCGGCACCGGCGTAGGCCTTTTGAATTTCGACTACGTCCTGGGAATCACCAAGGCCTATTCCACCCGCGTGGGCAACGGGCCGTTTCCGACCGAATTGCGCGACGCCACCGGGGAGATTCTGACCCAGAAGGGTGCCGAATTCGGCGCAACCACCGGGCGGCGGCGGCGCTGTGGCTGGTTCGATGCCGTACTCATGCGCCGTTCGGCCAAACTGAACGGGCTGAGCGGCATCTGCCTGACCAAGCTGGACGTACTTGACGGTCTGCCCAAGATCGGGATTTGCACAGGCTACCGTTACGGCGGCCAGGAGATCGATACCGTACCGATCGGCGCGGACAATTACGCTCGCTGCGAGCCGATCATCGAAGAAATGCCGGGCTGGCAGGAGTCAACCGCGGGTCTCCGCGCACTGGATGATCTGCCGGCCAACGCCCGTGCGTACATCAAGCGATTGGAAGAGGCCACCGGTGTTAATGTCGACATCATCTCGACCGGCCCCGACCGGCAGGACACGATCGTGATTCAGAATCCCTTCGCAGCGGGCTAGCAAGCCCAGAACGCGGGTTTCCTCCGGCGAGGAGACCCACGTGCGGATAAGGAGTAATGGTGCGATGCGCCAAACTTGGCGCAGACGCCATCAGAAACCGGCGGATTTGTTCAGGCTTGGGGAGGTTCGCTCGAAGCGAGCGTAAGGAAAGCGTTTGGTGCCGAGGAGAGGACTTGAACCTCCACGAGTCGCCTCACATGTACCTGAAACATGCGTGTCTACCAATTTCACCACCTCGGCAAGATGATGAGGCCCGAAAGCCTTGCAAGAACTGGTATGATAGCCAGCTCCGTCATTACTGTCAACAACGAAGCACTTGAGAGAACACATTGAGCATCAAGGATCAGGATAGCGATTTGAATACGTCTTCGGCCGATGCCGCCAACAGGGAGCGGGAATTCCGCCACAAGGATCCGTACGCGGACAGGGAGGCGAAGAAGTACGAACGCCCGATCCCCAGCAGGGAGCTGATTCTCAAGGTGTTGCAGGACCTTGGCGCGCCGGCGAACCTGGAGGAAGTCGCCGATGCGCTCGGCGTGGAGGGCGCGGAGGACCGTGAGTCGCTGCGGCGCCGGCTGAACGCCATGGAGCGCGACGGGCAGCTGCTGCGCAACCGCCGCGACCGTTTCTGCGTGGTCAATGCCAAGGATCTGATCGCCGGCCGGGTCATAGGCCATCCTGACGGTTTCGGCTTTCTCCATCCCGACGACGGCAGCGCCGACCTGTTCATCTCGCCGAAGGACATGCGCGCCCTGATCCACGACGACCGCGTGGTCGTCAGCGTGCGCGGCATCGACCGCCGGGGGCGGCGGGAGGCCGCGGTGGTCCAGATTCTGGAACGCAACACCCGCAGCACCGTCGGCCGGCTCTACATCGAAAACGACATCGCCTACGTCGTTCCGGACAACAAACGCATCCCCCTCGAAATCCTGGTGCCGGAAAACGCCCTCGCCGGTGCCGCGCACGGCCAGATCGTCGTAGTCGAGATCGTCGAGCAGCCGACCGCGCGGCGCGAACCCATCGGCCGGATCGTGGAGATCCTGGGCGACCACATGGCTCCGGGCATGGAGATCGAGGTTGCGATACGCAATTACGACCTGCCGAACCAGTGGCCGGACGAGGTCGAAGCCATGGTCGCCGGCCTGTCCCCGGAGGTGCCGGAAGAGGCCAAGGCCGGCCGGACCGATCTGCGGGACCTCCCGCTGGTGACCATCGACGGCGAAGACGCGCGCGATTTCGACGACGCCGTGTATTGCCGCCGCACGTCCAAGGGCTGGAAGCTGTACGTCGCGATCGCCGACGTTTCGCACTACGTCAAACCGGGCACGGCGCTGGACCGTGAGGCCCACACCCGCGGCACCTCGGTGTACTTCCCCGAACGGGTGATTCCGATGCTGCCGGAGGTGCTGTCCAACGGACTGTGTTCGCTCAATCCGGATCAGGACCGCCTGTGCATGGTCTGCGAGATGATCCTCGACGAGGAAGGCAATATCGGCCGCGCCAAGTTCTACGAAGCCGTGATGCGGTCCCACGCCCGCCTGACCTACACCCAGGTCGCGCGCTTGCTGGTCGAGGGCGACAAGGCGCTCCGGCGGCACTACAAGGCGCTGGTGCCGCACCTGGAAAACCTCTATTCGGTCTATCGGCTCCTGCGGCGGGCCCGGGACGAGCGCGGCGCCATCGATTTCGAAACCCAGGAATCCCGGATCGTGTTCGGCGCCGGCCGCAAGATCGAGACCATCGTGCCGGTCGTCCGGAACGACGCTCACCGGCTCATCGAGGAGTGCATGATCGCCGCCAACATGGCGACGGCCCGCTTCCTTGCCAAAACCAAGGTGCCGCACCTTTTGCGCATCCACGAAGGGCCGACGGCGGAGCGCCTCACCGATCTGCGCACTTTCCTGGGCGAGGTGGGCCTGAACCTGAAGGGCGGCGATGAGCCGGAGCCCAGGCACTACGCCGAACTGATCGAAGCCATCCACGGCCGGCCGGACGAGCATCTGGTGCAGACGGTGCTGCTGCGTTCGCTGGCGCAGGCGGTCTACAGTCCGGACAAGAAAGGGCACTTCGGCCTGGCTTCCGATGCCTATACCCATTTCACTTCGCCGATCCGGCGCTACCCCGATCTTTTGATACACCGCGCCATCAAGCACGCCTTGAGCAAAGCCAAGGTCAGCGAATTCGCCTACTCCCACAACGACCTAGTGCTGGCCGGCGAGCATTGCTCGACCTGCGAGCGCCGCGCGGACGAGGCCACCCGCGACGTGGTGAGCTGGCTCAAGTGCGAATTCATGCTGGACAAGCTGGGCGAGGAATTCGACGCCGTCATCTCGGCCGTCACCTCGTTCGGTTTCTTCGCGGAACTGGGGGAAATCTTCGTCGAAGGACTGGTGCACATTTCCAACCTCGACAAGGATTTCTTCCATTACGATCCCATTGGCCATCGCCTCACCGGCGAGCGCAGCGGCGTGCGCTACCGGCTGGGCGATACCGTGCGGGTAATAATCGCGCGGGTCGATCTCGACGACCGCAAGATCGATCTCGAACTGGTCAAGAAGACCGCCGAGGTCCCTGAGCCGAAGCGCAGGAAGCGCAGCCGGAAGCGGAGCAAAAAATGAGCGATGCGCGCCGGGTCTGGGGCATTCACGCCGCCGAGGCGGCGCTGGAGCACTCGCCCGACAGGATCGTCAAGGCCTGGCTGGACGATCATCGCATGCAGAACCGCCTCAAGGCCGTGGCCGCCCGGCTGGACGATCTGGGGGTGGAGATCGTCCGCGCGGACCGGAAACAGCTCGACCGCCTCGCCGATCCGCGCAAGCACCAGGGCGTGCTGCTGGCGCTGGATCTGCCGAGGGAGAGAGGCGAGGCCGAGTTGCTCGAGGCGCTGGACGCCGCCGGCGGGCACCCCCTCTATCTCGTGCTCGACCATGTGCAGGATCCGCACAATCTCGGGGCTTGCCTACGCACCTGCGATGCCGCGGGCGTCAAGGGGCTGGTGGTCACCAAGGACCAGTCGGCCGGGCTGACCCCCACGGCGGCGAAGGTCGCCTCCGGCGCCGCCGAGACCGTGCCGGTCTATCGGGTGACGAACCTCGCCCGCAGCCTGGATCAATTCAAGCAGCGCGGCTATTGGGTAGCGGGGGCGGCGGGCGAGGCGGAAAAGACGCTGTACGAGCTGGATTTAAACTTGCCTTTGGTGATCGTGATGGGCGCGGAAGGGGCGGGGCTGCGGCGGCTGACGCGGGAGCGCTGCGACTTCCTTTTGCGGATACCGATGCTGGGTGGGGTGGAGAGTCTCAATCTTTCGGTGGCGACCGGCATAGTCCTGTACGAAGTGCTGAGGCAAAGGAGTCGGGCGGCGCCTTGAATCGTCCATCGGCGTCCATGGCCAATCGTGCCGTCACCCCTTAAAATCCGCGCTTTGTGCCGCTCGCCGGCAGCCGTAGAACTTCTCCAGGGCTTTCCTTACCGTGTCAGAACATTCATTTTCCGCAGTTTCCGCCGTCCAGGTCCTGAAATGGTCGGATCGCGGCCTGGAGGTGCTCGATCAGCGCGTCTTGCCGGGAGAGATGCTTTACCAGACTTTCGACACCGCGGAGGGCGTCGCGGAGGCGATCGCCAGCATGCGGGTCCGCGGAGCTCCGGCCATCGGCATCGCCGCGGCCTATGGCATGGTCCTGGGGGCGCGTGCGGCCTATGCCCGCGACCCGTCGGACTGGAAACGGGCGATCGAGGACGACTTCACCGTGTTGGCGCGGTCCCGGCCGACCGCCGTGAACCTGTTCTGGGCGCTGGACCGCATGCGCGAGGCGATCGCCGGTATCGAAGGCGATCCCGTACCGCAGCTTCTGGCCGTGGCCCGCAGGATTCACGAAGACGATCTCGCCGCCAACCTGGCGATGGGCGAGCTCGGCGCCGACATTCTGGCCGGATGCAAGGGCGTGTTGACGCATTGCAACACCGGCGCGCTGGCGACGGGCGGATACGGCACCGCGCTGGGCGTGATCCGCGGCGCCTGGCGCCGTGGTGCGTTGGAACGGGTCTATGCCACCGAAACCCGGCCCTGGTCTCAGGGGGCCCGGCTCACGGTCTGGGAGCTGAACCAGGACCGGATTCCGGCGACCCTGCTGGCCGATTCCGCCGCCGCCTGGCTGATGAAATCCGGCGCCGTGCAGTGGGTCGTGGTCGGCGCCGACCGCATCGCCGCCAACGGCGACGTGGCGAACAAGATCGGCACGTATTCGCTGGCGGTCCTGGCCAGGCATCACGGGGTCAAGCTGATGGTGGCGGCGCCGACCTCGACGGTGGACTGGGCGACGGCCACCGGCCGGGACATCGTGGTGGAGGAGCGCGATCCGCGCGAATTGCTGCACCCGGCCTTTCTCGGCGGCGACAGCGTGATCGGGGCCTGGAATCCGGTGTTCGACGTGACGCCGGCCGAGCTGATCGACGTCATCGTCACGGAGGCCGGTACAGTGGCGAATCCCTCGCCCGATGCCATGGCGGCCTTGCGCGGAAAAGCGCGATGAATTTATCGCTGGCTGCGATCGCCCTGGGCGGAGCCGGGGGGGCGTTGGCGCGCTTCTGGGTCTCCAATGGCCTGTACGGCTGGCTGGGACGGGATTTTCCGCATGGAACCCTGTTCATCAACGTCAGCGGCTCGTTTCTCATGGGATTTCTGGCGGTATTGATGGTCCAGCGTTTCGCCCTGGCGGCGGAATACCGGGCCGCCGTGCTGGTCGGCTTCCTCGGCGCCTACACGACGTTTTCGACGTTCTCCCTGGAGACGCTGGTCCTGTTCGAGGAGGGAAGCCTGCTCAAGGCGGCGCTCAACGTGCTGCTGAGCGTCGTTCTGTGCCTCGCGGCGGTCTGGGTCGGCACGGTGCTGGCACGCCGGCTCGCCGTCGGCGGGATCGCCGCCCTTGCCGGCGGGCCGGGACTGCGGGTATCCGGGGCGGCCTGCGCGGCGGCTTTCCTGGCCGGTTTCGCTGCGGCCCATGCGTTCGCGCGGGCCGGATTCGGTCCGCAGCTCGAATCGCTGGTGCTGGTGGCCCTGACCGGTCTCGTCGTCATGGGCACGCTGGCGGCCATGGTTTTGGCAGGCACCGAGTTGCGGGGGCCGGTCGAGCTGTGGGGGGCCTTTACTCTCTCGGCATTCGCCGCCGTGGTATTTCTCAGCCTGGGGCTGGCATTGGCAAGGGGAACGGGATGAGCGGGGAAGTGACCTTCGTCCGGATCTATCTTCGGGAGGGCGAGCACATCATGCGCGACCTGGTGAAGCATTTGCACGCAACGCATGAAGTCGCCGGCCTCACGGTGTTCCAGGGCATGGCGGGGATCGGTTCCGATGGGCGGCTGCGTACTGCCAGCCTGGTGGACTTGTCGCTGGATCTGCCGCTGGCCGTCGAGTTTTTCGACGAACCGAGGCGGGTCGAATCGGCGCTCGCCGACGTCGCCGAAAAATACGATTTGCATCATGTGGTGACCTGGCCAGCCAAGGTCCACGGCGCCACGAATCCCAACGAAGGAGAATGAGCGATACATGTTGGATCCACGCTTAGTCCGTACCCGGCTGGAAGAGACCGCGCGTGAGCTCGGCCGCCGCGGATTCGTTCTGGACGTCGAGGCTTTCAGTGCCCTCGAGGAGCGCCGCAAGGCCGTGCAGGTGGAAACCCAGAACCTGCAGAACGAGCGCAATAGCCGGTCCAAGTCCATTGGCCAGGCCAAGGCGCGCGGCGAGGACATCGAACCGTTGCTGGCGGCCGTGCAGGGGCTGGGGGACCAGCTGCAGGAGAAGGAGGCCGAACTGGCGTCGATCCATGAGCGCATGGAGACACTGCTGCTCGGCGTGCCCAACATCCTGGACGCCGACGTGCCCGAGGGCCGCAGCGAGGCGGACAACGTCGAGATCCGGCGCTGGGGCGAGCCGCCGCAATTCGGCTTCGAACCCAAGGACCATGTCGATCTCGCCGTGGGCCTCGGCTGCGCGGATTTCGAAGCGGCCGCCAAACTGACCGGCTCGCGCTTCGCGGTCCTGACCGGACCCCTGGCGCGGCTGCAGCGCGCCCTGACTCAGTTCATGCTCGATACCCATGCCGGCGAGCACGGCTACGTCGAAACCTACGTGCCGTTCCTGGTCAACGCCGACAGCCTGCGCGGCACCGGCCAGCTTCCGAAGTTCGAGGAAGACCTGTTCAAGGTGGAGCACGATCCGGCGTTCTATCTGATTCCGACCGCCGAGGTTCCGGTGACCAACCTGGTGCGCGACGAGATCGTCGAGGCCGAACGCCTGCCGCTGAAATACGTCTGCCACACGCCGTGTTTCCGCAGCGAAGCCGGGTCCTATGGCCGCGACGTGCGGGGCCTGATCCGGCAGCACCAGTTCGAGAAGGTGGAACTGGTCCAGATCGTCCGTCCGGAGGACTCGGGCGAGGCCCACGAGGCGCTGACCCGTCATGCCGAAGTCATCCTGGAGCGGCTCGGCCTGCCGTATCGGCGCGTCCTGCTGTGCGCGGGGGACACCGGCTTTTCCTCGGCCAAGACCTACGACCTGGAAGTCTGGCTGCCCGGCCAGCAGGCCTACCGGGAAATCTCGTCGTGCAGCAATTTCCGCGACTTCCAGGCGCGCCGGCTGCGGGCGCGCTGGCGCAATCCGGAGACGGGCAAACCGGAGCCGGTCCATACGCTCAACGGCTCGGGACTCGCCGTGGGGCGCGCCCTGGTCGCCGTCCTGGAAAACCGCCAGGACGAAGCGGGGCGGATCCGGGTGCCGGAGGTCCTGGTGCCGTACATGGGCGGGGTAACCCTCATCGGGCCCGCCGCATGACCGGTTCGGCGCGCGACAAATTGCTGGACTCGGCGTGCGCGGTTCTGGGGGAGGAGGGATTCCGTGTGTCCGGTGACCCGGAATCTGCCGAGTCGCTCGGTTCCCGCGTTCTGGCGCGCACCGCCCATCGGGAAGCGAAGCGCCAGCGCAACATCGAGCGCATCCTGGAGCAGGCAACCGCCGGGCTGACCGAAGGTGAATCGGAGCTGCCGCTGCGTCCGGATTGGGCGGATCTGTTTTTCCGTCTGGCGCAGGACGTCGGGGAGGCGGACGCCCAGGCGTTCTGGGCCCGGGTGCTCGCGAAAGAAACGTCCGCGCCCGGCTTCTATTCGCGCCGGTCGCTGGTCGCCCTCAGTCAGATGGACGAATGGGAACTGGCCGGCTTTTCGGAATACTGTGCCTTCGTTTTCGCCTTCGAATCCGGCTGGCGTTTCCTGTTCGACGAGTCCCTGACGCGGCAGGAAATGTGGAGCTATGTGCGCGGCAACGACCTGACCCCGCATTTCATCGGCATCGGGCTGCTGGCGCCGGAGTCCGGGGTCTTGAGCGGAGGTTCGCGCGGTCTTCGGGTGAACTATTTCGACCGGGTTTATGAAATCGCCGCAAGGGGGGAAGAAAATCCGGGCGCCGTCGGTTACCGCAAGTTTTCGCCCATCGGCCAGCAGCTCGCCGCAGCCGTGCGGGTCAAGCCGTTCAATGGCTATGCCCGCAACTTGATCAAGCGGGTCAGAGAGGAGTGCGGCGTCGCGCTGGAGGCCGTCGAGGTTCAGCCCTCCTGATGGGGTTGATTGGAAACGGTTTTTCGGCGGCGCAGGGGCGGTTCGAGTTGACTGAACCCGCCCCAGTCCCGACAATACACGCCTTTTTTGCGTACTGCACACATGATACGACGCGCGTAGCGGCCCAATGACCTTCCAGCCTTCGGACACCCCGGCGCTCGTTTCCATCCGCGGCCTGAGTTTTTCCCGCAGTGGTCGCAAGATCTTCGATAAGATCGATCTCGACATTCCCCGCGGCAAGATCACCGCGATCATGGGGCCCAGCGGCACCGGCAAGACCACTCTGCTCAAGCTCATCGGCGGGCAGCTCCGCCCCGACAGCGGCACCGTCCGGGTGGACGGGATCAACGTCCACCGGCTGGGGCTGGATGAGCTTTATGCCCTGCGCAAGCGCATGGGCATGCTGTTCCAGAGCGGGGCGCTGCTCACCGATCTTTCGGTCTACGAGAACGTCGCCTTTCCCTTGCGCGAGCACACCCGTCTGCCGGAGTCCATGATCCGCACCCTGGTGCTGATGAAGCTCGAGGCGGTGGGCTTGCGCGGCGCGCGCGACCTGATGCCGGCCCAGCTCTCGGGCGGAATGGCCCGGCGAGTCGCGCTGGCACGGGCCATCGTGCTCGATCCCATGATGATCATGTACGACGAGCCGTTCACCGGCCAGGACCCCATTTCGATGGGGGTGCTGGTGCAGCTGATCCACGACCTCAACCACGGACTGGGCCTGACCAGCATCGTGGTGTCGCACGACGTGCAGGAGACCGCTTCCATCGCGGATTATGTGTATCTGATCTCCGACGGCAAAGTGGTCGGGCGCGGCACGCCGGCGGAAGTCGCGCAATCGGATTCGCCCTGGATCAGGCAGTTCATGGACGGGCTGCCGGACGGTCCGGTCCATTTCCATTATCCTTCCAAGGATTACGCGAGCGATCTGCTGGGTTTCGTGGCGAACTGATGAATACCGTGTTGAAGCCGTTCCAGCTTCTCGGCCAGTCGGCCCTGGTCAGCGTCCGCAAACTGGGGCGGGCCCATCTGTTCATCCTGCATGTGCTGACGGGATTGCCAGGCATCCTCGCGCGCCTGCACCTGCTCATTGTTCAGATGTATTCGGTCGGTGTGCTGAGCATCCTTCTGATCATGATCTCTGGGCTGTTCGTCGGCATGGTGCTTGGGCTGCAGGGTTACTACGTCCTTTCGGATTTCGGCGCGGAGGAGAGCCTGGGCGTGATGGTGGCCGCATCCCTGGTGCGGGAACTCGGGCCCGTGGTGACGGCGCTCCTGTTCGCGGGTCGGGCCGGTTCCGCGCTGACGGCGGAAATCGGCCTCATGAAGGCGACCGAACAGCTTTCCGGCATGGAAATGATGGCGGTCGATCCGGTGAAACGGATCATCGCCCCGCGCTTTTTCGCCGGGGCGGTTTCCATGCCGCTGCTGGCCGCGCTGTTCAGCATCATCGGCGTGCTCGGCGGCTATTTCGTCGGCGTCGGCCTCTTGGGGGTGGACGAGGGCGCGTTCCGGTCGCAGATGCAGGCCAACATCGATTTCGACGAGGACATCGTCAACGGCGTCATCAAGAGCGTGGTGTTCGGCGCGGTCGTCACCTGGATCGCCGTATTCGAGGGTTACGATGCCGTGCCGACCTCGGAAGGCGTCAGCCGGGCGACGACGCGGTCGGTGGTCTATTCGGCGTTCGCAGTGCTGGGCTGTGACTTCGTGCTCACAGCCCTGATGTTTGGAAAGGATTGAGGCGTGCATTCGAAAACGATCGAAGTCTGGGTGGGGATATTCGTCGCCCTGGGGTTGGCGTCGCTGTTTCTGCTCGCCATGAAAGTGAGCAATCTCAGCGAGTTCGAGACGGGCGCGGAAGGCTACAGGATCACCGCGCGGTTCCAGAACGTCGGCAGCCTCAGGGCCCGCGCGGCGGTGTCCATGGGCGGGGTGCGGATCGGGCGGGTCACCACGGTGTCCTTCGACAAGGGCTCGTACGAGGCGGTCGTGGAAATGCGCATCGACCGGCAATACGACACCCTCCCGAGCGATACCAGCGCCAGCATCCTGACCGCGGGCCTCCTGGGAGAGCAGTACGTCGGTCTTACGCCGGGCGGCAGCGACGACTATCTGGGCGAAGGCGGGCAGATCGAGTTGACCCAATCGGCTCTCGTCCTGGAGGAAGTCATCAGCCGGTTCCTGTTCAACAAGGCGGAAGGCGAGGGCAAGTCCGAGGACAAATCGGGCAAAGGGAAATAGCCATGCGTCCGGCTGCGGGACCGAAGCGCGTTTTCGCTTTACAGGAGGAGACCCAAGGGCGGTACTCGGTGAGCGGCGAACTCACTTATGCCACCGCTCCGGTGGCGCTCAAAAAAACCCTCCGCCTGTTTCGCGCGCAGACCAGCGTGGCGATCGACTTGCGCAGGGTGGAGCGCGCCGACAGCGCCGGCATCGCCCTGCTGATCGAATGGGTGAGGCTGGCGCGGAAGAACGGGGCGTCACTGCGCTTGGAAAATTTGCCGGACCAGGTCGAGAATCTGGTCCGCGTGTCCGGAACCGGCGTTTTGTTGGCGCCTTGTTCCGGAGCCGCATCTCAAACTATGGATATAGAACTGCATGGATAAACTTCTCATCGGAGGCGGCCGACCGCTTTCCGGCGAACTGCGGATATCGGGCGCCAAGAATGCGGCCCTGCCGGTTCTCGCCGCAACGCTGCTGTCGGATGGCCCCGTGACCGTGGGCAATGTTCCGCATCTCCACGACATCACGACTACCATGGAGCTGCTCGGACGCATGGGCTTGAACCTTCTGGTCGACGAAAAGCTGAACATCGAGGTCGATCCGAGCACGATCCGGAATTTTTTCGCGCCGTACGAGCTGGTCCGCACGATGCGGGCTTCGATCCTGGTGCTGGGGCCGCTGCTGGCCCGTTTCGGCCGGGCTGAGGTATCGCTGCCGGGCGGCTGCGCCATCGGCACCCGGCCGGTCAATCTGCACCTGGAGGGGCTGGCCGCCATGGGGGCCGACATCAATGTCCGCAACGGTTACATTTACGCCGAAGCGAAAAGGCTGAAAGGCTGCCGCTTGGTGCTGGACCAGGTGACCGTGACCGGCACCGAGAACCTCATGATGGCGGCGGCGCTCGCCGATGGCGAGACCATCATCGAAAACGCCGCGAGGGAGCCCGAGGTGGTCGACCTCGCAAATTTCATCAACGCCATGGGCGGCAAGGTGAGCGGGGCGGGGACGGATATCCTGCAGATCGAGGGCGTCGACTCGCTGAGCGGCGATGGCCTGAACTACCGGATCCTGCCGGACCGCATCGAAACGGGAACTTACCTGGTCGCCACGGCGATGACTGGCGGCCGCGTGAAGCTCAAGGGAACCCGTCCCGATCTGCTGGACGCGGTCCTCGCCAAGCTGGAGGAGGCCGGCGCCGAAATCGTCCTGGGCGAGGACTGGATCGAGCTGGACATGAAAGGGCGGAGGCCGCAGGCGGTGTCGCTCCATACAGCGCCCTATCCGGCGTTTCCGACCGACATGCAGGCCCAGTTCACTGCGATGAACAGCATCGCCGAAGGCGTCGGCGTCATCACCGAGACGGTGTTCGAGAACCGCTTCATGCACGTCCAGGAAATGCAGCGCATGGGGGCCGATATCAAGCTGGAGTCCAACACCGCCATCGTCAAAGGCGTATCCCGCCTGACCGGCGCGCCGGTCATGGCGACCGATCTGCGCGCTTCGGCCAGCCTGGTGTTGGCGGGTCTGGTGGCTGAAGGGCAGACCAAGGTCGATCGCATCTACCACATCGACCGCGGCTACGAATGCATCGAGGAAAAGCTGGCCCAGCTCGGGGCCGAGATCCGCCGGGTGCCCAACTAGACGCCATGCTGACCATCGCAGTTTCCAAGGGGCGCATTTACGAAGAAGCCCTGCCGCTCCTGGCCGAGGCCGGCATCGTGCCATCGGTGGACCCGGACAAGAGCCGCAAGCTGATCCTTCCCACCAACCGGGACGACGTGCGGCTGGTCATCATCCGGGCGGCTGACGTGCCCACCTACGTCGAATACGGCGCGGCCGATCTCGGCATCGCCGGCAAGGATGTGCTGGTGGAATATGAAGGCGAGGGACTCTACGAGCCGCTCGATCTGGGGATAGCGCGCTGCCGGCTGATGACGGCGGGGCCGCGCCAGATGCCGGCGGCCAGCCGCCGCCTGCGGGTGGCCACCAAGTATGTGAACACCACCAAGCGCTTTTTCGCCAAGCGCGGCGTGCAGGCCGAGGTCATCAAGCTGTACGGCTCGATGGAGCTGGCGCCGCTGGTGGGACTGGCCGATTGCATCGTCGACCTGGTCGACACCGGCAATACCTTGCGCGCGAACGGCCTGGCGCCGCTGGAACTGATCATGGATATCAGCAGCCGCCTGGTGGTGAACAAGGCGGCCATGAAAATGAAACATGGAGCCATCACGGAACTCGTAGGCCATCTGGCGCGGATCGTCTCGGAAAGGGCCGCTCGGGAGGGGGTAAGTTCATGACAGAAGTAAGAATCAAACGGCTTGACACCGCGGATGCGGATTTCGCATCGCAATTGGACCGGCTGCTGGCCTGGAACGAGAGCGAGGACGCCGATATCCATCAGCGCGTGATCGAGATCATCGGCCGCATCCGCCGCGAAGGCGATGCGGCCTTGGTGGACTTTACGGCACGTTTCGACAATTTCGCCGTGGACCATGCCGGGGCGCTCGAACTGCCGCGCGATGCGCTGGAAGCGGCCTGGCAGGCGCTGCCCGCCGAACAGGCCAGGGCCCTGCGGGAAGCGGCGGAGCGTATCCGGGCCTACGCCGAGCGGCAAAAGCTCGAATCCTGGGATTACCGTGAAGCCGACGGCACTTTGCTGGGCCAGCGGATCACGCCGCTCGACCGGGTCGGCCTGTACGTGCCCGGCGGCAAGGCTGCGTATCCTTCCTCGGTGCTGATGAATGCGGTTCCCGCCAAGGTGGCCGGCGTGCCGGAACTCGTCATGGTGGTGCCGGCGCCCCGGGGGGAGTTGAACGCCCTGGTGCTGGCGGCCGCCTATGTTTCCGGCGTGGACCGGGTGTTCCGCATCGGCGGCGCGCAGGCCGTCGCGGCCCTGGCCTACGGGACGGACACGGTGCCCCGGGTCGACAAGATCGTCGGTCCCGGCAATATCTATGTGGCGACCGCCAAGAAGCTGGTGTTCGGCCAGGTCGGTATCGACATGGTCGCGGGCCCTTCGGAGATCCTGGTGATTTCGGACGGGCGGACCGATCCGGACTGGATCGCCATGGACCTGTTTTCGCAGGCCGAGCACGACGAGGACGCCCAGGCCATTCTGATCAGCCCGGACGCGGCGCATCTGGAGGCGGTGCTGGCCAGCATCGAGCGGCTGCTGCCCGCCATGGAGCGGGCCGAGGTCATCCGCACCTCGCTGGAGCGGCGCGGCGGCATGATCCTGGTCGACGATCTGGAGCAGGCGGCGGCGGTCGCCAACCGCATCGCGCCGGAACACCTTGAGCTTTCGGTGGAGAACCCGGAAATCCTGGTGCGCTCGATCCGCAATGCCGGGGCCATCTTCATGGGGCGCTACACCGCGGAAGCGCTCGGCGATTACTGCGCCGGCCCCAACCACGTCCTGCCGACCTCGGGCACCGCGCGCTTTTCGTCCCCGCTGGGCGTCTACGACTTTCAGAAGCGTTCCAGCCTGATCTACTGTTCGGCGGATGGCGCCGACCAGCTGGGCCGCACCGCTTCGTTGCTGGCCTGGGGCGAGGGGTTGGGAGCGCATGCCCGTTCGGCAGAATATCGGATCAGGCACCGGTAAGCACGGCGCCGGTTTTTTCCTGGTCCACGGGCGGTTTCGGCAACGGATTCGGCTCCGGAAATTATCCCGGATCGGCTTGCCTGCGGGTCAGCCCCGCCGGCCGGATGTTCCGTGCGTGCTACAATTTCATGGCTTGGCTTGACCAAATCGACGACGATGCAACACAATCGGCGGCCAAACAATAAGGAGGGTTTCGAAATGGATTGTTTCCAAACGGGAGTAAGATTGCTCCCGACCACCGCTGGAGAATTTTCACCATGACAGTAGGCGTCGATTCAGAGAAGCGCCGGTTCCTGACCCAAGCCGCGACCATGATCGGCGCGGTCAGCGCCGGCATGGTCGCCGTGCCGTTCGTCGGCTCCATGCAGCCCAGCGCCAAGGCCCAGGCCGCGGGAGCGCCGGTAGAAGTCGATATCTCCAAGCTGGAGCCGGGCCAGCTCATCCGGGTGCTCTGGCGCGGCAAGCCGGTCTGGATTCTGCGTCGGACCCAGCAGGAACTCGACCGTCTGGCAACGCTCGGCGAGGAGGTTCTGCGCGATCCCCTGTCCAAGGAGTCGGATCAGCCGGCAGCGGCGGCGAATCCGTTGCGGGCGCTCAAGCCGGAGATTTTCGTGGCTATCGGCGTCTGCACCCACCTCGGTTGCGCTCCGACATTCCGTCCGGAAGTGGCTCCGGCCGATCTCGGGCCCGACTGGCCCGGCGGCTTCTTCTGCCCCTGCCACGGTTCGCGCTTCGATCTGGCTGGCCGCGTGTTCAAGGGGGTGCCGGCGCCCAAGAATCTGGACATCCCACCCTATAAATATCTGAGCGACACCCGCATCCTGGTCGGGGTCGCCGGCGAGGAGGAGGCCTGATGCCCAACGAGAGAATGAAATCGGTGATGGATTGGGTGGACCAGCGCCTGCCGGTGAGCGCCTTCGTCCGCCATCACCTCACCCAATACTATGCGCCGAAGAATTTCAACCTGCTCTATTTCTTCGGCTCGCTCGCCCTGTTCGTGCTGGTGAACCAGATCGTCACCGGCATCTTCCTGGCGATGCACTACAAGCCGGACGCCGGTCTCGCCTTCGATTCGATCGAATACATCATGCGCGACGTCAAATGGGGCTGGCTGCTGCGCTACATGCATTCGACCGGCGCCTCGGCGTTCTTCATCGTGATCTATCTGCACATGTTCCGTGCCCTGTTCTACGGGTCGTTCAAGAAGCCCCGGGAACTGCTCTGGCTGTTCGGCATGGTGATATTCCTGCTGCTGATGGCCGAGGCA
Organism: Pseudomonadota bacterium; assembly: GCA_040753975.1. Taxonomy (GTDB): domain Bacteria; phylum Pseudomonadota; class Gammaproteobacteria; order Methylococcales; family Methylococcaceae; genus Methylococcus. The sequence goes on from JBFMDC010000039.1 coordinate 98,136, forward strand.
TTCATGGGCTATCTGCTTCCCTGGGGGCAGATGTCCTACTGGGGCGCGCAGGTGATCATTTCGCTGTTCGGGGCCATCCCGGTGATCGGCGAGGATCTCGCCACCTGGATCCGGGGCGACTATGTGGTGGCCGACGCCACCTTGAACCGATTCTTCGCCCTGCACGTCGTGGCGATTCCGCTGGCCATCGTGATGCTGGTGGTGCTGCATCTGGCCGCGCTGCATACTTCGGGATCGAACAACCCGGACGGCATCGAGATCAAGGAGAAGAAGGATGCCGAAGGCATTCCGCTGGACGGCATTCCTTTCCATCCGTACTACACGGTAAAGGACCTTTATGGCATGGCGGTGTTCGTGGTCCTGTTCGCGCTGGTCGTGTTCTATGCGCCGGAAATGGGAGGCTATTTCCTGGAGCATCCCAATTTCGAGCCGGCCGATCCGATGAAGACGCCGGAGCATATCGCGCCGGTCTGGTACTTCACGCCGTTCTACTCGATCCTCCGCTCGGTGCCGGACAAACTCGGCGGGGTGATCGCCATGGGAACTTCGATACTGCTGCTGTTCGGTTTGCCGTGGCTGGACCGCTGCCAGGTGCGTTCCATCCGCTACCGGGGTGTCTATTACAAGACCGCCCTGACCTTGTTCGTCCTGAGCTTCATCGGTCTCGGCATCCTGGGCACCAAGCCGGTGACGCCGACCACCACGTTCCTCGCCAGGTTTTTCTCGCTCAACTATTTCGCCTTTTTCCTGCTGATGCCCTGGTACAGCCTGAAGGACAGGACCAAGCCGTTGCCGGAACGTTTGACCGAGGCCGTGATCCCGCTCGAAAAGCGCGAAGGCGTCGTTTGGGGCTGGGTGCGGGCGGGCATCGCTGCGGCGGGGAATTCCGAGTGGTGTAGAAGAGCTGGCGCGCAGCTTGCCGCTTGCTTGGGGAAAGCCAGGGAATTTAGTGGAATCAAGAAATGAGACGAATCGCCGGATTTTTTCTGACTTTGGTGGCCGGCGGCGCATTTGCCGTGGAAAGCGTCATGCCGCTCGAAGACGTCGATATCGATGTCTTCGACAAGGAGTCGCTCAGGCGGGGCGCGGTGACCTACGCGAACTACTGCCAGGGCTGCCACTCCATCAAGCATCTGCGCTATTCGCGCATGGCGCGCGACCTCAAGATGGAGGAGGAGGTGCTGGAGCGGGATTTCCTGCGGGGGCAGGCGAAGCCGCAGGACAGCATGCTGAGCGCCATGCGCGCCGGCGATGCGGATGGCTGGTTCGGCGTCGCTCCACCCGATCTTTCACTGATTGCCCGTTCGCGCAATCCCGACTGGATTTACAGCTATCTCCGCGGCTTCTATCTGGACCCGTCACGGCCGACCGGGGTGGACAACGCCTTCTTCCGTCAGGTCGCCATGCCGAACGTGTTCGCCTCACTGCAGGGCGCCCAGCGGCCCGTGGTCAAGAAAGGCGGCGGGGTGGAGGCGATCGTCGGGTTGAAACATGTCGGTCAAGGCGCGTTATCGCCCGAGGATTTCGACGCGGTGGTGGCCGATCTGGTCAATTTCCTGGTTTATGCCGCCGAGCCCGCGCAACTGGACCGGCTACGCATCGGCAAATATGCGATCGCGGTGCTGATCGTGCTGATGGTCGTGCTGTACCGGCTCAAGCGGGAATACTGGAAAGACATCGCCTGAGGCGATCATGATACAATCCGGCCGGATCGCGGCGCGCCAAGGTCCCGATCCGTCCGGCTTAAGCGCACGGGCTTGCTGCCGTTGGGCCGAGCGTCCCAGGCTGCCTTCTTAGCCTTCTCGAATGTTCTGACGCTCCCGCATGAACGGGCCCGTAGATTCATGGCCGGACAGGGAAGGGAGGGGATTCCGGGCGTGATCACGACATGAAAGAGGTGTGATACGTGGCAACAGCGGCCAGCCGAAAATCCGTGATGACTCTGTTTTGCTCCCCGACCTGCGCCTACAGTCATCGTACGCGGATCGTGCTGCACGAGAAGGGAATTTCCGCGGACATCGAATACGTGGACATGAGTCATCCTCCCGAGGATCTGGTCGAGCTGAATCCCTACGGCACGATGCCGACCCTCGTCGACCGGGATCTCGTGCTCTACGACTCCCGCATCATCATGGAATATCTCGACGAGCGTTTTCCGCACCCTCCGCTGCATCCCATGGATCCGGTTTCGCGGGCACGGGCGCGCCTCCTCGTGCATCGGGTCGAGCATGACTGGTACAGTCTGCTGGAGGAAATCGAGAATGCGCCCGATGGCAGGAGCCAGAAGCCCAGGAAGCAGTTACGGGAAAGCCTGCTCGCGGCGGTGCCCATCTTCGCTGCAAAGCCTTATTTCCTGAGCGACGAATTCTGCCTGGTCGACTGTTCGCTGGCGCCGTTGCTTTGGCGGCTGCCCATGCTGGGCATCGAGCTGCCGCGCCAGGCCGAGCCGATCAAGGCTTATGCGGCCCGGCTGTTCGAACGTCATTCATTTCAGGCGAGCCTGAGCGAAGAGGAGCGGGAGTTCACCGCGCCGGCCCACGCCACGCCGGAAGACGCATGATCCCGCTCAAGCCTTATCTCATACGGGCGGTATACGACTGGCTGGTCGACAACGATTTCACACCCTACCTGCTGGTTGACGCCGAAGCGCCCTCGGTCGACGTCCCGCGGCAATACGTGCAGGACGGGCGCATCGTGCTCAATCTCCGTCCCCAGGCCGTGCAGCATCTCGACATGAACAACCGCGAAGTGACCTTCATCGCCCGTTTTGGCGGAACGCCCACGAGCGTCTACATCCCGGTGTCGGCCGTCATGGCGCTGTATGCCCGCGAAAATGGCCAGGGCATGGTGTTCGACCAGGAAGAGGGGCCCGGCGGCAAGCCTCCGCCGCCCGAACCGCAGGAGCCGGCGCAGAAAAAGCGGCCGGCGCTGCGGGTGGTGAAATAGGGCTTCCCGCTAATAGGTCAGGGTTAGGCCGCCGTAAGCCGCGGCGCCGGTGGCGCCGTAGCCGTAGACTTCTTCGTACCACTTGTTTAGCGCGTTATCCACCCGGCTCCACAGCGACAGCCGGTCGCTGACTTCATAGGATGCCGCGAGGTTGAGGATGACATAGCCGGCCGCGATCCTGTTTCCCGTGCTTAAGCGCGGGCCGGCCATCACGATGTTCGCATGGACGTTGGCGCCGTTGTCGAAACGGTAGTTGAGGTCGAATGCTCCTTTGTTCCGGGCTCTCTGGTACAGAGGGTTTCCAGTATCCTTGTCCCTGCTGTCCATGTAGGTGTAGGTTGCCCTGAGGTCCAGGCCGCTCAGCGGATTCAGTTCGACATAGGTTTCCACGCCTTCGGCTGTGGCGTTGTTGATGTTTTCCATGCGGAACGCGACGGGATCGAACTGGATCAAGTCGTTGAAACGGTTGTTGAAGTACACGATGCCGGCATTGCCTCTCACTGCTCCCCAGAACGGCTGTTCGATCCCGACGTCCCAGTTGGTGCTGGTTTCTGGCTTAAGATCCGGGTTCCCCGTGTCGTACAGGGGATCGTAGAGCTGGGCGAGTGCGGGCACCTTGAAGCCGGTCCCGTAGTTGGCCTTCAACCGGGTTTCGACGTGCGGAGCGGCCCAGACCTGGCTGACCCGCCAGGTCGTCTTGCCGCCGACGAAGTTGTTGTGGTCATGCCGCACGTTCACCGTGGTGGACCACCAGTCGAAGGGATTGATCTGGTCTTCAAGAAAATATCCCAGCGTGTTGTAGCTCTTGACGAACTGCGACGGCTCCATGATGGTCATGGTGTCCTCCTCGTCGTCGATGCCGAAAGACACCGTGTTGGTTTCGTGCGGACGCAGCGTATTGAGCCAGTTGCCCTTGATCTTTTCGCCCAGGTAGGCCGCGCGGAACGGGAAGGGATCGCCCGGGTTGGCGGCGTTGTCGTACTGGCGGTCCACGCGGGTGTAGGCCATTCCGGCCGTCTGTTCCCACAGGTCGTCGAACAGCTTGAGGGTGCCGAAGCCGCGGGTATAGAGCTCGTTGGTGTTGCCCGTGAAGTTGGGGTCGTCGACGGGGCGCCGGAGCAGGAAGTCGTAGTTGTCCAGCTTGGTGAAGCCGTCGTCGTAGCGCAGGCTCCAGCCCAGTTCCAGGTTGTCGGCGGGCTTGCCGCCGACGCGGGTGCTGACGGTGGTGTTGCGGTAGCCGTCGCGCTCGGTGGCGCCGAAATGCCGGTCGGCGGCGGAAAAACCGCGGACTTCGCGGTGGCTGGCGGTGAGGCTGTAGTTGAGGCCGGGATCGCCGCCGGCGACGTCGCCCATGACCCGCCAGGTGTCGTAACTGCCGCCGTCGACGCTGGCTTTCAGCCTCGGTTTGCCGGTGCCCTTCTTGGTGATGATGTTGATCACCCCGCCGATAGCTTCGGAACCGTATACCGAGCTCGCCGCGCCGCGCAGGATTTCGATGCGCTCGATGTTGTCGACGGTCAGGTTGGCGAAGTCAAAGCCGGCGTTGGCCGAGGAGGGGTCGTTCATTTCGGTCCAGTCGATCAGGACGATGGTCTGGCCCGAATTGGCGCCGCGCAGGAACACCGAGGTCTGGCGCCCCGGACCGCCGCTCTGGACTACGTCGAGGCCGGGAACGATGCGCAGGATCTGGTCGACCGAATAGATGCCGCGCTCTTTGATGTCCTCGGCGGTCAGGACGGTGACGGAGCTGCCGACCTGCCGGCTCGGCGTTTCGGTGCGGGTGGCGGTGACCACCACGGTATCGAGTACTTCGGGGTCGCTGTCGATGGCCAGTGTGTCGAAGGAAAGGGCAGCGCCGAGCGCCGAGAGAGAAAGGCGGAAAAGCTTAGGATTCACGATGGACCTCTGCATGTGATGGCCATGCACACCCGCATGGCGCTAACGGTTCCGCAGAGGTCGAAAGGCCGGCCCGCGCCGCATCGCCCGGGTGAGGGGGACTTGCGGCAAAGCGGGGCGCGACCCTCGCCCTCCGCGGGATCTTCATGTCATCGCAGGCCGGTCTCCGGGCTGATGAGAGGCGTGTCCGCCGGGCGGTTTTCTGCCTTCCCGCGCATTCGCGCAGTGGCGTCAAGAATCCGCCTCGGAACGTTTGATACGTTCCGGCTCAATCACCGTTGCGGGGGCAGCGCCGGATTGGGATAAGGTATCCGCACCGGCTTCCCGTTTCACCGACCGGCGTTTTCCGCCGGCCGACACCTGTGAAGGGCGCGGATTGTAGCGTATGGAAGCGGGAGCGCCAATGTTTAATAATTGATTTTTTTGAGAGATTTCGACGGAGAAACGGGTATGGGCTGGGACCGGAAGAGCTTCAGGAAGCCGACGGAGGAAGAACTCAAAGGCCGGCTGAGCGAGGAACAGTATGCAATCTGCAGGGAAAACGGCACCGAACGGCCGTTCGACAATCCGTACTGGGACAACCACCGGGCAGGCATCTACGTGGACATCGTGTCCGGCGAGCCCTTGTTCAGCTCAAGCGATAAATTCGATTCGGGGACAGGATGGCCGAGCTTCACCCGCCCGCTGGAGCCCGATCACATCGTCACGTTGACCGACCGGTCCCACTTGATGGTCCGGACCGAAGTGCGCAGCAGGCATGCGGATTCCCATCTGGGGCATGTATTCGACGACGGTCCGGCGCCGACCGGCAAGCGTTATTGCATCAATTCCAGCGCATTGCGCTTCATCCCCAAAGAGGAGCTGGTGGAAGCCGGCTATGCGGAGTATCTGAAACTGTTCGATTGATGGAGACTGTGGAAGGCGAGAACGGGAAGAAGGAGGAAGGACGTTTGGTCATCAGCAAAGTCAAAGGCATCAGCAAGTCGACACGGATCATGCTGGCCGAGCACGGAATTTTTTCGGTCGAGGAACTCGCCGATGCCGACGTCGGCCGGCTCACCAAGATCCCCGGCTTGAGCCGGCAGAAAGCCCAGCGCATGGTCAGGGCGGCCAAGTTCATGGTCGGCGACATGGAAAAAGGGCGCGAGGAAGCGGCTGCCTCCGCCGGTACGGCCGAAGCGGCGGAGGTTGTGCCGGAAGAGCTCGGCCTGGACGATTCGCGGTGCTTCCTGAACCGCGAGCTCAGTCTGCTGGAGTTCAACCGCAGGGTGCTGGACCAGGCCAAGGATGCCCGGACGCCGCTGCTGGAACGGCTCAATTTCCTGAGCATCGCCTGTTCCAATATGGACGAGTTCTTCGAAATCAGGGTCGCCGGGCTGCTGCAAAAATCCGAACTCGGGGCGGCGCAGACCGACCCGGACAGCATGCTGCCGCAGGAAGTCCTTTCCGCTATCAGCGAACGCGTCCACGAACTGGTCGCCGAGCAGTACCGCGTGCTCAATCAGGAACTGCTGCCCGCGCTGGAAGCCGAGGGCATCCGCTTCATCCGCCGTTCCGCCTGGACCGATGCCCAGCACAAATGGCTGCGGCGCTACTTCGAGGAAGAACTGGCGCCGATTCTCAGCCCGATCGGGCTGGATCCGACCCATCCGTTTCCGCGTCCGCTCAACAAGGCCCTCAATTTCATCATCTCCCTCGCCGGGAAGGATGCCTTCGGCCGCAACATCCATCTCGCCATCCTGCAGGCGCCGCGAGCGCTGCCGCGCATCATCCAGTTGCCGAAGAGCGTGACCGGCGGCCGGCCGCACGACTTCGTGTTCCTGTCGTCCATCATCCACGCCTTCGTCGACGAGCTCTTTCACGGCATGAAGGTGAAAGGGTGCTACCAGTTCCGGGTGACCCGTAACAGCGACCTGTTCCTGGACGAGGAAGAAATCGAGGATCTGCTGCAGGCGGTCGAAGGCGAACTAGCGAACCGCAATTACGGCGACGAGGTGCGGTTGGAAGTGGCGGACAACTGCCCGGACGCGGTGATCGAGTTTCTGCTGAGCCAGTTCGGCCTCGGCGAGGACCGCCTGTACCGGGTGGACGGCCCGGTCAATCTGAGCCGGACCCGCGAGATTTACGACCTGGTCGACCGGCCGGACCTCAAATATCCGCCCTTCACGCCGGGTTGGCCGGCGCAGCTCACCGGGCACCAGGATTTCTTCGATGTCTTGCGCCGGCAGGACATCCTGCTGCACCATCCTTATGAGTCCTTCATCCCGGTCATCGACCTGATCCGCCAGGCCGCCGACGATCCGCAGGTCGTCGCCATCAAGCAGACCCTCTACCGCACCGGGCCGGATTCGCCCATCGTCGACGCGCTGGCGCGCGCCGCGCGGGCCGGCAAGGAAGTGACCGTCGTGGTGGAGCTGTTGGCGCGGTTCGACGAGCGCGCCAACATTTCACTCGCCACCCGCCTGCAGGAAGCCGGGGTGCAGGTTGTCTACGGCATCGTCGGCTACAAGACCCACGCCAAGATCCTGCTGATCCTGCGCAGGGAGGGGCGGACGCTGAGGTACTACACCCACTTGGGCACCGGCAATTACCATCCCCGCACTGCCCGCTTGTACACCGACTACAGCCTGATGACCTCCGACAAGGCGCTGGGCGAGGACGTGCAGCGGGTTTTCGTCCAGCTCACCAGCCTGGGCAAGATGAGCAAGCTGCACAAGCTGCTGCAGTCGCCCTTCACCCTCCACAAGACGCTGATCCGCAAGATCGAGCGGGAAATCGAGCACGCCAGGGAAGGCAGGCCGGCGCGGATCGTCATCAAGATCAATTCCCTGGTCGAGCCCAAGCTGATCCGTGCGCTTTACCGCGCGTCGTGCGCCGGGGTGCCAGTCAGGCTGATCGTGCGCGGTATCTGCTGTTTGAGGCCCGGCATCCCCGGCGTTTCGGAGAACATCGAAGTGCGTTCCATCGTAGGACGGTTCCTCGAACACAGCCGGGTCTACTGCTTCGAGAACGGCGGGGAGCCCGAGATTTACGCGGCCAGCGCGGATTTCATGGCGCGCAACATGTTCCGCCGGGTGGAAACCTGCTTCCCCATCGAAAACAAGAAGCTGGCCGAGCGGATACGCAACGATCTCGATCTTTATCTGAAAGACGATTGCCAGGCTTGGCAGCTACGCTCCGATGGAAGCTACGAGCGTCTGCCCGACACCCGCCACCGGGACGCCCAGGCGGAATTGCTGGAGGGGCTCAAGAAAACGGTCTGAGTTCCTGGCGGATCGCCTTACGGCATCCGCCCTACGATGCGTACTGTAGGGCGGAACCGGCTCGTCCGGGTTCCGCCATCTTGAAATGGCATCCGTCCCAACGGGCTTGCAATTCGGCGGCTTTGCGGAGCGGTTGAGGTGCGCGGGCGGTATCGGCCTATTGCGGGGGATTTGGCGGATCGCCCTTCGGCTAAGCTCAGGGCACCGCCTGGCGGCATCCGCCCGGCTTAAACCTCGAGCATCAGCCGGACCGGGTCTTCGAGCAATTCCTTGATGGTGAAAAGGAATGAGACGGCTTCGCGGCCGTCGATGAGGCGGTGGTCGTAGGACAGCGCCAGATAGATCATGGGCCGGATCACGATCTGGCCGTCTTCCACCACCGGCCGTTCTTTGATGGCGTGCATGCCGAGGATGGCGCTCTGCGGCGGGTTGAGGATCGGCGTCGATAGCATGGAGCCGAAGATGCCGCCGTTGGTGATGGTGAAGGTGCCGCCGCTGAGTTCGTCCAGGCTCAGCTTGCCGCTGCGGGCCTTCTGGCCGAATTCGGCGATCGCTTTCTCGATCTCGGCGAAACCGGCCTTGTCGGCGTCGCGCAGGATCGGCACGACCAGCCCGCGGTCGGTGGAGACGGCGATGCCGATGTCGTAATAGTCGTGGTAGACGATTTCCTCGCCTTCGAGGGAGGCATTGGCGACGGGGAATCGGCGCAGCGCCTCCACCGATGCCTTGACGAAGAACGACATGAAGCCGAGCTTGGTGCCGTGCTGCTGCTCGAATCGGGTCTTGTGCGCATTGCGGATGTCGAACACCTTCTGCAGATTGACCTCGTTGAAGGTGGTCAGGGTAGCGGTGCGGTGCTGGGCTTCCAGCAAGCGCTCGGCGATCCTGGCGCGCAGCCGGCTCATGGGCGCCCGGCGTTCGGCGCGGGCCTGGGAGGGCGGCCTTGCCGTCTCCGCGGCGGGCCGGGGCTCCAGGAAGTCCAGCACGTCCTGTTTGGTCAGCCGCCCCTCGCGTCCGCTGGCCGGGATCAGCGCGGGATCGAGGGCGTGTTCGGCGACCAGGCGGCGCACCGCCGGGCTCAGCACTGGCGCCGGCTTTTCCACCGCCACGGCGACTGCCGGCGCGGCGGGCCGAATCGCCGTGTCGATCACGGCGATCGGCTGTCCGCTGACCACGATGTCGCCCTTGCCGCCGCGCAGTTCCGCCACGACGCCGTCCTCGGGCGCGGGGACTTCCAGCACGACCTTGTCGGTTTCGAGGTCGACCAGGTTTTCACCCTTGCCGACCGCCTCGCCGATCTTCTTGTGCCAGTCCAGCAGGGTCGCGTCACTGACCGACTCAGGTAGAGGAGGCACGCTGATCTCGATGCGCATGGGCTATTTCCGTAGTGGCGGTGGGATTGACCGGGAGAACGAGGGCGCGTTCCACCAGCATTTTCTGCTGTTCGATATGCTGGCGGAAGTGGCCGACCGCCGGAGAGGCGGACATCGGCGGGCCGGCATAGCCGATATCGAAGGAGCGGCCCGCAATGCCGGGGAAGCGGTGCTTGATCTGGTGCCAGGCACCCTGGTTTTCCGGTTCTTCCTGGCACCAGATCAGTTCCCGCAGGTTGGGATAGCGTTCCAGCATTGCCAGAAAATCCTCCCGCGGGAACGGATAGAGCTGCTCGATGCGGACCAGGGCGACATGGTCCAAATTCTCCCGACGTCGGGTTTCCAGCAGATCGTAATAGACCTTGCCTGCGCACAGCACCAAGCGGCTGATTCGGGCCGGTTCATGCCGATCGGTTTCGTCGATCAGGCAGCGGAAGCCTCCTTGAGTGAACTCGGCGAGGCAGGAGGTGGCCAGCTTGTGGCGCAGCAGGCTCTTGGGCGTCAGCACGATCAGCGGCCTGCGGTATGGACGCAGCAACTGGCGCCGCAGCAGATGGAAAATCTGAGCCGGCGTGGTCGGCACGCAGACCTGGATGTTGTCGCCGGCGCAGAGCTGGAGATAGCGTTCCAGCCGGGCGGACGAATGTTCGGGACCTTGCCCCTCGTAGCCGTGCGGCAGCAGCAGGGTCAGCCCGCTCAGGCGCCCCCATTTGGTTTCGCCGGAGGTGATGAACTGGTCGATCACCACCTGGGCGTTGTTGGCGAAGTCGCCGAACTGGGCTTCCCAGATCACCAGGGTTTCGGGTTCCGAGCTGCTGTAGCCGTATTCGAAGCCGAGCACACCCTCCTCGGACAGCAGCGAATCGTAGATGTCGAACCGGCCCTGGCCGGTCTTCAAATGCTGGAGCGGGGCGCAGGCCTCTCCGGTACGCTGGTCGTGGACGATGGCATGGCGATGGAAGAAAGTGCCGCGCCCGACGTCCTGACCGGTCAGCCGGATATTGCGGCCGTACCACAGCAGGGAGGCGTAAGCGAGGGTCTCGGCGAACCCCCAGTCGGCGGGAAGTTCGCCCGCCGCCATACGCCGGCGCGCCACATGGATCGCTTCGACCCTGGCATGCGCTTCGAAGCCGTTGGGCAGTGCCGTCATCCGTTCCGCCATGGCGGCGAGGTCCGCCATCGGCAAGCCGGTCTGCGCCGGTGTGGTCCATTCCGCGCCGCGGTAGCGGTCCCACCGGGTCTTGACGTATCCGGCCGAGTCCCCCAGCAATGGCCTGGACACCGGCTCGCCTCGGGAGAGAGCCTCCTGGTAGTCGTGATCCATCCGCACGGGGTCTTCCGGGGAAACAATGCCTTCCGCGACGAGCCGTTCGGCGTACAAGGCCCGGACCGGCGGATGCCGGCGGATGAAGCGGTACATCAGCGGCTGGGTGACGGCCGGTTCGTCCGCCTCGTTGTGGCCATGGCGGCGGTAACAGAGCAGGTCGATCACCACGTCGCGCCGGAATTTCATGCGGTAGTCGACGGCCAGCCGAGTGATGTACAGCACCGCTTCCGGATCGTCGCCGTTCACGTGGAACACCGGCGCCTGAACCATGTTGGCGACATCGGTGCAATACAGGGTGGAGCGGGCGTCGAAGGGATTGCTGGTGGTGAAGCCGATCTGATTGTTGATGACGATGTGTATCGTGCCGCCGGTGGTATAAGCGCGGGTTTCCGCCATGTTGAGGGTTTCCATGACCACGCCCTGGCCGGCGAAGGCGGCATCGCCGTGAATGAGCACGGGAACCACGGCGGCCTCGGCGTCGCCCGTAAGCCGGTCCTGGCGCGCCCTCACCGACCCCTCGACCACGGGGTCGATGATTTCCAGGTGCGAAGGATTGAACGCCAGGGTCAGATGGACCGGGCCGCCGGGACTCTCTACGTCGGAGGAGAACCCCAGGTGATATTTGACGTCGCCGGAACCGCCGTCCTGGCTCTCGGTGCCTTCGAATTCGCGGAACAGCAGTTCGGGCTTTTTGCCGAGGATGTTGACCAGGACGTTGAGGCGGCCGCGGTGCGCCATGCCCAGCACGATCTCCCGCGTGCCCTTGGCGCCGCAGCGCTGGATCAGCTCGTCGAGCAGGGGAATCAGGCTTTCGGCGCCTTCCAGCGAGAACCGCTTCTGTCCCACGTATTTGCGGTGCAGATATTTTTCGATGCCCTCCGCGGCGGTGAGCAGGCGCAGCAGCTCCCGCTTTTGCTCTGGGCCGAAATGGCCACGGGCGCGCGATCCTTCCAGTTTCTGCCGGAGCCACCCCCTGATTTCCGAGTCCATGATGTGCATGTACTCGACGCCCACATGCCGGCAGTAGGTCGCCTGCAGGGTATCCAGGATGTCTCTCAGCGGCAGTTTCTCGTGGCTGTGCAGAACGTCCGGGTAGAAAGCGGCTTCCATGTCCCCGGCGTCGAGGCCGTAGCGGGCCGGGTCCAGGTCGCGCGAAGGCGAAGCCGGCTTGAGCGGGTTGTTGTCCGCCGACAGATGGCCGTGCGTGCGGTACTGGTCGATCAGCCGGTCCACTGCCGCCTGCTTGCGCACGGCGCGGTCGGCATCCCCGGTTCGGCGGGGAGCGGCCGGCTCGGCCGTCCCGCCTTCGCGGACGGCCCGGAATTTCTCGCGCCAGTCGGGCGCAACGGCTTCCGGATCGCGCAGGAACTGCTCGTACAGCGCTTCGACGAAACCGGCGTTGTCTTCGGAAAATGCGGTAGTGTTCGGGAATAGTCCGGGTTTGCTGCTCATCTCATGCATTCCTTGCCAAAAACACGGCCGGCTCGGAGGGATAACAAGGGAATTGTGGGGGTCAAGGCGGGGGGCTTTCAAGACCTGAATTACACGGGGAAATCAGTTTGGCGTCGCCGGCCCCGTATCTTGGGGCTGTTCCGGTCTCCGGCATCACTTCTGGACGGTGAAGACCGCGTCGTTGACATCGCAAATGGCCGGGACTTTCTTGGTCTTGGGCAGGCAGACCCGGACGAGTGCCTGGAACGACGCTTGGCCTTTCTTGACCTTCCAATTCCAACTGCCGGTATTGCGGGCGCCGGACTTCAAGGTGCGCCATCTCGCCCCGCCGTTCTTGGACAAGGCGATGTTCACTTTCGCCTTGGAGCCGTAGCCGGAAAGCCGCCACTGGATCGGCACGATCTGTCCCGCGGTGAAGGTTTCGCCGCCGGCGGGGTGGATGACGGTCATGGAGGCCGAGTCCATGGCGTTCGTGCAGGACTGGTGGGCGTGGCTGCCGCTCAGATTGCCGTCCGAGCACGTGCGGACCTCGGCAACCGATGCGCAGTTCACGGCGCGATCGAGCTGGTATACCGTGACGCTCTGACCGTCCTCCAGGGAGCCGCCCCAGGGAACGGTGCAGGATGCGCCCGGCACGTAGGTGCAGGTTTCGTAGGTGTAGCTGCCGCTGAGGTTGCCCTCCGCGCAGGCCCTGACCTCGGACACGGCAGCGCACTTGCTGGAGGTGGCTTCCTGGTATGCGGTGACGCTCTGGCCTCCGGGAATGTTGCGCCCCCAGGGCAGTACGCAAGAGGTGAGCCAGGGTTTGATCTGCTCGTAATAGCCGGCGAAGTGGCTGTAAACGCTGTCTTGGTAGTCTTCATCCGAGCCGCCGAAGAGCGAGCCTTTCCAATAAGCCGCATCCTTTTCTACGGCGAATAGGCCGGACCCGCTGCTGCCGCCTTCGGTGCCGCCGTAGACGTATCGCACCCGGTCCAGCAGGTGGGTCCCGCCGACGCTGGCGTTGGTGAACGTCTCCTTGAGGGCCGTGACCTTCCCCTTGCTGACCATGGTGTGGTCTCCGCGTGGATGATGCACGCCCCACACGGCATCGCCGACGTGGATGGCCGTGTCCCATCCGGAAAAATAGACATTCGCCGGGGGGGCGTTTCTGAGTCTTAGAAATGATGGCTCCCGATGGAACTCGGTCCACAACAGTTGCGCCCCGCCGAAGGTCTGCGCATAGCGCGAATCGGTGTAAAAGGCGTTGCAGTCGGTCGCCCGCCAGAACCATTCGAAGGATGCCGTGTCCGCGACGGTCTGGTTCGGCAGGCAGTGGTTGGCCGTCGCGAACCAGGGTGTTTGGGTGTTGCCCTTGTCTTTCAGCAGGGTGCCGCTGCAGATGTAGGAACTGCCGTTTTCGATGAGATTGACCTTGGCCGTGGCCGCGGCGGCGATCTGCAGGGCGGAATAAGCCTGATCGTTTGACCAGCAGGCCAAGTCGTACTGCTGGTGATCGGCATAACCCAGGCTTTGCGCGCTGAAGCCGGGAGTATGCGCGTCGCTGGCATCGACCAGGATGAGGTTGATCTTGTCGAGCCTCAAGTCGAGCGCCTCCGGCGAGGGGGGGCCGCCGACAAAAATCTCGAGCTCGGCGCCGCTTCCCTGAGTGACGGGCAGCCACAGGTCGTTGCCGTGAATCGCCGCATTACCGATGGGGGACGGGAGGGTAGCGTCCTGATCTCCCCGGATGCGCAATTCCAGGGCCGGGAGCGTACCGCCGAAAACCAAGTGCAGCCGGAGCCGCACCGCGTTGGCCGTCGACACCCGGATGCGGGCCGCGTAGCCGCCTTGGACCGCTTCCCAGTGCAACCGGGACGCCGCGACGGGGATCGGCAAGGGATGCACGGTTCCGGTCTTGGGAACGCCGGGTTTGGTCGAGGTCAGGTCTGCCACCACGGCGGGCAGTTCCAGCTCGAAAGGCTGGCTGCCGCTGCCGAGGAAACCGCTCTCCGCGATGCTCGCCGCGTTCAGCGGATCCGCCGGCCGATGCTGCGCCGGTTCGGCCCGGTCGGCGTGGGCGGAGTAAGAGCATGCAATGGCAACGGCCAGGGACAGCGAGCGAATTTTCATCGGCGGGAGTCCTTTTTGAGAAAGTCGCAAGCCTATAGTAGTCCATGTGCGCACGACTTTTTCGGACAGGAAGCAAGGCCGGGAGGTTCCCCGCTTTACTCGCCGCACAAAGCATTCTAAGGTGATTTCCGACTGTAGCTTCCGGAGCCTTTCGTGATGAACAATGGAAATGCCGAGATCGGACTCATCGGCCTGGCCGTGATGGGCCAGAATCTGGCGCTCAACATCGCCGATCATGGGTATACGATCGCGGTATACAACCGCAATTACGAGCGTACCCGAGAATTCATGGCCCACTGCGAACGGGCCGAGCCGTCTCGGGGACGCATTCTTCCCTGCGCCGAATTGGCTGAGTTCGTGCAGGCCATCGCACGGCCGCGGCGGATCATTCTCCTGGTGAAAGCCGGCGCGGCGACCGATGCCGTGATCGGGCAACTCGTGCCGCTGCTGGATCCGGGCGACCTCGTCGTCGACGGCGGCAACGCCCATTGGCTGGACACGATCCGGCGGGAGCGGGAGCTGGACGCCGCCGGCTTCCTGTTCATCGGCTCCGGCGTCTCCGGCGGCGAAGTCGGCGCCCGCTTCGGGCCCTCCTTGATGCCGGGCGGAAGCGCGGAAAGCTGGCGTTTGCTGGAGCCGGTATGGCAGGCGATCGCCGCCAAGGTCGATCCGGCCACCGGGCAGCCGCTGGAAGGGGCCGAGCCCGGCCGCCCCGTCGCCGGCGGCGAGCCTTGCACGGCCCTGATCGGCCCGAACGGCGCCGGCCACTACGTCAAGATGGTGCACAACGGGATCGAATACATCGACATGCAGCTGATCTCGGAAGGTTACTGGCTGCTGAAGCATCTGGGCGGGCTGGAATCCGGCGCCATCGCGCCCATTTTCCGGGAATGGAACCAGGGCGAGCTTTCGAGCTATCTCATCGAAATCACCAGCGACATTCTGCAGCAGAAAGACCCGTCCGGCGACGGTTTCCTGGTCGACAAGGTGCTGGATGCGGCGGGGCAGAAAGGCACCGGGCAATGGACCGCGGTCAGCGCGCTGGAGCAGGGCGTGCCGGCCAACGCCATCGCCGAGGCGGTGTTCGCCCGGGCGCTTTCGGCCCTCAAGGAGGAGCGGGTGGCCGCAAGCGCCATCCTGCGGGGCCCGGAGGTCCGGCGGGAGGACGATACCGCGCACCTGGTCGAGGCGGTCCGGGATGCCCTGTACTGCGCCAAAATCTGCGCCTATGCCCAGGGTTTCCAACTCATGGCCGAAGCCCAGAAGACCTACGGCTGGCGACTGGATTTTGCCGCCATCGCCCGCATCTGGCGGGGCGGCTGCATCATTCGCGCCCGTTTCCTGCAAAAGATCACCGACGCGTACACGCTGGATCCCGCGCTTTCGAACCTGATGCTCGACCCCTATTTCCGCGACGCCCTCCATCGAGGCCAGGCCCATTGGCGCGACATCGTGGCGCTCGCCGTCCGCAACGGGCTGCCGGTCCCGGCGTTCGGTTCGGCCCTGGCGTATCTCGACGGCTACCGCAGCGCCAGCCTTCCCGCCAACCTGCTGCAGGCCCAGCGCGACTATTTCGGCGCCCATACCTACGAACGCACCGACCGGCCACGCGGCCGTTTCTTCCATCTCGACTGGCCAGCGCCGGACCGGCCCGAGGCGGAGGCCGGCGGCTGAAGCCGCCGCTGCGGGAGGCTTCGCCGGAACGCGAATCCTTCCTTCGCGGGCGTCGGGCCGTTACCGGACCTTTCACGGCGCGGTCAACGATGGGACAATACGCGGCATGACAGTTTCACCCGTTCCCATGGCCAGCACTTCCGCGCCAGCCCCCGCTCTGATCGACCGTTTCGGCCGCCGCGTCAGCTATCTGCGCATCTCCGTCACCGACCGCTGCGATCTGCGCTGCGTGTACTGCATGAGCGAAGAGATGGATTTCCTCCCCCGCGCGCAGATTCTCACGCTGGAGGAAATTCACGCCATCGCCGCCGCGTTCGTGGGACTGGGGGTGGACAAGATCCGCATCACCGGCGGCGAACCGCTGGTGCGCAAGGGCGCCGTGGACCTGCTGCGGCGGCTCGGACGGCTCGATGGTCTGCGCGAACTGGCGATGACCACCAATGGCATGCGGCTGGAGCGGACCGCCGCGGAGCTCAAAGCCTGCGGGGTGCGCCGCATCAACATCAGCCTGGATTCGCTCAGGTTCGAGCGGTTCCGGGCGCTGACCCGGGTGGGCGACCTGGCCGCGGTCCTGCGCGGAATCGACGCCGCGGTGGCAGCCGGCTTCGAGCGGCTCAAGCTCAATGCCGTGATCCTCAAGAACCGCAATCACGACGAGGTCGCCGATCTGGTCGGTTTCGCCGTGGACAAGGGCGTCGACATCAGCTTCATCGAAGAGATGCCGCTGGGGTGGGTCGACGGCCACGACCGCCTCGAAGGTTATTATTCGAGCGATGCGATCCGGAACGATCTGGAGGCGCGCTTCTGCCTGCTGCCGACCCCCGAAACCACCGGCGGGCCGTCGCGCTATTTCCGGGTCGCCGGCACCGATACCCGTGTGGGTTTCATCTCCCCCCATTCGCACAATTTCTGCGGCAGTTGCAACCGGGTGCGGCTCACCGCCGAAGGGCGGCTGCTGCTCTGCCTGGGCAACGAGCATTCCGCGGACCTCAAGCGGGTCGTGCGGGCCCATCCCGGTGATACGGAGCGGCTGAAAAGGGCGATCGCGGAGGCCATGAGCCGGAAGCCGGAACGCCACGATTTCGATCTGGCCGCCCGGCCGGTGATCCTGCGCCACATGAACGTCACGGGCGGTTGATAAGAAAGATGGCGGCGCGGCGTTTCCGTATTCCGGCGGAGCGGTTCGGCCGGTGGCCGGCCATTTCCCTGATTTTGATGTTCTTTGCGGGCTGTGCCGGCAAACCCCCGGCGGCGCCGGTGCCTCAGTCAGCACCTGCCAAGCCGGCTAAGCCGGCTGCGCCGAAACGGCAGGAGCCGCCTGCCGCCGAGCGCCGGGAGTTCTCCCCGGTGCCCGGCGTTCCGCTGTGGCGGTGGGAGTCCTGGGATCAGCACGGCAAGACGCATCTGGTGTCCAAGCCGGGAAAATACACCCTCCAACTGCTCGCCAACGGTTGGCTCAAGTTTTCGGCCGAATGCCTCAAAGGCGAGGGCATCTATGAAACCCACGGCGACCGGATCGTGATCGCCGTCACCCGGGCCGATGCCGGGCGCTGCCGGCCGGGGCCGGTCGCCGAGCATTTCATTCAGTCCCTGGAGGCCGCGTCGCATTATCATCAGACCGGCCGCCGCCTCTTCCTGGATCTCGGGCGCAACGGCGGAGGCTTGAGCTTTTCCCGGTCACCGGATTAGCTGTCCGCCGCAGCACGCGGGGGCAAGGCATGAACGGCGGCGGCAGGCTTCCGGGGAAGGCGAAATGGAAGCATCACGGGGGTGAGTTGGATCTCGCTGTCGATATCCCGGAGAACGCAACCTTCCCATGGTTGGCAGCGCCCGTTAATATAGAATAATCTAATCAGATATTATCGAATCGATACGCATCGCCTCATGATTTCGCGATTCGGTGCGTCAAAAGAACTACATGAAGGAGGGCTGCGATGTGGGCTGAACTACGTGAACTGCGAGAAGGCCGGGATTTGGGAACGCCGCCGCGAGACGGTGTCGAGGTGGCGCTCACCATTGACGGCGTGCCGGTGAAAGTGCCGTCCGGCAGTTCGGTGATGCTGGCCGCAGCAATGGCTGGACGGCCGATCCCGAAGCTTTGCGCGACGGACACTCTGGAACCGTTCGGCAGTTGCCGCGTATGCCTCGTCGAAGTGGAAGGACGCAAGGGATATCCCGCCAGTTGCACCATGCTGGCCGAGGAAGGCATGGCGGTACGTACCGATACCGATAAACTGCGTTCGCTGCGCAAAGGCGTGCTGGAGCTTTATCTGTCGGATTTCCCCGGCGCCGACCTTGAAGGCGGCTGGAGCGAGTTCCATGACACGCTCAAGCAGTGCGGCGTCGATTGCCATCCTTATGGGTCAGGCGCGAATCACCTCGCCAGCCCGGTGGATGCATCCAACCCTTATTTTCTGTTCGACCCCGCCAAATGCATAGTCTGCAGCCGCTGCGTGCGGGCCTGCGAAGAAATCCAGGGCACTTTCGCCCTGACCATCGATGGCCGGGGATTCGAATCCAAAGTCGCCGCCGGACAAGACCAGCCGTTCTTCGAGTCCGAGTGCGTCAGTTGCGGCGCCTGTGTGCTGTCCTGTCCCTCCCAAGCCCTCATAGAAAAAAGTCTGTTCGAAGAGGAGTACCGTCATGGCTAACCCCGTCAAACCCGAAAGCAACGTGGTCACCACCTGCGCGTACTGCGGCGTCGGCTGCGGCTTCAAGGCAGAAACCTACAAGGGCCGCGTGGTCCGCATGATCCCCTGGAAGGAAGGCAAGGCCAATCATGGACACGGTTGCGTCAAGGGCCGTTTTGCCTTCGATTACTACAATCACCCCGACCGCGTCCGCACCCCGATGATTCGCCGTTCCATCGACGAACCGTGGCAGGCGGTGTCGTGGGAAACCGCCATCCAGCACGCGGCCAGCGAATTCCGGCGCATTCAGAATCAGTATGGAAAGCGTTCCATCGGCGCGGTGTCCAGTTCGCGCTGCACCAACGAGGAAATCTTTCTGGTGCAGAAACTGGCGCGCGCCGTGATGGGCAACAACAACATCGACAACTGCGCACGCATCTGTCACTCACCGACGCAGTTCGGTCTTTCCGCGACCGTCGGCTGGGGTGCCGCCAGTCAGCACTTCGATTCCATCCTCAAGGCGGACGTCATCCTGGTGGTGGGCGTGAATCCGACCGAAGGCCACCCCGTGTTCGGATCGCTGATGAAGCGGCGCATCCGTGAAGGCGCCAAACTGATCGTCATCGACCCGCGCCGCACGGAGCTGGTCGCATCCCCGCACTGCCGGGCCACGCTTCATCTGGCCTTGCGCCCGGGCACCAATGTCGCCGTTCTGGACAGCATATCGCATGTGGTCGTCCGCGAAAAATTGTACAACGAAGCCTTCGTTCGCGAACGTTGCGAATGGCCGGAGTTCGAGAACTGGGCGGCGCTGGTGGGCGACGATCGCTATTCGCCGGATGTCATCGGCCCGCTGGCCGGACTCGATCCCGAAGACATTCGCCGGG
Organism: Pseudomonadota bacterium; assembly: GCA_040753975.1. Classification (GTDB taxonomy): domain Bacteria; phylum Pseudomonadota; class Gammaproteobacteria; order Methylococcales; family Methylococcaceae; genus Methylococcus. The sequence goes on from JBFMDC010000039.1 coordinate 117,696, forward strand.
CGGCCAGGCTCTACGCCGGTGGTCCGAACAGCGCGATTTATTACGGCCTGGGCGTCACCGAGCACAGCCAGGGCTCCACCGGTGTGATGTGTCTGGGCAACCTGTCGCTGGCCTGCGGCATGCTCGGTCGCGAAGGCGTGGGTGTCAATCCGATGCGCGGACAAGGCAACGTGCAAGGCGGCAGTTGTCTCGGCAGTTGGCCCCATGTGTTCAGCGGCTACCGTTTCGTCACCGATCCCGAGGTAAGAGGCTCCTTTGAACGTGACTGGGGCGTGGCGCTGGACGACGAACCCGGTCTTCGCCTGCCAAACATGTTCGACGCCGCCCTGACCGGGCATTTCCGTGGCATGTACATCATGGGCGAAGACCCGGTACAGAGCGATCCCAACCAGAAGCATGTCATCGCGGCCATGCGCAACATGGAATGCGTGGTGCTCCAGGATTTGTTCCTCAACGAAACCGCCAAGTACGCCCATGTCTTCCTGCCGGGCAGTTCGTCCCTGGAAAAGGAAGGCACGTTCACCAACGCGGAACGCCGCGTGAACCGGGTGAGAAAAGTGATCGAACCGCTAGCGGGCTACCAGGATTGGGAAATCGTGGTGATGCTGATGAACGCCATGGGTTACCCCGCGAAGTATGGCCACGCGGGCGAAATACTGGACGAAATCGCCCGTTTGTCGCCCGCCTATAAGGGCATGAGCTTCCCGCTGCTCGAACGCATCGGCTCGGCACAGTGGCCCTGCGACGAGAATGCGCCGGAAGGCACGGAAGTTTTGCACACCGTCAAATTTCCCAGAGCCAATGGCCGGGGCACGTTCATGCTTACCGAATATGTGCCGACCACGGAGCGGACCAACGATCAATTCCCGCTGCTGCTGACCACCGGCCGCATCTTGAGCCAGTACAACGTCGGCACCCAGACGCGAAGAACCGCCAACTCGCTCTGGCACCCTGAGGACGTGCTGGAAATCAGCGCCGAAGATGCCGCCGCCCGTGGTATCCAGGATGGCGATTGGGTTTCCATCACCAGCCGCTTCGGCGCGACGCGGCTGCGAGCCATACTGTCCGCGCGCGTGAATCCGGGCGTCGTCTACACCACGTTTCACCATGCCAAATCGAAGGCGAACGTTCTCACCTCCGACCAGTCGGATTGGGCCACCAACTGCCCTGAATATAAAGTTACGGCGGTCGAAGTGGTGCGTGTCCAGCCGGTGGTGGAGAACATGGCGGCGGACACCGCCGAACAGCCGGCCGAGGAGGCGTTCGCATGAACCTGCAACAGCCGCAGCACAGGGAGGGCGATCGAAGTGAAGCGGTCATCGACCTCGACCGGCTGGTCCTCATGGCCAACCAGATCGCCGACTTTTTTGCGCCCTACCCGCCGCTCCGGCGCCATGAGGGAATACGCAATCATTTGCGCACCTACTGGGATCCGCGCATGCGCAAAGCCTTGCTGGACCATATCGATCATGGCGGGGAAGGGTTGAACGCCGACGTGGTTGCCGGGGCCAATTTGTTGAAACAGGCGGACACGGAGCAAAAGGGGTATTACGGGCCACCCAAGGCGTAGATCGATACCCTGGAAGGGCATGTTCTATCGCCGGCTCACCACGGTTTCGGCGGCGGTTCGTTTACGGCTATCGATTCGACTGGCAAGCTTGGGGTAGCCGCAGCCAAAAGTGGCAGGCTCCAAAATGAAGACGGCAGTCCGCTGCGGATCGGGTATTTGGATGGCCCGCTCACTAATGTCCGGTCAAGAAAAAGGTCGAAGTTCTACAGGTCATGAAAAGCGGGGCTTCCCGCCGGGCTATCGTGGCCGGCTCCCTTCGGCTCAATGTACAGATCGGCAGGAAAGCCGGTTTACCGGTTCCGTCCTTGGGGCCTGCCCTCCGGGCCATGTTCCGCATGTTCAAATTTGCTCCCGGCAAATTTGCGCGCGCGCAGCGCCCGACGGGGGCGGCATAGATAGGGATGTGCCGCATGAAATCCGCTTCTGACAGATGGGTCCCGGCGCGAAAGGGGCGTATGTGACATCAGCCCTTAGTGCTCGCCGCCTTGGCCCCTGGCGCTCCCCGGCGTCTTCGGGAAACAGGTGTCGTTTGCCGCTGCCTTGGCGTCCTTGAGTTTCTTGCGCAGTTGTTCGGATTGCGGCGGGTCGCGGAAGACGCTGCCGCGTTCGCCCGCCATGCCGAACAGGTTGGTGAAGGTCACGGCCTGGTCGTATTCGTCGGGGGTCATCGCCTTGGCGACCACGTCTACGGCGCAGGCGCAGTGATACATGTTGTCGTAGTTTTGGCCGCCCTGTTCCTGCATGCATTGCAGGACGTATTCGACCCGCGTCAGCGTCGGGAAATCGCTAGCGCCCTGGGGGGCGTCGGGTTGTCCGGAAGCGGCGGAGGCCTGGACCTTCGGTTGCACCGGCTGGGGGTCACAGGCGTTCAGGCCAGCAAGCAGCAGGGTCAGTGCAAGGGGCCGGGTCGTTCTGGCAGGGAAGGTTTTCGCCATGGTCTTGTCGGATCGGTGATGAGGTAAGGGAACTATTATTCCGGCTATTCCGGCCCGAAAATACCCTCCTGATATTTCGGGCCATCGCCAAGGCCGGTACACGCCCGGTCTTCGCTCACGCGGCTCGGCGCCGCGCCGGGGCCTCCCTGCCCCGGATTGACCCGGCCTATTTTAGGGCCGAGTTAATAATTTTCGGCGGCAAAATCGACGATTTTCTTGAGTTTTTCGTTCATTGACCTGGTGAAATCGTCGAGCGGCCGGTTTCGGGTGGTTTCAGGCAAGAGATGAGCCGTGATCCGAGTGCGTCCGCCCTCGAAGCGGACGGCGACGTTGCAGGGCATCCACGCCACCGCCGCCGGCTCGATTTCGAGCATTTGCCGGGCCAGGGTCAGATTGCAGAATTGCAGCGCGTCATAATCAGGAAAGTCTATCTGATCCCGCTGGCGTATCACACTGCCGATCTTGTTGTGGCCGGTGATCCGGAAATTCTGCTCGGTGATCGCCAGCTCCAGTTCGGCCATCACGTCTGCGTACGGTTTGGTGGTTTCCACTTCGTAATAGTCCGCGCGCCAGTCCGCAGGTTTCGAGGCGCAGCCGGACGAGACGGCCACCGCCAGGATCGGTAACAGGTGCCGCATTGGTTTTTCGATCATCGTTAAGGACTTGCGTCGTGAAATATCCTTCTCCCAAGATTACCGGATGCGTGCTGGCAGGCGGAAGAGGAAGCCGCATGGGCGGCCGCGACAAGGGCCTCATGCCGTTCCGGGGCAGGCCGCTGGTGGTTTATGCGCTGGAGGCTTTGCGCTCGGTGGCGGGACAGGTGGTGGTCAGCGCCAATCGCAACCGCGAAAGCTACGCCGGTTTCGGCTGCCCGGTGATCGCCGACGCGAGCCAGGGATTCGAGGGGCCGCTGGCGGGACTCCTGAGCGCGATGGCCTGGGCCGAGACCGACTTGGTTCTGACCATGCCCTGCGACACGCCTCTGGTTACCGGGCCCCTATTGAGACGCCTGGCCGAGGAACAGGCGGCGTCGGATTGCGACATCGCGGTGGCGCACGACGGCGAGCGGCTGCATCCGGTATTCCTCATCGCGCGGCGGTCCTTGCTGGCCGATCTCCAGGCGTTTCTGGCCTCGGGGGAACGCAGGGTCGAAGCCTGGCTGGCCCGCCACCGGACGCGGCGGACCGACTACAGCGACGTGCCGGAGCTGTTCGCGAATGCGAATTCCCTTAAGGAGCTGTGGGCGCTGGAAGCATGTGGGGATCAGCCCAGCGCCTGACCGTTCCCGTCAAAAAAATGCCAGTCTTCCGGCGCAACCCTGATGCGGACGGCATCGCCCCGGGCAAGGGGCTGCGGGCCGGGGAGGCGGGCGATGAGGCAGGCCGGTCCCGCTTCATGGGCGAAATGCAGCAATGTCTCATGGCCCAGATATTCCACGTCCTGGACGCGGGCGGCGATCCCCTGGACTGATTCCTCCGCCAGCCGCACGGCTTCCGGCCGGATGCCGGCGATGGTCGTGTGTCGCGGCGCCGTCATTCCTCCCGGCAGCAGGCAGCCGCCGAAAGTGGGGAGGACGATCTGACCGGAGCGCTCGACCCGGACCGGCAGGAGGTTCATGGGCGGATTGCCGATGAAGCCGGCGACGAAAGTGTTGGCGGGATGGGCATAGAGATCGCGCGGCGAGGCGGCCTGTTGCAGGCGGCCGCGGTCCAGGACCGCGATGCGCCGGCCCAGGGTCATGGCTTCGACCTGGTCGTGGGTGACATAGATCATGGTCGTCCCGGTCCGCCGCTGCAGTTCGGCGATTTCGGCGCGGACCTGCGCGCGCAGCCGGGCGTCCAGGTTGGCGAGGGGTTCGTCGAGCAGGAACACCGCGGGCTCGCGGACCAGCGCCCGTCCCATGGCTACGCGCTGGCGCTGGCCGCCGGAGAGCTGGGCGGGGCTGCGGTCGAGGACCGGAGCAAGTTCGAGCATCCCGGCCACCTGCTCGATCCGGCGCCGGCGTTCGGCGCGGCCCATGCGACGCATCTTCAGCGGAAACTCCAGGTTGCCCCGTACCGTCATGTTGGGATAGAGCGCGTAATCCTGGAACACCATGGCGACGTTGCGCTCCGCCGGGGAGAGCGCGCTCACGTCCGTGCCGCCGATCCGGATCGAACCGGCGGTGGGACAGTCCAGCCCGGCGATGAGCCGCAGCAGCGTGGATTTGCCGCAGCCCGAGGGTCCGACGACGACTAGGAGTTCGCCGTCGGCGATTTCGAGGCTCAGGTCCGACAGCGCCGGGAAGCCGCCCGGGTAGGTTTTGCTCAGGCTTTCGAATGCAATGCTGCCCATGCTTAAGTCGCCCGGTCCGGTGTCGGCATAGCACTCTAACTGATTACGGCCGGCATGTTCAGATTGTTTTCCACCCGGTCCATGAGAACCTCGATGATCTTGTTCAGGCGAGCGATTTCCGCGCGCAGGACCTGCTCATTGTCCGTCATGCCGAGGTCTCCCTGGGGCGCCGATAGCGATTCCGGTAAAGGTCTGGTTGATATGTACGCCGAGATACTGCTCGCCGTAGCTGCTGAAGCCCACGGCGTGGATGTTCTGAAAAATCCTGCCCACCTGCTGCTTGACGCCGCAGCGGGTCATTTTTAGGTTGCGGAAAATGCAATCGCAGGCAATCACGACCTGCAATGCACCGACGGTTTCCCGCAGCCGCTCGAAGGTCTGCGCGGCGCCGCCGTGGTTCACGTCAATCCGGCCGAAACCGCGCTGGACGGCCATGCCGGCTACAATCTGCGGGGAGCGGCAGGCAAGGTCATGCCGCTGCTACTCGATCCAGGACGCCGACGCCAAACAGCTCTGCCTCGCCCGCCTCACCGGCGACAAATCGCGCTGTTACAACGTCCGCGACAAGGACAGACGCGCGGCCTGTCTGGCGGGGATGTGGCGTTGAGGTTGCGGCAAACCCCTGCCGGTTTCAGAATCGTCCTTCCAGACGCAGAGCCGCAGAAAACGACCGTATGACCGATCCCGCCGAACGCCTTGCCACTTATCAAGACCTGTTCGATCTTCCGGACAATGTGATCGGCGAGATTCTGCACGGTCAGCTGATCACCCAGCCGCGGCCCGCGCCTCGGCATGCCCGCGCCGCCTCGGTACTCGGCGGGGATTTGATGAATCCGTTCGATCACGGCCGAGGCGGCCCCGGCGGCTGGTGGATACTCTTCGAGCCGGAGCTTCATCTCGGCGCGGATGTTCTGGTCCCCGATCTCGCGGGTTGGCGGCGGGAGCGGATGCCCGTGTTTCCGGATGAGGCCCATTTCACGCTGGCGCCGGACTGGGTTTGCGAAGTGCTCTCGGCGGGCACCGTGCGGATCGACCGCGTGGTGAAGATGCCGCTCTACGCCGAACACGGCCTCGGCTGGCTTTGGCTGGTGGACCCGGACCAGCGAACCCTGGAAGTGTTCCGGCTGCACGAAGGCCATTGGCTGATGGAGCAGGCCTGGCAGCAGAACGAAGAGGTCGGCGCCCCGCCCTTCGGCGAATGGCGGTTTGCGCTGGCGGACTTATGGGTGCCGGACGCGACCTAAGGAAGCTCTGAACAAGTCGGAATTTCTTGCGGTGGCGGCGACGCAGCCGGTTTGGGAGGCCACGGCGGGCCGTTTTGGGCGGGTGGCTAACCCCCACACCCGGTTTTGCTTCCCTTCGCCCCCT
>JBFMDC010000040.1:0-70409 GCA_040753975.1 Pseudomonadota bacterium
GATGAACGGGAATTTTCATGGTGTTTTGCTAGGGGGAACAGGATCAAACACTTCCCGGAGCAGGCTCCGGGCCTCGAACAGAGCATAACTCCTTCTCGGAATATGATCACGCGGAACGTAACAGTTACCTATAACAATCAAACCTATTTGTCGCTTGGCAGCAGAAACAAGAATCGCGTGCCTGGAACCACCTCGAGCTATTGGCAGTTGCTGGGGAGCAACATCGAGGGGCCGATGGGGCCTCCAGGCCCGGCGGGAGAAACCGGGCCGCAAGGTTTGCCAGGGCCCCAAGGCCCAAAAGGCGCAGATGGCGCGATCGGCCCAATGGGACCGGCTGGTCCCGAAGGTCCCCAAGGCATACAAGGTCCGGCAGGTCCTAACGGGGCGGATGGTGCCACAGGGCTGGTCGGCCCCGCTGGCGCGAAGGGGGACACCGGTCCCCAGGGACCCAAAGGAGACAAAGGCGATCCCGGGCTGACCGGCGGTGCCTACAACCCGAAACATATCGCCTTGCAGCAGTGGTACAAAGCCAACAGGACCTACGCCGAGATTCCGACCGGGGCGCACCCCTATGGCGCCGCGTTCGATGGTGCCAACATCTGGGTCGCCAACAATTACGGCAACAGCGTCAGCAAATTCGACGCCCAAACCGGGGCCTTGATTGGCACCTATCCGGTCGGTTCCGGACCCAGGACGATCGCCTTCGACGGTACCCACGTCTGGGTGGCGAATCAGTTCAGCAGCAATGTGACCAAACTCGATGCCGCCACCGGCAATCTGGTCGGACACTATCCCACCGGTGCCGGAGCCTTTGGCGTGACGTTCGACGGCGTCAACATATGGGTGGCCAACTACGGAGAAAGTTCAGTCACCAAGTTCGATGCCAAGACAGGAGCCAACCTCGGTACTTTCACGACGGGGCTGCATCCGACTTTCATTCTGTTCGACGGAACGCACGTTTGGGTCGTCAATACCGACGAATCGACGCTGAGCAAGCTGGAACCTGCCACGGGTGCCAGCGTAGCCAAATTCGATTTCATGGGATTTGCGGGTTACGGGATTGCTTTCGACGGTACCTATATCTGGCGAGCTGACGACGTACATAACGCCGTGCAAAAGATCGATCGCGAAGATGGAAGTGTGCTGGCGAGTTATCCGGTAGGCATCGAGCCCAACGCCGTTCTGTTCGACGGTACGTCGATCTGGGTGGTCAACCACCAGTCCGACAACGTGACCCAGATCGAGGCGAATTCTGGAAATATATTGGGAACCTATCCAACAGGGCGAGCGCCTTGGGGTATCGCATTCGACGGAACGAAAGTCTGGGTGACGAATCAGGACGCAAATTCGGTTGTCAGATATTAACGTTAAGGTATCCTCCATTTCGTTTTGGGGAAAGGTCCGCCGAAGGCGGGTTTGCATTTGCCAGAAAGCTGGGGGGGATACCAATGCCGTTACTAAGGATGAAGAAAGTAAAGTCATTATGCTCCCTCTCCCTGTGGGAGAGGGCTGGGGTGAGGGAAGCTCATATGTGGCATTAGGTTTTAGTAAGTTAAACTCGATCTGCCGCTGGCTGAGCGGAGTCGAAGCCAGCTTGTTAGCCTCGACTCCCATCGACTGCGCTCATGGCCAGCCGCTCAGCGTACGGCTTATCTTAACGGCATTGACGAAGATACCCGATATGAGATTGGCCAAAGTAGAGGAAAACTGCCATGCAACACCAATACGTCGAATGTTGCTGCCACACGCCAGAACATGTCGTGCGCCTTTCCTGCGATGACAAAGGCAACGAGCAAGGCACGGTCGAGGAAATGGCGATCGAGTTCCAGGTTTGCCAGCCGCTGTAGTGGCATCTCAAGCTCAAGCGGGTATTCGACTACCTGTTTGGCGGCCAGCGGCTGTGCTGGGTCGAAGTGCTGATCTCGCCAGAACAGGCCAGGAAAATGGTCGCCTTTCTCAACGCTTACATCGCACACGAGGAAGCGCGGGGGAGAGTGCCGTGAGTGATGCAGTGTATGATCGGCGCCCACGAGAAATCAGCAATGCCGAGGACATTCGGCCGTGGTTCCGGCAAGGACGCCGGAAACCGGCCTGCTCAGACGCAAGAACCAACCCCAGAAAAGGCATTGAAATTCGATGGCATAACGGCATGGCCAGGAGCACGCGATGAAAGAGAAACGGAAGACAGGCAGTGACATGACACCCCGCACATGGCCAAGCGGCCCTGGCACCGTTGGTTTGATGCTGCTCGGCCTGGTCGCCGCCGTCCAACCGACCGGTACGACGCAAGCCGGTCCCGAAACCGTGCAACCCAACGAAAACGGACTCCCCATGTTCTCGATCTACTACAAAGGCTTCGTCATCCAGCAGGCCGAAACCGGCTGGATCATCCTCAACTTCCCCACCTGGGCCCCCTACGGCCCGACCTCCCCCGGCCCCTATTCGACAGAAGGGATAGCCAAGCATCAAATCGACCGATTGCTTGAGAGCCAGGCGGGGAGAGAGTCCCAGAGGCTCAGGTAGTTTCCTGCGCCACTAGATCCCCCGTTTCCCTTAAACTGGAGCACGGGTAGCAGCGCGGATCGCATTATACGCGCGTTAGACGTTCCGACGATTCCCAATGGCGCCGGCAATGTGCAAATGTCTAAAAGGTGACGAGGTTTCTTTGGAGTCAGTATATAAATAAGGTTTATCTTGGTATTGAACTGCGGAGAAAATGACCCTCCCCGAGGGAAGATGCTGAATTTGATGTATTTCATTAATCAGATAGACTGCTGGTTTGAGAAACTATATTTATGTCCTTGTTGGAGTGAGTGAGACACTACTTATTCCGCTGCGCGTAAACGGTGCGAGGCAAGGTTGGTTTATTTGAAATGGGAGCGAGCATGGCTTACAAGTTTTATGAGCTATTTAACCGGGGTGGTAGATATTCAGACGTTATCATCGCAAATTCAGAAAGTCCTGACTTGAATTGTTTTGTTCATTATGCGTATGCAATGCCATCTGCGGATCGACCGGAGGGCGTGCCTGGAAAGCGTGGAATACCTCTTCGTGAGTTTTGTGATTGGAAGAATAATCAAAGTGCAGCTCAGGTGGTTACCAATGGGCCTTATTATTTTCCAGGTCGTAGCGCACTCAAGGGTGATAAAAATCCAAATACTCAGGTGGATACGGTCATGCGCCTTGGAGCGCTAGAGCTGTTGGCTAATATCTCTTCGGGACGCATAGCAGCCACGGATAAGGATCCTTTCCCACATCAGTTGGCACTCCAACAATTTATGGAGAACAATCAACAAAGAATAACAAGGCTGTTAATTGCGGACGAGGTTGGCCTGGGAAAAACGATCGAAGCGGGTCTGATCTTGAGGGATAGAATCATCAAGAACCCGGACACAAGCTGCCTCTATTTGACTCGAGGCGGTCTTCGGGAAGACGTTTGCGACAAGCTCAGATCGGTACTGGGAAGGGGTAATCATATTGGCAGGATAGAAAAATTTACAGACTATGGCTCCCAGGGGGATAATGTAATAAGAGGATCGGTGTACGTGGGGAGCCTGGATGCGGCAATAAGGCATGTGGATAATAAGGAGCGGCTTTCAAGATATCTTGTAGCTCCGGAAATCATAATAATTGATGAGTGCCACTATTGTTCCGCTGCTGGAGAAAATATAGATTTAAATAATAACGCCGGTGTGACCCAAAGATATCGAGCCGCCTTTCAGTTGATGATGGGGCATTTTTGGCCTAATTCGAACTCGCCTCGGCTGGTTATTCTGATGAGCGCCACGCCTTTTCGTTCAGCCCACCAGTTTGTGAATCTGTTGCGGTTGCTATCTCATAATACTGAAGGTGTTGGGGATGCATATGCTAATAATATTGGTCGTGAAACGCTGGCGCAGCATATCACCACTCAAGATTCAGAAATTGCAGTCGTCTGGCGTCAGCAAGATCAGGTGAGAAATTGGCAGGACCAAAGGTTTTTCCCTAATCTCGCGATAGTCCGTCCTCATCAGGAGTTAGACAATGAAATCAAGTTGGAGCCAGCAAGTGAGGATTATATTAAGCTTCTTGCAAGGATTAAAGATTATATCGTGAGAGTTCATAAAAATCATGGAAGAGGATTTGGTGGTTTCGCCGTGCGGCAGCTCGAACAAAAACTGACAAGTAGCTCGATTTCAGGCGGTTGCTGGATATTCCGGTGGTGTGTACAGCACGCGCCATGGAGCACAAGACAAAGCTATACTGACGATCAGTCTGAGGCAGTGAAAGCTATCCGTGAATTGCTCAGAACAATTTCGCGTTCTCTGAGAAAGTTCAATGACGGAGCAACAGCCGAATATACGTCGGTAAAATTCGTCTCTGACCGATTTGATTTTTTCGCTGCTCATTTACGTGATGGCAATATCCCTGAAGTTTTTAATTACAAGAGAGGTTTGAGTGATGAGGACGATGACGTGTTTGTCGCTTCTCCAGAAGAGCTTCTTGGAATGGCAAAGCTAGGGTTGGAGCTATTGAATTTTTCGAGTCAGAATGATGGAGTTGAAAATACAAAGCTCAATTGGCTTAGGGCGATGCTGGATCGCCATGGGACCGACAAATTTCTTGTATTTACGGAGAGTTTGCAAACCTGCGAAGTTATCAAGGCTGCTATAGGTGACAAAATATGCGGAGTGCTCATTGGTGGGCAGCCTTTGGCCGAGAGGGAAGAGATAACTGAACAATTTTGTAACGTAGACAGTGGCATGCGAGTGCTCGTCGCTACATCGGCGGCCGATGAAGGTTTTGACTTTCAAGTGGCAAACCGAATTGTTCACTGGGATTTACATCCATCGCCGGCCACACTCATGCAACGAAATGGCCGACTTGCGCGGCTTGGGCAGGTATCCGATGTGACTGCGTATTATCTCATCGTTCAAGGTACACATGAGGAGCGTCGCGAACGAGCGTTATTGGAGCGCTTTACCGCATTAGGTATTCAAGATGAGGTGATGAGGCTTAAAATTCTTGGGCAGTTGAGTCCAGACCAAGAGCAAGCCCTGTCGCAGGCCATTGAGGGTAACGATCTCGGCATGGTGGACCAGTTGTTGGGCAGCGCAAGAAGGATAGATGAAGAGATGAGGAAATGCTTTGAAGAGGTCAATTATGAATTGGCCTGTAAGTACGTGATTGATAGGGATGCGCTTGAAGTAAGGCTGAAGCGGTGGAAAGAACTTGGGCTGCCGGATAGTATAAACATCGACATCGAGTTTGGCGATGTGGAGTGGGAGCGTCCAATATTTGGCGTTGAAAAAACGACGAGCGAGCTGGTAAGAACACCTACGGTTCTCCTTAAGGAAGATGATGGCATGGAAAGTTATAAATTGGGGTCGAAGTTCGTATTCGATCCCGGATTCAAGGTATTTGGCGGGACACACCAAAGAAATACGCGAATGGCTGGATTGCACCCATGGGTTAAGAGAGCCAGGGTTAACGGTGACCGTACACTAACTAAGTGTAGGCCGTTGGATAAACATACGGACCCATTGGGTTATCTTGCATTTAAAATATCTCGACTTCCCCGAGCTGACCTAGCGATAATTCAAAGAGAAGATCTTGAACGTGATGGATCGTTCAAAAATCTTAGGGGGGCTAGTTATCTGCTGGTCGTTTCGCGTCCATTGAAAGAGATCGAGAGGGATGGTGATGATGATAGCGGATATTTGTCATATTATGTTTTTGATTCTGGTCTTGGGGCTCTGTGTGATAGATCGGCGTCCGCTGATGAGATGCATCGATTAATTCAGTTTATGGAGTCGCGCGTATCGGATCAAATTGATGTTTATGATAAACTTAACAAATTTGATTGTGAAAAAGTAGGGAAAGAGCTGGAAAACTGGTTACACCAAAAGCTGAAATTTCCTGGCTTAGTTGAGCGGAGATATTTCATGCCAATCCCAGTCGCTTTGATTTATATTGTTGATTAGTCTTTTTCTGGTTTTTGGGTCGATTGGTATTATGGAGATAGTGGTAACGTGGTGATAGACGAGTTGTCTCCGGATCAGATTGAGTCAAGGATGGACGAATTAATGGTTAATATTCCTCGAGAAGGAACCATTGGAAATAAGTCGCTTAAGGACAAATTGCCTGGTTGGTCTGATGATCTGTATTGGGCTATACGTAACCGGCTTATAGAAAGAGGGCGGTTAGAGACCGGCCGAGGAAAAGGAGGCAGTGTCAGGCGTGTACAGGGAATCGTGCACGCTGTTGAAACAGAGTCGCTTGATATGAGCGGTATCTCTCCTGTTTCTAATTATCCGAGAGAGTTGGATCTCTATGAGCCTGTAGCGATTGCACTTCGAGAACAGTGGGCTAAGGCGCAGGGCTTCGATGCTTATTTAGTGGAAATTACAGCCGCACAGGGATCAAGAGCAACTGGTGGAAAATGGACAAGGCCTGACGTTACCGCGATCGGACATAAAACCTATCCCTACGTACCGGGGCGATATCTTGAGGTGATAACTTTCGAAGTTAAGCCTTTTGTGGCAATCGATGTGTCTGCGGTTTATGAGGCGCTTGCCCATAGGAGGGCGGCGACGCGAGCATATGTCATAGCTCATGCGCCGGAGAATTGTCGGTCTGGGGTGCTGGATGCCGTTGATGCCCTTCTGGACGAGGCCAAGAAATTTGGTGTTGGCGTTATTTTGGTCGATAATCCTGCATGTTTTGACTCATGGGAACTAGTGCTTGAGGCGGAACGGTTCGAACCCGATCCATCTAGATTAAATGAATTTATAGCGCAGCAGACATCGGAAGAAATGAAGGAGCAAATCGTGCGCTGGTTCAAATAATTTATATATGTAGGCTTAGCTCTTGGTGTAGAGCCTGAATTCCTGTTGTTTATTCCGCTTCTCCGGCGAAGCTGCAGTGTCGCAGCTGCCAGAACCCACCGGGATAACTTGATTCGTTGAGGTGTTTTTCATGCAAGCATTAGAACTGCAAGCCCAAATCGACGAACAGCGCCAAATCCATCTGCAACTGCCGGATACGGTGAGGGCGAAAACCGCAAAAATCATTGTCATTTATGAAGATATGCCGGAAGCTGGCAAAGCGTCAAAACGAGTATTAGGCCAGTTTCGTGGCGAAATCCATATGGCCGAGGCTTTTAATGCCGAATTACCCGATGAATTCTGGCTGGGTAACGGCGGACGAAGCTGTTGCTTGATACCCATGTCTTTCTCTTGGCTGGAACAAACGCCCGGTTTATACTGGCAGCCAATCCGCCTCTGGCAGTACGCTTTTCCTCATTGATTCAGGGATCGCCGAACCCAGGGGGTTTTTTGTTTGGAGATTTTGCCGTGCATATCGATATCGAACTCGATCCGCTTCATGCCGAGCGGCTTGCCCAGATCCAGCGCACGCTGCAAAAACCCCTGTCCGAAGTGCTCGCCACGGTGATCGATCTGGCGCTGTCCCTGCCGCCTCCCCCCCCGGCCCAGTTGCGGCTGCCCGAAGCCATGAGCGTGGGAACCTGGCCGGAGCTGGACCTCAGGCGCGAGGCGCTCTATGGCGACGACCAGCGCTGAGCGCATCTTTCTCGACACCAACGTCCTGGTCTACGCCAGCGTTAGGGAAGCGCCCGGCCATGCCGCCGCGCGCGGCTTCGTGGAGGATTGTCTGGCACGGGGCGTCATTCTGGTCATCAGCCGCCAGGTGCTGCGCGAATACCTGGCTGTCCTGTCGAGACCACAAACCTTCGCCTTGCCTATCCCGCGCGAGACCTTGCTAGTCTGGGTCCATGCCTGGTGCGACCGCTACGAGGTGCTGGACGACACCGCCGCGGTCACGGAAACCCTGTTGCGGTTGTTCGCGGAAGTCCCCTTCGGCGGCAAGTAGGTGCATGACGCGAATCTGGCGGCGACCCTGCTGGTGCACGGTCTGGATACGCTGGCCACGGCGAATGGCGCCGACTTTATCCGTTTCGGCGCACGGCTGAAACTGATCGATCCGTTGACCCCGTGACGGCGGTCAACCCCTGGGGCATCCGCTTCATGCGGATGTTGGACATGGCCAACGACAGGCCCATAGATACGCTGAACGAAGGGAAGCGCCCTTCGACTCCGCTCAGGACGGGCTTCGTTCGCGAGCGATTCTATACAGGCTGATAATCGGCGAGGACTATGATGCCCATCTTGCCTATTTCAAGGCGTACATGCCTTGAGGTTATCGCTCGATATCTGAATCGAGAGCGGATGGGGTCCAATTTTCGATGCGCAATTCCGGAATGCGTTCGAAATGACGCCCGTTGTTGGTGACCAGGATCAAGCCATCGGCCAGTGCATGGGCGGCAATGAGAGTATCCATGTTGCCGATAGGGTTTCCACTGTTTTTCTGCTCTGCGCGCAGGATGGCGTAATGGTCCGCGGCGGCACCCGTCCAGTCGAGGCAGGGAGCCGTATCGAGGAAGGCGTGAACCGCCCGAGCCAGGCTTACCGCGTGAGGAACCAACGCCAATCCATACAACAATTCGCCTCGGGTAATGACCGAGATGCATGCTTCATTCGCCGCCAGGGCCTGCCGAATCCGATCCAGCAGGCGCGGTGGTTTGCGTTTGATGACACGCCTTGGGGTATCGCATTCGACGGAACGAAAGTCTGGGTGACGAATCAGGACGGTGATTCGATCATCAGATATCTTGATTAGCAAGGAAAGTCAGCTCAACCGAAAATCGTCTTTCCGGCAGAGCCTGCCCCGGCAGGGATTGCCGGGGGATTGCCGGAATCCAGAGGCCATGGATGGCGCCGGCTTCTCACGTCCCTGTGTCCTGGCTGCCGGCACTCCATGCCGGCATGACGAGCTAGCTGACTATTCTTTACTAATCAGATCAGATATTGACATCCAGGTGTCCTCCCTTGCCTTTCGGGAAAGGTACGCCGACGGCGGGTCTGCATTTGCCGGAAGGCTGGGGAGCGCATGCCAGGATGCAGCGCCTGGGCTTGGGAAGAAAAGGCTGCCGCCCTGGGACGGGCGGCGGCGGGGACGTTTAGAGCGCGTCGAGGATGGCGCGCTTGACCGATTCCAGCTCGGCCTCGATGGTGAGCGGCTTCTGGGTGCACTGGGCGATGGCGGTGTCGGGATCCTTCAGGCCGTTGCCGGTCAAGGTCAGCACCACGGTGCTGCCTTCGGGGATCTTGCCGCTCCGGATGTCACGCAGGGCGCCTGCCAGGGAAGTGGCCGAGGCCGGTTCGCAGAAGACGCCTTCGTGCTCGGTCAGCATTTTCTGGGCGGCCAGGATTTCCGCGTCGCTGCATTCGTCGAACCAGCCGCCGGATTCGCGGCTGGCCTGCCAGGCTTGATCCCAGCTCTGCGGATGGCCGATGCGGATGGCGGTCGCCACCGTTTCCGGATGGTCCACCATGTGGCCGCGCAGGAAGGGGGCCGCGCCGCTGGCCTGATAGCCGACCATCGTTGGCCGGTTGGTCGAGACCGGGCCGCCGCTGGCGTATTCGCTGTAGCCGATCCAATGCGCGGTGATGTTGCCGGCGTTGCCGACCGGTAGGCAGTGGTAGTCCGGCGCCCGGCCGAGCTCGTCGACGATCTCGAAAGCGGCTGTCTTCTGACCCTGAAGCCGGTAGGGATTGATCGAGTTGACGATGGTGACGGGGGCTTCGCCGGCCGTTTCCTTGACCAGCCGCATGCCGTCGTCGAAATTGCCCTTGATCTGGATTACCACCGAGCCGTACATCATGGCCTGGGCCAGCTTGCCCATGGCGATCTTGCCGTCCGGGATCAGCACGAAGGCGGTGATGCCGGCGCGCGCGGCGTAGGCGGCCGCGGCGGCGCTGGTGTTGCCGGTGGAGGCGCAGATGATGGCCCGGCTGCCTTCCTCGACCGCGCGGGTCACGGCCATGGTCATGCCGCGGTCCTTGAACGAGCCGGTGGGATTGAGCCCTTCGTACTTCACGTAGAGTTCGACGCTCTTGCCCAGGATGCGGGGGATGTTTTCCAGCCGGATCAGCGGGGTGTTGCCTTCGCCCAGGCTGATGACGCGGGTGTCGGCGCCGACCGGGAGGCGGTCGCGGTAGCGTTCGATGACGCCGGAGTAGCGTGTCGTCATGGTCATGGTTTCTTAACCCAAGGTTTCGAGCCGGATGCGTTTGACCGCGCCCTTGATCGTCGGCAGGGCCTCGATTTCTCGCACGGCGGCGTTCAGCTCGCGTTCGGCGACCTTCTGCGTCAGCATGATGACCGGCAGATGGCTTTCGTCCGCCGGCATTTCCTTCTGCAGCACGGCCTCGATGCTGATGTGGTGGGAGGCGAGGATGCGGGCCACGTCGGCCAGCACGCCGGGCTTGTCCTCGGCGGAAAGCCGCAGGTAGTAGGCGGTCTCGACCTCTTCGATCGGCAGGATCGGGATCTCGGAAATCGCGGCGGGCTGGAAGGCCAGATGGGGCACCCGGTTCTCAGGATCGGAGGTCAGGGTGCGGACCACATCGACGATGTCGGCGACCACGGCGGAGGCGGTCGGTTCGGCCCCGGCGCCGGCGCCGTAGTGCAGCGTGGGTCCCACCGCGTCGCCCTTGACCAGCACCGCGTTCATCACGCCGTTGACGTTGGCGATCAGCCGGCGCGCCGGGATCAGGGTGGGGTGGACCCGCAGTTCGATGCCCCTGCGGGTGCGGCGGGCGATCCCCAACAGCTTGATCCGGTAGCCCAAGGCTTCGGCGTATTTGACGTCGGCCGCGGTGATCCCGGTGATGCCCTCGATGTAGACCTTGCCGAACTGGAGCGGGATGCCGAAGGCGATCGAGGCCAGGATGGTGAGCTTGTGGGCGGCGTCCACGCCTTCGATGTCGAAGGTCGGGTCGGCCTCGGCGTAGCCCAGCGCCTGGGCCTCCTTCAGCACCTCGGCGAAGTCGCGGCCCTTTTCCCACATCTCGGTGAGGATGAAGTTGCTGGTGCCGTTGATGATGCCGGCCAGCCATTCCACCTTGTTGCCGGCCAGGCCTTCGCGGATGGTCTTGATGATGGGGATGCCCCCGGCCACGGCGGCTTCGAAGGCGACCATCAGGCCGTGCGCGCGGGCGGCGGCGAAGATCTCGTTGCCGTGCAGGGCGATCAGCATCTTGTTGGCGGTGACGACGTGCTTGCCGTTTTCCAGCGCCTTCATGACCAGGTCCCGCGCCGGGGATTCGCCGCCGATGGTTTCGACGACGATCTGGATGTCGGGATCGGAGATGATCTCGTACGGGTCCGAGGTCAAGGCGATGCCGGCAGTGTCGCAGATGCGGGGGCGCGACAGGTCGCGGGCCGAGGCGCGGCAGACCTGGATTTCGCGGCCGGCGCGGCGGGTGATTTCGTCGGCATTGCGCCGCAGCACGTTGACCGTGCCGCCGCCCACCGTGCCGAGGCCGAGGATGCCGATTTTTACCGGGTTCAAGCTGCGTTCCTCAAGACTTGGGAAAAGGCGGGGATTATACGGCGTTGTCCTTGCGCATCATATCGCGGATGCCGCGGATGGCCTGGCGGGTGCGGTGCTCGTTCTCGATCAGGCCGAAGCGCACGTGGTCGTCGCCGAACTCGCCGAAGCCGATGCCGGGCGAGACCGCGACATGGGCGTCGAGCAGCATCTTCTTGGCGAATTCCAGCGAGTCGAGGCTCTGGTACTGTTCGGGAATCCTGGCCCAGACGAACATCGTTCCCTTGGGTTTCTCCACCGGCCAGCCGATGTCGCTGAGGCCCTTGCACAGCGCGTCGCGGCGGCTCTGGTACATCCGCCGGATCTCTTCCACGCAGTCCTGCGGGCCTTCCAGCGCCGTGATAGCCGCGACCTGGATCGGCGTGAAAGTGCCGTAGTCCAGGTAAGACTTGATGCGCCCCAGGGCCGACACCAGTTCGCGGTTGCCGCACATGAAGCCGACCCGCCAGCCCGGCATGTTGTAGCTTTTGGACAGCGTGAAGAATTCCACGGCAATCTCGTCAGCGCCGGGGATCTGCAGGATCGAGGGCGCGACGTAGCCGTCGAACACCAGGTCGGCGTAGGCCAGGTCGTGCACCACCCAGATCTTGTATTCCCGCGCGATCTCCACGACCTTCTCGAAGAATTCCAGCTCCACGCATTGGGTCGTGGGATTGGCCGGGAAATTCAGGAGCAGCATCTTGGGCTTGGGCCAGGAGGTCTTGATCGCCATTTCCAGCTCGGAAAAGAAATCCACGCCGGGGACGAGCGGCACATGGCGGATGTCGGCGCCGGCCAGCACGAAGCCGTAAGGGTGGATCGGATAGGCCGGATTCGGCACCAGTATCGCGTCGCCCGGTCCCACGGTGGCGAGCGCCAGGTGCGCCAGGCCCTCCTTGGAGCCGATCGTCACGATCGCCTGAGACTCGGGGTCGAGTTCGACGCCGTAGCGTGCCCGGTACCAGTTGCAGATGGCCCGCCGCAGCCGGGGGATGCCCTTGGACACGGAATAGCGATGGGTGGCGCCCTTGCGCGCGGATTCGATCAGTTTGTCGACGATGTGCTGCGGCGTGGGCTGGTCCGGGTTGCCCATGCCGAAATCGATGACGTCTTTGCCCTGCGCCCGTTCCTTCGCCTTGAGCTCGTTGACGATGTTGAAGACGTAAGGGGGCAGGCGTTTGATGCGCTGAAATTCTTCCATCCTGGGGGCCTGGCTGGGGGAGTTGTGCCTCGAATCGGGACCGGTAATCGCGAACTGAGCCGGAATCCGGAAAAAATGTCCAACGTTACCGGCCGGCGCGGCGCATGTCAAACTGCCTGCATAGGCTGTGCTGGTCGCCGTTCGCGGCCGTGGAGCCAGCGCTCGTAAGCCCCGAGCCGCTCCGCCGTACCGATGTCGAGCCAGAAGCCGGGGTGCAGTTCGCCGCTGACACGGCCGGCCGCCATGGCCTGCCTGAGCAGCGGCGCCAGAGGCGCCCGTCCCGGCGGGAGCGGAGCGAACAGTTCCGCCCGGTACACACCGATTCCGGCAAAGGTGTAGGCCTGGGTACCGTCGCCAAGCGGCGTCACCCGGTCGCTGTCCAGGCCGAAATCGCCTTGCGGGTGATGCGGGGGATTGGGGACGAGCACCAGGTGGGCATCGCCGGCCGGTTCGCGGCGCAGGCGGGCGAAGTCGTAGTCCGTGCCGATGTCGCCGTTGACGACGACGAACGGCTCCGGTCCCAGCAGCGCCAGGGCCTGGCGGATGCCGCCGGCGGTTTCGAGCGCCTGTTCACCTTCATCGGAATACCGGATTCGGGCGCCGAAGCGCCTGCCGTCGCCCAGACGCTCGCGGATCTGCCAGCCGAGATGAGCGAGGTTGATGACGATGTCCGCGAATCCCGCCCGCACCAACGCTTCCAAGGTGTGTTCGATCACCGGACGGCCACCTGCGGGCAGGAGCGGCTTGGGGGTGTGATCGGTCAGCGGACGCAGGCGCTCGCCCCGGCCCGCCGCGAGGATCATGGCTTTCACGCGACGGCGGCCTCGTTCAGGGCGGCGCAGACGCGCAGGTCGAGAAAACGGCGGAACTCCGCCAATTCCGGATATCTGCCGGCGGCATCCAGGATGTAGCGCAGGGTCCGGGGAATGTCCGGCAGGTAACCGTCCTTGCCATCGCGCAGATGGAGCCGGGCGAAGATGCCCACGGCCTTGAGATGGCGCTGCAGGCCCATCAGGTCGAACCAGCGCTGGAAGGTTTCGCTGTCGGCCACGGGTTGCGTTCCGCTGTCGGCGAGGCGTTGGCGGTAATCTGCCATCCAGCGCTTGACGCGGGTTTCGGGCCAGGCGATGTAGCAGTCCCGCAGCAGTGAGACCAGATCGTAGGTGATCGGGCCCACCACCGCGTCCTGGAAGTCGAGCACGCCGGGATTGCGTTCGCCGGTGACCATGAGGTTGCGGGAATGGAAGTCGCGATGGACGACGGCGGCAGGCTGCTGCAGGGCCGATTCGACCAAGTGCAGGGAGAGCCGGCGGTAAATCGCTTCTTCTGCCGCGTCGAGCTCCAGTCCCAGAAGTCCTGCGAGGAACCATACGGGGAACAGTTCCAGTTCCCGCAGCAGCAGGGCCTCATCGTAGGCGGGCAGGCCGCAGCCGGCGGTGTCGATCCCGAGTTGCATGCGCGCCAGCGTTTCCATCGCGTCGGCGTACAGGAGGTCGGCGTCTCCGGATGGCAGCCGCTGCAGGTAGTTGGTGTCGCCGAAATCGGACATCAGCAGGAAGCCTTGTACTTCGTCGGCGGCGAAGATGCGGGGAATATGCACTCCCGCTTTTTCGAGCAGGCCGGCGGCGTGAACGAAGGGCCGCAGCTTTTCCCTGGCCGGGGGGGCGTCCATCGCGATATGGCTGGAATCGCCCGTCCGGACCCGGAAATAACGGCGAAAGCTGGCGTCTCCGGAGATCGGCCGGATGTCGTCGGGATCTCGACCCAGGGTGGCCGGGAGCCAGCGCAGGAGGGCTTCGAAACGGTTGTCGGCGGCGATGCCGGGAGAGTTAATCAAATGTGCAAACCTTGGGTTACAATGATCCGATTTTCCATCGTTCTTAATGATATAGGATTTGCGCGTCGCATGGCTGTCCGTTCTATCCAGCTTGGTAGAAGCATATCCTGGACCACTTCCCCCATGCTTTTTCCGCTTCAATGACCCGGTGGTTTTCTGTCGCCGCTCAGGCCCCCTGGTCCGGCTCCTTCACGGGAGTGCCGGTTTGATCGTGCGCGGGACGGAACCGGCTTCTTCGCATGCGGATGCTTCGCCGGCTGCCGGCTGTGCTTCCGTCCCGCTGCGGACCGCGATATTCATGGCGCTGGCCGCGGCCTGGCAGCAACCGGCCGTCGCGGTGGGCAACTGGAACTGCGCGCGCAGCACCGACGACAAGCAATGGGAATGCGTAGTCAAGAAAAAGGACGGCGGTACGGAAACGCCGGCGGAGCCCGAGCAGAAGGCGCCGATTGCCCCGAGGGAGGCGACTTTGCCGGCGCCGCGCCGTGTGGCGCCTCCCGTGACCACTCCGTCTCAGCCGGCCGAAACGGCGCCGGTTGCTGAATCAGAGCCCAAGCCGGCGCCATCGCCGGCTCGTCCTGCCGGGCCACGCGTCGCCGAGCCCGCACCGCAAGCCACGATGGCGGCCAGCCCTGCCGACGAGGAGGAGGAAACCGAGACGGCGGAGACGGAAAAGGAAGCGCCCGAGGAAACGCCGCGGGTGGCGGCAGGCGAAGCCGCCGAAGAGTCGGAAGCGCCGTCTCCTGCCAGGGCACCCCGTCCGGAGACGCCGCTGGCCGCCTCGCGCTTCGTCCCTTCGGGAACCGTGTCGGTGCGGGAGGAGGCCGCCGCGCCTCGGCCCGTGACAGCCAATGCTCCGAGCGCGCCGGTCGGCTGGACCTGCAGGCCGCAAAAGGAGAGTCGGAGCTGGGACTGCAACCTGGTGGGGCCAGACCCCCGCGGTGTGGCGCGGCCCGTCGGCGCCGCGGACGAGCCTCCGGAGGACTGGGCGCAGGCGGCGACGATTACGGAATACGATGAACAGCGCTTCGATCGTCTGCTCGGCATGATGCCCAGCAACCCCTGGGCGGGAACCTGCGCCCGCGGAAAGCGTGAATCCGATGTGGCCAAGGATTTCCTTCTCACCTCGAAAGACCGGCTCGCCCGCAAACGGGCGCCGGTGGAAATTCACGGGAACTATGGCGAAATGGACGACCAGGAGGTCGCGACCTTCACCGGCACTGCCGAGGTGACGCGTTATGATCAGCACGTGAAAGGCGATTTTCTCAGCCTCAACACCGAAGCCGACACGGTGAACGCCCGCGGCAGTGTGTTCTACCGCGAAAAAGGCCTGGCCTTTGCGAGCGACACCGCGTTCCTGCGCATGGAAGAAGACAAGGGCGTGCTGCGCAACAGCCAGTTCATCGTCGAAACGATGCCCTCGCGCGGCGTCGCCAGGGTGGCCCGCATGGACAGCGATACCCGTTCGCGCTACGAAACCGCCACCTACACCACCTGCCCGCCGGGCAATACGGACTGGCTGCTGCATGCGGACGAGGTCACGATCGACAAGGAGACCGGACGCGGGGACGCCACCCATGCCTGGATGGAGTTCAAGGGGGTGCCGGTGTTCTATACCCCTTATATGGATTTTCCGGTGGACGACCGGCGGCAATCCGGTTTCCTGGCGCCTACGCTGGGCCAGTCCAAGGTCAATGGATTCAACATCGCAGTTCCGTACTACTTCAATCTCGCGCCCAATTACGACCTGACGGTGCAGGCGAGGGAAATGACCAGCCGCGGGCCGCTGTTCGGGGCGGACTTCCGCTGGCTGACGGAATACCAGCGTATCCGCCTGCTGGGGGAAATCGTCCCGGAGGACACTCAGGAGAAAAAAACCCGAGGCCAGGCCGGCTTCGACGCCATGGGGCGGTGGACCGAAAACCTGTTCACCCTGGTCGACTTGAACTACGTTTCCGATGAGCGGTATCTCAACCAGTTGAACAATACGCTGGGTTTGGTGTCGAACTCTTTCGTCCAGAGCCAGGCGTATGCGGACTACACGTATTCGAACGGTTCGGTCAGGCTGCTCAGCGACTATTACCAGAACATCGATCCGACGATTCCGGCCGAACAGACCCCTTATTACCGTCTGCCGAGTCTCAGGGGGAATTACAACGAGCAGATCGGCGATTCCGGCTTCCGTTTCCAGACCAATGCAGAGGTCGTGAACTTCGGACATGGCGGCGGCAACGTCAAGGGTCAGCGTCTGAACGTCCGGCCGCAGATTTCCTACCCGATCCAGTCGCCGGGCAGTTTCCTCATTCCCAGCGTTGCCTTGCAAAACACGACCTATATGCTGCAGAACCAAGCGGCCGGGACCGACAGCAGCCTGAATCGCATCGCTCCCATCTTTTCGCTGGACAGCGGTCTGGTGTTCGACCGGGATTTCGAGCTGGGGTCCGCCTCGCTGCGGCAGACGCTGGAGCCCCGCGTGTTCTATACCTATGTTCCGAAGATCAACCAGAACGATTATCCGATCTTCGACAGCAACTACTACGACTTCACCTATTACCAGTTGTTCCGCACCAACCGTTTCGCCGGGTCGGATCGTCTGGCCGACATGAATCAGGTGACCGTCGGCATGACTTCCCGTTTCATCGACCACGACAGCGGCATGGAACGGTTCAGCGCCAGCCTGGGGAAGGTGTTCTTCATCAACGATCCTTCCGTGACCCTGGTGAATCCTTACGGCACCAATCCCCTGGGCATCGACCTGGGCACCGATCAGGGTCGGACGACCTACGACACCTACAACCAGAGTTTCGCCAACGTCGTCAGCCAGGTGGACGCCAGGGTAACCGAAAACTGGTCGATCGGCGCCGCCGGGCAGGTGTCGCCGGACAGTGGGCGCTTCGAGCGCGGGTCGGCCGGGCTGCAGTACAACGACCATCAGAACAATCTGCTCAACCTGACCTACCGCTACCGCCAGCCCATTCCCAACCAGGTCGACCAGCTCTCCAGCGCGCTGAACAATACCGATGTGTCGTTCCGCGTTCCATTCCTCAAGGACTGGCATTTCATCGGCCGCTGGCAATATTCGCTGCTCTACAACAGGACGCTCGAAGGCTTCGTCGGTCTGGAGCATGAAACCTGCTGTTGGCGTTTCACCGTGATCGGGCGCGAATACCTGAACGGCATCATTCAGAACGACGACGTTACTACCAACACTGCCGTTTTCGTCCAGCTCGAACTCAAAGGCCTGACCCGCCTCGGCGATCAGGTCGACAGATTCCTGTATCGATCCCTCACGGGTTACCGGATGCCGAATGATGATTTTTAGTTTCCAAAGTATGGTCCGGCTGGCCTCTCTCGCTCTGTTGGCCTTGGTTTGCTGGTCGACAGCGGGTGCGGCCGTCGACCGCATCGTGGCCGTGGTGGACGATGGCGTCATTCTGGAGAGCGAACTGACCCGCAAGGTCGACGAGATCAAGCGCAGCCTTCGTGCCAGCCGCGCTTCGTTGCCGCCCGATTCGATCCTGGTCAGGCAGGTGCTCGAGCGCATGATCGTCGACAAGATCCAGCTCCAGATGGCGGATAAGATGGGCATCCAGGTGGACGACGACACCCTGCGCATGGCGGTGAGCCAGATCGCCCAGCGCAACAACCTCACGCCCGATCAGTTCCGCCGTTCGCTCGCCCAGGAAGGGCTCGATTACGGGAGCTTCCTGGAACAGGTGCGCGGCGAAATCGCCATGGGCCGGTTGCGCGCGAGCCAAGTCAACAACCAGATCAAGATCAGCGACCGAGAGGTCGAGCATTACCTGGAGGTCCAGGGCGGTTCCGGGGCGGTTGCGGACCGGGAATACCGGCTGGGCCATATTCTTATCGCCACCCCGCGCGAGGCATCGCCGGACGAAGTGAAGAAAGCCAGGGAGCGGGCCGACAAGGTCGTGAAGGAATTGAAGGCCGACCTCGATTTCAAGGACGCATCGATCCGTTACTCGGACGACCCGCAGGCGCTGGAAGGCGGCGATCTCGGCTGGCGCAAGCTCAGCGAGATTCCCAGCCACATCGCCGAGGTGGTGGGCGGGATGAAGGACGGCGAGGTGAGCGATCCCATCCGCAGCCCCGGCGGCTATCACATCGTCAAGCTGCTGGCGATGCGAGGCGTGGGCGAGGCCAAGCTGACCAAGACCCATGTCCGGCACATCCTGATCAAGCCAAACGAAGTGCAGTCCGACGACGACGCCAGGAACAAGCTGCTGGCCCTGAAGACCCGGATCGAAAACGGCGACGATTTCGCGGAGCTGGCGCACGGCCATTCCGACGACAAGGGCTCGGCGATCAAGGGCGGGGATCTGGGCTGGGTCAAGCCGGGCGCCCTGGTGCCGCCGTTCGAGGAAGCGATGAATGCCCTGGACGAAAACCAGCTCAGCGAGCCGGTTCAGACCCAGTTCGGCTGGCATCTGATCCAGGTGCTCGCGCGGCAGGAATCGAGCGACGCCAATGAAGTGCTGAAAAACCGGGCGCGCGAAGAGCTCTTCAAGCGCAAGGTGGATGAGGAAACGGAACTGTGGCTGCGCAAGATCCGCGACGAGGCTTACGTCGAAATCCGGCTCGACGAGGCGCCCGCATCCTCGGGCGACGACGCGCCATCCGGCGAAGACTCGCCCGAAACCTTCATGCGCTGAGCGGGCATCTCCCATGCCTCCCCGTCTGCTGCTGACCAGCGGAGAGCCGGCGGGTATCGGCCCGGACCTGTGCGTGCTGCTGGCCGGGCGTCCGGCGCCCTGCGGCATCACGGTGCTGGGCGATTCCAAGCTGCTGGAAAGCCGGGCGCGCCTGCTCGGCGTTCCAATCGAACTGCGCCCGGTCGCTCCCGGCGATGCCGTGCCGGTGCATGAAGAGGGCGTGCTGTACGTCCAGCCGACCCGGCAGCGGCCGGGAACCCTGCCCGGAAAGCCCGATCCCGCCAACGCCGCCTATGTGCTCGAAACCATCCGCGAAGGTACGCGAGCCTGCCTGGCAGGGCATTACGATGCCCTGGTCACGGCCCCCGTGCAGAAATCCGTCATCAACGACGCCGGCATCGCCTTCACCGGCCACACCGAATTCATTGCGGACATCACCGGCGGCTGGCCGGTGATGATGCTGGCGGCCGAAGGGCTGCGGGTCGCGCTGGCCACCACCCATCTGCCCCTGGCCGAGGTGAGCCGGGCCATCACCGTCGAGCGTCTGACGCGGGTGCTGCGGGTCCTCCACCGGGATCTGGTCCGCCGCTTCGGTATTCCCAGGCCGCATATCCTGGTCTGCGGGCTCAATCCGCATGCGGGCGAGGGCGGGCACCTGGGAAGCGAGGAAATCACCGTGATCGAGCCGGTGCTCGCGCGGCTGCGGCAGGAGGGGATGGACCTGACCGGCCCGCTGCCGGCCGACACTTTGTTTCTTCCCCGGAACCTCGAACACGCTGACGCGGTGCTGGCGATGTATCACGACCAGGGCCTGCCGGTGCTGAAACATGCGGGATTCGGCCGGGCAGTGAACATCACCCTGGGACTCCCCATCATCCGCACCTCGGTGGACCACGGCACGGCGCTGGATCTGGCCGGCACCGGCAGGATCGACACCGGCAGCCTGGAAGAGGCGGTCCGGGTCGCGGTGGAAATGGCCGAAGCCAGGTCGACGGTGCGGGCATGATGCACGTCCCGCGCAAGCGCTTCGGCCAGAATTTCCTGCGCGATCCCGGCGTGATCCGCGAGATCGTCGCCGCCATCCGCCCTAAGCCATCGGACCGGCTGGTGGAAATCGGGCCCGGCGAAGGGGTTCTGACCCGCGAACTGTTGCAGTCAGGCGCGCAACTGGATGTGATCGAGCTGGACCGCGATCTGGTCGCGGCGTTGAAACAGCGGTTTGCCGGTGCCGAGCGGCTGCGGATTCACGAAGGCGATGCGCTGAAATTCGACCTTCGGACCATCGGCCGGGACGCAAGGCTCCGGGTCGTGGGCAATCTGCCCTACAACATCTCCACCCCGCTGATGTTCCGTTTGTTCGATCAGCTCGATGCGATCGAAGACATGCATTTCATGCTGCAGAAGGAGGTGGTCGATCGCCTCTGCGCCGGCCCCGGCGACGGAGATTACGGACGCCTGAGCGTCATGGCCGCGCTCTATTGCGAAGCGCAGCACTTGTTCGATGTGGGGCCGGAGTGTTTCTACCCGCAGCCCAAGGTGGTATCGGCGGTGGTGCGCCTGCTGCCGCACGCTGGGCAGCCCGACGCCGATCGGGTGAAGCGGGTGTCCCAGGTGGTCGCCGCGGCGTTCGGACAGCGGCGGAAAACGCTGCGGAACGCGCTCAAAGGATTGCTGGATGAAACCGCGATGGGCCGTGCCGGAATCGATCCGGGCGCGCGCGCCGAGGAATTGTCGCTGGATGACTACGTCGGCTTGAGCCGGCAGTTGAACCTGTAAAGGCAGGTATCGGTTTGACTCATGCGCTCGCATTTCTTGCGGGCATAATAAAACCCCGGCAGCGGATACCGCCGGGGTTTTATTCGATCGTATGTCTTCAGGACATCGATGATTATTTCATCATCGACTTCTTGAACATGCGGTCCAGCTTGCTGTTGGTTTCTTCAGCTGCGGCTGCAGCACGGCGAGCAGCGGCTTCTGCGGCACCGGCCTTGGATTCAGCTGCCTGAGCAGCGGAAAGAGCCTCGTCAGCCGTGCTCTTGATGGAAGCCTGCTCGGCCTTCAGACCGTCGATCTGGGTCTGCAGGTTGGTGATGTCAGACTTCGAAGCGCACCCGACGGTCAGACCGGCGGCCATCAGAACCACTGCGAACTTGGTTGCTTTCATCATGTCGCTTTCCTTCTTTTGCGGTGAACGAAATTTATTGCACAACTATCCATTCCGGAGGGACTGATCCCGCGGCGTAGTTTGCCGCGAAATCGCAAGCCTTGCCAGTGTTTTTTGAGTTTCCTTAAGGTCTTTCGATCGTATCAGCGGATGACTACCAGGGTTCCTTTCCTGACCCAGGGGGTAAGCTGGTCGATTTGTTCGTTGGTCAGGGCGACGCAGCCGTGGGTCCAGTCGAACATCTCGTGCACCTCCCGGTTTCCTGCACCGACACCGTGTATGCCGATCTGGCCGCCCAGCGGAGTATCCTGCGGTGGAGTCGCTTCCACCAAGTGGGCGCGGAGGATGTGGCGCACCAGGTGCTCGTCGATGAGGCCGCGGATGAAGCCGCGCTTGGCGATGTCGGGATTCGGGTAGGTCAGACCGAAGAAGCGGTGGAACTTGCTGTTCTCATTGATCCACCCGATGCGGTATTCGCCCAGCGGCGTCTTGTTGTCGTTGCGGCGTTTTTCGACGCCGGCGCCGTGCTGTCCGATGGCGATCTTGTTGAACACTTCCAGCGGCGTGTCGCCCTGCATCACTTTCAGGACGTGGGGCTTGGTTTCCACCAGCAGCCAGGGGTCCGAATTTTCGCTTTGCGCCGCGGTCGCGGCCGTTGACAGTACCAGGAAAAGCATCGATGGATGAAAACGCGTGAACACCTTTTTGTTCCCCCTAAGTGAAGCAAACGGTAAAATACTAACGAAAAAACTCGGGAATCGAAATGCGTTTTTAAGTTTCCGTGGAATGCTTTGGCGGCTGGCAGTGACAATCATCGGATTCCCGCATACTTTAAGGGTAAAAAATACAATGTCAGTGGAAATTCGCAATACGAAGCCTTACCAGGACCAGAAACCGGGCACCTCGGGCCTGCGCAAGAAGGTGAAGGTTTTTCTCCAGGAAAACTATCTCGAAAATTTCGTCCAGTCGGTGTTCGACACCGTCGAAGCGGCGGACGGCGCGACCCTGGTGGTGGGGGGCGACGGCCGCTATTTCAACCGCCAGGCGATCCAGGTCATCCTGCGCATGGCTGCCGCCAACGGCGTGGGCCGGGTACTGGTGGGGCAAGGCGGGCTGCTGTCGACGCCGGCGGCTTCCTGCGTGATCCGCAAGCACGGGGCGCTGGGCGGTTTCGTGCTGTCGGCCAGCCACAACCCCGGCGGTCCGGAAGAGGACTTCGGCATCAAGTTCAATGTCGCCAACGGCGGGCCGGCGCCGGAGAGCTTCACCAACCGGCTGTACGAGCGCAGCCGGGTCATCGACGCCTACCGCATTCTCGCCACGCCCGATCTGGATATCGACACCCTGGGCCGTTCCCGGATCGGTGAAATGGATGTCGAGGTCATCGATCCCGTGGCCGATTACGCCGAGCTGATGGAACATCTGTTCGATTTCGGGCTGATCCGCTCGGGCTTCCGCTCGGGCGCCCTGACCCTGCGCTTCGACGCGATGCATGCGATCACCGGGCCCTATGCCAGGCGCATTCTGGAGGAAACCCTGAGCGCGGCGCCGGGCTCGGTGGTCAATGCCGTGCCGCTGGAGGACTTCGGCGGCGGCCATCCCGATCCGAACCTGGTGCACGCCCACGAGCTGGCGGCGGCCATGTACAGCGGCCGGCCGCCGACCGTGGGCGCGGCTTCCGACGGCGACGGCGACCGCAACATGATCATGGGCGCCAACTGTTTCGTCACGCCCAGCGACAGCCTCGCCATCCTCGCCGCCAACGCTCACCTGGTGCCGGGCTACAAGGACGGCTTGCGCGGGGTGGCGCGGTCCATGCCCACGAGCCGCGCGGTCGACCGGGTGGCGTTGGCGATGGGGATCGAATGCTACGAGACGCCGACCGGTTGGAAGTTCTTCGGCAATCTGCTCGATGCCCGCAAGATCACGCTGTGCGGCGAGGAGAGCTTCGGCACCGGTTCCGACCATGTGCGGGAGAAGGACGGGCTGTGGGCCGTGCTGTTCTGGCTGAACCTGGTCGCCCTGCGCAAGCAGTCGGTGGCCGCCATCGTGGCCGACCACTGGCGCCGGTTCGGGCGCGACTACTACTCGCGTCACGACTACGAGGGCATCGAGGTGCCCGTGGCGGAAGGGATCATGGGGCGTCTGCAGGATTTGCTGGCCGAGTTGCCCGGCCGCGGCTTCGGCGGGTACCGGGTCGTCCTGGCCGACGATTTCCGCTACGTCGATCCGGTCGACGGCAGCGTCAGCGAGCACCAGGGCATCCGGATCGGCTTCGAGAACTCGTCCCGCATCGTCTTCCGCCTGTCCGGCACCGGCACCGAGGGCGCGACCCTGCGCGTCTACATGGAGCGCTACGAGCGCGACCCGAATCTGCACGATTTGCCGACTCAGGAGGCGCTGGCGGATTTGATCGCGATCGCCGAGGAGCTGTGCCAGGTCAAAAAGCGCGCGGGGATGGCCCAGCCCAGCGTCGTCACCTGACTTAGAGCCACTGCCAATGTTCGAACATCGCCGCCTGTCCGCAAGGGGCGCCGAGGTCGTCGATCAGATTCCACACCACGGCGTTTTCGATCCGGAACCGGCGCCCCTGGCGGCTGATCCGGACGCCGGAATAGTCGTCGATATAGCCTTGCGCCGAAACGATCGCCAATAGCGCCTCCCGCTCTTCCCGGTTGCCGGCTTCGGCGGAGAGGCGGGAAGGCAGGGCGGTGATTTCCTCCCAGCTCATGCCGAACAGCCCCATCGCCGTCTCGTTGGCGTAGTCGAAGATGGGGTCCGGCGCGGTGTCATGCGAAAGCAGCGCCAGCGGGGCCTGGAACAGGTAACGCGCCGCTTCCGGGTCGGTCATGCGCGCCGGCGCCAGCTCGCGGCCGGTGAAGCGGCGGAAACTGCGGCGCAGGACCGCAATGTGGGCGGCGAGAAATTCGTTGTCTTCGCTGGGGCGGGGGAGGGGCATCGGGCGGAAAACTCCGTAGGAGAATAGCGGGCGGTTATACTATGAGGTCTTTCCTCATCCCTGCAATCGCCCCATGCCTCTCGTCCGACTCTCGGAAATCGGTATCGCCTTCGGTATCCAGCCTTTGCTGGAAGCCGCCAGCTTTCAGGTCGATCCGGGCGAGCGGGTCGGCATCATCGGCCGCAACGGCGAAGGCAAGTCGACCCTCTTGAAGATCCTGGCGGGGCAGATCGCGCCCGACAGCGGCGAGGTTTGGCATCAGCCAGGCCTGCGCATCGGTTTCCTGGAGCAGATGCCGGCGGTGCCGGCGTCGGCGACGATCTACGACGCCGTGGCCGAGGGATTGGGCGAGATCGGCCGGCAGATCGCCGAATATCACCATTGGTCCGAGCAGATCGCCGACGGCGACACCGCCTGCCTGGAACGGCTCGGCGCCTTGCAGCAGGCGCTGGAAGCGGCGGATGGCTGGAGCCTGCGTCAACGGGTGGAAGTGGTGCTCAACCGCCTCGACCTGCCGGCCGACAAGCCGGTGCAGGGCCTGTCCGGCGGCTGGCAGCGGCGGGTCGCGCTGGCCCGCGCCCTGGTGATCGAGCCGGATCTGCTGCTCCTGGACGAGCCCACCAACCACCTCGACCTCGAAACCATCGTCTGGCTGGAGCAGCAGTTGCTCCAGTTTCCCGGCGCCGTCGCGCTGATCACCCACGACCGCGCCTTCCTGCAGCGCATCGCCACCCGTATCGTCGACCTGGACCGCGGCAAACTGACCTCCTGGCCCGGCGACTACCGGGACTACCTGGTCAAGAAGGCTGCCGCGCTGGAAGAAGAGGAAAAGCGCAACGCCGAATTCGACCGCAAGCTGGCGATCGAGGAAACCTGGATCCGCCAGGGCATCAAGGCCAGGCGGACCCGCAACGAGGGCCGGGTGCGGGCGCTGAAGCGGATGCGCAGCGAGCGCGCCGAGCGCCGGTCACGGCAGGGCGTCGCCAGGCTCGAGCTGGAGCAGGCCGAGCGCACCGGCAAGCTGGTGTTCGAAGCCGAGCGCCTGTCCGTCGCCTTCGGCGGCGCGCCGGTGGTAAAGGATTTCTCCGCCCTGGTGCTGCGCGGCGACCGGGTCGGCCTGATCGGTCCCAACGGCGCCGGCAAGTCGACCCTGCTGCGGCTGCTGCTCGGCGAGCTGCAGCCCGATTCCGGACGGCTCAAGACCGGGACCCATCTGAAGGTCGCCTATTTCGACCAGTTGCGCGCGCGGCTGGACCCCGACCAGACCATCGTCGAGGCGGTGGGCGAGGGCAAGGAATGGATCAGCCTGAATGGCCAGCAGATCCACGTCATGTCCTATCTCGGCAATTTCCTGTTTTCCCCGGAGCGCGCCCGCACGCCGGTGCGCAGCCTGTCCGGCGGCGAGAAGAACCGGGTGCTGCTGGCGCGTCTGTTCAGCCAGCCCTGCAACGTCCTGGTGCTGGACGAGCCCACCAACGACCTCGACCTGGAAACCCTGGAACTGCTGGAGGAGCTGCTGGGCGAATTCGACGGCACGGTGCTCCTCGTCAGCCACGACCGGGCCTTCGTCGACAACGTGGTGACCGGCGTGTGGGTGTTCGAGGGCGATGGCATCGTCGCCGAATACGTCGGGGGTTATTCCGACTGGCTGGCTCAGCGGCCCGCCGCCGTTGGGCGGACCCCGGCGCCGCAGCCGGCTGCGGCCAAACCGCCCGCGCCGAAGCCGGCCGGTTCACGCGCCAGGCTCAGCTACAAGGAGCAGCGGGAACTGGAAAGCCTGCCGGCGGCGATCGAGACCTGGGAAAGCCGGCAGGCCGAATTGAATGCCCTGGCGAATGCCCCGGATTTCTATCGCCGCGACGCCGGTGAAGTCAAACGGGCCCTGGCGGAACTGGAAGCCCTCCAGGCCTCTCTGGAGGAGGGTTACCGGCGCTGGGAGGAGCTGGAGGCGCGCTTGGCCGAGGCCTCGTGAGTCCCGCTTCTTAGATGAGATGGCTCACCATGGCGCGCTCTTCCAGGAGTTCCGCCTCGGTGAGGCGCAACCGCTCGCGGCTGAAGGCATTGAGCGACAAGTCCTGGACGATCCGGAAACGGCCGTTTTCGATGGCGACCGGGAACGAGAACATCAGACCTTCGGCGATCCCGTAGCTGCCGTCGCTAGCGACGGTCATGCTGACCCAATCGTCCTTGGGCGTGCCCAGAAGCCAGCTCCGCATATGGTCCAAGGCCGCGTTGGCCGCCGATGCCGCGCTGGACTTGCCGCGGATCGCGATGACCGAGGCGCCCCGCTGCTGCACCGTGGGAATGTATTCGCCGACATACCAGGCGGGATCCACTTGTTCCAGCGCCGGCTTGCCTTTCACCAGGGCATGATGGAGGTCGGGATACTGGGTGGGCGAGTGGTTTCCCCAGACGGCGACTCGGGAGATTTCCGCGACGTTGCAGCCGCAATGCCGGGCCAGCAGGCCGGTGGCGCGGTTATGGTCGAGCCGGGTCATGGCGGAGAAGCATTCCGGCGCAAGGTCCGGCGCGTTGCGCTGGGCGATCAGGGCATTGGTATTGGCCGGATTGCCCACGACCAGAATCCTGACCCTGCGGCTGGCCGACTCGTTCAGCGCGCGTCCCTGGGCCGAAAAGATGTCGGCATTCACCTGCAGCAGGTCCCGCCTTTCCATGCCGGGGCCGCGAGGCGTGGCGCCGAGCATGAAGACGGCCTCGGCGCCGTCGAAGACCTCGCCGGGGTCGCAGGATACCTTGATTCCATGCAGGAGGGGCGATGCGCAGTCATCCAGCTCCATGCCCACGCCCTCCAGCGCGCGCTCGGCCGAAGGAATGTCGAGCAGCCTGAGGACCACCGGCTGGTGCGGCCCGAACAGATCGCCCGCGGCGATCCGGAACAGCAGGGAATAGGCGATCTGCCCCGCGGCTCCCGTGACCGCGACGTGCACCGGCGTTTTCATTCCATCACCTTTCCAATTCTGCATTTATAGTGCGGGGTCCTGTCCTGGTTCAATGTCGTCCCGACGCAGGGACAGCCGATGCGGATCGAACACTTGCGGAGTCGTGTCCGATGAGTGCACCGTTATGTGGCAGCGGTGGCCGGCTATTGGAAGGCATCCCGCCTTGAAAATCAATATTTCCGGCGTTTGTTACGCCGTCGGGCCCGAACGCCTCGAAGGTTGTGAAAAAACCGTCACGAGCGGCCCGAGTGCAAGGCGCCCGGAGCGCAGGAACCGGAGTGTACACGGAGTACATGAGGATTCCTCAGTGGAATGCGATGGCACATCCGTGTGCCGCCCACTGTCCGAGCACCGCGCAACGCCGCAATCGGGACGCGCAGTAGGTTTTTTCACAACCTCTCAGGCGACCGTGAATCCCTGGTCGGCGATGGCTAGACGGATGGCCTCGGGGTCGGTCTGGGCCGGATCGTAGTCGACATCGACCCGGTTCTCCTTGTGCGAGGCTGTGACCGAGGTGACGCCTGCGAGCGCGGTGACGGCCTTGGTGACGGTGTTTTCGCAGCCGCCGCATTTCATGCCCGTAACTTGAAGCTGGATGGTAGCCATGGTGGTCTCCGTGCGAGATGAGGGGATGGCCGGGTCGCCCCGGTATTTCGCGATTATATCCGATGCATTCGGCGGGAGCGTCCGGGCCGGGGCGGTTCCGGAACCGTCGCGGCCAGCCCTTCCCGCAGGCCGTAGGGCGGACGCCAGCCGAGGCGGGCGCGCAGAAGGGAGTCGTCGACGGCGAGATTGCCGAGTAGACGGCCGATTTCGGCGCGCTTCCCCGTCAGGGCGCCGGCGAGCCGCAGCAGCGCCGGCGGAATGGCCAGCAGCCTGGGCCTACATTGCAGGGCTTGCGCGATGCTCCGGACCAGTTCCGCCGTGGAGAGGGCCGGGCCGTCGCTGACCAGGAAGGTCTGGCCGATGGCCTCGGTCCTCGACAGGCTGGCGGCGATGGCGTCGGCCAGGTTGCCGACGTAGACCAGGCTGCGGCGGTTTTGCACCGAGCCGAAGGGCAGCGGGACGCCGCGCCGCACCGCCTCGACCAGTCGCGCGAAATTGGCCCGGACGCCGGGACCGTAAATCAGCGGCGGCCGGAACACCGTCACGCCCAGCCCGGTGTCGCCCGCGATTCTGGCGAGCGCCTGTTCGGCCTCCCACTTGGATAGCCCGTAAGGGTCTTCCGGCGCAGGCGCCATGGTTTCGGTGAAGGGCGCCCCGCTCGGGCTGGTTTCGCCATGGACCTTGACCGAACTGAGATAGACGAGATGTCCGACGCCTGCTCGCGCCGCGGCCCGGGCGAGGCATTCCGTGCCGAGCGCGTTGACTCGGCGGAATCGGCTCAAGGGGTCGGGGCCGGTCCCGGATCGTGGTCCCGGACATATCTCGCGCATGACGTGGACTCTGGCTGCCAGATGGATCACCGCGTCGATGCCTTCGAGCACGCCGGTCCAGTCGGTGTCCGGGCCGATGTCGCCGACCGCATGGATCTCGGCGATCCCGGCGGGCAGGTCCGCATCGGCGCGCCTGACCGTGGCGGTGACTCGATGCCCCCCTTCGACGAGCACCGTGACGAGGTGGCGTCCGACGAAGCCGTTGGCGCCGGTGACCAGAATTCTCATCGGGCCAGCATCTCCCGGTACAGGGACAGCGTCTGGGCGATGACGCTGTCCAGCGAAAATTGTCGTTCCGCCCGGGCCCTGCCTCGCGCGCCCATCGCGCGGCGCAGCGCCGGATCGGCGATCAGGCGGCCCAGTGCGGCGGCGAGAGCCGCCGAGTCGCCGCGGGGAACCAGCAGGCCGTTCTCCTCATGGCGGACCGCCTCCCGGCAGCCGGGCACGTCGGTCGTGACGACGGCCCGGGTGCAGGCGGCGGCTTCGAGCAGGGACACCGGCAACCCCTCCCGGTAGGACGGCAGGCAGACGATATGGCATTGCGCAAGCACGCGCGGCATGTCGCTCCGGAAACCCCAATATTCGACCACGCCCGAACGTTCCCAGTCCCGCAACTGCGCCTCCGCTATCGCCGAAGGGTTCTCGGCGTCGCGCTGACCCACCAGGGCGAATCGGGCCTGTACCCCTTCCTCGCGCAACCGCCGGGCGGCTTCCACGAATTCGCCGATGCCCTTGTCCCACAGCATCCGGGCCGGCAGCACCACGAGCGGCGGGCCTTCCGGCTCCGGGCTCGGCGTGAATTTCGATAGGTCCACGCCCGAGCCCCGGATCAGGCGGATACGTTCGGGCTCGACCACGCCGTCGTCGGTGAGCTGGCGCAGGTCGTCGGGATTTTCCACGATGGTCCGGCAGATCGGCGCATTCAGCAGGCCCCGGAAGGCGGCCTCGACCAGCGGGCGCAGGAGCCTCGCGCTCAGGCGGTCCGAAGTGAACAGGAAGCCGAGGCCGGTCAGCGCATTGACCACGGCGCGCCGCCCCGTCAGGCGGGCGGCGAGCGAGCCGTAGATCACCGGCTTCATGGCGACGTGGTGGACGATGTCGGGGCGTTCCCGTCGGTACAGGCTTACCAGGTCGGCGATCAGCCGGGCTTCGGTCAATGGATTCCTGCTGCGCCGCGACAGCCGCAGCGGAATCAGGCGCAGGCCGGCCGATTCGATGACCTGCCCGTGGTCGGCGACGCGGGTGGCCACGCTCACCTCGAAGCCGGCCCGTTTGGCCGCGACCGCCAGGGAGAGGCGATGGAGGCAGAAGAACCAGTCCTCGGTGACGACGAACAGGAGATGGGGCTGGGGCATGGGAATTCGCTTTCGTAGAATCTTTGCGATCAGTCTGAAGGGGCCCGGCGCGGCTGGCCGAACTCCGCGAATGAAGTCCGGCCGCGATTCTACACGGCAAAACCTGAGTTGTGGGACGCAAGTCCGAATGGTAACCGTTCAGTCTCCTGGGAGCGCGGGCGTCCCGCCCGCTGAAAAAGTGGCCAGGATGGCCGCGTTCCCAGCAAAAAAGTTGGGGGGGTGAACGGATAGTCCGAATGTGCCCACTCCGCCGGTGGATTTGCGCCCGCCAACCGGGTATCGCTAGAATCCATAATCTTTGCCTCGCGGGCACAGAATCCGGTTCGGGCAGCTGCGCTGGCAAAACTATATATTTGAAATGATCTCATGCTGTTCAATTCATACGGATTCATTCTTGGATATCTGCCCCTCGTCTGGGGCGTTTTTTTTCTTATAGCAAGACACAGCCGTAAGCTGGCCGCTTTGTGGCTCGCCGCGGCATCGGTATTCTTTTATGGCTGGTGGAACGTCAAATTCGTTCCGCTCCTGCTCGCGTCGATCGTGCTCAATTACGCCGTGGGGTACGCCATCGGGCACGCGCGCGATTCCCGGACGGCGAGGCATCTGCTGGCCGGAGGCATCGTTGCGGACCTGGCGCTGCTTGGCGTGTTCAAGTACGCCAATTTTTTTGTCGGCAGTATCAACGATCTTCTTGGCCTGAACATCGAGCTGGCAAAAATCGTCCTACCCCTGGGGATATCCTTCTTTACATTCACACAGATTGCTTATCTCGTCGATGTTTTTCGCGGCATCGCCAAAGAGTACGACTTCATTCATTATGTGCTGTTCGTGACCTATTTTCCGCATCTCATCGCGGGACCGGTATTGCATCACAAACAGATGATGCCCCAGTTTGCGTCAGCCTCCATCTACCGGCCGCAATATTCGAACATGGGGATAGGGCTGACCCTGTTCACGATCGGTCTGGCCAAGAAAGTTTTGCTGGCCGATTCCTTCGGGGAGTACGCGGATCCCGTGTTCGCCGCGGCAAAGGACGGCTTCGAGCCGAAATTCATCATGGCATGGACCGGGGCTTTGGCCTACACCTTCCAACTGTATTTCGATTTTTCAGGATATTCCGACATGGCGGTCGGCCTGTCGCGGATGTTCGGCGTCCAGCTCCCGGTGAACTTCAATTCGCCCCACAAGGCCTGGAACGTCATCGAATTCTGGCGGCGCTGGCACATGACCTTGTCGGCCTTTCTGCGGGATTATTTGTACATTCCGCTGGGGGGCAACCGCCTGGGGCCGGCGAGACGCCACGTCAACCTGATGATCACGATGTTGCTGGGCGGACTGTGGCACGGCGCCAATTGGACTTTCGTCGTCTGGGGCGGATTACATGGCTTGTTCCTGGTGGTGAATCATGCCTGGCAGGCGTTGCGCCGGAGGTTCGGATTTCCGCCGGACGAGCCGGCCGGGGCGGCAAGGGTGGCAGGGGTTTTGGTCACGTTTTTCTGTGTGGTCATCGCCTGGATAATGTTCCGAGCGGATTCCCTGGCTTCCGGCCTTCTCATAGCCAAGGGCTGCGTGGGTTTATCCGGACTGGCACTGTCGCAAAAGCTGGAGGGTGTCGGAGAGATATTTCGGAGCCATGGTGTGAATACCGCGAACGGGCTCGTATTCACGGGCTGGTTCGAAGGCAATGCGGCGCTGAATCTTCTGGGGGGCGTGAAAATCACTTTTCTGGCGCTTACAGGCTTTCTGCTGATATGGGGGTTTCCCAATAGCCAGACTCTGGTATTGCCCGAGTGCAGGAAAGACCTTCGTGTTCTATCCCATCCGCGCTTCGCGTTCTGGCTTGCCCTCACTTCCGGTTGCATGGCGGCCGTGGCGTTATCCAGCATCAGCAAAATCAGCGCCTTCCTGTATTACCAATTCTGATCGTCAATGTCATACGATAAACGCTATTTGCTGTGCTTTTTCGGCGCGACGGCGGCGGGGCTGCTCCTCATCTTCGGCGCCGGATTCTATGCCGAGCCACTGAGCGGTGACCTGACGCGCGTCGGCGGATGGACGGAGCGTGAATTCGGCTGGCGGGAGCCGCTGCCGGAAATGCCCATCGATGGCAACTTTCCGGACATAAAAGCCGCCGGAATCCTGGTGCTGGGCGATTCGTTCTCGTTAGCCAACATCTGGCAGACCTTGGTCGGGCGGGAGCGGGGTTTGAACGTCGCATCGCATAACTATGAGCAATTCGTCTGCATCGAGCAGTGGCTGGAAATGCTCGAGTCGAACGGCGTTCTGGACGGCAAGACGGTTATCGTGGAAAGCCTGGAACGCTTTTTCCCCAGCCGTTTCGGGAATATCGGAGCCTGCCGCAAATCGAAGTCTCGAGACAAATCGGTGGTGAAGCCGTTCGAGGCTTTTACTCATGGCGAGATTCCAACCTCCAGGCGAACGGGAGGAGAAATCCCCACCGATGTCGTGTACTTGCTCAAAGTGCTCAAGAACGCCGTTTTGGAAGCGGTACGGGGTAGTGATGCCACATTCCCTGGCGTGGCAATCAACGCACCGCTGTCTTCGACCCGGCTTTTTTCCAATCGCCGTTCGGACCGCATTCTTTATTATTACGAAGACGATGCTGAAACCAGCTGGAGCGATGAACAGATCGGCAAAGCCGTCTTCTCGATCATGGCTATCCAACGACGTATCGAGGCGGCGGGAGGGCGGTTTCTGTTCGTGATGGTGCCGAACAAGTCGAGTGTTTACTCCCGTTTCATTGTTGGGAGACCGGATGCGGACCGGTATACCACCATCATCCGGAGGCTGCGTGATGCGGGAGTGGCTACCGTCGATGTATTGGCGCCGTTCCGCGAGCACGCGGAAAAAGAAGTCGATTTCTATCTGCCGGATGATACCCATGTCAGTACGAAAGGGTATCGGGTCCTGGGCGATGTCATCTCGGGAGAGATAAAAAAGATGGCAGCCCAGTGAGTGTGTCCGATGCTACTTTGCCGCCAGCAATATCCGGTTTCTGAGATATTCGAACAGCGTCGGATGATGCCACAGGCGTGAAGGTAAAACGCCAGGCACGGTCCGTAAGTTGTGTGTACGCACGTCTTCCAGCGCCGATTTCATCAGGGGTATGGCCTTGGCGATCTGGTGTAGGGGATAGGTGTTGAAATCGTCCCGCTCGCCGACTTCTATGGCGTTTTGATAGAGGACGCCGCCGGTGTCGATACCGGTATCCACCAGGTGCACCGTCACCCCGCAGTTCTCGCGGTCGTCATTCGCAAGCGCCCAATAGCCGCCGTGTACGCCGCGGTAACGCGGGGTGATGCCCATGTGGGTGTTGATGAAAGGAGCCTCGATCGCCTCCAGAACCTCCCTCGAAATGATTCGCGTGCCGTTGACGACGACGGCGTCGGGGTCGAATTCGCGAAGCAAGGCGATCGTTCGGGTGGAGTTGACGGTATCGACCGGGATCGAAAGGTTTCCGGGCAGCGGTGCGTCATTCAGCTCGTAAGCCGAGATGAGCTCGCGGATTCTTTTGGCCGAAAACCGCGCAAGTAGTTTATTGAAGACGATGAAAAGCAGTTGGCCCAGTGTCGTCGTCAGCCCCAGTTTTTCCATTCTCCGCCGTACGAGGCCGGTCAATGAAACGGGCTTTTCGACGATGATGGCGGCAACGTCGGCATGGGGCGCCAGGCCGTGATACATGATGCGGGAATAGCGGCTGTCGGTGCACAGAAATACGATTCTCGCTTTTCCTTCAGGCATTGGCGGATTCCGCTAGTGCGCACAGTTCTCCCATGTTCAGCGAGCGCATTCCGTGATTCTCGCGGAGACGGCCGTAATGGCGGACGATGCGTTCGAGGAGCGCCAAGTTCTGCGCCGTGTGCTTCCCGAAATTATGCGGATGCCACCACAGGTGGAATATGCGCTTGTGCACGGCGGCGTCGTCCATCGCTTGGGTGATGCGCTTGAAGCGCAGCCCGTCCAGCCATGAGAGCTTTTTGGAATAAGGACGCAGGAACCGGCTCGATGGGAAATTATAGGGCCGTGTGGCGGCGGCTTTTTCCATCGCGTAGGTGTGATGGCCCGAAACGTTGAAATAGGCGTCGAGGAGCCTGAGCCCCCGCCTCAGCCGGTTTTGGCCGGAATCGCCGGTGGCCCGGTGAATCCAGCCCGCTTCATTGCCGCGATAGGATTTGATTCCCATCTCGTTCAGGGTGGCAAGATAGTCCGGATTCCACTGGTTTCTGGGAAAGACCAGGCTCTCGACGGATATCCCTTTGCTCTGCGCGACGGACTTCGCCCAGGCGATATCGGCCTTGAAGTCGCTCACCGATTGGCCTTCTTCCAGGCAATAGTAATGCGAGAAGGTATGGGTGGCGATTTCCTGGCCATCGTGGGCGGCGATGTGCGCTATCAGTTCCGGGGCGAAGTGATAACGGGGGTCCAGTTCGTCAGCGGTTTCCAGATAACGGTAAGGGCATAGTTCCTTCCGGTGATATTTCGGAAGGGAGGCCGGCAGATTCCGTTTGAGCCGGCCGAGGTTTTCGAAGAACAAAAAGCCCACCGTCGCCCAGGTGGCATGAATCCCGTGGGTTTCGAATACCTTGAGCATTTCCCGGACGGCGGTTCCAACGCCGGCCAGATTGTCACGGTATTGGTCGATACGGAGCTTGTCCCTGACCCCCCAGTACAGCTCGAAGTCGAGAGAGACGGTGAATACGCCGTGGTCCAGGTTCATCCTAAATACTGCGGTTAGAGGCCACCTAAAGCCCTCATCCCCAGCCCTTCTCCCAGAGGGAGAAGGGAGTAAAGCCAGAGGACCGGGGGGAGGGAAGACGAAAGTTGATACGGTTGTGCGGTCAATGTTGAGGAGTTAACCGCCGTTTTTAGGTTCATGAACGGCTCCTTCGGAATTAGCGGTTCGGGGGCCGGCAGGCGGATGCCAGTATCTCCCGCAACCTGGGGAGCTGGCTCTGCAGGGAATAGTCGCGCACGGCCTTTTCGCGGGCGGCCCGGCCCATGCGTTCGCGCAATGCCGCATCGTTCGCCAGGGTCGCGATGGCCTCCGTCCATTCGCCGTCGCTGGAGGCGAGAAACCCGTTGACGCCGTGTTCGACGATCTCGGCGTTCACCCCCACGGGGGAGGCGATGACGGGCTTGCCGCAGGCCATGTACTGGATCAGCTTGTAGCCGCATTTTCCGCGCTCCCAGGGGAGATCGGCCAGGGGCATGATGCCGATGTCCAGCTTATCGAGCAACTCGTATTCGCGCTCCTCGGACCAGGCGAGGCGCTCGGCCCCGGAGATCCCGGTATCGGTATCGCCTGCCCCGATCAGGACCAGGCGCAGATCCGGCGCGTCGGCCACCCCCTGCAACGGGGTCCGCACCGGGCGGAGAAAGGTGGCCGTCGAGGGTGTGCCGATCCAGCCGATCCGGACCGGCTCGGACGAGGACCGCGGCCGGCTGAATTTCGGCTCGGGATAACGGTTGAGATCGATGACGCTGGGAACGATTTCCACCCACCTCGCGCCTGCCTGCCGCGCGCGCTCCGCGAGATAGGGGTTGCCGGCGACCACGATCGCCGCATGGCGCATCACCTGGTCGATCTTACGGCCCAGCAAGGCCCGGAACAGCGGATTCCGGTGCCGGTCGTAGTTGTGGAAAACGGCGTCGTCGTAATCGGCCACGTAGGGGACGCCCAGCCGTTTCAGCAGGGTTTCCGCCAGCGCCGGCAGCCAGGGGAAGAGTTCCTTTTCGATCCACAGCAGGTCGAAGCGCCGGGCCTTGCAAAGCGCCGACAGGCGCCGGAAATACGCCACGGCGATGTGGCGAAGCCGGCGGCCCTGCTGTTGGTACAAGGCCACCAGGTAGGCGTTGGACAGGAAGGCGGAAGTCTCGATCTCGATTCCGCCTTCGGTCAGATAGGGGAGGTACTGATAAAACCGCACGCGGCTGCTGGCGCCCAGCGTATCGTAGCGGGTGAGGGCGAGAATCCTCATCGGCCGTTTCCCCCAGGCCGGCAGAGGGAGGCATAAAGCCAGCCGAAAGCCTTCCAGGTGTCTGCGAACTCGCCCAGCCTGCCTCGGCCCAGGGCGTAGGCCGAGCGCGCCAGCGGTTCCAGCAGCAAGACGGCGCCCCAGGCCAGCAAGGCGCAAGGCCCGGCAAAGTGCTTCCGGACGTACAGCAGTTTGCTGTTCGTGAGGTAGTAGAGGCGGCGCGCGCCGATCTGGCGGGATACGCCGCCGCCCCGGTGGAATATCCTGGCCCCCGCCAGATAGCGGCTGCCCCAGCCGGCGCGGCGGGCGCGCAAGGCGAAGTCCAGGTCTTCGTAATAGACGAAGAAGCGTTCGTCGAAACCGCCGAGTTGCTCGAACACGGCGCGCCGTACGAAAAAGAAAGCGCCGATCACCTGATCGACGTCGCGGTCGGTGTCGTGGGGCCACTCACCGAGGAAATGCGGACGTATCCAGCCCGGAAACAGGCGATCCAGCCCGAGCGCCTGACCGATGAGCCGCCAAGCGGTGGGAAAGCGGGCGCAGCAGCGGGCGATGCGGCCGGCCTCGTCCAGGCACTGGACGCCGCAAATGCCTACTCCCTTTCCCGCTTCCGATGCCATGAACCCCGAAGGGGTGCTCAGGGCGCCCGGATGGAGGCGTGTGTCCGGGTTCAGGAACAGCAGGTATTCGGCGCTGCCTTCGCGTGCGCCGAGATTGCTGGCCCGGCCGAAGCCGAGGTTGGCCGGGCTGCGGATCACGCGCAAGGCATAGGACGGCGATGGCAAGCCCTCCGCCGAACCGTCGGCGGACGCGTTGTCGACGACGGTGACCGTGAGCGGGGCGGTTTCGTTCCCGATATTCTCGATCGACCGCAGGCATTCGCGGAGCTGGGTTCCGGAATTCCAGTTGACGATGACGATGTCGATGCCTTTCATGCTTGTGGCCTCACGGATGCCTGCGCGGACTTCAGAATTCCTGATTAGCAAGAATCTTCAGCCAACCTCGAAAAACTCCGTCATTCCGGCTTCCCCGCCGGAATGACGGCTGAACATTTTTGCTAATCAGGTCAGAATTTCGGCCGTTCCCAGCTCAGCGAGAAGTCGTAGTTGTCCCAGGCCAGGTTGGGGCTGTAAGCCGGGTCGTTGCGCAGAAAATCGCCCCAGCGCTCACGCATGTAAGCGCATTCCCGCCGGAACCGTTCGATCTTGTCCGGCGCGGTGTCGTTGCCGCGGCTCAAGGATTCGTGGTGGTAAAGTTCCGCGGCGGGCGTCCAGACGTTCCGGTAGCCGGCGGCTTTCAGGCGCAGGCAGAGGTCCACGTCGTTGAACGCCACGGCCAGGTCCGGGTCGAAGCCGCCGACGTCCACGAAGCTCGCCTTGCGGATCACCATGCAGGCCGCGGTGACGGCGGAGAACTCCTGCAGCAGCACCGCCCGGTCGCAGTAGCCGGGCAATCCGCGCGGCAGGAACTTGTGGGCATGTCCGGCCACCCCGCCGACGAGGATCACGCCGGCATGCTGCAAGCGGTCGTTCGGGTACCACAGGCGCGCGCCCACGGCGCCGATACCGGGCCGGGCCGCGAGGCCGAGCATCTCGCCCAGCCATTGGGGGGTGATCACCTCGATGTCGTTGTTCAGGAAGGCCAGATACTGCCCCCGGGCATGCTCGGCCGCCCGGTTGTTGATGGCCGAAAAATTGAACGGGCTGGGGTCCGGAATCACCCGCACGCCGCGGGCTGCGATCTCGCGGAAGTAGTCCAGCGTCTCTGCCTCGTCGCTGCCGTTGTCGATGACCAGGATCTCGTAGTGGTCGTACGCTGTGCGCGCTTCGATGCTCTCGATGCAATTGCGCAGAAGGTCGGCCCGGTTCCGGGTGGGGATGATGATGGAGACCAGCGGATGGTCCGGAGCCGGCGGGAAATGGACCGAGAGGCCGCGGGTCGCTTCCCGGTTGCGTTCGATTCTCGCCAGCTCGCCCCGCCGGGCCAGATGGGCCGCGACCGCCTCGCCGTAGATTTCGAGTTCTCCGCCGCAATCCTCGCGGCGGGAATACGGGCGATGGCAGAGGATCGCGGGAATGTGGGCGATGCTTTCGCTGCCATGGTTTTCGTAGATCGTGAATACGACTTCGGGGAGAGAGCAGGGCTCGGAAAGAGCCAAGAACCCCAGCTTTTCCAGACTGGCGGCGCTGAAGAAAACCGGCGTCTGGAGATAAAACCGGGCCAGCGAAAGCTCGTAGTTCCAGTCCGGCTTGAACTCGGCGAAACAGCGATGTTTCCCCTTGATCAGATAGTCGTGGTCGCTATAGATCAGCTTGAACTTCGGATAGCCGTCGATGCACGCCGCGACCCGGCTGATCGCATCGGGGGTCAGCCTGTCTCCCGCCTGCAGGAAACACACGAATTCCGAATCTTCCGGCACGACCTCGTCCGGCCGGAAGGTGAGCGGCGGCAAGGTGGGGTCCATGACGGCCACATGGCTGACGAGCCCCTGGAAATCCTGGGTGCGGATCGACTCCAGCGTCACCTCGATGTCTTCCGGCGACGCCGAACCGGTGGACCCAACGATGAACGCGATATCGAGGGTATGCAGGTTGGATGTCTCCACCTTGGACCGTATCTTCGCCTCTCCCCAGGGATGGCGGACCCAGAGGGCGTAATACACGGTGTAATTCAAGGCGCCCAA
This sequence comes from Pseudomonadota bacterium, assembly GCA_040753975.1. Lineage (GTDB taxonomy): Bacteria > Pseudomonadota > Gammaproteobacteria > Methylococcales > Methylococcaceae > Methylococcus. The sequence continues at coordinate 38,699 of JBFMDC010000040.1, forward strand.
CAGCAGCATGGCCGGCTTTTTCAACTCGCCGGCCAGCAGCATGCCAAGTGCGCGTTTCAACGCGCGTCCAAGGGGTTGCCGGTAGATCGGAAGGAACGGAAGGCCGAATACCGACAGAGCGGTGTAGCGCAAGGTTTTCACCACGCGCGAGCGCTTCAGGAATCCCGGCAGCAGGGAATGGCGAGGGATCGTCGGGCTGATCCGGAAACGGACGGTGCGCATCGAGGGGTTCGAACGAGGGAAATCGGGCTACTGGATCGTTCCATCAATATACAAAAAAGGCCGAACGTCATTCCGGCAAGGAATGCCGGACCAATCCGCCGGGAGCGGATTGGCACCCGCCCGCAGGGTGCCGGACAGGACAGACCGGCATGAATCCAGTGCCAAGGATGGTGCCGTCGGTTCACATCCCTGTGCCTGGATTCCGCCAATCCATGGCGGAATGACGAGGCTGCATTTCAACATCGGGATTTGCCAATTTGTATACGTTTTATGGAGCGTTCTACTACTTCGTGATAGCCGGGATGGGCTCCCGCATCAGGCAGCGAAAAAACAGCTTGAGTATATAGCTTTTGGGCCCCTTCCAGGCCATGGCCGAGTTCAGATAGGACAACAGGACAGTGAGTCCGTGGTGAGCGGAGCGCCCGCAGGCCGAGTACCACAAGAGGGCGAAATCGCGATGGAGCCGCCCCACCGGGATGCCGCATCTGCCGGACACCGCGCGTGCCAGCGTTTCCAGCCAGCGGCGGGCTTCGGCCAGCTGGTCCGGGGAACCCTGAAAGGCGAGGGAAAAAAGCTCGATGTGGAGCGTCTTTTGGGCAGCGGCAGGCGCCAGTCCGAACGACTCCAGATGTTCGAGCCTGACCCTGTCCCTGGTCGCTATCTGTTCCCCCTTGTTGGTGTTGCTGACGTTCTCGGGATGGGAGCGGTAACGCACCAGGACCTGGGGCAGGTTGCCGATGTGCGTATGCCGGGCGAGCCTTGCCCAGAGCTCGTAGTCTTCCGCATGCCGATAGCCCTCGTTGTAGCGGAGGCCGTGCCGATTCAGGACTTCCATGCGTACGATCACCGAGCTGTGAAGAAAGACGTTGTCGTCGAGTAGCCCGTAAACGATCTCCTCGTGCCGGCACGGCGGCCTGATCGTTTGCCGGACCGATTCGTGAAACAGCTCGTAGGCGGTTCCGCACATGCCGATGTCGGGATTCTCGTCCAGGAAAGCGATCTGCTTTTCGAGGCGCTCTGGAAGTGCGATGTCGTCGCAATCCATCCGGGCGACGAACTCCGTCTGCACCAGGTCGAGTCCCCGGTTCAGCGTCTTCACCAGCCCCATATTCTCGGGATTCCGCTCCACCTTCACGCGGGGATCGCCGAAGGACCGCGCAATGGCGAGGCTGGAATCACTCGACCCGTCGTCGATGAGCAGCAGGATGAAGTCGCGGAAAGTCTGGCGGAGGATGCTCTCCATGGCGGCGGCGAGGTATTTCTCGCCGTTATAGACCGGCATGAGAATGGTCACGCGCGGGGCGTGGCCGGGAGGGCTGGAAAGATGTGTCATGTCGCGGCGATTGACATGGTAGGTCAACTATGCACTGTGAAACCGGCAGTCAAACAATAGGGTTGGTGTAGGGTGAAGCTAAGGATAACAAGTCGGCAGCCCCGTGTCTCACGCGATCTTGACACGTTTCCAGCACCGGTAGGCCAGCTTGAAGGTGTATGCCGGGTTTCCAAAGAGTCCAAAGGGTTGCCCCAGAAACTGAAGAAATACCCTCAAGCCGTGATCGGCAAGCCTGCCGCAGGCCGAATACCACAATCTGTTGAATTCAAGAAAGGTGTTCACGGGATTCTGACGGCAACGCCGGACGCCGACACGATAGAGTTTCGAAAGCCAGACGCCTGCCGCCTTCAGCTCCGTTAAATCGCCCTCGAAGCGCATGTCGAACAACTGGCGATGCAATGCGGCATCGCCGGCCTGGGGCTGGAGTCCGAGATTGGTCCGGTGGATATGCCTTATCTTCGCCGCGACGACCTGCTGCTCCTGCCTGAAGCGGGAACTGGTATTGGCCGGATGAAAGCGGTACCGGACCAGCACGCGTGGCAGATTGGCGAGACGGCTGTAACGCGCGAAACGGACCCACAGCTCATAATCCTCGGCATGGGCGAATGCCGGATCGTATCTAAGCCGGTAGCGCTCCAGCACGCTGCGCCTGAACATGACGGTATTGTGAGCCATCACGTTGTCGAAAATCAGTGCGTAACTGATGTCTTCATGAGTGGTTGGCGGACGCACTACGATGCTTTCGGTATCCGTAAAGCGCTCGTAATACCCGCCACATAAACCGACGTCCGGGTGGGCATCCATGAATGCCAACTGCTCTTCCAGCCGATAAGGTGTCGCAATATCGTCGGCGTCCATGCGGGCGATGTATTCTGTATTGCTAAGGTCCAACCCTTTGTTAAGGGTCGCGATTAAGCCGCAATTCTTTTCATTGGCAACTACTGAAATGCGGGAGTCTGTGAACGAACATGCGATATCCAGGCTATGATCGGAGGAACCGTCATCTATGATTAGTAGAAAGAAATCACGAAATGTCTGAGTAAGCAGGCTTTCTATTGCTTCTGCCAAATAATCTGCACCGTTGTAGACGGGCAGCAGGACGGTAAGTCTGTTTTTATTCATGATCTGGGAGCCGTCCGTCCCGCGCTACGAATGTTGTCCCTGTTTCATTGTGTCAGAACTCGCGCACCTTATTCCTGAATATCGTCCGGAGCCTGAGAGTATCCGAATAGTTCGAAATCGGATCTGTATCGTTCATAGACCATGTGCACCGTTTGTTTGCTGTAAACTGCCAGATGCTTTTGTGATTCGTCAGTTTTATTCAGGTGTCTGCTGTTTGGTATATCCTGATTCTTGATGCCCAATATCTCGAAGGTTCGACGGAAGTCTGCGACAAAGTTATCAAATCTGCCTATGTGGATATATGGGATCTCGTGATAATGAATCTGTTTATGCTGTGGTCGCCAGTGAGGATTCATCTCGTAATCAGACTGTGTGCATACTTTTAATATAAAATCGGTAAAGTCGATAGGGGGCTTGCCGAAATGATTAAAGAATGTTTTATGTACGTCATCACTTCTGTTTACGAACTTATTGATATAGCACGAGATCAGTCTGGTGTATGGATTTCTTACGAATGTAATGAACCTGTAGCCCGACGTCAGAAGATCAGAAAGCGTTCGCTGTGGCCAGAACGGTGGTATGCTTTTGAGAGGGGATAAATCTGAATTGAACGTCTGTTGCTCGAGCGTATTGAGTCGAATATTTGTATCTCGAATTTCAAGATCGAGCAATGCGGATTTCAAGGTTGAGCCGCCAGTCTTAGGGTTGCCAACATAAACGTAGCGGAACTTGTGTGAAATATGCAGTTGATATCTGAATTCATAGGCGGGCATTGTTCGAAGGGCGGCTCTTGTTATTGGGCATAGCGCCTCCGTTGCTTTGGTGCAAAAGCGCTCTTTCGTCAATTCATAAAGCTGTGCGATAGATGTCATAAATTTGAGGGTAAATAAGAAAAATCTTGTTGTTGAGTACTGTAACGTGGTGTTCAGTTGGTGGCTGGTATGGCGGATTTTGTGAGGCAGCGCCAGAGTAGTTTGATTGTATATTTTGGATGACCGAGTAGGCCATACGGCTTACTGAGATATATTAGAAATGTGGCGATGCCCAGGTTGGCATTTCTGCCGCATGCGGAATACCACCATTTATTGTACTCAAGTAGCTTCGAAACTGGGTGTTGCCTGCAACGAAAAACGGCCGCATAGAATAGGCGAGAAAGCCAGTCTCCAGCGTCTTTTAGTTTATCTGCGTCTGCCGGAAAGTTCATTGCCACCAGCATATTATGGATTTCTGTGTCATGCGCAAGGGGCGACATGCCTAGTTGGTTTCTGTGAAGTTGGCTGATGATCTCTGCGGCTGTCTTCTGCTCGCTATGGTGTTCGTTGCTTATGTTCTTAGCATGAATTCGGTAGCGTACTAGTGCCTCGGGAATGTTGGCTAGTCGAAAGTTGGCTGCCATTCGTACCCACAGTTCGTAATCTTGAGCATAACGTATATTGGTATTGTACGCGAGGCGGAACCGCTTTAGCCATTCGGTTCTAAACATTATTGTGCTATGGCCAAATGCATTGTCGAAGATGAGGGCGTAAAGAATATCGTGGTGAGATTCTGGTGGTTTGACGACGATCTCCTTGTTGTTTTCGTCGAAAGCGCAATAATGACTACCGCATAGCCCGATCTCAGGGTGGGAGTTAAGGTAATCTACTTGTTTTTCTAGTCTTGTATAGTGTGAGATGTCGTCGGAATCCAATCGTGCGATAAAGGGTGAATCTGTATTTTCAATCCCAATGTTAAGTGTCTTGGCTAAACCTAGGTTTTTGGGGTTGTTTATTATTTCTATTCGATGGTCTTGGAATGATGAAATGATGTCGGCTGTCTTGTCGGTTGAACCGTCATTTAGAATTAGAAGCATGAAGTCTTCGAATGATTGCGAGAGGATGCTAAAAATTGCCTGGGTAATATGCGTTTCGCCATTATAGACCGGCATCAGTACGGTAACCGTTGGCGGCTTTCTGAGAGACGGCATTGGAATCGCTCTTGCTTTTTTAATAAGTAATAGTGATTCTTTAAGTGATCTTATTTGTAACTTCGATTAGGCGGAAGCAGCCAGTGGTATCACGTGCGCGACGACTTATATCTCGAACCAGGTTGTGATCGTTGTCTGAGGCAAAAAGATCGATTACACATATATTCTCATTTTCGAAGAGATGTTCGTAGCTGGCCCACATGTCCAGCCGTAACGTATATGTGCCGGGGCTCAGGTTGTGGTCACGTATAACGAGATTGAATTCATGTGATGCAGGGTTCAGTTCTCTGATTTCGGCTTTGCTGGTTAGTACTCGAGCCCCGATTGAGTTGTAGTAGCTGATGGTTAGAACTAGACGCGCACATCGTCGAGTGGTGGTCAGATATAATTCGAATGTCAATGGTTGGTTAAATCCGGGAGGAGTGTTCTCGCTTAGCCAGCGAAAACCTACAGATGTCAGCCAGGCAACTTTTGTTGCGATAAATGATACACGCTCGCTGGGCCTCAGGTATTGGGCGACAACCTTTTCGCTTTCGCCATCGGAAATGATGTGGCCGTTATCGAGCAATAACGCTCGAGTGGTCAGTTGCATAATTGAGTTCATGTTGTGGCTCACAAAAAGCAGCGTTCGACCATCGTTTCCTATCTCATTCATTTTTCCTATGCATTTTTTTTGGAATTGAACGTCTCCGACCGCTAATACTTCATCGACGATCAATATTTCTGGATCGATGTGGGCTGCGACGGCAAAGCCAAGGCGAACGTACATTCCTGAAGAATAGTGCTTGATTGGAGTGTCGAGAAACTGCTCTACTTCGGCAAAGTCGACGATTTCGTCAAATCGGCTGTCGATTTCCGATTTCGACATGCCGAGCATTGCGCCGTTGAAGTAAATGTTCTCGCGGCCTGTCAATTCGGGGTGAAAGCCTGTGCCGACTTCGAGCAGGCTGGCGATGCGTCCGCGGATTCTGATCCTTCCGGTGGAAGGTTCCAGTGTGCGAGAAAGGATTTTGAGGAGGGTCGATTTGCCTGCGCCGTTCCGGCCTAAGAGCCCGATCCTTTCGCCCGGATGGATTTGAAATGACACGTCTTTCAAAGCCCAGAATTCTTCGGTGTTGTCGGTTTTAGGTCGCCAGGAGCGGCGGATCCGGCGGCCGAGGACAGATAATGAACCGGCAAGCGTCTCACGCAAACTGTCGGCGGGGCGGTTGCTCAAATGGTGGAGGGTAAAGGACTTGCCGACCGATTCGGCGAGGATTGCATAGGACATGGGTTCAGAGAAGTTCGGCGAAGCGTTTTTCGATACTGCGGAAATAGGCGATTCCACTGACAGCCGTTACGGCAGCGAATCCTAAGGAGATCGCGAGCCCCTGAATCGGCGGTGTAAGGGTATTGGCAAAGACGGACCAGCGCAGCCCTTCGATGATGCCGGTGAAGGGGTTGAGCGCGTACCAGGAGCGCCAAGCTTCGGGAACGATGGCGGCGCTGTATGCGATGGGCGAGATGTAGAGGCCCATCTGCAGGAGGAATGGTACCATTTGACGGAAGTCCCGGAATCGCGCACTCAACGCGGCAACCCAGACGGCGCAACCGAAAGTCAGCAACAGCGTCAGCAGCAGGATGAGGGGGAGAAAAAGGAGGTTGAGCGTCACTGGGACGCGTTGCCAGGCGAGCAATGTCGCCAGCATCGCGAGTCCTATGGCCAGTTCAGCCAGATTGACGATGATGCTGCTGATAGGGATGATGATGCGCGGAAAATAGACCTTCGTGATGATGTTTTCCTTGTTGGCGAGACTGAGGCTCGCTTCGTTGACAGCGCTTGCGAAAAACTGCCAGGGAATCATGCCGACCAATACCAGTGCCGCATAGGGCGCTCCCTCTGAAGGAAGTCGTGCCAACCGCCCGAAAATCAGGGTGAATACAATGATTGTGAACAGTGGCCGGACGAGCGCCCAAGCCAAACCGATCGCCGTCTGTTTGTATCTGACCAGGATGTCGCGCCAAGCCAGAAAGTAAAACAGCTCACGGTAACGCCAGACATCTCGCCAGTAATGACGTTCGCTTTTTCCTGCTTCTATGATGATTTCTGGATGGCTAGACACAGATATTAGATTTGTGGTGATAGTGAGGTTTTGGCTTGAGTTTAAGCTTGGTGTTTTCAATGGTCGTATTTTAGTGATCGTCACTCTTCCTCGAGTTGCTCAAAAAGTCTGTACAAAAAATAATGAAGGTGTAATCAACGGCAAGGGGCTGGTGTATAACGTGCGGGACGTGCCGACGATACTTGTCGTGCTTCATCGCCACGTCCTGGCGTTCTTGATGTGGCATCGCAGTCTCTTTCAAAAAAATTTTACCAGGAAACGCCTGGGGGCGTCCAAGAGTTGGCTGATTACGGTATACGCGAACGCTGTTTATTGACAAAGAGTTGAGACCGCGCCCGCGTCGCCTGGCTCATTGGAAGGAGTGCCGAGGGCGGTGCGCTTGCATAGTGGCGTGTCGGTTCGGTCGATCATTTCGCTTTCGGGGTGCGACGAGCTGCTTTAATGATGGCTCGATCGGTTCGGCATCTTTTCGGTCCGAGGAGAGACTGGATCCGTTGCATGGGAAGGGCTGCGCTTTGATAACGGAGGTTGCTCCCATCCATTGGGGGGGGCAATGCCGTTAAGTTATGCCGTTCGCTGAGCGGAGTCGAAGCGATCTGTCGCTGGCTTCGACTCCGCTCAGCCAGCGACAGATCGAGTTTGACTTAACGGCATTTTGGGAGGCTGTAACGTTTTGCGAAGTGTGGCGTATTAGCGTGGTGTCCTGAATGCAGTGATAATGGCATTCCTGCTTCATATACTAACTTTGGTGTTTTTTGTTATGGTGATGGACTTTAAGTTGTCAGCAGAGTTGTTTCGTAAGGAATGGGATTTGATGCGATCGAGAGCGATCAATACGGATTCGGTGCGAACGGTATGTATGGCATTGGGGCCTTATCGTAATCTGACGACGTTGACCGCGTCCGTTTTATTTCTCCACCCTACATGTCAAGTGCTAAACCATGGCGGCCAGAGAATATTTGGTGATAACAGGCTGGACTGGGTCGCGCGATATGATAAGGCCGTATTTAAGAATTTCTTGCGTTACGCCATCTATATATCGAAAGGAGGAAGGCGGGGGCAGTATGGTGGGTCAATAGTTCATTCGCATGCGTTTGATGAAAAATACAATACATCCTCTCTTTTCAGGGAGGCCGCTCTTGGTCTGGTGAAAGAAAGGATCGAGTGCTTATTCTGGAAGGAATCCTTACAGATATCTAATCACATCAGGTCGAGTGGTATCGAAATTCTTACGCTGCTTGAGAACGAACCGAGAATAAGGTTTCTGATGCCTATAAGAAATCCCATGGATTGTGCCAGATCAAATCTTTTGACTGGGCACGTGGGTTTGTTTGGTCGACAGCTCCATCAACCGTCCGAAGAAGATGTGCTAGAGTTGGTCCTTGATGAAATTCTCTGGTTCAAGGAGCTTAAATCCGCTGCGCCGGATCGTTTTTTTTATTATTTTGAGTTTGATCTTGGTTGGAATGTATTGGTTGACATGGAGAAATTTCTCCACCTGACCCCTAGTACCGAATGGGCTTCGGCAGCATTAAGGGCGTGTTCCGTAGAGTCCAAATATGACCACAGTGATTCGTTCCTTTCGTATTTTCGTGATTCGGTGACAAGGAAATTTGCTGGACACCAGGAGTTTGTTGATAAGATGTTGAAATTTGCGATTGGATCTATTTAAATTGGGTTAATTCTGTTCTATTCGGTTGGGGTCTGGGTATTATGCTATTAGCGGCTCTTTAATTATGAAGCTTCACCATCCAATACAAAAAGAAATCGTTCGCCGTTCGCGACCTGCCGGTGCCGGCAGTGGGAGCGGCTCCGCCGCGATACACGCGGAGCCGCTCCAACAGGCTAAGCCGCCGGACCCTTCGCCACTGCTCGCCCGCCTCTACGAAAGCCGTTCGGTTTTCACGCCAGAGGACTTGGGGCGCTCGCTGAACGAACTCCCGCCGCCCTCCTTGCTGAAAGGCATGGACGCCATGACCGTGGAGCTCGAGGCGGCGATCCGCGGGCAGAAGTCGATCATGGTCGTGGCCGATTTCGACGCGGATGGCGCGACGAGTTGCGCGGTGGCGATGCGGGGCTTGCGGGCGCTGGGCGCCGAACGGCTGTCCTTTATCGTGCCCAACCGCGCAACTCAAGGTTACGGTCTCACGCCGGAGCTGGTCGAACTGATATGTGGCAGAGCCACTCCCACAGATGTGCTTCTCACCGTGGATACGGGAATCGCTTGCCATGCCGGCGTGGCTCTCGCCAAGGCGAAGGGCATGAAGGTGCTGGTGACCGATCACCACTTGCCGGGGGAGTCGCTCCCGGCGGCGGATGCGATCGTCAACCCCCATCTGCCCGGCGACGAGTTTCCCGGGAAGGCGCTGGCCGGCGTCGGCGTCGTTTTCTACGTGCTGCTGGGACTGCGCTGCCGTCTGCGGGAGAGCGGCTGGTTCGATGGCGCACGACAGCCCGTTCGGCTTCGCTCACGGCAGGCGCCGAACCTGGCGGAATTGCTGGATCTGGTGGCCTTGGGGACGGTAGCGGACGTGGTTCCCCTGGACCGGATCAACCGCATCCTGGTGCATCAGGGGCTGCAACGCATTCGCGCAGGCCGCGCCTGCCCCGGCATCCGGGCGCTGCTGGAGGTGGCCGATAGGAATCGCGGCGGAGCCGCTCCTACAGCGGACATGCTGGGATTCACGCTGGGGCCGCGGCTGAACGCGGCCGGCAGGCTGGACGACATGAGCTTAGGTATCGCCTGCCTGCTGACGGACGACATGGCAGCCGCATTGGAGCTTGCGGAGCTGCTGGACGAGATGAACCGTGAGAGGAAGACGATCGAAACCCAGATGCAGGCCGAGGCTTTAGCCATGCTCCAGATCGCGGCAGAGCCGCTCCCACAGCAATCCGAGCGTAGGAGCGGCTCTGCCGCGATCAGCTCTGCCGCGATCATGTTCGATCCCGCTTGGCATCAGGGGGTGATCGGCATTCTGGCTTCGCGGATCAAGGACCGGCTGCATCGGCCCGTGATCGCGTTCGCGCGGGGTGAGGACGGCCTGCTCAAGGGTTCGGCGCGGTCGATCGCCGGGGTGCACGTGCGCGACGTCCTGTGCGCGGTCTCGGCCCGCCATCCCGGCCTGATCGTCCGTTTCGGCGGGCACGCCATGGCGGCCGGCCTCATCCTGGAGAGAGCTAAGCTAGCGGCGTTCGCGGAGGCGTTCGAGGCGATCGTTGCGGCCTTGCTCGAAGGGGTGGACCTTCGAGCTACGGTGGTGACGGATGGGGAGCTGCCGCTGGAGCATTTTCACCTCGATACGGCGCGCTGTCTTCGCGACGCCGGCCCCTGGGGCCAGGGGTTCCCGGAACCGCTGTTCGACGGGGAGTTCGATGTGTTAGGTCTGCGGATCGTCGGCGAGAAGCATCTCCGGCTGACGCTCAAGCCCCGCCCCGGACCCGATCCGGGGGCGGGGCTTGATCCGGGGGTGCCGGGCGCGGCTGCGCCGCGATCAGTGGAGGGGATCGCGTATCGAGTCGCTGACCCGCCGGAATGGCTGGGCTGCCGGCGGCTGCGCGCGGCCTACCGACTGGACGTCAACGAGTTCAGGGGTGTTTCCAGCCTTCAGCTCGGCATCGAATACATGGAGCCGGTGGCCTAGCCGTCATGCGGCGTGTTGCCAGTCGAATGTCATTGGTTGGTCACCCTCACCCTGCCCAGGAACCTATCGGGATCGTAGGGCGGATGCCGAAGGCGATCCGCCAACCAATCCCCAAGCCACGCGATTTGTGGGCCCGGCTGGCATGCGTGCTGTTTCGGGATGGCGGAACCCGAAAGAGCCGGTTCCGCCCTACGTCGTCCCTGTAGGTTCCGGGGAACAATCAGGTGCGAATATCGCACTTACTTACCCGTTAACACCGCCTAAACGGACTGCGGTCGGGCAGATGCTGTCCGCCGCCGGGATTCCAGCCTGCCCGAAGGCTCTGCCAGGTGAGCCGCTGGGCCCGCTCGACGGCGGATTCCATCGCGTATCCCAGGGCGAGGTGCCCGGCCACGCAGGCGGCGAGGGTGCAGCCGGAGCCGTGATAGCTGTGCGGCAGCCTGGGCCAGCGGTAGTCCCGCCTTCCTTGGGGTGAATAGAGGCGGTTCAAGACGTCATCCGTGGGGGCATGCGTCCCGGTGACGAGGACGTTCGGGCAGCCCAGGCGGCGGAGGCGTTCTACGTGTTCCGTCTCGGTCGCGCCGCCGCCGAGGCGAGCGGCTTCCGGCACGTTGGGCGTCACGAGGACTGCGCGCGGCAGGAGTTCGGTGCGGACGGCTTCGATCAGTTCTTCCGATGCCAGATCGGTGCCTCCGCCGGCGGCGAGGACGGGATCGAGCACCACCGGAACCCTCCGGCCGAGTTCATCCAGCAGGGCTGCCACGCCGCGGGCGATTCCCGCGCTGCCGAGCAGGCCGATTTTCACCGCGGCGACCGGCAGGTCGCGGATCAGGGCCCGCCCTTGCGCCAGGAAGGCAGCGGGGGACTGGGGCTGCACGGCGTATACGTTGGAAGTGTCCTGCACCGTCAGCGCGGTGATCACCGTGCTAGCCCGGCAACCGGTGGCGCCGATCGCCTCGATGTCGGCCTGGATGCCGGCGCCCCCCGTAGGGTCATGCCCCGACAGGCTGAGGACGATGGGTGGCAGGGGTTCGCGAGTTGTCATCAGGGTCCGAATGGGATGAAATGTCGCTCCGGCGCGACAGGGGTTCAGGTCTATCCGTCGGGGGGTGGCGACGTGTGCCGGAATGTCCGGTTTACGCAGCCATGGTCTACCTTTCCCGGAATTGCTGTCTACTCTTAACCGTTAAAAGGCGTATCCGATAGCGATTCGGAAGGCATGGCGATCGATTGGCTCTTTGACACGGGAGTGACAGTTTGAATGAAATGGAGTGCAACCAGCAGCGTGGTTTCTTCGACTTCCGCTTCGGCCCAGTTCGCGAAAATTGCCGAAAAGTTCTGCCGGCTGGTGGAGGAGTTCGCCCGTTACGAGCCGCTGGACTGGCTTGCGCTCATCGCCCGCGAGCTGGTCCCGCTGGAAACGGCAGTGAAGGGATTGACGGGCAGGGCGGGCATCGGCGAGTACTCCATGCTGGCGGACATAGAGCAGCGGCATCACATGTACGTGGAACTCAAGACGTTCCTCGGCGCCATGGACGACTACTGGACCGATGCCGATCTTGAAGTCGGCGACGGCGTGATGACGGGCAGCCTGTCGGACAACATCACCGAAATCTATTTCGCATTGAAGCGGGGCTTGGCCCTCTGGAACAAAGGGCCGGGCGAGGCCGGCGCCGCGGTCGGCGAATGGCTCTCCGGCTTCGAGGTCAACTGGGGCTACCATCTGGCCAACCTGCGGTCCCAGCTCAAACACAAGGCCACCCTGCACTGATTCCTCTCAAGAAACACGCCGGGCCGCCCCAAGTGTTTCTTGCCCCTTGAGGGGTCAAAAATGGAGCGCAGCGGAATTTTTGGGGGTGGGCTCTCATAGGGCGCCGGGTTCGGCCCGCTTCGCCTTCTTGCGGTAAAATCCTCCGGTATCGTAACTGGCGGACATATCGGAGGAATGCTGGGTGCTGGATATCATCAAGGGCGGCGGGCTGCTGATCTGGCCGATTCTGATCTGCTCCGTCGTCGCTCTCGCCATCATCCTCGAGCGCCTGTGGGCTCTGCGCACCAACCGCATCCTGCCGGCCGAACTGGCTTCGACGGTCTGGACGCTGTGGCGGAACAATCAGCTCGATGCCGGCGGCATCCGCCAGATCGCGCTGAATTCGCCGCTGGGTTCCGTCCTGGCGGCGGGGCTGGCCAACCACAAGCACGGGCGCGAGGTCATGCAAAGCTGCATCGAGCAGGCCGGCCGCCAGGTCGTCCACGCCATGGAGCGCTACCTCAACACCTTGGGCACCATCGCCTCGATTTCCCCTTATCTCGGCCTCCTCGGCAGCGTGCTGGGGATGATGAAGGTGTTCGCCGGCTTTGCAGAGGCGCACGGTGCCGGAAACCCCGCCGTGCTGGCGGGCGGCCTGTCCGAAATCCTCATCACCACCGCCGCGGGGCTGGCCGTGGCCATTCCCAGCCTGATGTTCTACCGCTATTTCCAGGGCAGGGTGAACGAGCTGTCGATGCGCCTGGAAGAGGAAGCCGTCCGCCTGATCGCGGTCCTGCACGGCGAGCGCGAAGAGTGAGTCCGCCATGAATTTCCGCCCGCAGAACCGGGACGAGCCGGAATTGAACCTGATTCCGATGATCGACGTGCTGATCGTGCTGATGATCTTCCTGGTGATGACCACCACCTTCAGCCGGGAAACCGGGCTCGAACTTCAGTTGCCGAAGGCGCAAACCTCGATTCCCGAAGAAGCTCCCAAGGGAGTGGACGTCGCCGTCGGCGCCGAGGGGCGGTTTTCGGTGAACGGCGTGCCCCTGCCGCCCGATAGCAATGTCGAAACCTTGAAGGAGGCGATGAAGGCGGCGGCCGGCGGACAACAAGACCCGCTGGTGATCGTCCGCGCCGACAGGACGACGCAGCACCAGCACATCATCACGGTCCTGGACGCCGCCGGCCAACTGGGCTTCGGCCATATCGGCTTCGCCGCCGAGGCCGTGCCCGAGAGCAAGCCTTGAGCCGGTCCAAGCGGGCGATCGCCGCCTGGCTGCAGCGGCAGTGGTATGCCGAGGCGCAGCCGCCGTGGGGCTTGCGCGCGCTGAGCCGAGGGTTCGGCACCGCCGTCGCGTTCCGCCGCGGGTATTACCGTTCGCACGGGCAAGCTGCTCTTGGCGCCCCCGTCATCGTCGTCGGCAATCTCAGCGTGGGCGGCACTGGCAAGACGCCGCTGGTGATCGCCTTGGCGGAGCTGCTGCGGGAGCACGGATGGTCGCCCGGCGTGATCAGCCGCGGCTACGGCGGTTCCGCCCGGATGCCGCGTGAAGTGGCCTGCGACAGCGACCCTGCCGAGGTCGGCGACGAGCCCTTGTTGATCCGGCAGCGCGCCGGTGGGCCGGTCTTCGTTTCGCCGAAACGCCTGGAAGCCGCCCGCGCCGCAATCGAAGCCGGCGCGGACGTCGTCGTTTCCGACGACGGCCTCCAGCATTACGCCCTGCCGCGGGACATCGAGATCGCCGTGGTCGACGGCATGCGCCGGTTCGGCAACGGCAGGCTGCTGCCGGCGGGGCCGTTGCGGGAGCCGGTCGAGCGGCTGGCCAGCGTGGATTTCGTGATCTGCAACGGCGGCGAGCCGGAGCCCGGCGAATTATCCATGACGCTGGAGGGCGAGGCGGCGGTGCGGCTCGCCGATGGCGAGCGGCGTCCCTTGGCCGCCTTCGCGGGACGCAAGACCGTCGCCATGGCAGGCATAGGCAATCCGCAGCGGTTTTTTTCGCACCTGGCCGCCGCGGGGCTGAACTTCGAGCCCTTGGCATGGCCGGACCATCATGCCTATTCCATGGACGATTTCCGGTCTATTCCGGAAGACATGCCGGTCCTGATGACCGAGAAGGACGCCGTGAAGTGCCGTAGGCTGGACGATCCCCGAATCTGGTACATTCCCGTCTCCGCCCGGCTCGACCCGGCCTTCGCGCCCCGATTACTGACCATCCTTGAGAGGATTCGACATGGACAAACAACTGCTTGATATCCTGGTCTGCCCGGTGTGCAAGGGCGAGCTGATCTACCTGCGCGAGCGGCAGGAGCTGGTCTGCCTGGCGGACAGGCTGGCCTACCCGATCCGCGACGACATTCCGGTGATGCTGGAGAGCGAGGCAAGGAAGCTCAGCCTCGACGAATACGACGCCCTCCACAAGCGGCGGACGGCGCCGGCGGCCTGATGGCGGCGGATTTCACCATCGTCATCCCGGCGCGCTACGGTTCGACCCGGCTGCCCGGCAAGCCGCTGCTCGAAATCGGCGGCAAGCCGATGATCGCGCACGTCTGCGAGCGGGCGCTCGAAGCCGGCGCGGCAGAGGTCGTGGTGGCGACCGACGACGCGCGCATCGCCGAAGCGGTGGATGCCCTGCCGGTCACCGCGATGCTGACCCGCCCCGAACACGCCAGCGGCACCGAACGGCTGGCCGAAGTGGCCGAGCGCCGGGCCTGGGACGACGACACCATCGTGGTGAATCTGCAGGGCGACGAGCCCTTCATGGACGCCGCCCTGCTGCGCGCCCTGGCGGAGGCGCTGGGGCGGCGCGAGGACTGCCCGGTGGCGACCCTGGCGGCGCCGATCCGCCGGCCCGAAGAAATTTTCGATCCCAACGTGGTCAAGGTGGTGACCGACGGGGAGAGCCGGGCGTTGTATTTCAGCCGGGCTGCGGTGCCCTGGGACCGCGATTCCTTCGCCGAAGGCGCCGCGTCGCCGATGCCGGGGCAGGGCATGCCCTACCGCCGTCATATCGGGGTCTACGCCTACACCGCGGCTTATCTACGCCGCTACGTGGACCTGGCGCCGTCGCCGCTGGAGCGCATCGAGCGCCTGGAGCAGCTGCGCATCCTCTGGCACGGCGACCGCATTCTGGTGGTCCCGGTGGAGGGCGCGCCCGCGCCGGGCGTAGACACCGCCGCCGATCTCGAACGCGCCGGGCGCCATCTGGCCGGCCGGACGCCGTAACCGCGATGGACGCATCGGCGGGTCTCTGGGGCTTGTTCGCCAGCGCCTTCGTTTCGGCCACTCTGGCGCCGGGGGGATCGGAGGCGGTGCTGGCCTATCTGGTGTACACGGGCTATGCGCTGCCGACCGAGCTCGTGGCGGTGGCCAGCGTGGGCAATACGCTGGGAGCGATGACGACCTGGGGGATGGGCTGGCTGTGGGCGCGCCGCCGTCCGCTGGAGGTCGATGCGATCGAGAACCCGCGCCAGCGCCGCGCGGTGGCATCGCTCAAGCGCTGGGGCAGCGGCCTGCTGCTGATTTCCTGGATACCGGTGCTGGGCGACGGCTTCTGCTTCGCCGCCGGCTGGCTGCGGCTGCCGCTGGTGCTGTCCGTGGTCTACATCGCCATCGGCAAGGCCATGCGCTACGCCGTGGTGGCGTGGCTGGCGGGCTGAACTACCGCCGGTACGGCGGCGAATAGGGACGGCTGTTCGAGACCTTGAGCGGCCGCGACAGCGACAGGATCTCGTCGGCGATCGTCGCATAGAGCTCCCGCGTCCACTCCGGCTGCCCGGCGGCGGTCTGATCCAGCGGCCAGGCCCGGGGGTCGTGCGGCGCGATCACCACCTTCATATTTTCCTTGCCGACGTGCGCCGCCAGCACGAACAGCTCCTCGATGGCCTCGTCGCCCATGGCCAGGCATCCCGCCGACACCGCCCGCCCGTGGATGAAGATGTCCGATCCCGGATTGGTGCGGCCTTCGAGCTGGGCGTAATACAGGTCGAAGTCGTTCGGGTAGTCGAGCTTCATCGACAGGTGGTAGTTGCTGTTCGGATTCAGCCCCACGATCCGGTAGACGCCCTCCGGCACCTGCTTGTCGCCCTGGCGCAGCTTAGGTCCCGCCGAGCCGCTCGCGGCCCGGATGTCGTAGTGGCGGATCAACCGGTATTGGTTGTCGTCACGCGCCCACAGTTCGAGCTTCTTCTCCTGCTTCAGGCCGACCAGCACTACTTCGCGCGGCGGGTAGGCCACGCCGGCCCGTTCGAAATACGGTTTCAGTTTCCGGACCGAATAAGGGCCGAAATCGTGCAGCACGTCCGCCACCGTGCGCTGGTCGGCGCCGCCGAAGAGAGGCGGCGTATAGGCGGGCCGGCGGAATGCGGGTTTCGGAAGATAGGCGCGTTCGGGCTTTGCGGCCACAAGGCTCGGCTTGCCGGCCTGCTTGTTCGAGCCGGCGCAGGCCGTCAGCAGCAGGGCGATGACGGGAAGCAGATAAGCGGCTTTCGGTAGCATGCTC
Source organism: Pseudomonadota bacterium (assembly GCA_040753975.1). Taxonomy (GTDB): domain Bacteria; phylum Pseudomonadota; class Gammaproteobacteria; order Methylococcales; family Methylococcaceae; genus Methylococcus. The sequence continues at coordinate 55,340 of JBFMDC010000040.1, forward strand.
GTTACCTCCGATGGCGAATTCCGACGCAAGATTATGCCGGCAGCGGCGGGGTCTGGCCAGAGGGGCTGGTTTTCTTCAAAAAAGGGTCACTAACTGGAATATCATCGAGGTGGCGGATGGGTAGCTTCCGTATGGACCATTGGGAATCCCTGGGTTGGGCACATAGGAAAACGTGGGTTGGAAAAAAACGCCGCCGATGACGTGGGCTTGGTAATAGAACTGGGTCAGTATTTCCGTTGATTGCGACCGGGGCGGGTTATTCAGCCAGGAAACGCCGATACCCATGCCTAGTGAATCTTTGTCGCGGCCAGGAATCAGGCCGAAACCGGACAAGCCGGCGCCTACGAACTCGTTGACCATCATCGTATGCGAATTGTTGATGCCGTATTGAAGATATCCTAAAACCACCCCCTTGCCATGACTTAGGTTAAGGTTCCACAAGCGATTGGATGCCGTTGCGTAAATGCCTTGGGCGCCACTTTCCAGGTCGTCGCCCGTGCCTAAGGTTCCGCTCTGACCCCAGCCGCCCACTGCAACCTTTCCAGGGTAGTCTCCAATCCATGAAAAACCGGCTTCGCCGATATTGAAATAATAGCTGTTAAAGGTTGGCCAGGCATGCGTTCCCGTCTGCCGGCCCCTGGCCAAGGATCCATCGTAGATGCCATAAGAGGCATAGAGGGCCTTGGTGGGCGCCGCCGTGACGGTTAGGCCCCAGGCCGAGTTGTAGTACCCTGGCATGACGCCGAGGATGGACGGATTCACATAAATGGGAGTGAATAAAAGCCCGGTCACGGCGGCGACATAGGGCTTTTCGTCGGGTACCGGCAAGCGGCGGCTGATGTTATTGAAATCGAAAGTCGGGATGCTTTTGCCTGCGCGCACGATGAGCTTGTCATCCAGCAAAGATTGACGCCACCAAAACTGATAAAGCTCGCTTCGATTCAGCGGTTCCATTTCGGTTAAACCATTGTAGCCGGTCAGAACGCCGGCCCGGCCATTGCTGTCCTGACCATCGAATTGCAGGAAGGTCGCGGCGAATGAAGCGCCGGGAATGCCGCCCAAGCGGGCCAGGTCCAGTTGCAGATCGACGATGCCCATGCTGTTGAACGATGCGCTGCCTGGCAGCCGGCCCGACATCTGGATATCGGCGTTGCCGATCCACAGTCCCCCCAAACGCACGCCCGTATCTTCCGTCAGACCCAGCGTCCGGCCCAGCCATCCGGTGCCGGTCAATACGTTGACGGCGCCCGGGTTGCCCGCGATACCCACCTGCTTGCTGCTATAGCCGCCTTCGTTGAGATGGGTTGCCGGTTTATTTGAGGCGGCCGCCGCTTTTTCCCGGTGCTTTGATATTTCCTCGGAAGCAGGATTAACGGTGGGCTTGTCGTCCGGCTGAGAGTTGGTTGCCTTCGGCGCCTGAGATTGCTGCCCGGCATTCACCTGCACGTTGGGCAGCCCAAGGGCCAGCAAAACTGCTATTACTGACCATGGATGCTGTGGCTTATTGTTATTTTGACCGTCCATAATCGATGCCATAGTAATTCGGCGAGGGGTTCCGCTGCGGAAACCTTATGCCGATGACCCCGGAATTCCGCGCAATGAGCTGAATCTTGCTCATTGCGCGGGTTCGCTGCTCAGCCCGACACGACTCGCCGCGCCGCTTTGTTGCACTGAGCGATCACATTGGGCAGGTCCAAAGTCGTTACATGGCCTTGTTTGACGATGTAACGGCCGTTGATCACCGTGTAGTCGGCGGTCACCGGTGCGCAGAAGACGATCGAAGCCACGGGATCGATCATGCTGCCTCCGGCGAAATCCACCCGGTTGAGGTTGACGGCGAAGAAGTCGGCGCATTTGCCCGGTTCGAGGGAGCCGATATCGTTTCGGCCCAATACGGCCGCGCCGCCCAGGGTTGCGATCTCCAGCGCGTCCCTCGCGCTCAGCCATTGTTTCTTGTCGGTCGGGGGGCCGCCGGGCGTGTTCGCCAAGTTGAGCCGCGCCAGCAACATCGCCTGACGAGCCTCGGCCAGCAAATGCGATCCGTCGTTGCTGGACGAACCGTCGACGCCGAGACCTACGTTGACACCCGCTTGACGGTATTTCCACACCGGGGCGATGCCCGAGGCGAGTCGCATGTTCGAACAGGGGCAATGGGCCACGCCGCAACCCGTCTTGGCAAACATCGAAATTTCGGCGTCGTTGATGTGTACCGAGTGCGCAAACCAGACGTCTTTGCCTACCCAACCGAATTTTTCCATCAGGCCCGCGGGGCGCACACCGTATTTGTCCAGCGTGAAACGCTCCTCGTTGGGTGATTCGGCGAGATGGGTATGCAGATTCACCTTGTATTTCCGCGCCATCTTGGCGGATTCGACCATGAGATCGTCGGTCACCGAGAAGGGTGAGCAGGGCGCCAGCACGATACGGGTCATCGCCCCATGCTTGTCGTCGTGGTAGGTTTCGATAACCCGCTGTGAGTCTTTCAGAATCGCGCTTTCTTCTTCCACGCAGCTATCCGGCGGCAAGCCACCCTTGGACGCCCCGAGCGACATGCTGCCGCGCGACGCGTGGAAGCGCATCCCGAACTCGGCGGCGGTGTGGATCGCGTCGTCGATCTTACAGCCATTCGGGAAAACATATTGATGATCGAACGCTGTCGTGCAGCCGGCCAGGGCCAGCTCGGCCAGACCCACCTGAATGGCCAGTTTGACGTCATCGGGCTGCATCCGCGCCCACATGGGATAGAGTACCTTGAGCCAGTTCCAGACATTGCCATCCTGTGCGGCAGGCACTACCCGGGTCAGGTGCTGATACAAGTGATGATGGGTATTGACCAGACCAGGGAGAAGGATATGACCTTTGAGGTCAAGAACTTCCTCGGCGGTTTTGGGCAGACTGCTGGTCGGGCCGACCTGTTTGATGATGCCATCCTCGATATACAGGCCACCGTCCGCAATCTCCCGGCGATTGCCATCCATCGTGACCATCACGGTCGCGTTTTTTACAAGCATCGTTTTCGGGGCTTTACGGTCCGAACCGGCGTTTTTTTTGGATTTTTGTGCCGCCAGGGCGCTGTTGCCATCGACGCTGAGGGCTAGTCCGGCCGCGACGGCAGAACCGGTGGTCAAGAATTCCCGCCGGGTAAACCCTTGGTGGCCTGAGTTTTCGGCAAGCCGCTCCTTATCTTCAAGCTCAAACTTTTTCATCTACATCTCCCTTTATCTTGCTGTGTTCGATCAAACAGTAAGTTCCCGGATACACCGATAAAGTCCGAACAGCCTTTTTCGTACCCGGAAGGATTAGTATGCCGGAAAAATATTTAGGTTCAGACAAAAAGTTCAGCGGCCTGCAGATCGCGCGTAACCGTTCATACCCCCACATTTTTGCTGGGAACGCGGCCATCCAGGCCGCTTTTTCAGCGGGCGGGACGCCCGCGCTCCCAGGGGACTGAACGGTTACGATCGCGCTGATCGTATTTGGCAAACTTGAAGGTATTTAAGTCTCCGCGTAGTACGATTCGGGGAGATACCACGCTCAAGATGAAGAATTTTTCGGCGCCGGTCCAGCGCAGATGGCGATTGGCGGTCATGGCGCATCACACCTCGTTGGCGATGCCGAGGCTCCACCGGTTGTGCTGCTCCACCACCGGCATCATGTCTACCGTGGCGATTCGGCCCTGATCGACCACTACCCGGCCGTTGACGACCGTGTAGCGGGCCTTCTGCGGGGCGCAGAACACCACCGCGGCGACCGGGTCGTGCAATGCTCCGGCGAAATCCACGGTATGCAGGTCCAGGCTGAAGAAGTCCGCGCACATGCCTTCGGCGATCGCCCCGATGTCGCCGCGCCCCAACACCCTGGCGCCGCCCAGCGTCGCCAGCTCCAGCGCTTCCCGCGCCGTCATCCACTCGTTCGAGCGCTTCGGATGCGATTGCGAGAGGTGCATGTACTTCGCCGGGCCTTCGGGCGGCCGCAGGCCCATCCGCAGCCGGGCCAGCAGAAAGGCGGAGCGGACTTCCTGCAGCATGTTCGAGCTGTCGTTGCTGGCCGAGCCGTCCACGCCCAGCCCGACTTTCACGCCGGCTTCCATGTACTTCTTGACCGGGGCGATGCCCGATCCCAGCCGCATGTTGGAAGAAGGACAATGCGCGGCGCCGCAACCGCGGCGGGCGAACTGGCGGATTTCGTCGTCGTCGACGTGGACCGCATGGGCGAACCAGACGTCCTCCCCCAGCCAGTCCACGGTCTCCATCCATTCGACCGGGCGCATGCCGAACCGACCCAGGGTGTAGCGTTCCTCGTCCAGGGTCTCGCACAGATGGGTGTGCAGCCCGACCTTGTAGTGCCGCGCCAGGGCGGCGGATTCCTTGAGCAGCTCCGGCGTCACGGTGAACGGCGCGCAGGGGGCGACCACGATGCGGGTCATGGCGCCGAAGGAGGCGTCATGATAGGTCTCGATGACCCGCTGGGTATCCTTGAGGATGAACGCCTCGTCTTCCACGCAATCGTCCGGCGGAAGGCCGCCTCTGGATTCCCCCAGCGACATGGCGCCTCGGCTACAGTGGAAACGGACGCCGATTTCCTTCGCTGCTTCTATCAGGCAATCCGCGCTGTTGCCGCTCTTGAAAAGATAGGTATGGTCGAACACCGTGGTGCAGCCGCTCAGGGCCAGTTCGGCGAGGCCGACCAGCGTGCTCAGCCGCGAAGCTTCCGGGGTGATGCGGGCCCAGATCCGGTACTGCGCCTTGAGCCAGGGGAACAGATTGTTGTTCTGGGCGGCGGGGAGGGCGCGGGTCAGAGTCTGGTTGAGATGATGGTGGCAATTGACGAAGCCCGGCAGCACCAGCTGGCCGGACAGGTCGATGACCGTGTCGGCCGTTCGCGGCAGTTCACTCGCCGGGCCGACTTTCTTGATGATGCCATCCTCCGCGTAAATGCCTGCTTTCTTTAGCTCGCGTCGGCCGGCGTCCATGGTGACCAAGATTTCTGCGTTCGTGGCGAGCAGCGTCTTCATCGCGCGAGTCGGGGTTTCCAATATTTGCGGCCTCGTCCGTGCCGGGGCTGCCGAAGCTTATGGGCTACCCCGCATGGGGTCAACCGGAGCCGTTTACGGGCATACGTCTTGCCTGGAACAAGCGTAAACTTTTTGCCGCATACCTTTCCAGGGACCTATTCCGCCATGGCCAGTTTTTCTCCGCAGTATCTCTTGAACAGACTCGTCCTTCTGGCGACGTTGCTCGCTTCCGGCATTGCCGGGGCTGACGACCGCGACAAGGCGAACGACCTCCTGCGCGACGCCACCATCACCTTCAACGAATTCGTGGCCGATCCCAACATGGGCTGGTTCCGCGACAACGTGAGGGACGCCAGGGCCCTGGTGATCGCGCCGCAGGTGCTCAAGCTGGGATTCATATTCGGCGGTTCCGGCGGCAACGCCGTGGTGCTGGTCAAGGACAAGCAGAGCGGAGAATGGGGATACCCGGCGTTCTACACGGCTGGGGCTGTGACCGCGGGCCTGCAGATCGGCGGCGAGCTGACCGACGTCATCATGATGGTGATGACGGAGGGCGGCATGAACGCACTGCTCAGCTCCAAGTTCCAGCTCGGGGCGGATGCCAGCATCGCCGCCGGTCCCGTCGGCACCGGCAGCCAGGTGGCGACCGTGGACATCCTGCAGTTCAGCCGGGCCAAGGGGATTTACGGGGGGTTGACGCTGGAGGGGACGGTAATCACCCCGCGGGAGGACCTCAATTCCGCCTTTTACGGCCGGATCGTGGACCCGGTGGACATCCTCATCCGCCACACTGTGACCAATCCCCTGGCAGACCGGCTGAGAGCGGCGGTCGCCAAGGCGACCTTGTCCAAACCGGCCACCCTCCGTTGATCCCCCCAGGAGCTGTCCGTCATGACGAATCCCTTGTTCCAGCCGTTCCGGCTCGGCCCGCACACCTTGAAAAACCGCATGGTGATGGCGCCGCTCACCCGCTCGCGCGCCGGACAGCCCGGCAACGTGCCCACGGCGCTGAACGCGGAATATTACCGGCAACGCGCCGGCGCCGGGCTGATAATTTCCGAAGCCACCCAGGTTTCCCGCCAGGGCCAGGGTTATGCCTGGACGCCGGGCATCCATTCCGCCGAACAGGTGGATGGCTGGCGGTTGGTCGCCGATGCCGTCCACGGCGCCGGCGGCCTGATGTTCATGCAGCTCTGGCATGTAGGCCGTGTCTCCCATCCGGCCCTGCAGCCGGGCGGCGCGCTGCCGGTGGCGCCGTCCGCCATCGCGCCGACCGGCTTGGCCTTCATCGCCAACGCCGAAGGCCAGGGCGAGCTGGTACCTTTCGTCACCCCGCGCGCCTTGGAACTCGGCGAGATGCCCGGCATCGCCGGGCAGTACCGCGACGGCGCCCGCTTTTGCCTGGCCGCCGGCATGGACGGCGTCGAAGTCCACGCCGCCAACGGCTATCTGCTCGATCAATTCCTGAATTCCAGTTCCAACCGCCGCGAGGACGCCTATGGCGGTTCCCCGGAAAACCGGGCGCGCCTCCTGATGGAGGTTCTGGAATCGGTGTGCGGCGTCTGGGGCTCGGACCGGGTGGGCGTGCGGCTGTCGCCGCTGGGCACTTTCAACGATATGGGGGACGCCGACCCGGAAGCGACGTTCGGCTACCTGGCCGAACGCCTGAACGACTTCGGCCTCGCCTACCTGCACGTGGTGGAGCCTTCCATGGCCGGAAACGTACCCGCCGCAACGCCGGACCCGCGAGGCGAGGCCATCATGGCGATGATCCGGAAGACCTTCCGCGGGCCGCTGATCGTCTGCGGCGGCTACGACCAGGCCAAGGCCGTTGCCTGCATCGAGGCCGGCCGGGCCGACCTCGTCGCCTTCGGGCGGCTGTTCATCGCCAACCCCGACCTGCCCGAGCGCTTCAGGCGGGGCGCTCCTCTGAACACATGGGACGAGGCTACCTTCTACGGGGGAGGCGCGGAAGGCTACACCGATTACCCGGCGTTGGCGGAAGCCTGACGGTTGCCGTCGGGCTCGATCAAATACCCGAGAGGGCGTGTTCCCTCTTCCTTCCGGTTTTTCCCTCGGTTCATCCCCCCAGGCGTTGGGAACGGGCAAGCAGGGTAGGCCGGCCAGTCACTCCGGCCAGAAATCTTCATCGAGGATTTCGTTTTCCGACCATTCACAAGTTTTTGGGAAATCGTTGCCCTCGATCCCTGTGTCGTCGGCGGCTAACCGTACTGCGGGTGCGTAGGTTTTTTGGATCGCGTCCGATATGGTTTGTCGAAGGCTCGGATTATCCTCGATTACGCTTTCGATGCTTTGACGTTGGTTTCTGATCGTTCCTCGCCAGCTTGAGGATCGCTGTTTGGGCTGATACTTCCATTTTAGAAGGTGAGCCAATAGTACACGCAGCCTGTTCTTGATCTGGTGTCGGTAATTTCCCATCTCTGATTCCAATTCCTCAAGCAAGTGTTCCTGGTCGATCAGTCCAATTTGACCAGCTCGCAGGAAGTCGGCTTGCTGCGTCAACCAAGCCGCACGATCGGTCTCATACAGATTTCCGCTCATTACGTTTCTCCGGTGACTTTCGGGATTTGGCGGGGGAGGAGGGTAGTGTCGTCAATAAATCCAGCTTACCACGAAGCTCAGCGGCGGCCTCGATTGCAATCCGGGTCTCGTCGTTCGCCCTTTTTCCCTCGTTCCGGTTCATCCCCACGGGCGTGGGGAACGAGTATCCGCCCAGGCGAAGATTCGAATGTCGGAGGCAAGCGGATCAGGGTGGAGCTGCAGATCGCCAACGAAACCTATCTTGCCGTATTCGAGGCGAGAACGGGTAAGAAAAATCGCGCAATAGTGTTGATGAAGTTCGTTATACGAACCTGAGCAGGTAATGCTCTGATGCCCGGCAGCGCCGTCCCCCAGCTTACGTCCGAAACGTCTTTACCTCTTGAGACTAAAGTATAGAACATGATCACCATTCAGGTCGACGACCAGGCCATGAATGACGCCCTGCGCCGGATCAAGGACCGCGCCGGCAACCTGAAGCCGGTGTTGCGGGAGATCGGCGAGGTGTTGATCGACTCGACCAAGCGCCGTTTCGCCAGTAGCAAGGCGCCGGATGGAACCCGTTGGGCGCCCAACAGCCCGGCGACCTATGACAAGCTGGCCGCGGCGCATCTGACCAAGAAGGGCAAACTCAGCAAGCGCGGGGCGGCGCGGCTGGCGGGCAAGAAGCCGTTGATCGGCGAAACCAAACGCCTGTCGGTTCATCCTCACGGGCGTGGGGAACGCGATTCCGACGCCGGACAGCCCACGAGGACGGGCAGTTCATCCCCACGGGCATGGGGAACGCCTCCGCAATCCCGCAGTCGTCGGCCAGATCACCGGTTCATCCCCACGGGCGTGGTGTTGGGGAGTGAGATAAATGAACGGGAATGTGTGAGATAAATGGGAAAAACAGGGATAAAGAAGGCAGAAACGGGATGTTAAAACGCAAAACCATTTCACACGACGCAACAAGAAAAGTCAGCCGAGCGCGGCCTGAATGTGCTCCTCCAGAATAGCCGCAATCTCTTCCCGGTCGGCGTCGGACAAGCCGACAAACGGCCTCGCAGGGATGTCTCCCCATGGAATCGGATGTCCTTTCTTTGAGCCTGCATGGCGCCTGAAGTCGCTCTTGTCGTACTTCAAGCGCGACAGCTGGTAATACCTTCCGAACTCGCCCATCGTTGCCCCGAACTGATGAACGGCCCCGTAGACCCTGTCGGTGCCGAACAGCAGACCATCGTCCTCGATCTGGTAGCGCAGGAAATCGCGCAGATGCCCTTCGAGCACCAGCACCTTGTCCTGGTGTTGTGGCTTCGTAGCCTTGTAGGACTCCGACAGCGGTGCCCACTTCGTGCCATCCGGCGCTTCGCCGGCGGCGAATCGCTCTTTGTGGGACCGTTCCAGATAGTCGCCGATGTCGCGGAGCGCGGCTTCCGGATTGCCGATCAGGCGCGCCAGTTCCGCCAGGGCCTTCCTGACGTTCTCGTCGTCGACTCGGATGAATGCGCCGGCCATGCGTTCACCCCTTCCGCGCGATCCGGCCCCGAGCCTCTTCCCGCTGCCGATCTTGCTCTTCGGGGGGAAGGTTTAGCCAGACATCCTGATACCAAGCATCGAACTCCCGCTGTGCGCGCTCAGTATCGGCAAAAGCGTCAGGGCCGTCTAATACGACAAGGGTATCTGGCTGACGCTGATCGAACGGCTTATTCATGATTTCTCCCTACGGTAAACCAGGCCCAGACGGGATGCGACGCGCACCCAAAGACGGTGCCGCACCTCGAAACCGTAATACATGGCGCGCAGTTGTCCCGTTTTAACCATATCCCGAACTTCGCTTTCGGCCTTCGGAAACTCTTCGGCGTAGACGCGCGTCAAATCCGATTCAGCCGGCCATGGTCCAGTCATTGAGTGCCTGAATAACGCTGTCACGGCCCGGATTTCGGCAAAATCATACGCCGCCGCCAGCGCGATGTCTTCGAGGCTGAACGATGCGCCGCCAGGATGATTGTGGCTGAACGTCGCACCTGCCGCGCCGATTAGTTCGGCATGCGTAAAAGTCACCCGATCCGATTGCCCGCTTCGCTGCAGGAGGATGGTGCCCTGGCTATCCAGCAGCGCGGCGTGTTCTGTTGCAAGATCGGCTCGGATAGAGTCTTCGAACCGGATGACGGCCGCCTTCAAAGGCGTCGAAATATCCGGGCGCACAGACGGATAGTCTGCGTCGTAAGGGACAAACTCGCCCGCTGGCTGGGCGACTCGCGGCGAAAGCGCAGCCTGTAGTTGGCGCCCGATCCCCGCCGGCAGCTTCGCCGCCTTCCGCCCGATCTCCTTGCGCATCAGATCCGTGCGCGAGGCGCCCGGCGCGTAGTCCCAGCCGGCATCGATGCCGTTCGGCGTCCGGCGCACCTCGCCGGTCACCTTGTCGGTCCATTCGTAGTAGCCATCGTCCGGCGGCGTATCCGGGCCGGTCTTGCCCATTCGCTTGAGGTCCCGCTCGGCCAGGGCGAACATCCGGCACTTGCAGCCCCAGCCGTTGGGCGGCCAATGGGCCTTCACCCAAGGGTCGTCGACCGAAACGACCAGGCCGTCCCAGCTCTTGTGCAACTCCCGCGGATGGATCGACAGGTCGGAATGCCTATATATAAGGTATGGGCGCCACCGCTTGCCCGCCTGCACCTGTGCCCAGCGGCCGGCCTGGTAGGCGGTGCGCAGGTTGGTTTCGTAGATCAGCCGGGTACGCCAGGCCCTGCCGGCTTCGGATTCCTCCCCTGTCCAGCCGGTCCAGCCGTGGCGGGCCACGATCGCATCGAAATCCTTCCGGAATTCCGCCAGCGTCGTACCCTTCGAAAGGGCCGGTTCATCCCCACGGGCGTGGGGAACGCTGGCTTCAATCAACTGCCGCAGCCGGTCCAGGCGGTTCATCCCCACGGGCGTGGGGAACGCCGCCGCAACGCCTTCCCAAACGCGAAGTCGAGCGGTTCATCCCCACGGGCGTGGGGAACGCAACGACAGCATGCCCATGGCTCACTCCGCCAGCGGTTCATCCCCACGGGCGTGGGGAACGCTGAAGGCGCCGCCCCGCCGCCACAGGGCTTTCAGGTTCATCCCCACGGGCGTGGGGAACGCTCTTACGCAGCGCCCCCACCGGTATCCCGGTCTGGTTCATCCCCACGGGCGTGGGGAACGCAGCCTCTACGTCGGTCCTGCCGCCTTTGGTTTCGGTTCATCCCCACGGGCGTGGGGAACGCTTCAAGGCGCGGCGGCGCTCGTCCCGGTTGTGCGGTTCATCCCCACGGGCGTGGGGAACGCTGGATGTCCTCGCGTTCGGTGGCGGTGTATTTCGGTTCATCCCCACGGGCGTGGGGAACGCGCCATATCACCTGCCCTCTTTGCTCATCATCGACGGTTCATCCCCACGGGCGTGGGGAACGCTTGCGCTGGCTGAGTCGGGCGGAAGCCGCCGCCGGTTCATCCCCACGGGCGTGGGGAACGCGGGCCTTCTTTTTTCCGGGGGTTGATTGTGGGCGGTTCATCCCCACGGGCGTGGGGAACGCGATGTGGTCCAGTGTGACAAATACCCTGACACCCGGTTCATCCCCACGGGCGTGGGGAACGCTGGTCGAGCTGGGCGCCGATCGGGGCGATCATCGGTTCATCCCCACGGGCGTGGGGAACGCGCGCTTTGCTTGACGGCATCCCAGCGCGCGCGCGGTTCATCCCCACGGGCGTGGGGAACGCAAGTGGCCTAAGTGGCTGATAGTCAACGATCGCGGTTCATCCCCACGGGCGTGGGGAACGCCATCATTTAAAGCTTCATAATGCAAATCTTTACGGTTCATCCCCACGGGCGTGGGGAACGCAAAAGCGCCGATTGTTCGTGCATTTCCCACGGCGGTTCATCCCCACGGGCGTGGGGAACGCTTCCCCGTGGTCCGTCCGCGCAAGGTTTATGACGGTTCATCCCCACGGGCGTGGGGAACGCTAGCGACGAAGGGGAAATCGTAAGCCATATCGCGGTTCATCCCCACGGGCGTGGGGAACGCCGGGATCTCCGGGCTGGCGGGTGACGATCAGTCGGTTCATCCCCACGGGCGTGGGGAACGCAAACTGAATAAACCGGGCCGGCACGGAGTAAGCGGTTCATCCCCACGGGCGTGGGGAACGCACCTCCGCAGACTTGTATTTGCCAAATACCTGCGGTTCATCCCCACGGGCGTGGGGAACGCTTGTGCGGATGCGCGCCGGCCGCTGTCCGCCAAGCGCTGGAAAGTTTCATTGAACCGGCGCTTGCCGTGGGCCAGCACAACATTGGCCGCGCCAAAAACCTTTTCGGCGAACGCTTCGGCGCGGGCCAGCATGGCGTTGGCCGTGGCTTGAGTAGGAAGGGCAAAGACAATGGAGTCGGCCTGACCTTGTTCCACCAAACGCCAGGCATAGGCCAGCGCGGCTTCGGTTTTGCCGCTGCCGGTGGGCGCTTCGATCAGCGTCAATCCAGGCAAGGCCGGCAGTTCGTCCACTTTTACTTGGACGCCGCGCGGAGACTCGCCGGCCCGCAGCAAGGAAGCCAGTCCGGCATAATCGTTGGCCTGCGCCGATAGGCCGAAACGATGCAGCAGATTGTCTCTTTGAATCTGTTTGATGCGTTCCTTCCGATAGTTGTCCAACTCCACACTGGCAACAGTCTGGTATACGAAAACTTCGTTGGAACCGATCCAATCGCAGACTGAACAGAATCCGGCCAGCCAGAACTTGACGCCAGGAGGCACCGCCGGTGGCAAGTCCCGCAAGGTCAGTCCAACGGGTGCGAGAAAAATTTCGCTGAGCGACTGCACCCATGCCCGGCGCGCATCGCGGTCATGCTCGATAAGCCAATCGTCTGCGTCGGGCGCTTTGATTTCGGTAGGATCGTAAAAATCGCCGTGATGGCCGGTCACGGCGGCCAGCCAAGGTTGCCAGCTATCCCAAATTTCACGGCCGACGTCTTTCACGTCGAGCCACTGCCGGTATTCCTGATTGGCCCAGGCTATGCCGGCCCAGCCGTGATCGAATCCGGTAACGTCTCTTGGCGCCACGCCATGATCGTCCTCGCCAAACTGCCGCCAAGCGGCGGCAAGCGCTTCGGGAGCTTTGAGCTGAAACCGCAGATCGAACTTGCCCAGATCGTGCAAAGCAACGAAAAACGTGACCCAGGCGCGCAGTTGGTTTTGATTGGGTTCGGGGCTGTTGAAAGAAGAGAGGAAAGTGCGCCGTATCGCCGTGTTTGCATCCCACCATGCGGAAGCTACGGCTGCCACATCCAGACAGTGATACGGCAATAAGTGAAAGAGTTCTCCTTCCCCGTACGTGTTACGCGCCTTTCCCCAATAGTGGAAGTAGGTGGGTTTGATCTTGTCGGTCATGGTCGCTTCTTCCGGCTCCAGTGATGCGTCGCGGCCAATGATATGCGCGTATCTGCCTCACCCGATGAGCCTGTGGTTTCAGGAATCGGGGAATTTTCGTCGCGGCGGTACCGCGACCTGGTTGGCGGTGAGGCGGCTTTCGATGCGTGCGATGCGGCCGGGTGTCGCCGCAAGGAAAACCGGTCGTGAACGATCTCGGCGACCGGGTGGTGAATGCTCCGTTACCGGATGCCGGCTCGGTGGCGTGAAGCTGGGCGGATCATCCCGCCTTGAATGCGCCACGAACCCCGTGGCGGCGGGCGGAAAACGCTATGACCGCAGGCTCAAGATAATGCCGGCGATGGGAAGCCCCATGATCGCAGCCGAAACTTCCCAAGGGGCGCCGTAAAAAGCGGCGACCAGGGCGCCGCCGATGGCGAGTATGGAGACGGCGATTCCCGCCATCTGGCCGAATTGGCCCATGCGGTAATATTCGGTCAGTTTTCTCTGTTCCAGGTCCTGGGCGGCCTGGCGGAGGGCGATTTCCGCCTCGCGGGTCTTGTGTTCCAGTTCCCGGCGGTGCCGCAGATCCTCTTCCGCCATGCGGACGATGCGTTCGGCCGCGCCGGGCAGAACGCGCTCGTAGTGCTCGAGCGTCTGCGGCGGTGGAACGGGATGGTCTTCGGGAGAGTTTGTGCTTGGTGCGGTCACTGAAAGAAGCCTCGATAGTCAGTGATTGGATTGCGTCGTTAAGGATTGCAGGGAGGAGCGGGACTTACAGCTTGTCAATCTGCCACCCGTCAGCGGCGACATTATCGCCAACGGGAGGAGGGATACGGGCGGTCTGAGTAACGTTTGCCGTAGGTGTAGGAATTCTGATTCGTCCCGTCAATTTCCTCTTGGATTTCTACCGACTGTGCCAGCCGGTATTTCGGAGGCTTGAAAATGGTGGCGGGCGTCGCCAGGCCGCGCACAAAGCCTTTCCAGAAAATTCGCATTTTGAGCATCTGACCGCCTTTTCTGATTCGAGCTCGGTTTCAAGCGAAGTGTTTAAGCAATGTCTGATTGTCAGATTATCATCGCCCGACCCCCTCTCGGAATCAACAAGAAAGTTCGTCCTTACCATCGATCGAGCAGGTAACCGGAAATTGTGGCATCGACTGCAACCGTCCCGCCGTCGTCGAGGCCCCGGCTGACCGAAATCCGGATCGGCAGTCCGTCGGGGTCGGCGTACGCCCGCATCGGTTGGCTTGCCGCATAGACGTCGATCCCTGCGCCTGCATACTGCTGCGAAAGGACCAGGTAGTGCCAAGCCGTTTCCTCCCGCTGGACGGTCGTTCGCAAGGACGCGAAATATCTCTGCCCGGACGGGCCCTGCACCAGAGCCGAAACGTGCTCAATGACCACGCGCTGCCGGCTGGCGAGGGGAATTTCCGCATACCCCTCTTTGTCGTCGTTTCCGATCGTGAACCGGACGGTCCGTTGAAAAGGATGATGCTCCTCCCGCCCCCCCGCCGCCGGCGGGAGGAGAAGCGGGCGGTCGGCGAAGGAAGGAAGCGCGGCGGGTGATGGCGAGGGCGCCGGCGTCGGGTCGGCCAGAGCCGCGGGTACCGCTGACAGCAATGCAGCCGTGCCGCAGAGGAGGGGCTTCGAAAGATAATCGAGCATCATGAGCTGGTTTGCACTAGGGGATAGGACTGGCTTCCCGAACGAAGCTTCATCGGAGGCCAAGGCTGCGATTCGGGAGTGACAGGCTCATTCAGGTTTGCGGTAAAACAGGTTGAAGGCTCCAAACGGAATCATCCGGCCGTCCGGCTGGACGATCTGTACGCAGGATTTCTTCAAAACCCACAGGTCCAGGTTGGCCGCGTCCAGGAATTGTACGACGAGCACGCGGAACACGTTACGGTAGTCCAGCGCGCCCGGCGCTTCGACGCGCGGCAGGCGGCACAGCCAGTGCCGTTAAGTTACTAAGCGTTAAGAAAGAAAAGTCATACCGTCATACCGTCACCCCGGCAGGGAATGCCGGGGTCCAGGTTACATGGATGTATAAGCCTTACCATCCCTGGCCCCTGGATTCATGCCGGGCTGTCCTGCCCGGCACCCTGCGGGCCAGTGCCAATCCGCTCCCGGCGGA
>JBFMDC010000041.1:0-12101 GCA_040753975.1 Pseudomonadota bacterium
GCCATCCGTGGCCCCTGGACCCCGGCAATCCCTGCCGGGGCGACGACTTGGCTTTTGCCCGACGGCGGTCAGGCCCCTTGGAGGGGCCAGCCGTCGAAAGCCACCGGCTTTGCCGGTGGATCGTTACCGGACGTCCCTGGGATGTTCGGCTGCCGCATCTTCGGTTTTGACACAACGGCCGGCCGGTAGGCGCCGCAGTCGCATTTATGGCATGATGCAAGGTTTCTTACACCTAAGCGTCGGAGTCATTCATGCGCATCATGCTGCTGGGAAGCCCTGGGTCCGGTAAGGGCACGCAAGCCAAGTACATCACGGAGCGTTTCGGCATCCCTCAGATTTCCACCGGCGACATGCTGCGTGCCGCGGTGCGCGAGGGCACGCCGCTCGGGAGGGAGGCGAAGAAGATCATGGATGCCGGGCAACTGGTGTCGGATTCGATCATCCTCGGCCTGATCAAGGAGCGCATCGCTCTACCGGACTGCGCGAACGGGTTCCTGTTGGACGGCTTCCCCCGCACGATCGCACAGGCCGACGGGCTGGCCGGGATGGGCGTGGCGCTCGACCATGTGGTGGAAATTGCCGTGGACGACGAGGAGATCGTCAAGCGCATGAGCGGCCGGCGGGTGCATCCGGCCTCGGGCCGCAGCTATCACGAGGCGTTCAATCCGCCCAAGGTGGAAGGCAAGGACGATGAGACCGGCGAGCCGCTGATCCAGCGCGAGGATGACAAGGAGGAGACCGTCCGCAAGCGCCTGGAGGTCTACCATACCCAGACCAAGCCGCTGGTCAATTATTACCGAGACAAAGCGGGGCAGGGCGGGGCTAAATTCCATACCGTGCCGGGCTTGGGCAGCGTCGAGGCCATCCGCGACGCGGTGCTGGCAGTACTGGCATAAGACCATGAGCGGAAAAACCCTTTACGACAAACTGTGGGACGACCACGTCGTGCATGCCGATGCGGACGGATCGTGCCTGATCTATATCGACCGTCATCTGATCCACGAGGTGACCTCGCCCCAGGCCTTCGAGGGGCTGCGGATGGCGGGGCGAGGACCCTGGCGGGTGGATGCCAACCTTGCGGTAGCCGATCACAACGTGCCGACCGCCGACCGCGACCGGGGCATCGCCGATCCGGTATCGCGCTTGCAGGTGGAAACCCTGGACCAGAACTGCGCCGATTTCGGCATCACCGAATTCGCGATGGACGACGTCCGCCAGGGCATCGTGCACGTGATCGGTCCCGAGCAGGGCGCGACCCTGCCGGGCATGACCATCGTTTGCGGCGATTCGCATACGTCGACTCACGGCGCTTTCGGGGCGCTCGCCTTCGGGATCGGCACGTCCGAGGTCGAGCACGTGCTGGCCACGCAATGCCTGGTGCAGCGCAAGGCGAAGAACATGCTTGTGCGCGTCGAAGGCGAGCTGGCGCCGGGCGTGACGGCGAAGGACCTGGTGCTGGCGGTCATCGGACGGATCGGCACCGCCGGCGGCACCGGCTACACCATCGAATTCGCCGGCCAGGCCATCCAGGGCCTTTCGATGGAAGGCCGGATGACGGTGTGCAACATGGCCATCGAGGCGGGCGCGCGCGCCGGTCTGGTGGCGGTGGACCAAGTCACGATCGACTACCTCAAGGGCCGTCCGTTCGCTCCGGCGGGCGCGCTGTGGGAGCGGGCGGTCGAGGCTTGGAAAGACCTGCACAGCGATCCGGATGCCGTGTTCGACAAGACCGTCGAGATCGATGCCGCCAGCATCAAGCCGCAGGTGACCTGGGGAACCTCGCCGGAGCAGGTCGTGCCGGTGGACGCCCAGGTGCCCGACCCGGCGGCGGAAACGGAACCGGTGCGGCGCGAAAGCATGGAGCGGGCGTTGCAGTACATGGATCTCCAGCCGGGCACGCCGATCGAAGCGATCCGGGTGGACCGGGTGTTCATCGGTTCCTGCACCAATGCGCGGATCGAGGACCTGCGCGCGGCGGCCGGGGTCGTTCGTGGCCATCGGGTTGCGGACGGTGTCAAACAGGCGCTGGTGGTGCCTGGTTCCGGCCTGGTCAAGCAGCAGGCGGAGCAGGAGGGCCTGGACAAGGTTTTCATCGATGCCGGTTTCGAATGGCGCGATCCGGGCTGTTCCATGTGCCTGGCGATGAACGCCGACCGGCTGGAGCCCGGCGAGCGCTGCGCCTCGACCTCCAACCGGAATTTCGAGGGGCGCCAGGGCTACGGCGGGCGCACCCATCTGGTGAGTCCGGCCATGGCGGCCGCCGCGGCCATTCACGGGCATTTCATCGACATTACCGAAGGAGGGCGCGCATGAAGCCTTTCAGGAAGATCGTCTCGAAGGTCGTGCCGCTGGATCGCGCCAACGTCGACACGGACGCCATCATCCCCAAGCAGTTCCTGAAATCCATCCGCCGCAGCGGGTTCGGCCCGTATCTGTTCGACGAGTGGCGCTACCTGGATCGTGGCGAGCCCGACATGGATTGCAGCAACCGCCCGCTCAACCGGGATTTCGTGCTCAACCTGCCGTGCTATGCCGGCGCCAGGATATTGCTGGCCCGCAAGAACTTCGGCTGCGGCTCCTCGCGCGAGCATGCGCCCTGGGCGCTGGAGGATTACGGCTTCCGCGCCATCATCGCGCCGAGCTTCGCCGACATCTTCTACAACAACTGTTTCAAGAACGGCATCCTGCCCATCGTGCTCGACGAGGCCGAGGTGGACCGCTTGTTCGCGGAAGCCGGTCCCGGTTTCGGACTGACCGTCGACCTGGAGGCGCAGACCGTGGCGACGCCGTTCGGCGAAACCTTCCATTTCGACGTGGACGCCTCCCGCAAGTACCGGTTGCTGAACGGCCTGGACGACATCGGCCTGACCCTGCAGCACGCCGAGGCCATCCGCGCTTTTGAGGCCGCCCGCCGGGAATCCGCGCCGTGGCTGTTCGCCGCTCCTTGAGAATCATCGCGTCATTAGGAATCCGCTTCAATGACCATAAAAATCGCTGTATTGCCCGGTGACGGCATCGGACCGGAAATCGTCGCCGAGGCCCTGAAGGTCTTGGACTGCCTGCGCACCGATTTCGGCCTTGCGGTCGAAACCGAACAAGCCCTGATCGGTGGCGCGGCCTACGATGTGCACGGCACGCCGTTCCCGCAGGAAACCCTGGATCTGTGCCGGGCCTCCGATTCGATCCTGCTCGGCGCGGTCGGCGGCCCCAAGTGGGAGCCGCTGGATTACTCGCTGCGCCCCGAACGCGGTCTCTTGGGCCTGCGTTCCGAGCTGGAACTGTTCTCCAACCTGCGCCCGGCGGTGCTCTATCCGCAACTGGTGTCGGCTTCCACCCTCAAGCCCGAGGTGGTTTCCGGCCTCGACATCATGATCGTGCGCGAGCTGACCGGCGGCATCTATTTCGGCAAGCCGCGCGGCCGCCGCATCAACGAGAAAGGCGAGCGCGAGGGCTACAACACCCTGGTGTACAGCGAGTCGGAGATCCGCCGCATCGCCCACAGCGCGTTCCAGATCGCCCAGAAGCGCGACAAGCGCCTGTGCAGCATCGACAAGGCCAATGTGCTGGAATGCACCGAACTCTGGCGCGAGGTGGTGATCGAGGTCGGCAAGGAATATCCGGACGTCGCTCTGAGTCACATGTACGTCGACAATGCCTCCATGCAGCTGGTGCGCAATCCTAAGCAGTTCGACGTGATGCTGACCGACAACATGTTCGGCGACATCCTGTCGGACTGCGCCGCCATGCTGACCGGTTCGATCGGCATGCTGCCCTCGGCCTCCCTGAACCAGGACGGCAAGGGCATGTACGAGCCCATCCACGGCTCCGCGCCGGACATCGCCGGCCGCGGCATCGCCAATCCGATCGCCACCGTCCTGTCACTGGCCATGATGCTGCGCTACAGCTTCAATGATGGGGCTTCGGCGGAACGGATCGAGCAGGCGGTACAAAAGGCGCTGGATCAGGGCTACCGCACCGCCGACATCGCATCGGAAGGCACCGCCAAGGTCGGCACCGCCGCGATGGGCGATGCGATCGCCGCCGCGTTGCGCGCCGCCTGAATGTTTTCCCTCGCCCTATCCCAATCATGCCGGGCTGTCGTGCCCGGCCCCCTTCGGGTGAATGCAAATCTGCTCCCGGCAGATTTGTCCCAGAGGGAGAGGGCGGGCCGGATTCGCTACGCGAGTTTCAACTGCATCGAGCCACAGTCATGAACAAAACCTTCAATGTCGCCGTCCTGGGAGCCACCGGGGCCGTCGGCGAAACCATGCTGTCCATCCTGGAACAGCGCAATTTCCCGGTGGGCGAGGTCTATGCCTTGGCCAGCAGCCGGTCGGCCGGCAAGCGCGTGGAGTTCCAGGGCGCCCAGCTCAAGGTGCTGGACGTCGAGGAATTCGATTGGTCTAAGGCCCAGATCGGCCTGTTTTCGCCCGGTGCCTCGGTGTCGGACATCCATGCGCCCAAGGCCGCCGCGGCCGGCTGCGTGGTGATCGACAACACCTCTCGCTTCCGCTACGAGGACGACATCCCGCTGGTGGTGCCGGAGGTCAATCCGGAGAAGATCGCCGACTACCGGAACCGCGGCATCATCGCCAACCCGAACTGTTCCACCATCCAGATGCTGGTGGCGCTGAAGCCGATCTACGACGCGGTCGGTATCGAGCGCATCAACGTCTGTACCTACCAGGCGGTGTCCGGCACCGGCAAGAAAGCCATCGAGGAGCTGGCCGGCCAGACCGCGCAGCTGCTCAACGGCCGGCCTTGTCAGTCTTCCGTGTATCCCAAGCAGATCGCCTTCAACGTGCTGCCGCAGATCGACGTTTTCCTGGACAACGGCTACACCAAGGAAGAGATGAAGATGGTCTGGGAGACCCGCAAGATCCTGGGCGACGACTCGATCCTGGTGAACCCGACCACCGTGCGCGTGCCGGTGTTCTACGGCCATTCGGAGGCCGTCCACATCGAGACGCGCGACAAGATCACGGCGGAGCAGGCGAGGGCGCTGCTGCAGAAGGCGCCGGGCGTGGCGGTGGTCGACGAACGCCAGCCGGGCGGTTACCCCACGGCGGTCACCGAAGCCGCCGGCAACGACCCGGTATTCGTGGGCCGCATCCGCGAGGACGTCTCCCACCCGCGCGGGCTGAACCTGTGGGTGGTCGCCGACAACATCCGCAAGGGTGCTGCGCTCAACAGCGTACAGATTGCGGAGGTGCTGATCTGCAACTATCTTTGATTATGCATTTTTTACAATTCCTGCTGAAAACACGCGGTGTACAGAGCGGAAAGGATCAGAATCAGGCGTCGGGCCCTGACGCTCATCGGCATCTTCCTGTCGCCCGGCTCCCATGCGCTGGGGGTCGGGGAACTCAGGCTGCAGTCCGCGCTCAACCAGACACTCAAGGCGGAGGTGCCCCTCGTCGTTTCGGATGAGAAACTCGATGACATCAGGGTTGCGCTAGCGCCCCCTGAGACTTTCGCGCAAGCCGGCATCGAACGCCAGCAATTCCTGGCGGGCTTTCGGTTTCATCCGGAGCGGCGCGCGGACGGGAGCCATGTGATCCGGATCAGTTCCCGTGACCCCATCCGCGAACCTTTCCTGAGTTTTCTCATGGAAGTAAGTTGGCCGGATGGGCGGGTCGTCAAAGAATTCACAGTGTTGGTCGATCCGCCGGCACAGGTTCTTCCCGCTCTGGGTCCCGCCGGCCAGGCCGAGCCTTCTTCCCGGTATCCGCGCGCCGCCACGCCGCGTTCGCCTTATTTGGCGGACCATCCGTCCTCTCCCCTTGCCCTGAGCGAAGTCGAGGGGTATGAGGGCCGTCCGAGGCCCGCCCAGGATGTTTCGGAATATGGCCCCGTAAGGCGCCGAGACACGCTGTCTTCCATTGCCAGGGCCGTCAACACGGACGGTGATCTGACCCCCGAACAGATCAAGGTCGGAATCTACCGTGCCAATCCGGATGCCTTCATTGGGGGCGACATCGACGCCCTCAGGCGGGGAGCCATATTGCACATCCCTCCGCATGCGGTGCTGGCGGAACGGCAGCCGGTGGAAGCGGCCAGGGAATGGCGGGAGCTGCGGGCGGCGGCGCGCCGTGGAAGTCCTGAGGCGGCGGCGGCGGCGTATGACCGCCCCCCTGCGACCCCGGTTCCGGTACCGCCGCCGGGCGGTGGGGAGGCTCCGGCCCAGGGTTCCCGGCTCAAGCTTCTCGCTCCCGGCAACAAAGGGCAGGCGGGCAGAACCGGCGGTAAGGAAGATATCGCCCTGGAAGTCGCCGAAAGCCTTCGCCAGGAAAATGAAGAAATTCGCGCCAGATTGGGCGCGCTCGAACAGCAGCTTTCGACCCTTCAAAAACTCCTCGAACTTAAGGAGCAGCAGATGGCGGCGATGCAGCCCGCGGCCCCGGCTGCCGGAACGGCGCCGGCGGGCGCCTTGCCGACCCCGGCTTCCCCCGCAGCAAGCGCCCTGCCGTCGCCGGAGCCGTCTCCTGCCGCGGAAACCGCCGCCGGCGCGCCGGTGACCGTGGCGATTCAAGCTCCGGCAGAGGCGGCTGCCCGGCCGGAGGCAGAGCCAGCGAACGGTTCCTGGCTTTGGGGGGTCGGTTTCGGCGCCATCACTCTCGCGGCGGCGCTGGCCTGGTGGGCGAACCGGAAGCGGCGGCTGTTCACGCTTAACCTGGGGCTGCCTTCGAGTCTCGATATGCTGATGGCCGGCAAAAAGGAATCGGCCGGGGCGAGGACGGTGCCCTCCGCGGGCGCTCGCAGTCTGGAATCGTACCGCAATGCTGCAACAGCCGTGGATTCCGGGGAGCCGGTCGACCCGATCGCCGAAGCCGATGCCTTTCTGGCCAATGGAAAACAGGCTCAGGCCGAGCAGTTGATGCGGGCCGCCGTCGCGGCACATCCCGAACGCGACGAATTTCATCTGAAACTGCTCGAGATCCTGTACCTGGGCGGGAAATACCAAGCGTTCGCGGAGCTGGCGGAAGATGTATCGGGCTGGCGCGAGACTCGGCCGGAGCTATGGGGCGAGGTGTCCCGCATGAGTCTGAAGATGAGGCTGAAATCTCCCGGTCCGGCGGATGCTCCGGGCAATTTCCCCGATGCGGGATTTGCCGCGTCATCTCCCGCGCACGGGGCAGTGGACCATTGTGGGAGCGGCTCCGCCGCGACGATACCCGTCCCGCCCGTTCCCGACGAGGCGACATCCACGGAGGCCGCCATGCAATCCGAGTCCGTCGCGGTGGCCGGGGATATGGCGCCCCTCGAGTTCGATCTTAGCGGGTTGGGCTCGGTAGCCGTCGGCGAAGGGGTGAAGAACGAGCCCGAGACCGTCCAGGAGGCAGGCAATCTCATTGCCTACGAACCAGCGCCGTATGCCGCCGAGACGGCGGTTCCCTCGGCGGAAACTCTGGAGTCGCTGCTGGCGGAACTTGAAGGCCTGGGCGATAGGACCGAAAAAGCCCAGGCTCCCCTACCGGCAAACAAGACTGCGGAGTTCGCATCCGAACTGCCGATGACCATCGAGATCGAAGCGGTTCCGGTCGCGCCGAATGCCGGGGGCATTGCCGAGCCCGGCTTCGGCGAACCGCGCAGGGCGCTCGAAGACGCCGATCCTTATGCAGAAATCACCGGCATGGACCCCCTGGAGACCAAGCTCGACCTGAGCAAGGCTTACGTCGACATGGGCGATGCCGGTTCCGCGCGGGAGCTGCTTGAAGAGGTCCTTGCCGTCGGCAGCGATCGCCAGAAGGCCGAAGCCCTGATCCTGATGGATCGGCTGACGGCGTTGCCGGGGTGGTAGAACGACACGCCGATCGTCTTGGGGCCGGCGCGCCCGCTTCAGCGAAGGCGTAGCCGGAGCTTCAAAATCACCGGCCTATCTGGCGCAGCGCCGATAGATCGGGAGCGGTTCGTCCACGGCAGCCTGGTAAACGACGCTGAACTCTTCGAGTTTGGGCAGGACTGCCTCCAGCTCGACTTCGTGCGTGAATTCGAAGGCGTTGAACCCGACGCGATGGAGATAGAACGCTTGATCCGGGATCACGGCCCCGCGCGCCCTGAGTTCGCCCCGGTAGCCGTAGCGTTCTCTCAGCAGTCTGGCGGTGGAAAAGCCGCGGCCATCCACCATGGTAGGAAATTCCACGACAACCAGCGGAAACCGGTCGAGGTCTTCGACGATGTCTTCCATGCGATCGTCGCCGCTGATGCGCAGGCCAAGCGCGCCGCCGCGAGCGGCCAGCTCGTGCCGCTCCCGGCGCCAGCGGGAGAGGGAGACGGTGCAAGGGGCGGCGCTTACCGGCTCGTCGTCGGCCAGGTGGCGCCAGGTATCGGTGACGATCTTTCCGTCCTTAATGATGGGCATAGACGCGCTCCTGAAACGGGGTAATGCCAAGGCGACGCACGGTATCGAGGAAGGATTCCTCGTCTTGGCGGAGTTCGATGTAGGTCCTAAGAATGGTTTCCACGGCCTGGGCCACGGTCGCCTTATCGACGGCGGGGCCCAGGCGCTCGCCCAGCGAGGCGTCGTTGCTGGAGCTGCCGCCGAGGGTAAGCTGGTACCACTCCTCACCTTTCTTGTCGACGCCCAGGATGCCGATATGGCCGACGCTCTGGTGGCCGCAGCCGTTCATACAGCCGGAGATGTTGATGCGCAGGTCGCCCAGGTCGTGCAGATAGTCGATGTCGTCGATGCGGGAATAGATGTCTTCCGCCACCGAGATCGAGCTGGCGTTGGCGAGCGAGCAGAAATCCAGGCCGGGGCAGCAGATCATGTCGGTGGCCTTGCCGATGTTGGGGGTAGCCAGCCGCAAGGCGTCGAGCCGTTGCCAAAGCTCGTGCAGATCGTCCTGGTTCACGTCCGCGAACACCAGGTTCTGGGTATGGGTGACGCGGACCTCGCCGAAGCTGTAGCGCTCGGCCAGATCGGCCACGGCGTCCAGCTGGGCGTCGGTGACATCGCCCGGCGCCACGCCACGGGGTTTGAGCGACAGGAAGACCGAGCGGTAGCCGACTACTTTGTGCGGCGCCGTGTTGTTTCCGAGCCAGGCGGCGAAGCGTGGGTCGGCCGCCGCTTTTTCGGCCACGCCGGAGCCGGCCGGGCGGTAGTCCGGTGCGGTGAAATACCGCTTGACCCGTTCGATTTCGGCGGCGTCAAGAACCAGTGGGTTGCGGATATGCGCCCATTCGGCTTCGACCTGCCGGGTGAAATCCTCGATGCCCGTCTCCTTGAGCAGGATCTTGATCCTTGCCTTGTACTTGTTGTCGCGCCTGCCGAAACGGTTGTACACGCGCAGGATGGCTTCCAGGTAGGACAGGAGATCGGCCTTGGCGAGGAAGGGACGGACGGTCTGGCCGATGATCGGCGTGCGGCCGAGGCCGCCGCCGACCAGGACCTCGAAGCCGGTTTCGCC
Source organism: Pseudomonadota bacterium (assembly GCA_040753975.1). Taxonomy (GTDB): domain Bacteria; phylum Pseudomonadota; class Gammaproteobacteria; order Methylococcales; family Methylococcaceae; genus Methylococcus. Next base: position 9,411 of record JBFMDC010000041.1, read on the forward strand.
CGCCTCGTTCCTGACCATCTGCAGGCCGATGTCGTGCACCTGGGTCGCGGCGCGGTCCTTCGCCGCCCCGCTGACGGCGATTTTGAACTTGCGCGGCAGGTAGCTGAACTCCGGATGCAGGGTCGACCACTGGCGGATGATTTCGCAGTACGGGCGCGGGTCCTCGATCTCGTCGGGGCAGACGCCGGCCAGCGGGTCTGAGGTCACGTTGCGGATGCAGGCGCCGCTGGTCTGGATGGCGTGCATCTGGACCGTCGCCAGTTCCGCCAGGATGTCCGGCACGTCTTCCAGGCGCGGCCAGTTGAACTGGATGTTTTGGCGGGTGGTGAAATGGGCGACGGATTTGTCGTAGCGGCGGGCGATCTCGGCCAGCTTGCGCAGTTGCCGGGAGGACAACAGGCCGTAGGGGATGGCGACGCGCAGCATAGGCGCATGGCGCTGGATGTACAGCCCGTTCATCAGGCGCAGGGGCCGGAACTGGTCTTCGGTCAGCTCGCCCTGGAGGAACCTGCGGGTCTGGCTCCGGAACTGGGCAACCCGTTCATCGACCAGGCGTTGGTCATATTGGTCGTATTGATACATGGCGTTTTTGCTGTGGGGTGTTCGCTTCGGCGATATCCTGAGTTTTTTACTATGAAATCGACGATAACACCATGGCGTGTCGGAGTCGACGCCTGCAGCCGGTGCGTGGTGGTGGGGCTGGGACAGCGTGCGCGCCGCCGGTGCACGCTGCATCGGGGCCCGGTGGATTCGTCAGTCCGGATGTTCTTCTTATATAATCGCGGGTCAGATTTAGGAACAGGCGGGCCGCTCATGTAGCGGCCACGTTTTTATTTGATTCATGACAATTTGAGAGGATATGGCCTTGTTACGCGCATTCGCATTATTGCCGCTCTTCCTGGGGCTGCCCGAGCTAGCCTTTGCGGAGGAAACCCAGAATCTCGATCTGACCGCGACCCAGCGCGGATTATACTGTGTTCTGATCTTCATCGTGGCCTATGCCTTCGTGATGACCGAAGAATTCACTCATCTTCGGAAGTCCAAGCCGGTCATCCTCGCCGCCGGCATCATCTGGGCGCAGGTGGCTTATATGGCCAGCACCGCCGGCGTCGCAGCCGAAGAGGTGCACCGGGCGTTCGAGCACGACCTCAAGGAATATGCCGAGCTGATGCTGTTCCTGCTGGTCGCGATGACCTACATCAACGCCATGGCCGAGCGCAACGTGTTCGAAGCGCTGCGTTCCTGGCTGGTGTCGCGCAAGTTCGGCTACCGCAAGCTGTTCTGGATCACCGGTGTCATCACCTTCTTCTTGTCCTCCGTGGCCGACAACCTGACCTCCGCCCTGCTGGTCGGCGCGGTGGTGATGGCGGTCGGCGCCAAGAGCCCCAAGTTCGTGAGCCTCGGCTTCATCAACCTGGTGATCGCGGCCAACGCGGGCGGCGCGTTCAGCCCCTTCGGCGACATCACGACCCTGATGGTGTGGCAGGCCGGGAAGGCCGAGTTTTTCGACTTCTTCGAGCTGTTCATTCCTTCGGTGGTGAACTTCGTCGTTCCGGCGGCTTTCATGCACTTCGCGATCCCGAATGAACTGCCGGAGTTCCCTGAGGAAGAAGTCGTCACCGTGAAGCAGGGCGCGCCGATGATCTGCGGCCTGTTCGCGCTCACCATCGGCATCGCCGTCAGCTTCAAGCAGTTCCTCCACCTGCCGCCTTTCCTGGGCATGATGGTCGGCATGTCGATCCTGATGTTCTACGGTTACCGCCTCCAGATGTACTTCCCGGGTCCGAATGGCGAAAAGTTCGACGTGTTCGCGCACGTGCGGGATGCCGAGTGGGATACGTTATTGTTCTTCTTCGGCGTGGTATTCGCGGTCGGCGGCTTGGGCTACATCGGCTACCTGGAACTGGCGTCCGCCGGCATGTACGACGGCCTCGGCGCGACCACGGCCAACATCATCATCGGTCTGTTGTCTGCGGTGATCGACAACATCCCGGTGATGTTCGCGGTGCTGAACATGAACCCGGACATGGATATCTACCAGTGGATGCTGGTCACCCTGACCGCGGGGGTGGGCGGCTCCATGCTGTCGGTGGGTTCGGCGGCCGGCGTGGCGCTGATGGGCACCTCCCGCGGCATGTACACCTTCTTCAGCCATCTTAAGTGGGCGCCCGCGGTGGCTGGGGGCTACGTCGCCAGCATCGTGACGCATTACTTCATCAACGGCTGATCCCGACCGTTCGGGCCGTCCGAAGGGACGGTCCGGATGACGGACACGAGGCCCGCGGTTTCGGCCGCGGGTTTTTTATATCGGAAGCCCGGTGTCCGCTATGCGTTACAGCAGGCGGGCTGTTTCTGCTGCGGCGACAATTTCTCGACGTCGAAGTAGCAGCCGGACAAGGCGTCGTGGATTTCGCCCAGCTTGATCTGCAGATCATCGATGAAGCGGTGCAGCTCGGTGCGTCGGCGGGTTTCCTCGTCCTGCACCAGGGCGATGGCTTCAGCCAGCTTCCCGCGGACGCAGCCGCCTTGCGGCAGATGGTCGAGCGCATCCTGCATGTCGCGCAGGCAATAATGGCAGGAACGGGGGAACAGGGTGTCTTCCAGGAGGAACTTCATCACCGAGTCGCGTCCGACCGCGGTCTGGCAGCGGCGCCGGTACATGTGGTAGGCCGTCATCGACTTCAGCACGCT
>JBFMDC010000042.1:0-15458 GCA_040753975.1 Pseudomonadota bacterium
TCGCTTTCATCATCCAGGGCGGCTGGTCGCCATGATCGTTAGAAACACGCCGGCGGCATTTCCCACCGCTCAGGCCCAAAGCGCCAAAAATCAATCTGATTAGAAAGAATAGTCAGCTAGCTCGTCATGCCGGCATGGAGTGCCGGCATCCAGGACACAGGGACGTGAGAAGCCTGCGCCGTCCATGGCCTCTGGATTCCGGCAATCCCTGCCGGAAAGACGATTTTCGGTTGAGCTGACTTTCCTTGCTAATCAAGAAAATCAATGATCCTGTCCCAAGTAATAGCGGAACCAGGCGATCTGCTCCTGCGCCTGATACACCTCATTTTTGGGTTCGTGAATGCCATGGCCCTCGCCGTTGAATTCGACCATTCTGGCCGGCGTGCCTCGGCCCGATATGCCGGCGTAGAAGTTCGCCGCGATGCCGACGGGCAGGAAATCCTCGCTGCCGTGGAAAACCAGCGTGGGTGTCACTACCCGAGCGGTTCGATAAACGGGAGAATCCGCGCGGTATTTCTTCAAGTTTTGATACGGGGTTTTTCCTTGCAGAAAAGCGATAAACGAGGCGTAGCCGGAGGCAAACTCGGTGGGAACATCGAGGAGGCTGCAAGCCGGATTGGCCGCGGCATAAAGCCGGGGATGCCGGACCACGCTCTGGCTCGAAAAATAGCCGCCGTAAGAACACCCGGCAATTCCGATCCGCTGTTTGGACGTGTAGCCCTTAGCCACCAGCTTGCGCACGAACTGGGCCGCCTCATCAATATCTATCCGACCGAAATTACGGCCGTCCGCCAGATCGAACCACTGTTTCTCCCCCCAGCCGGGACGCATCTGCAAAGGCAACACCAGGACGGCGATGCCGAAGTTGGGCAACAAATTGAACGGCGACTCGGCGGCGGCGCTCCAACTGTTGATCATCTCACCGCCGGGACCGCCCTGCTGCCACAACACCATCGGAACATTCTGAGGGGGGAATACTGTCCCTGCAGGTTGGATGAGATAAGCCGAACGCTGCTCGCCGCTTTTGACAGGGAACGAAATCGTATGAACTTGAACGGCGTTCTGCGCCTTCGCCTGGGCATTATCCGCCGTCAAAGCGGTCATGGCGGATCCGTCCAGACTCATCCGGTATAACTCCGGCGGATCGACAAAGGAGCTGTGAGCGAACACCAACTGCTGCCGAACCGCAGTGGCCCACACTGTCCCGTATTCCCCCTCCGTGGAGGTCATCTTCTCGAGCGCCCCACTCCCGGCGTTATACCGATAAAGCTGAGTGCTCAAGCCATCGATGACCGGAAACAGGACTTCCTGTGACGATAGATAAAACGGCTGTTGCAGATAGCTGCCGAGCTGCGGCTTATCCAGCGTAGCGATCGGATTCAGGTTCGCATCATAGAATCTGTAAACGGTATAGGCCTTTTCTGGGTAGAAGACCGGATGCTTGCGTCCGCGCAGCTTTACCGGGCGCTCCGCCAGCGCCATGAACGAGGAGCCGTCCGGACTCCACGACAAGCTTTTGAATACATCCCCGCCGGCCGTTCGGGCAAGAAGCTGTGAATGCTTAGCATCCTTCAGGTCAAATATTTCTACCGCGTTTTCCTGGAGAAAAGGATTATCCGACGGATCAAGCCGTCCCAGGGCCGACTGGGTCAGCACACCAAGCACACTTTCCTCACCTCGCGAACTTTCGATGGGGATGATAGTCCGCACGAATCCCAGCTTACTGTTGTCCTGAGACCAGGCATAGGGCGTCGCGGCGTTGAAATCGTACAACGCGGTACCTGCCGGCAAAGTGAGAAGCTGACGCTTTTTCCCGGTCGAAATGTCAAGAATGGAATAGGTGACCCCCTCGCTGGCCACTATCAGGTGGGCACCGCCCTCTTGACCCTCGGCCGCATAAAGACCCAAAGGCGCCTTGACGTCGAATGGATCGGCGCCCTTTGCCGAGGAACGCGGGGCCGCTACCCTCTTTCCCGAAACCTTCGTATCGGGTATGGCCGCCACTAGCAGAAACCGCCCGTCGGGCGAAAGGCTTGCCGGTGTATCGCCGGCATCCAGTATCAGCGGACTCCGGGAAATCTTGCCAGTCAAGCGGTCGATTCGAAGCAACAGCCAAGAGTCATCCCCGGCTTCCCCCTTCGCCCAGGTCAACATCTCCGTCCCGCTTGTCCAACGTAACGCCTTTGAGCCGTCCAGAACCGGTTCTTGCGTTTCCTCGATATCTACCGGAGTAAAACCGCCCGTATCGATATCCATAAAACCTAATTCAGGTTCATTGTTTGGGCGCGAGACCAAAGCGACCCTCCCGGATGGATCGATGCCGCTGAGTACACGGGGCGCTACGGCCGATTGGAGTATCCGGATTTTTTCCACCTCCTCCGCGGAAAGCAAATCGTCCGGCACATCATCCACGCCAACGATCAGCCTTTCATTAGGCTGGCCGGGAGGCATGGCGCCGAACGCGCTCGCCGAAACCACACCAGCGAAAATGATACTAACGATAAGTCTTGCACAACCAACCATGAGGCATTTTCCTTCAATCATTAACATAATTTCGCGATACCGAATCGCCGCCAACGCCACTCGATATGGATGATAGGCCTTCATCCCTCGGCTGACGGACAGTCACGACCTTTGGCACAGTCTGCTTTAAGCAAGTTATCGGCGCGAATATTTCAATTCTGCGAAACCGAAAAGCCGCAGACGGCCGATTTTTATATTGTTGGCAAGAGCATTGTTGTAAAACCCACCCTTGATACCCTCAGGTAACCTAGTGACCGCCCCTACGCCAGACAAAGCGACGCAAGGACTCGTTGGTAACCGTTCATACCGCCGCATTTTTTGCTGGGATCGCGGCCATCTTGGCCGCTTTTTTAGCGGGCGGGACGCCCGCGCACCCAGGGAACTGAACGGTTACACTCATTGCTGTTTCGAATATATCGAGCTAAGATCGATGTCTATGGATTTCGTCACATCGAACGTCGTGCGATATCCTCTTGTTTCGAAATGAAGAGGCACCCCACTCCCCCAAGTATTATGAATAATAACTGGATACATTTTTGATGTAACCGATAGCGTAGCTTTTTGCGGCTTCGCGGCCGATGTAAAAGCCGCCGACATATTTTGAGCCATTGAGTCCATATTGTAGGTGTTTACTTTGAATGTCGTGTAACACTGCAATGCATCCTCATAACAACCATCCGCCAAAGCATAAGAGCCATTCGATGTCCTGTAGTCCCAGGTGTATTTCGTAGCCACCTGATTGGCGATCAGTTCCCAGTCTTTAATGTTTCTTTGCGTAGACCAGGTATAGCTGGCTTCGGGCGCCGGCTCAGCTCCTTTGGACCCCGCCCTGATCGAAAGACTGGTCGTTACGGTTTCAGACCCGTTAGAATTCACCGGGCTATAATCCCAACCGCTGAAGCCCTCACCGGAAAGAGTCAGTTCGTGCGAACTGGACAGCAAAATAAACCCATTAATAATGACATTTAAACCCCACCAGCCATCATACGTCCCGCGATGAACCGTCTGCGGATTCACATTCGCGTACAAGTTGGCTACGATCCACACGTCTTGACTATCCTTGTGGCGGAATACGTCAAACCGATGGCCGAAATCCATCCTCGGCTCCTGCGTCCATTCATATTTCGTATTGTCAAACGGAAGCCCGCTTTCGTACTTACCATTCAGCACAGGCGCATAGAAATAACTAACATAAACCGGTGGAAGCTGGATTAGATCTTTACCCACAGTCGGTTCAGGTGCCGAGCCGGCTTGTTTGTTTATTTCATTATCCTGAAACGCCTCGACTTCCTCCGCTCGGACCTTCGAATCCTGAAGTGCCTTTTGCACCGTATCTACAAGGCGCCCTTGGTAAGAGTCCTTTGCCACAATACTGGACAGCAGGGCATCGCCCTCGGGACCATAAATACTCTTGCGTTTGTGGACCAGGTTCAATATGTCAGGTTTCGAGAAGTCGGTAATCCACAGGCTGCCATTCTGAGCTTGATGTAGAATGACCAGATAGCTGGAACCATTGGTCGTCAGATGCATCCAGTCCGCCTCAACCCACAGATCCTTGTCCGCTTCATCCGCACGCCCAATGCCGATAGGCACAGACCGGTCCCAAGCAGCTCGGACAATCGGATTTTGAAGTGTATCGGCCGTGATGTATTTTCCGTCCAGCAATAAAATATCTATCCTTTCCAATTCTTCCGGACCGGTGATTTTTACGAATGTCGCCCCGACTGCCGATAATTGGTTTTGAAGCTTATATTTCTTATTTCTCTTATTTTTCTTGAGCACGCCAATGCGGATACCGGCAAGGGGCAGCTTTGCGCTGGACTGACTGACCGCGGGCTCATTCGAACTGTTCGAGCCGTTAGCCATCGTAACGGTGTCCTCGGCACTTGAGGCGCCACAAAGGATCGGAGCGGCCAGCAACGCCAAGGACGCGAGTTTAGATAACTGCATAATCAAACCTCTCGATAAAGGCCGCTCTAGGCGGCACGTGGTACAGAAATGGACTTTACAAACGCCGAGGAACACCGAAAATGTCCCCTCCCGTCATCTCCCGCCTCCATTATCGGCACCACCCGGACGCCAAACGCCGCAGGTAGACATCCGGATCATCTTTTTTACGGTCGGCGGTCGGGGTCAGCCCCGGGGCATCGGAAGTAAATACCACCGCGCTGCCATCGGCGCTGATGACGGGAAAGAAGGCGGCTCCACGTGCTTCCTTACCCTTGCTGGTGAGGCTCACGCGGATCGTCTCGCCGGTCTTCCGGTCGTGGACAAACACATCGTCATTGCCGTTGCCATCGCCCGGCACCAAATTGCCGGCATCGCTTTGGAAGGCGACACAGCGTCCGTCGGCCGTGACGCTGACATAATCGCTGTCGCCATTGGCTTGACCACCTCCGGTGGCGACACTGACCCGTTCAGTCTTGCCGGTGTCGAGATCCCGCAGGAAGACGTCACGCTTGCCATTGCTATCACCCTCGACCAGGTTGGACGCGGCGGAAACGAACCCGACGTAGCGGCCTCCGGCGCTGAAAACAGGGCCATAGCTGGGGCCATTGGCCTGCGCGCCCGCCGAGGACATGCTGATACGCGTGGTCTCGCCCCTGGCCAAATCGCGCAGAAAGATATCGCTGACGCCGTTGCTGTCATCGCCGACCAGGTTGGTCGCCTCGGACATGAAGACGATGCGGCTGCCATCGCCATTCAAGCTGGACAGGGAACTGACGCCGTCGCCCGGCTCGCCACCCGTCGCGATGCTGGCGCGCTGGATCACGCCATCGGCGCCGCGGACGAACACGTCCGGCATGCCGTTGCTGTCGCCTTGCACCAGATTGCTGGCCGACGATGCCCAGCTTACGACCCGGCCATCGCCACTGACCGCCGGATACAGGCTGTCGCCGTCGGACGGACCGCCCGTGGCGGGAATGGAGAGGCAGAGGGGGGGCGTTTCCCGCTCCAAAACGCCCTGCCGAAAAACATTCATCACGCCGGGAACGGCGCAGCCCGGATCGATGTCCGTCGCGTCGGAAGCGAACACCACCACGGAGCCATCGCCGCTGATCATGGGGTAAAGACTGCCGCCGACGGCCTGTTTTCCGCCGCCATTCCGGCTAATCAAACTGCGGCGGCGAGGGTCATCGCTCCAGAGGAAAATCTGGTTGCGCTGTTGTTCGCCGCGTTCCCGAACCACCTTGGTGATGTAGGTCACACGGCTTGCGTCGACACTGACCGATGGCAAGCCGCTGATCCGCGCGGGCGGACTGACGTTTCTAAGCGGTGGCTCGGCAGCCTTCACCCCTCCCTCCGCCAATAACGCCACCAGAACGCTCAGCGCCAATCCGATATTCAAGCAAACAGGACCGGTATTGCTAGGACTGTTAATCATGTTCGATCCCCTTGTGGAATTATTGATATTCAACTGGCCGACAAGGCCCACGCGATCCATGAGGACACGCGGTGGAGTAAGTCGTAATCGCGCCATACAAATTGGCGTTTTTCGCCCAGAGAAGATTGGCGCCGTCCAAGTCCGCGCCATATAAGTCGGCGCCGGATAAGTCGGCCTTAGACAAGTCAGCGTTTATAAGATCCGCTTTGCGCAGATCGGCCCGACTCAGATTCGCCCCGGAAAGATTGGCCCCAATCAGGTCCGCCTTACTCAAATCGGCGTCGGCCAGATCCGCGCCAGGCAAGTTGGCTCTGTGCAGAATCTTTTTAGGGTCGAAATAGTCGTTATCGGGCGCCGTCGGCGCCCAGGCAAACCCGTCCAAACGAATCGAGATATCCCCTAGTGTCGCCAACTTCTTCTTACCATCCACCACACGCCACACCCGGTCACCTACCCAACGAAGCTCCTTGATAGAGGGAAAATCAAGAGTTCTCCACCCCCACCAGTAATAATAAATCTCCAGCTTCACCGATTGATCCTTGGAACAATTGAATTCTTCCAGAACCAGGGTGCGGAATTGTAGAACAGGGATATCGCCGGCATTAAGCTCTTTTCCACAACCCTTCAGCGCAAAACTGGCGACAAAACCACCATAATTTTCTACCGTCACCGTAGCGGCCTCGGATTCCGCAGACATGGCCAGCAGGATAGCGAAACCGAGCCTTTTCATGTCCAAACGCAGAGGAATAGCTAATCTGTTCATCACCACCTCCAAACCAGCGGTTAAGTACTTCGCACGAACTTCTCTGGTTATTCGCATCGCCGGGAAACAGGACCGGTATTGCTAGGACAGTTAATCATGTTCGATCCCCTTGTGGAATTATTGATATTCAATCTGTGCGACAAGGCCCATGCGCTCTGTCAGGACACATGGTGGTGAGGGTCGTAACCGCACCATTCAAATTGACGCATCTCGCTCCGGAAAGGTGGCGCAAGACAGATACACGCCCATCAAGTGGGCTTTGCGTAAAATCCTTTTAGGGTGGCCGCTATCGGGCGCCTCAGCAGGCCAGACAAGCCTCCGGCGCCCAGGCAAACCCGTCCAAACGAATCGGGATATTCCCTAGTGTCACCAAGTTCACATCACCAATCGACACACGCCACGACCCACCAAGGGCCGGGCGAAGCTCCTTGATAGGGGGAAAATCAAGAGTTCTCCATCCCCACCAGTTATAATAAATCTCCAGCTTCACCGATTGATCCTTGGAACAATTGAATTCTTCCAGAACAAGGGTGCGAGATTGTAGAACAGGGATATCGCCGGCATTAAGCTCTTTTCCACAACCCTTCAGCGCAAAACTGGCGACAAAGCCACCATAATTTTTTACCGTCACCGTAGCGGCCTCGGATTCTGCAGACATGGCCAGCAGGATAGCGAAACCGAGCCTTTTCATGTCCGAACGCAGAGGAATGGCTAATTTACTCATTACCGCCTCCAAACCAGCGATCACTAAGCGTTAAGAAAGCAATTCCATATATCACGCCCTCCCCCAGACCCAATCATGCCCGGCATGAATCCTGGCCACAAGGACGTGTACGGCTGCCGCCATCCCTGGCTTCTGGGTTCCGGCATTCCCTGCCGGAACGACAAGATATTCTTAACTTAACGGCGTTGGTGTATATCCGCTCCCGGCGGATTTACCTGGCAGTCCATGCCGGAATGACGGGCGCATCGTGAATGCGCAAACAGATTCGCGCCCTCACCCGCCCTCTCCGAAAGGGGAAAGACAGGTATGTGACGTTGATTCAGGGGAAATCAGCACCTCACGATAGACGTCGACTGTCTACTTAACCGGACAGTTTGAATTGTTGACCGTACCATCCGGCATCCGGGTCCGGCAGAAAATCACTCCGGTCAGGCGGGCGCCGGTCAGGTTCGCTCCCAGCAGGTTCGCGTCGGTCAGATTGGCTTGTAATAGGCTGGCGTTGATCAAGCTGGCATCGGTCAGTTCCGCGCCGCTGAGATCGATGTGGTGCATGGATGCCTCGTTCAGAACGGCCTGGCTCAACTTGGCTTTGGAGGCTTTCGCGTCACCGAGCTTCGCGCCGCTGAGATCGGCCGCGCCGAGCTTGGCTTCGCTCAGGTCGGCGCTATGCAGCGTAGCGGCGTTCATCTTCGCTCTGGACAAGTCCGCTCCGGTTAAATTGGCGCTACGCAGTTGCGCCCCGCTGAGGTCCGCGTCGCGGAGATCGGCATTCCTCAAAGCCGCCTCCCAGAGATTGGCCTGGGCCATTTTTGCGTTGGCCAAAGAGGCGCCGCCGAGGAATGCGTTGTACAAATGGGCGCCGGTCAAAATGGCGCCATCCAGGTTGGCGCCGGTTGCGAGGGCGAAATCCAGGTTGGCCCCCGTCAGGTTCGCCGCCTTTAGCGAGGCCTGGTTCATCCGGGCCGAAGCCAGCAGCGCTTCGGTGAGATTGGCCCCGTCCAGATTCGCGCGTTCCAGTTCCGCCCCCGTCAGGTTGGCTTTCGCCAGATTCCGCCCGGATAAATCGGCGCCGTTGCATCGCGCATTGGGCTCGATTCTGCAAACCGGCGGGGCCGGCATCGTGGCCTTCACCGCGGCATAGGCGTCCACAATCCCCGCGCCGCACTGCCCCTTGAGGTCGGTGGCGCAACGCGAACCTTCCGGAAACGGCCGCGCGGTGTCCCGGAGTATGGCCCCGATCCGCTGCGGGTTGAGCTTTTTCTCGGTATCCGCGGCCAACATCAGCGAGATCACGCCGGAAACCACGGGCGCCGCCATGCTGGTGCCGTCCATCGCCCCGTAGGACATGCCTTCGGCCGAAGGCCGCTTCTGGCTGGTATTGATGGTCGAGAGGATGCCGTCCTGCGGGCGCTCGCCATGCGCGCCGGTGTCTCCGCCGGGCGCGGCGAGGGCAACTTCCGCCCCGAAATTGCTGTACGAGGCCAGGTCGCCGGACGGCCCCACGGCACTGACCGCGATCACGCCGCGGCAATTCGCCGGGGCATAGTTGCGGATGTTGTCACTTTCATTGCCGGCCGAGACGACGACCGCGGCGTTGCGCGAAAGGGCGTAGTCGATGGCTTCCTGCATGGCGTCGGGACAAGGCCCGGAACCGGGCGCATCGGGCCCCAGACTCATGTTGAGGACATTGGCCGGCCTGGGATTCGGCCGGGTTCCAGCTATCCCCTTCTGGCCCGCGGCCCACCATATCCCCTGGATGATGTCTTTGTTGTTGCCGTCGCAAGGACCGAGCACCCGCACGGGTTCGATCTTGGCGAACCAATCGATGCCGCTCACGCCGATCCCGTTGTCGGTGGCGGCGCCGATGATGCCGGCGACATGGCTGCCGTGCCATTCGGCGGCCTTGAACTCCGAAGGCACGGGTTTGCCGTCCTCTTTCCCGCACCAGCCCACCGCCTCCCAGTCGCCCTCGTCCTTCGGCTTCCTGTCGCGGGCATTGCCGTCCCGCGCCAACCGCAGATTCCGGATCATGTCCCAGCCGACGATCGCGGTTTTCTCCGCATTCCGGTATTCCAGCCGGCTTTCGAGATCGGGATGGGTGGGAGCGAACAGGACGCCGCTGTCGAGCACCGCGACCGTGATTTCGGGCGCCCCCCGGGTGAGCGGCCAGGCGGCCTGGACATTGGCCGATCCAGCGGCCATGCCGGGACCGCTCTGAAGGTGCCACTGCTGCGGGAAATATTCGTCGTTGGGCGTGACCGGCTCGGCGGCTGCCTGGGCCTTCATGCGTGTTACCGGGTCGGCATAGCGTACCTCCGGCAAGGCTTCGAGACGCCGCTCGATCTCGTCCGCGTCCGCCGCCCCCACCGGATGGGTAAGACGGTATACCCGCCCCGCGCCAACGGTTTCCGATACAGGAACCAGACCTACGCCGGCAGCCGCCGAGAGCTTCTCGACATCCAGCGGCAGCGAACCCGCCCCGCGCCTGAATTTGATGATGAACTCCTCGATGACGGCGACAGCCGGAACGGCCGACCGGGCGGACACCGCGCCCTCCCCGGCGTCGACATCGGCCCAGAGCACACCGTCCATGACACCGATCCTGCGCGCCAGGGCTGTTGCCTCATCTTGGGTCAACGCGCCAGGCGTCCGCAAAATCCTGGCGTTGGTCCGGGTATCCCCCATCCATTTGAATTCGAAACCGGTCTCAGCCTGCAACCGGCCGAGCTCAGCCGGGTTCATCACGCCGGGCTCATCCTGGCCGACATCGCTCTTGAACATGACGATGATCGAGACCGGCGCATCCGCCGCCATACCCGAAACGCCCGCTGTCGCCAGCAACAACGCTACGATGGAAATCCCTGACAGCCTTTTCTTCATTGCAACTCCTGTTTTTTTTCTTCGGCAAGCGATCCGCTGAATCTTGCCGATGAGATGTTGGCGTTTTGCGACATCTGATGTCATTCAACACATTCGAATGCTATGGTCGCATCAGGGCGCCGATCATAGATCAAGACGAGGCGTGCGCTTTTTCTCTGCGTCCACGATTTCTTGCCGCTGTGTCCACAAGGCTTGCGGCGGCTCCCTCTCGTCTTGCGGCCAGCGGGAGAAAATTCGAATGCGCATGATCTAACGGTCGGTCGCCAGCCATGAAAATCCCGGGATAGAGAGGACAATGACGTGAAGGATGAATCGGAACAGCTTGCGGACACCGTGCCGATTGCACGCTTCGATCTGGACAGTCTTCCAGCGGAAGACCGCTATTCGATCTGGAAGGAGAGCATTTCCGTCATTTTCGACGTGGAGCGGGAAGTCGAGGCGGACACGGCGCCCTTTGCCGCGGCGCTAACGACCTGTCATCTCGGCTCCATGCTGCTGGTGGATACGTCCAGCGTGGGGCAGTACTTTCAGCGGAAATCTCCGCTGATCGCGCGCGACGGGCTGGACCATTGCATCATCCAGGTTTACCAGAGCGGCACGACCCGCGGCCAATGGGGTCGGAGGCACAGTGCCGTACAGCCGGGCGATGTCTTCCTGCTTGATCTGGCCCAGCCGCTGGATTCTTGCGCCAGCGACTTCCGCAATCTGACGCTGGTGCTGCCGCGTGATTTGCTGACACCTCACCTGGGCGCGCCTGAGCGACTGCATGGCCAGTCGCTGGCCCGGAATTCTCCCCGCGGACGCCTGCTAGGCCAGCATATCCGCACGCTGTGGGAGGTCGCGACGACCCTGAATTCCGACGAGGCCCAGCGCATCGCCCAGGGCCTGGTCCATCTGATCGGCGCTTATTTCGGCGCGGGCCGGGTCGAGGAAGACCGTCCGGAAACCGGCGCCGTCTTGCTGGAAACGGTGCGCCGCCATATTGCGGATCAGCTGACCGATCCTCTCCTGACACCGGAATCCCTGGCAGCGCATTTCCATGTGTCGCGTTCGTACCTCTACTCCCTGTTCCAGCCCTTGGGAGGAATCACCCGCTACATCCAGCAGCAAAGGCTGCGGCGCGCCTTCTTGGAGCTGACCCAACCGGCCTCCCGGCCGAGGCGTGTCAGCGAGATCGCCTACCGAGTGGGTTTCAGCAATGAGGCCCATTTCAGCAAAAGCTTCCGTCATGCTTTCGGCATGAGTCCGAGCGAAGCGCGGTCCATCGGTCTGCAGGCCGCCCGCTATACCGCCGCGGGTCATGACCAAGCCGTCGATCGCCGCTATGAACGCTGGATCAGAGAACTTCATGCCCCGGATTTCTGAGCCGGCTTCCGCGCTCGCGAAAACAATCGGCATCGGCGACTACCGGCCCCGGCTGCGCATCGGCGAATACGGCACGGTGGCCTCGGTCGGGGACGGCATCGCCTGGGTGACCGGCCTGCCCTCGGCGGCGATGGACGACGTGCTGATGTTCGAGGACGGCAGCTGGGCGGTGGTGTTCGCCCTGACCCGGAGGCGCATCGGCGCCGTGCTGCTGCGCCAGACCGAAAGCCTGACCGCCGGAACCTCGGCCCGCCTGGCGGGGAGGACGCTCGACATTCCCGTCGGCGAGGCGCTGCTCGGGCGGGTGGTCGACCCGATCGGAAATCCGCTGGACGGCGGGCGTCCCTTGGAATCCCGCAGCCGCCGCCCGCTCGACAGCCCCTCGCCCCCCATCGTCGCCCGCGACTTCGTGCAGCAGCCGCTCTACACCGGCACCCGGCTGGTCGACACCCTGGTGCCCATCGGCAAGGGTCAGCGCCAGCTCATCATCGGCGACGAGGGAACCGGGCGCAGCAGCCTGGCGATCGACGCGGTCCTGAACCAAAGGGACCGCGAGGTGCGCTGCGTCTACGTGCTGATCGGCCAGAAGCGCTCCGCCGTGGTCGGCACCATCGACCTGCTGCGCAAGCACGGCGCGCTCGCCTACACCACGGTCGTGGTGGGCGAAGCCGGCGCCCTCCCCGGCCTCAAGTACCTGGCCCCGTTCGCCGGCTGCGCCATCGCCGAAAGCTGGATGGCGCTGGGGCACGATACCCTGGTGGTCTACGACGACTTGAGCACCCACGCCCAGACCTACCGCGAACTGTCGCTGCTGCTGCGGCGCCCGCCCGGCCGCGAAGCTTATCCAGGCGACATTTTCTATCTACATGCCCGCTTGCTGGAGCGCGCCACGGTGCTGAATCCCGCCAACGGCGGCGGCAGCATGACGGCGCTGCCGATCGTCGAAACCCGGCTGGGCGAGATCGCAGCCTACATCCCCACCAACCTGATTTCGATCACCGACGGCCAGATCTACCTGGACCCGGACCTGTTCGCCGCAGGCTTCAAGCCGGCCATCGACCTCACCCGCTCGGTCTCCCGCATCGGCGGCAAGGCCCAGCATCCCAGGATCAAGGAGGAAGCGGGACGGATGAAACTGGACTATCTGCAATTCCTGGAGCTGGAGATCTTCACCCGCTTCGGCGCGCGCTTAGAAAGCGGGATGGAGGCCCGGATCCGGCGGGGCCGGCTGCTGCGGGAAATCCTCCGGCAGGAACGCCTGCAGCCGCTGCCGCCGGAGTTTCAGCTCGCATGGATGACGGCCTACAACGAAGGGCTGTTCGATGCCGTTCCTCCAGGCTCGGTTCAGAACACCTTGAATGAACTGAGCATCGCCGTCCGGAGCGGCTCGCCGGTCCTGGCGGCTTCGCGCGGCGACTGGCTGAGATGGCTGAGGCAGAACCTGCCTGCACCGGGACAGGACGCAGCATGAGCCGGCGCCACATCCTCCTGCGGCGGATGAAGACGCTGGGTGAAATCGCCGGCATCCTCGATTCCATGCGCACCCTGGCCGTGATCGAAAGCCATCGCCTGACGCGGTCCGTGGAATGCCAGCGCCACCTGGAGGCTGCGCTGCGGGGCATCGCCCGGGAATTGCTGATCCATCATCCTGCGCTTATCCCCGTCGAGCCGGCAGGGACCGCGTGGCTGGTGGTGGGCTCCGAGAGGGGCTTCTGCGGCGATTTCAACGCCCGCCTGCGCACTGCCCTGAAACAGCGGCGGTCTCCGGAAGAACCGCTGATCGTCGTAGGCAGCCGGATCGGCGCCGAATTCGCCCTCGACGTCCCCGTCTACCGGCAACTGCCCGGTCCGCTCACCGCAGAAGAAACCGCCGAGCGGCTCCCCGCCCTGATCGATGCCGTCAGCCAGCTCCTCGAACGCCATGGCCCCCTGCGGATCACCGCCCTCCACCATGCCGACGACGCGGAAACGGTGCTGGAAACGCGGATCGTGCCGCCTTTCGGCAAACCGTCCGCCCGGCCCGAAAGCCCGTTTCCGCCGCTGCTGTACCAGCCGCCGGACGCCGTCTTCCGCCACCTCGTCGAGCATTATCTGTTCGCCGTGCTGCACTGCCTGCTGGACCGCTCCCTGTTGAGCGAGCACCAGTACCGGATCCGCCACCTCGACGGCGCCACCCGCCGCATCGAAGACACCCTGGAAACCTTGCGTTCCAGCAACAACCGGCTGCGCCAGGAGGAGATCACCGAAGAACTTCAGGTCATCCTGCTCGGCGCGGAAACCCTGGATTCGGCTTAAACGGCAACGGGGGATGCCCGAATCCAGCGGGCAGAACTAAGAACCTGTCTTGAAAAATCTAATCAAGCAAAGTCAATCAGTTGAAATCAGGAAAATTCTCCGCTCAGGGTGGATAAGCGTAGCGCATCCACCTCCGCGCCGACTCGAAGAGCAGCGGAGCCGACTCGAAGAGCGGCGGAGCCGAATTTGGCGGATGCGCTGCCGCTTATCCGCCCGATCCTCCATTTTTCTTTTTCAAGACAGACTCTAAGGCACCCCATGCGGTGAAAAGCCGCAGAGCCGACGGCTCACCCGCCCGGCTCCTGGGCCTTTTCCTCAAGGTAATCGTGAAAAGCCTGCGCAACCACCGACGGCTTCTTGTCCGCCGGCCAGACCAGGTGCCAATGGCGCACGATCGGAAAGCCGTCCGCATCCAGAATGGCGATCTGTCCCACGGCGCTTTCCAGCGTGACCGTATTTTGGGACAGCACGGCGACTCCCAGCCTGCCCATCACGGCCTGCTTGATTGCTTCGTTGCTGCCCAGCTCCATACGCACCCGGATGGCGACGCCTCGTTCTTGGAAAAACTCTTCCGTGGCCATGCGGGTTCCGGAGCCGGACTCGCGCATGACGAAAGGCTCTTCGGCGAGACGCTGCAAGGAAATGCGGGATTCGCCAGCCAGCGGATGCTCGGGATGCGCCACCGGCACCAGCGGGTTTTCCAGGAATGGCCGGGACTGGACCGGCAAGTGCCCAGGCGGCTGACCCAGGATGTACACATCGTCCAGGTTGTTTGCCAGACGTTCGAGGAGCCGCTCGCGGTTTGAGACCTTCAATGAAACATCGATGCCGGGGTAGCGCTCGCAGAAAGGCCCCAGCAGGCGCGGCACGAAATACTTGGCGGTGGTGGTGACGGCCAGCCTGAGCTTGCCTTGTTTCAGGCCTCTGCGGTCCGCCACGTTCATCTCGAAGCGCGCCAGCGCTTCCAGCATTTCGGTGCAGACTTTGTGCAGCTCCACCCCCACATCGGTCAGGAAAATCCGCTTCCCGATTTGTTCGAACAAAGGAAGACCCACAGCCATTTCCAATTGCTTGATTTGTATGGAGACAGCCGGCTGAGTCAGATGCATCTCTTCCGCCGCACGGGTGAAACTCGAGTGCCTCGCCACCGACTCGAACAGCTTCAACTGGCGCAGACTCAGGCGCATGAATATTTACTCCGACAAATGGAGATCATTAGAACAATTAATTTTGATTTATGAAAAGACTATTTATCATACGATTCACCCCCCTCCGCCAGCGATACGAGCAACGGGGCTTTCAACCGTCGAACACCCATTCGGAATTCCGAACCGCTGAAACAGCGAGGACAACCATGGCTGTCAAAACATACAACGCGGGCGTCAAGGAATACCGTGAGACCTACTGGGACCCGAATTACACCCCGGCCGACACCGATCTGCTGGCGGTGTTCAAGATCACCCCGCAGCCGGGGGTGGCGCGCGAAGAAGCCGCCGCCGCCGTGGCCGCGGAATCCTCGACCG
>JBFMDC010000043.1:0-35882 GCA_040753975.1 Pseudomonadota bacterium
GTTCCCTTGCGGGACAGGGATGTCCCGCCATTTTCAAGCGCCTAAGCGCTTGAAAATGTTAGCCCACCCCAAATCGCATTTGGGGTGGGCGAGGAGACAAATCGGCAGGAAAGCCGATTTGCACGCCCGAAAGGCGCCCGAAAGGGTGCGGCATAGGGATATGCCGCATGAAAAATCGCCAGGAAGGCGATTTTTCGAGGTCCCCTCAAGTTCGGAGCAAGGCCGCCAGTGGGGTAAAATCGCTACAGGATAGCAAACCGAACCGAAGAAATCCGCCGTCATGAGCAGCAAGAAAAGCGCCGCGGGAAGCGCCAACATCGCCCAGAATCGCCAGGCGACCCACGAATATTTCATCGAGGAACGCTTCGAAGCGGGTCTGGTGCTGGAGGGCTGGGAGGTCAAGAGCCTGCGGGCGGGCAAGGCGCAGCTCAAGGAAAGCTACGTCGTCTTGAAGAATGGCGAGGCATGGCTGTTCGGCGCGCATTTCTCGCCCCTCCCTTCGGCCTCGACCCATGTGCAGCCCGATCCCACCCGCACCCGCAAACTGTTGTTGCATGCGGAGGAGCTGAGCCGCCTGATCGGGCACGTGGAGCGCAAGGGCTATACCCTGGTGCCGTTGTCGATGTATTGGAAAAAGGGCCGCGCCAAGCTCGAAATCGGCCTGGCGCGCGGAAAGAAGCAGCACGACAAGCGCGCTACCGAGAAGGAGCGCGACTGGGAGCGGGAGAAGCAGCGGGTCATGCGGCGGGGTTGACCGCCATTTTGCCTCTTGCCCTTTTCGCGGCGGGGGCGACAATAAAATAAAAGGGATTGTTTCGTCAGTTCATCGGAAATCTTGAGTGATGTCGCGCCGTCTTTGTCGTTTTGTCTGGATCATCGTTGCCGCAGCAATGGGTTGGGTTGCCGGGGGGGCTGTCGCCGGTCCCTATTCGGCTCTGGTCATGGAGATCGAATCGGATCGGGTGCTGTACGAGCAGAACGCCGATGAGATCAGGCATCCGGCTTCGCTGACCAAGATGATGACCCTCTATCTGGTGTTCGAGGCGCTCGATCAGGGCAGAGCATCGTTGCATGACACCTTCTACGCTTCCAACTATTCCGCATCCCGCTCTCCGTCCCGCATCGGGCTCAGGCCGGGCGATCCGCTGACGGTGGAAGAGGGCATCCTGGCTCTGGTCACCTGCTCCGCCAACGACGCCGCGGCGACGCTGGGCGAAGGCTTGGCCGGCTCGGAGCCGGCGTTCGCCGCGATGATGACGCGAAAAGCGCGCGAGCTGGGCATGAGCCAGACCGTATTCCGTAACGCCTCGGGGCTGCCCGACGTTGAGCAGGTCACGACGGCGCGCGACATGTACCGGCTCGGCAAGGCGCTACTGAAGCATTTTCCCCAGTACTACCCGTATTTCTCCACTTCGCGCTTCCAGTACCGGGGGCGGAGCTTCCACAACCACAACCATCTGCTCGAGAACTATTACGGCGCGGACGGCATCAAGACCGGCTTCGTCAACGCATCGGGCTTCAACCTGGTGGCATCGGCCCGCCGCAACGGCGTCCGGCTGGTAGGCGTGGTGTTCGGCGGCAATTCGTCATTCCGCCGGGATGCCCATATGCGAGACATTCTCGACGACGGATTTGCCCAGATCGAAGGCCGTGAGCCCAGCGTACAGTTTGCCGGCTTCGACCAGGGCTGGTCGCCGCGCCTTCTGGCGCGTCCGGGGGAGCGCTATGCCCCTGCCAGGGCGGCGAAGAAAAAACGGGCTGCGGCCAAACCTGCCGGTACCCGCCGGGTGACCCATGGAATTTTCAGCCACCGGCCCCGCCATGCGGCGAAGGCGTCTTCCGCGAAGGGCAAGCCGGCCAAGGCGAAATCGTCTCGCGGCAAGTCTTCGAAGACTTCTGCCACGGCGAAGCGCTGAGGCGGACGCCGGCTAAGGATTTTGGAGAGAGCCTGAACGAGCTGCGCCCCGACGGGCGGGGCGCAACTTGGAAGAGCGGGTAACGCGGAAGCGAGCTTACGGCGCTTTCTCGAGTTCGCCTGCCGGCACGGTGCCGTCGGAACGGCCCTTGATGTAGGTGTAGAGGTCGTCGATGCCTTCTGCCACCTTCTTGTTGGCTTCGAACGGCGGCATGGCATTGCGGCCTTTCAGAACCACTTCCTTGAACTGGTCCTTGCTCAGGTTTTTGAGGCTGTTCAGCAGGTTGGGGAATGCTGCGCTGCCTTCGCCGGTGGCGCCGTGGCAGGTTTCGCAGCGCTGCTGCTTGTAGATTTTGAAGCCATTGTAGGTGGCCTGGTCGACGGGAGCCGAGAAGGCGGGAGCGGCCGCGGCGCCGAGCACCAGGGTGGCCAGAGCGGTTGTCCGGATAGACGTCTTCTTGTGATCCATTGCGTTTCTCTGTTATCTGTTTTTCGGGTATTGACCGGGAGCTTTTCTCGTCCCCCGGGGTGGGTACGGCGGCGGGTATGGTGACAGTCCGCCGGCGCGCCAGCCAAGGGAAAAAATCCCGGATGTTTGCTGCCAAAGAGCGCGCGTCAGAATACCCAAGACCCGCATCTCTTGTAAATACAGGCGCTAACCCCGGAACACGGTTCCGTCCCCCTGGCAGAAGGGGCGTGGCGACCGTAAACTAGCCCGGCATCGTGCACCTCATCATGGAGCTGGAGACGGAAATGAGCGAGAAAGACCTCTTGGAAACCCTGGAGCAGTTGCGGGCGCAGGTTGCGGCGCTGGAGGCGGATAATGCTTCCAAGGCGCGTCTGGAATCTTTGATCGGAACGCTGGAGCAGCGGCTGCAGGGCACCGGCAGCGAAGCGCATCACGGGCATCTGGTGGCGGAACTCAAGGAGGCGATCTCGCATTTCGAAGTCGAGCATCCGCGTCTGACGCGCATACTCAACGACCTGATGGTGACGCTGAGCAACATGGGGATCTGAAGATGCGCCGGCCGCGGCCCGGCAGGTGCGAGTCTATCGATGGATTCCCGCAGGGGCCGCGTTGTCCACACCGCTTCCGGAAATTTCAGATCGGCCCGGAATCGAAAAATCTGCGTTCCACAAGCCGCGCGCGCTGGGCGAGGTAATCCCGCCGGTGCATCGGGCCGACCAGAAGGAGACCGGCGAGAAACCCGCCGACATGCGCCCAGAACGCCACTCCTCCGCTGGCGCCGCCCAGGGCCGGCAGGCCGCTGATGAGCTGGATGAAAAACCAGTAGCCGAGCATGGCGAAGGCCGGGACGGCGACGGTGGTCCAGTAGAAGCCCAGGAATATCAGGGTGATGACCTGGGTGCGGGGGTAGAGGCGGGCGTAAGCGCCCATGACGCCGCCGATGGCGCCGGAAGCGCCGACCATCGGCACGGCTGCGGCCGGGTCCGAGGCGATCTGGGCCGCCGCCGCCGCCAGGCCGCACAGCAGATAGAAGGCGACGAAGCGGACCGGCCCCATCACGTCTTCCACATTGTCGCCGAACACCCACAGGAACCACATGTTGCCGATGATGTGGAACCAGCCGCCGTGCAGGAACATGTGGGTGAGGAGGGTCCAGGCCTCCCCGTTCCCGTCGAGCTGGCAGCCGAAATGCTGGCTGACCGGGATGATGGTGCCGACCGGCGCCAGCCTGAGCAGTTCGCCGGGTATGAGCGCATACTCGCAGAGCGATTGCGCCATGGGCTGGTCCTGTCCGAGCCCCTGTACGATCGCCCAGGCGCCGATGTTGAGCAGCAGGATCAGCAGGACTGCGATGGGGCGGCGCAGGGCCGGGTTGATGTCGCGCAGCGGAAACATGGCTGTCCCCTGGGTCGGTTCGAATGATGGTGAGCGCCCAGCCCTGGGCCTGGCTGAAGGGTGTTCAGTGCCCGAGGTCGGAAAACGGTACGTCGAGGATGGCATATTCCTGCCACAAGGCATAGTCGTAATGCCACCATTCCCGCGGATGAACGCCGAAGCCTTCGGCTTCCATTGCCGCCCGGAGCCGGTCGCGGTGTTCACGGGCCGCCGCCGTGCCGCCTTCATAGGCGGGGTAGGCGCGCACGGTCATCTCGTCGTAATCGGACGGCATGGCCACCTCCCGACCGGTCTTCAGATCGTAGAGGCTCAAGTCGACGGCGCAGCCGCGATTGTGGCGCGAGCCCTCGCGGGGGTCGGCCACGAACATCCGCTGGTTGCCGCTGGTCGATTCCCAGAACAGGCGGGTCACCGACCAGGGGCGGTAGCCGTCGAACAGGATCAGGCCGTAACCTTGCGGCTTCAGCCGGGCGCTGACTCTGATGACGGCTTCGGCCGCCGGACGCTGCAGGAACACCCGCGGTTCGGCGTAAACCGCCTTGTGGACGAAGTTGTTGGGCGTGGCATAGCGCACGTCCAGCCTGATCGTGGGGTCGAGCGGCGCGACTTCGACCAGTTCCGGCGTCCGGAACGGGCCGGTTTCCACGGGCGGCCGCAGCGGGGCCGCTGTGGCGGCGGCGCTCATCAGCATCACGGTGGTCATGAGTCCGATTCCGAGCTTAAACATAGAGGGCGTTGGAAAGCTGGCCGCGGTAGCGGCGGGTGAGTTCATGGCCGTCGCCCAGCAGCCGGAAAATGGCGACGCAGGC
The DNA here is from genome assembly GCA_040753975.1 of Pseudomonadota bacterium. Classification (GTDB taxonomy): domain Bacteria; phylum Pseudomonadota; class Gammaproteobacteria; order Methylococcales; family Methylococcaceae; genus Methylococcus. Next base: position 4,589 of record JBFMDC010000043.1, read on the forward strand.
TTTGCGGGCGCCGCCTTCGTCGTAGCCGCGGGCCTTGCGCACAAGTTCGATCAACTGATCCAGCGCCGGCTCGTAATTTTCTTCCCGAATCTTCCGGATCGCGTCCAGGTAGGCGGATTTGGCCGGCGCCTCCGCCAGCCGTTCCGGATGTTCCAGCAGGCCGAACAGCCGGGCCAGCGTGCGCAGGGACTCGGCGGCATCGCTCTGGTCGGAGTCCGGCCCGATGGGTTTTAAGGCATCCAGGGCTTCGTCCGGCCGGGTCTTGAGCAGCAGCTGGGCCAGCAGCAAGGCGGCGCGGCCGTTGCCGGGCTCGGCAGCGAGGACCTGGCGCAGCACCGGTTCCGCTTCCGCCGCCCGGCCGGCGCCGATCAGGTCTTCGGCCAGCTTCAACTGGCCCCGGTAAGGGCTGGGCAAGGCGCGTTGCAGCCAGTCTTCCAGCACCGATTCAGGCAAGGCGCCGGTGAATTCGTCGGCGACGATGCCGTCGACGAACAGCTTGACGTTGGGAATCCCGCGCACGCCGTATCGCTGGGCGATGCCGGGGTGCTCCTCGGTGTTCACCTTGACCAGTTCGAAGCGGCCGGCCAGGCGCGCGGCGACGGCTTCCAGTGCGGGGGTGAGGGCGCGGCAGGGCGCGCACCAAGGCGCCCAGAAATCCACCAGCACGGGGGTGGCGAAGCTGGCCTGGAGGACGGCGCGGTCGAAATCAAATGGAGAATCGGACATGGAAAGGGTTCGGGCAAGGCAGTGTGACAGAAGAATGACCGAGATTTTCGCAAATCGCCGGATGGGTTGAACAGCCCGTGTTGCAGCCGGTCGCCGACAAACTGCGCACAAAGTTATCCACAGGTTCTGTGGATATCGCGGGCTGCATCAGCATCGGCTTTTATTGTCGTCAAGACCTTGATTTCTTGGCTATGAGCGGGTAAGGATCCGCTGCGATTGAAATTAAAGTTTTTATTAAACAATGTGATGCGTTCCGCCGGTGCCAATGTGCGGTCACTCGCCGCCATTGTTTCCTGTCGCCTCGAGAGCGCGCTCCGGCTCGGTCTAGCTACCGATTCCGGTCCGCAAAAATGCATTTTGTCCACAGCTTGGAAAAATCAGAAATTCATGATTCACTTCGGCCAATCCAATCAGGGCGTCCGGAACCCAAGAGGCGAATATGAACAAATGGCTGCAAGTTCTCACCCTGGCGATATCGTTACCGGGTGCACCGGCTCTTAGCGGTGAGCTTCTCGGCATCACCCCCGACGAACTGGAAACGCTGAAAGCTCAAGGCGTTCCGGTGGTGGACGTCCGCACGCCCGAGGAATGGCACAAGACCGGCGTCATCGAGGGAAGCAAGCCGCTGATGTTCTTCGATTCCAAGGGCGGGTACGACGCTGCCGCCTGGATCCGGCGATTCAAGACGATCGCCCCCGATGCCGCCCGGCCGGTGGTGCTGGTCTGCCGTTCAGGCAACCGCACCGCCACGGTCGGCAAGATGCTCACGCAGGAGCTGGGCTACGAGCGCGTCTACCATCTGAACAAAGGACTCCAGGCCTGGACCGCGGAGGGGCATAAGCTCGCGCCTTGCGGAAGCTGTTAAGGCGGTTCTCCCGGATCGAGCTGGCAGCCGTCCAGCTCGGGCAGCGGTGCTTCTTTGAGGTTGATGCCGCGTTCCCGCAACGCCTGCTTGAGGTTTGCGAGCTCCTGATCCAGCGCCTGGATGTGGTCGAGCATGTGGTTGACGGCGTGGGCGACCGGGTCCGGCATGTCCGGCGTCATGCCGTAGGCATCGAAGCCGAGCTTGCTGGCGATGGCCAGGCGTTGCGCTTCCTGGGCCTTGCGGTCGGGGTTGATGATGTGGCCCGGAATGCCGACCACCGTGGCGCCTTCGGGTACGGCGCGCAGCACGACCGAATTGGAGCCGATGCGCGCGCCGTCGCCCACGGTGATGGGACCGAGCACCTTGGCGCCGGCGCCGATCACCACGCCGTTGCCCAGAGTCGGGTGGCGTTTGCCTTTCTGCCAACTGGTGCCGCCCAGGGTCACGCCGTGGTAGAGGGTGCAATCGTCTCCGATCACCGCGGTCTCACCGATGACGACTCCCATGCCGTGGTCGATGAACAGCCGGCGCCCCAGCGTCGCGCCGGGATGGATCTCGATGCCGGTCGCCCAGCGCGCGAGATAGGACAGGGCCCGCGCGGGCCAGCGCAAGCCCTGGTTCCAGAGCCAGTGACTGAAGCGGTGGATCAGCACGGCGTGGACGCCGGGGTAGACGGTCAGAATCTCGAAAAACGACTGGGCCGCGGGGTCCCGGGCGAAGATGCAGCCGAACTCTTCTTTAATTTTCTTCAGCATCACGGATTCCGGAGCCGGTGGCGCTGCGCTGCGGTCAGGATGCCCCGCAGCAGGTGGATTTCCTGGGCTTCGACCTGCGCGCTGTTGAAGATGCGGCGCAGCCTGCGCATGATCGAGGGCGAGGACCTGCGTTCGTGCAGGAATCCTATGTCGTACAGCGTACGCTCCAGATGATCGAAGAACGAGGCCATCTGTTCGCCGTCTGCCAACGTGGCGCCGGAATGCCCGGAGCCGCCCCGGCCGGCGGCGAGGTAGAGCTCATAGGCGACCACCTGAACCGCGCAGACGAGGTTGAGCGAGCTGAATTCCGGGTTGGAGGCGATGTGCAGCAGGTAGTGGCAGTGCTCCAGTTCCTCGTTGGTCAGCCCCGAATGTTCGCGCCCGAACACGATGGCGGTACGGGTGCCCTCCGGCAGGCCGGCGACCTTCGCCGCGGCGGTTCGGGGATCGAGCTGCGGCCAAGCGATGGTTCTAAGGCGGGCGCTGGCGCCGATGACGACCTGGCGGTCGGCGATGGCATCCTCCAGCGAGCCGACCACCCGCGCCCCCGCCAGCAGGTCGTCGGCGCCGGAAGCCCGGGCGGTGGCCTGTTCGCTGGGGAATACTTTCGGCGAGACCAGCGCCAGGTCGCCCAGGCCCATGTTCTTCATGGCGCGGGCGACGCCGCCGATATTGCCGGGATGGGTGGTTTCGACCAGTACGATGCGGATATCGGAGAGCACGGCCGAGTTTTTGCGCGCGGGATTCTGGAGAGCGGAAAATGGTATCAGAATTTTGGTAGGCTATCCGGCTTTTCGACAGAACTAGGGCAGGTCGCTATGGATCCCATGCTGAACATCGCCATTCGCGCGGCACGCGCCGCCGGCGATTTGATCGTCCGCTACGTCGACCGCGTCGACACGCTGAAGATCGCGCCCAAGAGCCGGAACGATTTCGTCAGCGAGGTGGACCGCCAGGCCGAGCAGGAAATCCTGCAGATTCTGCGCAAGGCCTATCCCGGCCATGTCTTCCTGGGCGAGGAAAGCGGCTGGCAGGGCGGCGCCGGCAACGACTACGTCTGGGTCATCGATCCGCTCGATGGCACCACCAACTTCCTGCACGGATTCCCCCAGTTCGCCGTGTCCATCGCCTTGCTGTATCGCGGCGTTCCGGAAGCCGGGGTGATCTATGATCCCATGCGGCAGGACCTCTTCACCGCCAAACGGGGCGGCGGCGCCAGCCTGAACAACCGGCGCATCCGGGTGACCAAGTTGAACAGCCTGACCGGCGCCTTGCTCGGGACCGGCATCCCCTTCAAGGATCAGACCCACCTCGACGCCTATCTGGGCATGCTGAAGGCGCTGATCCGGGATACCGCCGGCATCCGCCGGGCCGGTTCGGCGGCGCTCGATCTCGCCTACGTGGCGGCCGGCCGTCTCGACGGCTTCTGGGAACTGGGGCTGCAGAAATGGGACATCGCGGCGGGCGTCCTGCTGATCAAGGAGGCCGGCGGGATCGTCACCGATCTCGACGGCGGCGAGGGCTACCTGGACAGCGGCAATGTGCTGACCGCCAGCCCGCGCCTGCATCAATGCATGCTGGAAACCATCAGGCCGTATCTGACGGAAGCGCTCCGGGTGCAGCAGGCCTGAGCTGCGGCGCGCCCAGCCCGGCCAGCAGCCGGGCCAACTGCTCCTGATCGAAGTCCAGATGTACGTCGCGCTGCGGGTAGGGCATCGACAAGCCTTCGAGTCGGCAGGCCGCGTCGATTTCGATGCAGAGTTCGCTGGTCACCGACTTCATGGTATCGACGTCGGCGACGAAGGCAATGACTTCGAAGTTCATCGAGCTGGCTCCGAATTCCTTGAAGAACACGAAGGGGCCGGGCTGGTGCAACACCCTGGGGTGTGATTTGGCCACCTGCATCAAGATTTCGCAAACCTTCCGCGCGTCGGTGCCGTAGGTGAAGCTCACCGGGATCACGATTCGCCCCACCTTGTCGGCGTAGGTCCGGTTTGTCACCGGGTGGGCGATGAGCTCGGAATTGGGGATGAACACCGAGGCGCTGTCGAAGGTGAGCACTTCGGTGGCGCGCACGCTGATTTTCTTGACATAGCCCTGGGTCTCGCCCACCACGATCCAGTCGCCTACCTTGATCGGCCGCTCGGCCAGCAGGATCAGTCCGGACACGAAGTTGTTGACCACGTTCTGGAGTCCCAGGCCGATGCCGACCGACAGCGCGCCGGCGATGATGGCGAGCTGCGACAGATCGAAGCCGGCGGCTGAAATCAGCGTGATCAGGGCCAGGGTGAATCCCAGGTAACCGACGGCGGTGCGGATGCTGTGCTGCAGGCCCGGATCGATGCGGGTGCGGGGCAGGATGCGGTGTTCCAGCGTCCGCTGGACGAAGCGGGTCAGAATCAGCATCCCGCCGAACAGCAGCAAACCGAATGCCAGATCGGCCAGGGAAACGGTGATGTTCCCGATCTTGAAACCGAACACCGCCTCGTGCAGCCAGGCGCTGAGGTCGCTGCCGCCCGCGCCCCACAGCACCAGCAGCGCGAGGATGCCGGCCAGGCCGGCGCTCAGCCGGACCAGCCCGGTGAGCCAGAAGCCCAGGGTGTCGATGCCCTCGGGCGAGATTTCCAGGTTGCTGCGCAAGCGTCTTCCGACGATGGCGTTTTCGCTCAGCGTATGGCTGACGAATTCGTCGCCGATCTTGGCCAGTACGGAGACCAGCACATAGAGTCCGATCGAGAGCACGAGCTGGATGGCGAGGAGCCGCGACAGCACCACGTAGCCCGGCAAGGCGGCGATCGGAATGGCGTAGACCAACAGGGTCAGCGCGTAGCGTAGTCCCGGCCATCGCGCGGCGCCGACCTCGGACTCCCAAATCCGCCGCCGCAGGATCGCCAGCAGCAGCAGCGCGATCGACAGGCCGGTCACGAAGTTGTCTAAGGCCATCAGCTCCACGGACCACTCGAACCGTTCGCCCCAGGCATTGACGGTCGCGTCGAAGGCGAATACCGCCGTCATGGCGGTGACGATGCGGGCGATGACCTTGGCGCTATGATCGCCGAGCGCGACCAGCCGCCACGGCGGTTCCCCCGGCGCCAGCGCCGCCCGGCAGAAAGCCGCGACGAAGAAGAACACCACCAGCATGACCGCCACCGGCTCCACGATGCTCTGAACGCGGTCCGAAACCAGGTCGCCGCCGGTGAATCCCAGATAGAGCGCCAGGACGGCCGCCGAAGGAATCAGGGTGCGGATGATGCCGGTGACCAGAGCGGTCCGAAGCCGCTGGCCATAGCTGGGTTCGGTGCTGAGTTCGACGTAACCGAAGCGCCGGATGAACCACAGCCGCAACGGCCAAGCGATGAGCACGGCCGTCAGCACGGCGAGGGGCAATTGCCAGCGCATCTGGCCGAGCTTGGCGGCGGCGCCGTCGCCGGCCAGCCAGGCTGCGAAATCCTGGCGCAGCGCCGCCGCTGCTTCCGCCATGTCCTGAAACCCCTTGCGCCAGACGGACGGGGAGAGCGGCGAGGGGCCGCGGGTCAGCACCCGCTCGGTGAAGCGCGAGCGGCGCAGGGCCTGGAGCCGTTCGGTCAGGCCATCGGCGCGGGTGATGACCAGATCGGCTTCTTTCACGCTGCCTTCCATGTTCGCCAGGCGTTCGGCGATGGCCTTGCGCTTGGCGGCGATCCCCGCCGCTTCCGGAGGCTCATTTTCTCCCGGAGCCGGCCCGAGCGCCGCCAGTTCGTCCCGCACGGCTTGCACCAGCGGCTGGGCCAGGTCGGCCGCCGAACGGGCTTCGAGGCGCAGGGAGGCCAGCTCGGTACGGATTTCGACCAGGCGGTCGTCGTCGAGGTCCCCTTTGGCGAGGGTTTTCTCGTAGCGGTCGAGCAGCGCCTGCCAATCCTTGACCCGGGCAGCCAGCGGCCTTTCTCCCGCCGGCTCCTGGGCCAGGACGCAAACGGGCGCGAAAATCGCGGCCATCAGTAGAAGCAGGGACAGGACCAGGCGGAATTTATTCAAGCGTGTTTGGATCATCGTTACCGTGAGCGTGCATTGACTTCCCCATGAGTCGCGTAGGGCAGAACCGTCTCTTCGGGTTCCGCCAAACCATGTCCTAAGACCCCGATCCGGGAGGGGTCTCCTGGCGTCGGAACCCGATGAAGCCGGTTCCGACCTACGTGACTGGATGCCGGCGATCCTTGCCGGCCTGACGGTGCTTTGAACGAAAATGTCGTCCGGTCATTCAGGGAAGTTATTTTCGGCCATATCCTTAGTCCCGCAACCAGTCTTCGGCCAACCGGCTCGGAATGTGGGGCGACTCGCTGCTGGGCGGATGCGGGCGCCTGGCCAGCACGCAGTAGCAGACCCTCAGCGTATCCGCGACCAGGACCCAGCTCAGCCCCAGGAAGGCCGCGGTCAGGGCGGCATCGAGATAGTCGTTGAAGATCAACTGGGGGGCCTTGGCGGCCTGATCCGCCGAAAGCAGGCCGGCCGCCAGCTTGTCGCTCAGATCGTGGGCGTGGGCCAGGAAGCCGATTCTCAGTTCGGGGCTGAACAGCTTCTCCCAGGCGGCGCTGCTGGTGACCACGATCAGCCAGGCCAGCGGCAGAGCGGTGATCCAGGCGTGGGAAGCCTTGCCGGTCTTGACCAGTATGGTGGTGGCGACGCACAGGGCCATGGCCGCCAGCATCTGGTTGGCGATCCCGAACAGCGGCCACAGGCTGTTGATACCGCCCAGCGGGTCGATGGTGCCCATGTACAGGAAATAGCCCCAGCCGGCGACGACCAGCGCCGAGGTGAACAGGACGCCGGGATACCAGCCGGTCCGGCCCAGCGGCGGATACCAGTTGCCCAGCAGATCCTGCAGCATGAAGCGGGCGACCCGGGTGCCGGCGTCCAGGGTGGTCAGGATGAACAGCGCCTCGAACATGATGGCGAAGTGGTACCACAGCGACAGTAGGCCATTGCCGAACGCGCTGGCGAACAGGGACGCCATGCCCACCGCCAGCGAGGGCGCGCCGCCGGTGCGGGCGAACAGGCTGGTCTCGCCCATTTCCCGAGCCAGCGTGGCCATCTGCTCGGTGTCTACCGGGAAGCCCCAGGACGAGATCGTCGCTACCGCTTCGGCGGCTTCCTTGCCGACCACGCCGGCCGGGCTGTTGATGGCGAAATAGACGCCGGGGTCGAGCACGGTCGCCGCGATCACGGCCATGATCGCCACGAAGGATTCCATCATCATCGCGCCGTAGCCGATGAAGCGCGCGTCGGCTTCGTTGGCCAGCAGCTTGGGGGTGGTGCCGGAGGCGATCAAGGCGTGGAAGCCGGACACCGCGCCGCAGGCGATGGTGATGAACACGAAGGGAAACAGCTTGCCGCCGAAGATCGGGCCGGTGCCGTCGATGAAGGCCGTGAGCGCCGGCATCTTGATGTCGGGGCGCAGGATCAGGATGGCGACGGCGAGGGCGGCGATGGTGCCCAGCTTCATGAAGGTCGACAGGTAGTCGCGCGGGGCCAGCAGCAGCCACACCGGCAGCACCGCGGCGGCGAAGCCGTAGGCGATGATCATCAGCGCCAGGGTGGGCGCGTCGTAGTCGAACCAGGCGCGCAGGGTCTCGGTGTGGTCGATCCAGCTGCCGCCGGCGACCGAGAGGATCAGCAGGCTGACGCCGATCAGTGTCGCCTCGATCACCCGGCCGGGACGGATCTCGCGCATGTACAGGCCGATCAGCACCGCGATGGGGATCGTCGCCGCCACCGTCGAGGTCGCCCAGGGGCTGTGCTTCATGGCGTTGACCACGACCAGGCCGAGCACCGCGATCAGGATGATCATGATCGCCATGACGCCGACGAGCGCCGCCGAGCCGCCGATGGGGCCCAGCTCGTCGCGGGCCATCTGGCCCAGCGAGCGGCCGTCGCGGCGCACCGAGCACACCAGCACCACGAAATCCTGCACGCAGCCGCCGAACACCGCGCCGATCAATATCCACAAGGTGCCGGGCAGGTAGCCGAACTGCGCAGCCAGGGTCGGGCCGATCAGCGGCCCGGGGCCGGCGATGGCGGCGAAGTGGTGGCCGAACACCACCCAGCGGTTGGTGGGGACGAAGTCGCGGCCGTCGTTGAAGCGTTCCGCCGGCGTGGCGCGGCTGGCGTCCAGCAACAGCACGCGGCTTGCAATAAAGGCGCTGTAAAATCTATAACCCAGGGTATAGAGGCAGACCGCGGCCGTGACGAACCACAGACTGTTGACCGTTTCGCCGCGGCCGAGCGCGATTCCTCCCAGCGCGGCTGCGCCGAATACTACGACGGCGGACCAGATCAGGATGGCTGTGAGATTGCGAGGGAGCATGGTGTGTTTCCTTAAGTCCATTCGCCCGGGTTTTCCAGGAACCCGGTAAAGTTTTGGCGGGGGAACAGCGTATTATGCACAGTCTCTAAACCGATGAGATAGGCGCACGATTCCCGTGCGCCGCAGCGGACTGAACGAATTCGAAAGACGCCATCTGGAGGATTGATATGGCTCGTAAACCCAAAGCGCCGACGGCTTCAGAGTCCGAAACGACGAAAATATCCGCCAATACCGGCCAACCCGTGTCGGTGCCGCCGGCCCCGGCGAAGCCGAAATCGCAGTCCGCCGGACCATCGAAGGCGGAAGCGGGCGGCAAGGCGGAGCCCGATAGCGGAACCGCATCGTCCGAACCCAAGAGTCCGGAAGCGCGTCCTGCCCCGTCCGCCGGCACGCTGCCGCCGGCCCCAGCCGAGACACGGGTACCGGAACCCTTGAGGCACACGGCCGGCTCCGTGTCTGAAACGCCGCCGCAGCGCCCGGCCGGAACGGTGCCCCATGCAGCCTCCTCCTCGGCGCGGGTCCCTCCGGAGCGCATTGAGGCGAGCCCCGGTGGCGAAGTCTCTCCTGGCGTGCGAGAGCTGCCGGCCAAACCGACGCCTCCCTCCGCCGAGCCGGCGGCGGCCTCGGGCAGTGGAAAGCCGGAGTCCGATAGGGAAAACCCTGCTTCCGGACCGGGCGCCGCGGAAGAACCGGTCGCGGCGTCCGCCGGTTTCCCGTCACCTCCGCCGATCGTAGCCGAGGCCCCGGTCGTTGAAGAAGCGGCCGGAGCCGGCTCGGAAAAGTTGCCGGACGTTCCGGTCGAAACGGGGCGCGGCGCGGTTTCGCCCCCGCCGCCGGCTGCTCCGGTACGAGCCGGAACGGAGCACGGGACGGCTTTCGATACCCTGGCCGAAACCCGCGGCAGCGGACAGTCCCCCCGGGCCTTGCCGGATTCCGAGGAAGCCGGCGCGGTGTCCGACGAGGCGCCGGCCGTAGTGCCCGAATCTCCCCATGCCCCGGAGTGGTCGCCGCCGGTCGCGGCGGAAATGCCGGAAGCCGAGCCCGAGATTCAGGCGGAACCGTCTCCCCAGCCCCACATACAGCACCGGCCCTCGCTGTTCGTGGTCCACATCACGCCGGAACTGGCGCCGGTGGCGAAGGTCGGCGGGCTGGCTGACGTGGTGTTCGGGCTGGGCCGCGAGCTGGAGATCCGCGGCAATCATGTCGAAATCATCTTGCCCAAGTACGACTGCATGCGCTACGACCATATCTGGGGGCTGCAGCGCACCTTCGACGACCTTTGGGTTCCCTGGTATGGCGGGGCCATCCATTGCTCCGTTTATTTCGGCTTCGTGCACGGGCGCAAGTGCTTCTTCATCGAGCCGCACTCGCGGGACAATTTCTTCAACCGCGGCGCGGTGTACGGTTTCCAGGACGACATCTTGCGCTTCGCCTTCTTTTCGCGGGCGGCGATGGAGTTCCTGTGGAAGTCCGGCAAGCGTCCCGACATCATCCACTGCCATGACTGGCAGACGGCGCTGGTGCCGGTCTATCTGTACGAAATCTATCAGCCGATCGGGATGGGGCATCCGAGGGTCTGCTTCACCATCCACAACTTCAAGCACCAGGGCGTCACCGGTGCCCAGGTGCTGCACGCCTCGGGGCTCAACCGCCCGGAATACTATCTCCACTACGACCGCCTCCGCGACAACCACAAACCACATGCCATCAACCTGATGAAGGGCGGCATCGTCTACGCCAATTTCGTGACCACGGTGTCGCCGCGCTACGCCATGGAGGCCAAGGACCGGGGCCAGGGCTTCGGCCTGGAGCCGACCCTGCACATCCATCACATGAAATACGGCGGGGTGGTGAACGGGATCGATTACGACGTCTGGAACCCGGAGACCGATCCGCATATCCCCGTGCATTTCGGCCTGGAGACGATCGAAGGGAAATATGCCGACAAGAGGGCCCTGCGACACCGCCTGCTGCTCGCCGACAACGAGAAGCCGATCGTATCCTTCGTGGGGCGGCTCGATCCGCAGAAGGGCATCGAGCTGATCCGCCACGCCTTGTTCTACACGCTGGGGCAGGGTGGCCAGTTCGTGCTGCTCGGCTCCAGCCCCGACGGGGCGATCAACGGCTATTTCTGGGGCCTCAAGCGTCAATTCAACGACAATCCGGACTGCCATCTGGAGATCGGCTACAACGAGGAGCTGGCACATCTGGTCTACGCCGGCTCGGACATCATGGTGGTGCCCAGCCGCTTCGAGCCCTGCGGCCTGACCCAGCTCATCGCCATGCGCTACGGCGCCATCCCGGTGGTGCGCGAGGTCGGCGGGCTGGCCGACACCGTGGTCGACAAGGACTTCTCGCACCGGCCGCTGCACGAGCGCAACGGTTACGTGTTCCGCGACTATGACGAACGCGGATTGGAGTCGGCGCTGGGGCGGGCGATCGCCTGCTACTACCAGTACCCGGACCACTTCCGCGAGCTGATGAAGAACGCCATGCGTTACGACTATTCCTGGAATCATCCGGGGCAGGACTACCTCAACATTTACGACTACATCCGGGACAAGTAGCCGCCCATGAGGATATACAACCTGTTCCCGCTGCTGGCGGGCCGCTTCCCGCAATGGATGCCGCATCTCGAACGGGCCGCGGCCATGGGGTTCGACTGGATCTTCGTCAACCCGGTCCAGCAGACCGGGCGGTCGGGCAGCCTGTATTCGATCAAGGACTATTTCCGGATCAATCCGGCTTTTCTCGATGGGGCATCTGCCCCCGAAGATCAAGTCCGCGCCATGATCCGGGCGGCGAACGGGCTCGGCCTGAAGGTGATGGTCGACCTGGTCATCAATCACTGCGCCTATGACTCACCTTTGGTGAGCGCCCACCCGGAGTGGTTCGTCCGGGAAAACGGACGAGTCGTTCACCCATCCTGCGACCACGACGGCCAGCGGGTGGTGTGGGAGGACCTGGCCCAGTTCGATTTCGGTCGGGCGGCGGAGCGGGAGGCACTGGTGCGCTATTGCCTCGAAATCGTCCGGTTCCTGTGCCAGTTGGGTTTTAGTGGATTCCGCTGCGACGCGGCCTACCAGTTGCCGCCGGAAATCTGGCATCGCCTGATTCGTGAGATCAAGCGCGAATGGCCCGAAACCCTGTTCGTTGCCGAGACCCTCGGGTGTTCCCCCGACCAGACCCGGCGGACCGCCCAGGCCGGTTTCGACGCCATTTTCAACAGCTCCAAGTGGTGGGATTTCGCCAGCCCCTGGCTGCTGGAACAGTATCAGCTCACCCGCGAGGTCGCGCCCTCGATCGGCTTTCCCGAGAGCCACGATACCCCGAGGCTGATGGAGGAGGCTGGCGGCAACGTGGATGCCCTGAAGCAGCGCTACCTGTTCGCCGCGCTGTTCTCGGGGGGAGTGATGATGCCGGTCGGATACGAATTCGGATTCCGGCGGCCGCTGCATGTGGTCGAAACCCGGCCCGGGGACTGGGAACCGCCGGCCTGCGATCTCACCGGCTTCATCCGCACGGTCAACGCGGTCAAGGCCCGCTGCCCGCTGTTCCAGGAAGACAGCATCACGCAGCTCCTGCCGCACCCGAATCCGGCGATCCTGCTGATGTGGAAGGCCGGGCGGCGGCAGGGCGATGAGGCTTTGCTGGTGCTCAACAAGGACCCTTGGACCCGCCAGTATTTCCGGGCCGACGACATTTACCAATATATTCAGGGAAGGACGCCGCTGCGGGACCTCTCGCCGGAATGGCGGCTCGACTATGTCCCGGCTCCGTTCGAGTTCGAACTCGCACCCGGCATGGGGCGGGTCATGGTGACCGGAACGGAGTGAACTTTTTCGCGGCGTCGTGATCCATATGTACAAGTCGTCTGGATTCGACGCGCACTCTACTCATCGTCTCCCTTATGAGTAGCCTATGCAACCCCGGCTCCCCCTAGCCGGGCCATCACGCCCTCCGGAGCGTCCCCCCTCTAGGCTCCGGAGGCTTTTTCTTCGTCCTCCCGTGGCAGCTCGAGCCATCTGCCCAGTACTTCCCAGGCTTCCTCGGTGCCGGTCTTCTTGAGAGAGGAAAAAAGCTGAACGCTGAAATCCGGCGAACCATAGCTCGCGAGGCGGGTCTTCGCCAGGAGCCAGGTGTTCCTCGCCGCGCCCCGGCTCAGCTTGTCGCTCTTCGTCAGCGCCAGGTGCAGGGCGATGCCCCGGTGGGCGCACCATTCGATCATGATTTCGTCCATCTCGGTGAAAGGGTGGCGGATGTCCATCAGCAGGAACACGCCGCGCAGCGATTGCCGGTAGCGGAGATAGCGCTCCAGCGCCGCCTCCCAGCGCCGGTGAATCTCGCCAGGCACCTTGGCGTAGCCGTAGCCGGGCAGATCGACCAGCCGCCGCCCCTCGTCGATGGTGAAGAAGTTGATCATCTGGGTCCGGCCCGGCGTCTTGCTGACCCTCGCCAGCCGGCCGACATTGGCAAGGGTGTTGATCGCGCTGGATTTGCCGGCATTCGAGCGCCCGGCGAAAGCGACTTCGCAGCCCTGATCCGGCGGGGCGTCCTTCAGTTCCAGGATGCTGCGCAGATAGCGTATGGATACGGGGGGGATTTTCACGAAGGAGGGGAGGATCGTTGTAATGCAGACATTCTACACTGCGGTCCCACGGCTGGATGCCCGGTGTTGACTTTTCGGGGCGATCCCTATTTGATTCGCGTGTTTTGTCATGAGTGCGGCCGGCCGATCATGGCCCGCCATTTTTTTGAGATAATTTGCTGATGAAAACAATGACGATCAAGGCGCTGGCGTTCGGTCTCGGCCTGGTGGCGCTGGGGGCGAGTCCCTTCGCGCACGCGGAGGGGAATCCCACGGCGGGCAAGAAAAAAGCCGAGACCTGCTCGGGCTGCCACGGCGAGGACGGCAACAGCAATGCGCCGATTTTTCCCAAGCTGGCCGGCCAGCATGCGGCCTACCTGACCAAACAGTTGCAGGAATTCAGGTCCCAGAGCCGGGGCGAATCCACCATGGCGGCCATCGCCGAGCCGCTGAGCGATGAAGACATCGCCGACCTCAGCGCCTGGTTCGCCAAGGGCACCGTGCATATCGAGGAGGAAGAAGGGGACTACTCGGCAGGCGAGCGCCTCTACCGTAGCGGCAACCTTGCGAAGGGCATCCCTGCCTGTTCCGCTTGCCATGGTCCTCACGGCGAGGGCAATGGGGAAGCCGGCTTCCCGGCGGTGCGGGGCCAGTATTCGGCTTATGTCGCCAAGGCCTTGCGCGAGTTCAAGGGCGGCGAGCGGCGCAACGACCGGAACCAGATGATGCGTGACATCGCGGCGAAATTGAGCGATGAGGACATCGGCGCGGTTTCGGATTTCGTTTCGGTTCTGAAATGAGCCGGTAGGCCCGGCATCGGCGGGCCTTTTCTTAAGATTTGTCGATCGTATGAGCTTCGGTCCGGCGTGCGGACCGATTCGGAGGAGAATTCGTGAGCACAGGCATCCACATGTTGCGTACCGGTTTGGGACTGGCGTTTCTGGCGCTGTTTTCCGCGTTGGCGGCCGCGGAAACCATGGAGTACACCGCGGGCAAGGACTACGAGGTGATTAACCCGCCCCAGCCCACCGCGGACCCGTCCAAGGTCGAAGTCCTCGAATTCTTCTGGTATGGCTGTCCGCATTGTTATCACTTCGAGCCGGATGTGAGCGCCTGGCTGAAGACCAAGCCGGATAACGTGGCTTTCGTCCGCCAGCCGGCGGTGTTCAACGAACGCTGGGCGGCCCACGCCAAGATGTTCTACACCGCCGATGCCCTGGGTGTCCTGGACAAACTGCATCCGCAGTTCTATGAGGCCATCCAGGTCAAGAAACTGGCGCTTGCCAGCGAAGACGAACAGGCCGAGTTCTTCGCCGAGCACGGCGTCGCCAAGGATGCCTTCCAGAAGGCCTACAAATCGTTTGCGGTGGATGCCAAGATGCGGCAGGCCGAAGGCATGGGAGCGCGTTATGGCATCAGCGGCACGCCGACACTGGTGGTCAACGGCAAGTACCGGGTGTCCGGCTCGCTCGCCAAGTCCTATCCCAATATGATCGCCATCACCAACTACCTGATCGCCAAAGAAAGCGGCAAGCCGACGAAATAAAACGGGGGGACGTCCATGGGGGGAGCTCTGGCAGTCCGGGAGCGCGCGGGGGAGGCGCTTCCCGAGCCGGCGAACGCGGAGGCCGCGCCGGCTGTGCTTCGTCTGGCCAGCTTCAACATCCAGACCGGAATTTCCACGTCCAGCTACCGCGATTACATCACGGGAGGCTGGCGGCACGTCTGGCCTTCGACCAAGCGCCTGCCGAACCTGAACCGCATCGCGCAACTGCTCAAACGGTTCGACATCGCCGGTTTGCAGGAGGTCGATGGCGGCGGAATGCGCAGCCACAACATCGTCCAGACCCAGTACCTGGCCGAGCACGCGGGCTTCACTTACTGGCACAATCAGGTCAATCGCCGGATCGGCAATCTGGCGCTGCACAGCAACGGGTTGCTCAGCCGGATCCGTCCCGATTTCGTTCACGACTACCCGCTTCCCGGCATGCCGGGGCGCGGCGCCCTGCTGGCCCGTTTCGGCCCCGATCCCCGCAATGCGCTGTATGTCTGCGTGGCGCATCTGGCTTTGAGCCGCCGGGCGCGCCTCAAGCAGCTGCGCTTCATCAGCGGTCTCATCGGCCATCTGCCCTATGTGGTGATGATGGGGGATCTCAATTGCGAGCCGAATACGCCGGAACTCGACCTGCTGTTGGAGGCGACGCACCTGAGCGATCCGGTCTGCCGCCTGAAGACCTTTCCGAGCTGGCGGCCGCACAAGATGCTCGACCACATCCTGGTCACGCCTTCGTTGCAGGTCAACCGGCTGGAAGTGATCGATTTCGCCTGCTCCGACCATCTGCCGGTGGCCATGGAGGTGGTGCTGCCGGACGCGCTGGCGCATATCCGGCGGGCAAGGCAGGCAGCCTGAGGCGCTTTCAGGCCTTTTTTTCGGAATAGTCGGCGAATGTCTTGAGCCGGGAAACGGCGAGCCGGTTCACGATGCGCGCGGCTTTTCCGGTCATCAGTTCGAGAGCCTCGTCCACGGTGTGAACCGCGTACACGGCGAACCTCCCCTCGCTCACGGCATCGGCCACCTCTTTCTTCAGCATCAGATTGCGGACATTCCCGGCCGGGATGATGACCCCCTGTCCGCCGGCGAAACCGCGCGCCCGGCATAGCCGGAAGAATCCCTCGATCTTCTCGTTGACGCCGCCCACGGCCTGCACGTCGCCGTGCTGGTTCATCGAGCCGGTGACCGCCAGGGTTTGCCGGATCGGGACGCCCGTGAGGGCCGACACCAGGGCACAGAACTCCCCCAGCGATGCGCTGTCGCCGTCGATGTAGCCGTAGGATTGCTCGATGGCGAGGTGGGCCGAGAGCGCGAAGGGGAAGTCGCGGGCATAGCGGAAAGCCAGGTAGCCGGAGAGGATCAGCACGCCCTTGGAATGGATGGCCTGGCCCAGCTCGGCCTCGCGCTCGATGTCGACCACGCCGCGCTCGCCCGGTGAGACCGTGGCGGTGATGCGGGCCGGCGTGGCGAAGCAGGTCTCGCCCGCCTCCAGCACGGTCAAGCCGTTGACGCAACCGACCTTCTCGCCTTCCGTCGCGATGAGCAGGACGCCCTCCATCACGTCGTCCAGCAGTTCCTGGTTCAGCCGGTCCAGGCGCCGTTCGCGCGCCGCCAACGCGCGGCGGATGTGCTCGGCCCGGATGGCGCCGGCCGCATCCCTGCGCCGCTCCAGGTCCGCCTCGGCCAGGATTTCGCAGATATCGCCGATGCGCGCCGATACCCGGCTCTGGTGTTCGGCCAGACGGGCGCCGTATTCCAGCAGGGCGGCGATGCCGCAGGCGGAAACGTCGCCGTGTCCGGCCTGGGCCGCCTGATTCTTGATCAGACGGGCGAAGTCCAGCATCGATTCCGGAGTGAGGGGAAAATGATCGTCGAAGTCCACGGGGAGCCGGAACAGCTCCTTGAAATCGGGGTCGGCCGCTTCCAGCAGGTAATACAAGTCCCGCGTTCCCACCAGGGCCAGTTTGACTTCGAGCGGAATGGGAGCGGGCAGCAGGGTCTGCGCCCTGGCCCCGCCGCCGCCATCGGCCGGGAGCGGTTCGATGCGGAGCTGGCCGGTCTTGAGCGCCCGCTTGAGCGCCGGCCAAGCCTCGGCATCGCCGACCAGTGGTTCGGCTTCCACGATCAGGCAGCCGCCGTTGGCCTGGTGCAGGAGTCCGGGAAAGATCAGCCGCGCAGGGGCGCGTGAGGCATCCTGTTCGCCGGGCGGCTCGATCCGGCCGAACAGGTTGGGATAGCTCGGGTTGGGGGCGAACAGCACCGGCGTTCCGCCTTGGCAGTCGTGGCCGACCAGGAGGCAAGGGGCGTAGCGGTCCAGCAGCTGGTTGCGGCGGTTCGCTTCCTCACGCGGGTCCTGGCCTCGGTCGTCGAGCAGGTACTCGGCCACGGTACGGTCCAGGTGTTCGCCCAGCACGGCGATGTGGGCGATCAGGGCCGCGCAGCCGGCGTAGGGCGCGGCCAGGCGCGACAACAAAGGCGCCGCCGCCTGCTCGATCGTCTCCCGGTTCAGCGCCCTCAAGCGTTCCGTGGCTTCCCGCTTCCACTGGGGGAGTTCCAGCAGGGCTTCGTGCAGATCGTCCTCGAGCTCCCGGACCTGAACGTGGAACTCCGCCTTCTTCGTTTCCGGCAGGGCGGCGAACGCCGCTTCGTCGAGCGGCCCGCCATCCCCCCTCGGGGCGAAGGAGATGTCGTCGCCATCGCGGAACAGCAGGATGCCCCGCTGTTCGGCCTTCCTGCCCACTGCCTCCACGGCTTCGTCGAAACGCCGGGAAAATTCCCGGTCGATCGCGGTACGGCGGCGCTGGTAGGTCGGGTTGTCGAATGCCGCCGGAAAGGTCGCCAGAAGACTGTCGACGAAGGTTTCGACGTCGGCGACGAAGCGGCGGCCCATGCCGGCGGGGAGGGAGACTGCGACCGGTTCGCGCGGATTGTCGAACCGGTTGAGGTACAGCCAGTCCCAAGGGGCGGGCTGTTCGGCGGCCCTTTGTTCGAGCAGCCGTCTCACCAGCGACAGACGGCCGGTGCCTGGATCGCCCATGACGTAGAGGTTGTAGCCGGGGCGGCGGATGGCCAGGCCGACATCGATGGCCTCCTGCGCCCGCTGCTGGCCCAGGATGTGGTAGAGCGGCTCCAATTCCGCGGTCGAGGCGAAGGGCAGATCGTCCGGCGAGATGACGGTTTGCAGCGCGGCGGCGGGCAGCGAAGCTTGCCTGAGCGCAAGTCGAAGGGTCGGCGGTTTGGACATGGATGTCGGCTTGAGGGGATTGGGCCGGGCGGGCCGGCGGCGTCAGCGGTTCGCTGGCAGAGCCACGATTTCCGCGCCTTGCCGCCCCCGGTCGTCCCGGCTTTTCAGGTCGGCCAGGGCGCGCTGGAATTCACTATGTAGGCGCGGGAGGAGCCGCAGCGACTCGGCCGTGTAGTAGACGACTTCGAAAGGCACCGGCGTTTCCAGGCTGCTCCGTCCACCGGGCCGGAAGGCTTGCCAGGCCATCTGGATGTGGCGGGGACCCGCGCCGTCCACGAACACGATTTCGAGCTCGTCGACGATGGCCAGGAACAGCATGCTGCGGATGGGGACGAACAGCGGGTCGGGACGGCGGCGTCCGAGCAGAACCCGGCTGAGATTGTAGGTCGTCCCGCCGAGCATACGCGCCTCGCGTTTGAGTTCGCGCGAACGATAGAAGGTTTCCTGCATCAGAAATCGGCGCCGCTTTGCATGATCCAGGCTAAGCTATCAGCCTTGGAGCGCGGAGGGCAAGAACTGGACGCTCGGCCCGGCGCTTTGCTATATTGGCTGCGCTTTGTTTTGGCAGATTCCCCGGAGAACGCTTGATTCTCCTTCGCTTAAGGCCCAAAGTGTCCGGCCGGGACGGTCTCGAACGCTCCCCCTACGCCGGCCGCCACGTGTTCGAGGGCTCTCGTGCATCACAACAATTCCTCACTTTTTCAGCAACATCTGGAGCAGGGCAATGACGATTAAGATTGCAATCAATGGATATGGGCGCATCGGCCGCAACATCCTGCGGGCGATTTACGAAACCGGCCGCAAGGATGTTCAGATCGTCGCCATCAACGACCTGGGCGATGCCCAGATCAACGCCCACCTCACCCGGCATGACACCGTGCACGGGCCGTTCCGGGGAACCGTGGAGGTCGGCGAGGGCGAAATCGTCGTCAACGGTGACCGCATCAAGGTTTTCTCCGAGAAGGACCCTTCCAAGCTGCCCTGGGGCGCGCTGGGTGTCGATGTCGTGCACGAATGCACCGGTGCGTTCCGCACCAAGGCGAAATGCCAGCCGCACCTCGATGCCGGCGCCAAGAAGGTGATCATTTCCGCTCCGGCGGACAAGAACGAGTGCGACGCGACCATCGTCTACGGGGTCAACGACCACACGCTGAAGGCCTCCGACACCGTCATTTCCAACGCCTCGTGCACCACCAACTGCCTGGCGCCGCTGGTCAAGCCGCTGCTGGAGAAGATCGGTATCGTGTCCGGCCTGATGACCACGATTCATGCCTACACCAACGATCAGGTGTTGACCGATGTCTACCACAAGGACCTGTACCGGGCGCGGGCGGCGGCGCTGAACATGATTCCGACCAAGACCGGCGCCGCCCAGGCGGTGGGTCTGGTGCTGCCGGAGCTGGACGGCAAGCTGTCCGGTTTCGCCATCCGCGTGCCGACCGCGAACGTGTCGGTGGTCGATCTCACCTTCATCGCGGCCCGCGAGACCAGTAAGGATGAAATCAACGCCGTCCTCAAGGCCGCGTCCGAGAACGAGCTGAAGGGAATACTCGGCTATAACGACCAGCCGCTGGTCTCCAGTGACTTCAACCATACGGTGACTTCATCCAATTACGACGCCACCCAGACCAAGGTGGTCGGCAATCTGGTGAAAGTGCTGAGCTGGTACGACAACGAATGGAGTTTCAGCTGCCGCATGCTGGATGTCACGGTCGCGCTGATGAACGCCCCCTAGCGCCCGATGAAAACCGGCACCCGCCGCACCAAGATCATCGCCACGCTGGGGCCGGCTTCCGAGTCCCCGGAGATGCTCGAGAGAATCCTGAAGGCCGGCGCCGACGTGGTCCGGCTGAATTTCTCCCATGGTACGGCGGACGAACACCGCGCCCGCGCCGAGCGGGTGCGCGACATCAGCCGGCGGATGGAGCGCTACGTCGCCATCCTGGCCGACCTGCAGGGACCGAAGATCCGCATCGCCCGCTTCGGGGGCAATCGCAAGGTCATGCTCGAGGCCGGCCAGCCTTTCGACCTGGATACCGCGTTTCCGCCGGATCAGGGCGATGAAACCCAGGTCGGCTGCGCCTACGAGGCGTTGCCGGCCGATGTCGAAGCGGGCGACACCCTGCTGCTCAATGACGGCCTGATCGAGCTGAAAGTCAAATCGGTCGAGGGGACCCGGGTCAAATGCGTCGTCAGCGTGGGCGGTGTGCTGTCCAACCACAAAGGCATCAACAAGCTGGGCGGCGGCCTTTCGGCCCCGGCCTTGACCGAAAAGGACAAGGCGGACCTGATTACCGCCGTGGAGATCGGGGCCGATTACCTCGCGATTTCCTTCCCACGTTCCAAGGAAGACATGCTCGAAGCCCGCGAACTGCTCCGCCGGGCCGGCGGCAACATGGGGCTGGTGGCCAAGATCGAGCGCGCGGAAGCGATCAGGGATGGCGTGATCGAGGGCATCATCGATGTTTCCGATGCCATCATGGTGGCGCGCGGCGACCTGGGTGTGGAAATCGGCGACGCCCGCTTGCCGCACGAGCAGAAAAGGCTGATCGGGCTGGCGCGTTCGCGCAACAAGGTCGTCATCACCGCGACCCAGATGATGGAGTCGATGATCGAAAACCCCTCGCCGACCCGGGCCGAGGTGTCCGATGTCGCCAATGCGGTGATCGACGGCACCGATGCCGTGATGCTGTCCGCCGAGACCGCCGCGGGCAAGTTCCCGGACCGCACAGTGGCGGCCATGGTGCGGGTCTGCAAGGAGGCGGAAAAGTATCCGCGGACGCGCCAGTCGAGCCACCGGATGGACGAGACGTTCCATCGCATCGACGAGGCCATCGCCATGTCGGCGATGTACATCGCCAACCATCTGCCGGTGCGGGCGATCGGCGCGCTGACGGAATCGGGATCGACGCCCTTGTGGATGTCGCGGATCAGTTCGGGTATCCCCATCTTCGCGCTGACGCCACACGAGAGCGTTTGCCGTCGCGTGACGCTGTTCAGGGGAGTCTATCCGATTTTTTTCAGGGAGAAGGATATTTCGGATCACCATGTGCTCAACCGGGCGATCGCCGAAGAGTTCTTAAAGCGCGACCTGGTGAAGATGGACGATCTGGTCATCATAACCAAGGGCGATCTGACCGGCCGTACCGGTAACACCAACGCCCTGAAGATATCGCGCATCAGCGATGTGATCGCCGCCGCGCCTTGAGGTGTTGGCGGTATTTAACGTGAAACAACGCGAAGCGTTTCCTTGTCCCCCTCCCGCAAGCGGGACCGAAGGGCTCCGGGCGGGATCGCCCGCAGACATTGGGTCGGGGTGAGGGGAACGATGATGGCGAGCAATCGTGCTCATGCGATACCTCCCTGTATCGCACCCTTCGGGCGCAAAGCGTGCACAAATTTGCCGGGAGCAAATTTGAACATGCGGAGCATGGCCCGGAGGGCAGGGCCCAGGGAAGGGACCGGTAAATCGGCCTTCCTGCCGATTTGTCATCATCCAGGGCGGCTGGTCGCCATCATCGTTACCGTGAAAGTCGCGAAGCGAACACCTTGTCCCCCTTTGGGAGAGGGTTGGGGTGAGGGAAACCGTTCATGCCGCAAGCGGCTTACATGTTCCGGGGTGCCGCTCGCGGCATGAACGGTTAGCTCAGCCGTTCGTGCAGCGGGCTCTTGCGGGGGAAATGCGCCTTGAGGAATTCCATCTGGTCGGCGAGCACCCGGCGGCCCTGCAGATAGATGTATTCGGCATGGGTCGGCGTGAAGGGGATGGCGAGCAGTTGCATCTTCGCTTCCTCCGGCGTCCTGCCCGCCTTGTGGTTATTGCAGCGCTTGCAGGCGGTCACCACGTTGTTCCAGGCGTCCGAACCGCCGCGGCTGGTGGGCTGGATGTGGTCGCGCGACAGCTCGCTGTGGCGGAACAGATTGCCGCAATAGAGGCAGATGTGGCCGTCGCGGCGGAACAGGGCGGTGTTGTTGAGCGGCGGCACATAGCCCATGTCGATCTTGTAGCCGCTGTTGGCATGGCCGAAGGTCGCCACGATCGAGTTCACCTCTATCCGGCTGCGCTGCCCCGTCCTGGCGTTGATGCCTCCCCGCAGCCGGAACAGAATGCTGCCGCAACCGTAGGCGACCTGTTCCAGATAATAGAGCTTGGCGGCTTCCTGGTAGCCTATCCATTCAAGCGGCATTCCCGAGGCATCCGTGCGCAATACCTGAAGGTGGCGATGATGCATGGTTTCTCCTGCGGCTTAAGGTACTTTCAAAAATTGTTCATGAATCTTGACAAATCGGGCCCAAAACGGGGTGTTTCTGCAATGACTTATGCACAGTGTACAGAAATGCCCGGCGAAGTTGAAACTGCCTTGCCGATTGCGCTGGCAAGTTTGTTCTGGATTTATCTAACCCTTTGTTTTAGCTATGTCTATGCCCGGCTGGTCAAGACCTAGACAGTTTGACCGCACCCCAGAAAAATTGCGGGCTCGCGGGCTTATCCTGGCCTCGTCGCACAGACTTATCCACAGGATTTGTGGATAAGTTCGTTTCGTTGCCGAACCGCGCCTGGGCTCAAGCCTAGCGGTGGATTATGACGAACAGCCGTGTGGAAAAAGTCGTCAGAGTCGCCGTTCCCATCCCGGCCTACCGCTGTTTCGACTACCTCGCGCCGGCGGGCGTGCCGCTTGAGGGCTTGTTCCCCGGCATCCGTCTGAGCGTCCCTTTCGGCAACCGTACCCGCGTGGCTTATCTCATCGCCGTCGCGGAAACGCCCGAATGCGATGTCGAGCGGCTGCGCCCGGCCGAGGCGGTGCTGGACGGCGAGCCGCTGCTGTCCGAGACCGATGTGAGGCTGCTGCAATGGGCGGCGCGCTATTACCATCATCCGCTGGGGGAGGTCATCCAGTCCGCGTTTCCGGTGCATCTGCGGGAAGGGAGGACGGCCGAGCTCACCCGCCCGCGGGGGCTGGCCCTCACGCCGGCCGGCGCCGCCCTCGATCCGCCGGCGCTGAGGCGCGCTCCGGTTCAGCGGCTGCTGTTCGAAACCTTGCTGGGCCAGGAGAACCCGTTGCCGGCATCGCGTCTGGCGGAAGTGGCAGGCTCGGCCCGGACAGCGCAGGACGCCGCCCGGCGTCTGGTCGAGCGCGGCTGGGCGGAATGGGTGGATTTGCCGGAAGGCCGGATTCCCGCCGCTGCCAGGCCGCCTATGCAGCTCAACCCGGCCCAGCTTGCCGCGGTCGATGCGGTAGCGGCGAACCTCGGCCGATACGGCGCCTTCCTGCTCGAAGGGGTGACCGGGAGCGGCAAGACCGAGGTCTATCTCGAAGTGATCCGGCGGGTCATCGCCCGCGGCGAGCAGGCGCTGGTCCTGGTGCCGGAGATCAGCCTCACGCCGCAGCTGGAGCGGAGGCTGCTGGAGCGCATCGAGGCGCCGCTGGCCGTGTTCCATTCCGGCTTGAGCGAAACCGAGCGTGCCACCGCCTGGCTGGGTTTTCAGAAGGGGGAGGTCGGAGTGCTGCTCGGGACCCGCTCCGCGGTGTTCGCTCCCATGCGGCGGCCGGGAATCATCATTCTGGACGAGGAACACGACCGCTCGTTCAAGCAGCAGGAGGGATTCCGCTTTTCGGCGCGGGACGTGGCCGTGATGCGCGCCCGCATGGCGGACATCCCGCTGGTCGCCGGGTCGGCGACACCGTCGCTGGAATCCATCCGCAATGTCCAGCGCGGGCGCTACGCCCGGTTGGCCTTGCCGGCCCGGGCCGGCGCCGCGGTCGCACCGCGCTACCGGGTGCTCGACATCCGCTCGCGCCGTTTGCAGGACGGCTTGTCGGAAGCCCTGATCGCGGCAATGCGCGATACGCTGGCCGAGGGCGGCCAGGTGCTGCTGTTCCTCAACCGCCGCGGTTTCGCCCCGGCGCTGGTCTGCCATGCCTGCGGCTGGGTCGCGCAATGCCGGCGCTGCGACGCCAACCTGGTGCTGCACGCCCGCGAAAACCGGCTGCGCTGCCATCACTGCGCCGCCGAGCATGGCCCGCCGCCGCGCTGTCCGGCCTGCGGACAGGAAGACCTGCGGCCGTTGGGGGTCGGTACCGAACGGGTCGACGAGGCGCTACAGCGGCTGTTCCCGGAGGTGGGCGCGGCGCGGATCGACCGCGACAGCACCCGCGGCCGCCGCAGCCTGGAGCGGATACTGGAGCGGGTGCAGCGGGGCGAAGTGCGGATACTGCTGGGCACCCAGATGCTGGCCAAGGGCCATCACTTCCCTGGCGTGACCCTGGTCGGGATACTCGACGTGGACGCCGGTTTCTACAGCACCGATTTCCGCGCGGCCGAGCATACCGCCCAGCTGATCGTGCAGGTGGCCGGCCGGGCCGGGCGGGGCGAACAGCCCGGCACGGTGCTGCTCCAGACCCGCCATCCTGATCATCCTTTGCTGCAGCGGCTGCTGCGCGAAGGTTATCCTGGATTCGCCGCCGCGGAGCTGGCAGAGCGCGAGGCGGCCTGCCTGCCGCCCTTCGGTTATCAGGCTTTGTGGCGGGCGGAGTCGAAGGACCTTGGTCTGTCGATGGAATTCCTGGCGCGCCTGCGGGAGGATGCCGATCGAAAGGATGGCGCGGTGCACTGGCTGGGGCCGGCGCCCGCGCCGATGCCGAGGCAGGCGGGGCGCTACCGGGCCCAGCTCTGGCTCAAGAGCAGCCGGCGGGAGGCATTGCACGCCGTTTTGACGGATGCCCTGGCGTGGCTGCACGAGGCGCCGGAGCGGCGCGTGCGCTGGTCGCTGGACGTCGATCCGGTGGATTTTTACTGACCGGCGGGCTCCCCGGCCCACTGCCGCCGGTAGTCTTGGTAGCCATAGCTTTGTTCGAGGCGCAGCGCCTCTCCGTCCCAGCAGTAGATCGAGGGGAGGTTGTGGCCGTTGAAGCGGTTGGCCTTGACCAGGGTGTAGGCTCCGACATCCTCGAAGACCAGGCGATCCCCGACGCGGGGGCGCGCCGGGAGGGAATATTCGCCGAACAGGTCTCCCGCGAGGCAGGTGCCGCCAGCCAGGATCGCGTTTTCTTCCCCTTCGTCGCAGGCCTCGGCCAGACGGGGGTTGCGCTGGTATTCGAACACTTCCGGATGGTGGTTGATGCTGGTGTCCAGGACGGCCACCGTTTTTCCGCCGCTGTCGAACACGTCGATGACGCTGGCGACCAGATAGCCGGCGGGTCCGGCCACCGCCTTGCCCGGCTCGAAATAGACCTGGACGCCGTGACGGCGCCGCAGTTCCTCCGCCAGTCCCGCCAGCCGTTCCAGGTCCATGCTCCGGTCCAGCCGGTAGCCGCCGCCCAGGTTGATCCACTGCAACCGTTTCAGATGTTCTCCCAGGTGATTTTCCAGCTCGGCCAGGGTTTCCGTGAGGGGTTCGAAACCCGCGCAGTCGAAGACGGTATGAAAATGGATGCCTTGCAGCCGTTCTGTCCGCCCGGCGCCGGCCAGGGCTAGCCGGTCGAGCGGAACCCCGAGTTTCGAATACGGGCGGCAGGGGTCGTAACGGGGGTCCGGCAGGAAGGATCGCTGCGGGTTAATCCGCAGTCCCACGCTGGCCGCGCCTTCCGTTCGGCTCCGCTCACGGCGAGCCATTCGCCCCGCCCAGCGGTCGAATTGTTCCAGCGAGTTGAAGCTCACGAAATCGCAGAGCCCGCCGATCTCATCGATCTCGCCGGGCCGAAATCCCGGCGTCGTGATGTGCAGGCTGCCCAGCCCCGCCAGCGCCTCGGCGCAGAGCTTCGCCTCGAACAGCGAACTGGCCGAAAAGCCGTCGACGTATGGCACGATTCGCCGCAGCAGCGGCAGGAAGGGAAACGACTTGACCGAATACAGCAGCTTCGGGCCGGACTCGCCGGTTGCCTGCTTGAAGCGCTTAAGGGTCCGGTCGATGGCGGTCTGGTCGTAAACGAAAGCCGGGGTTTCCGGCAAGAGGCGCTTCAAGGTTTCGGTCAACATGGCAAATTTTCCTGGCGCGAGCAAGAATAAAGAATCCGCGGAGTCCTGGCCAGACGAGCGAACAGCCCGCATGGAACGAAGACCCGAACCCGAACTGATGGACGACGAAGCGCAGGCGCTGGCCTATGCGCAGGCGGATTTTTCCGAAGCGCACGACCGCTTCGTCACCCTGTTCACCGAACGTTTTCCCGGGGAGCCGGGTTCCGGCCTCTGCCTGGATCTCGGCTGCGGAGCGGCCGACGTGCTGGTGCGGTTCGCCAGGGCCCACCCCGGATGCCGGATCGACGGCGTGGACGGAGCCGACGCGATGCTCGTGCTGGCGCAGCAGGCCGTGGCTGCCGCGCACCTCGAAGACCGCATCCGGTTGATCAAGGGATATCTTCCCGGAGCTGCACTGCCCTGCCGGGACTACGATGCGGTGATCTCCAATTCGTTGCTGCACCATCTGGCAAGACCGGCAGCCCTGTGGGAGACCGCCAAACGCCATGGGAGGCCGGGCGCGGCCCTGTTCGTGATGGACCTGTTGAGGCCCGATACGCCGGCATGTCTCGACGAACTGGTCGAACGTTACGCGGGCGATGCTCCGGCGGTCCTTAAGCGGGATTTCCGCAACTCCCTCCTCGCCGCCTACCGCCCGGACGAGGTGAAGGCGCAGCTGGACGATGCGGCTCTCGGTTCCTGCCAAGTGCGGATCGTCAGCGACCGGCACTGGGTCGCATTTGGACGGATTTAGCGAGCCATTGGTGTATTTCGGTTCCGCCCTCTGGAGTTTGTTCCAGGTGTCCGATCCGTGGCTATACCTATCGTCTGATCTGGCGGGCGGCGGTGCGTCATATCTCGCAATGATCGCGTGATTTTACGCAGTTGGCCGCTCCGCGCTTTTATGGAGGCTGCATAACACGCGGTTTATTCAACTGTTTTTCATGATGGTATCGAATTTGCTCCTAGGCGAGGCATGTTCAAGCTTTCCTGCCATCGTCCCATGCGCCCCGGTTCTTCGAGTCTCTCGGCGATCGGGTCTGTGTATCTGCTTACCCTTCTGCTGGCTTTTGCGGGATTTCCTTCTGCCGCGTATGCGCATGGGGTGCTGGTTTTCCCGTTCTCGCTGAAGGACGTGCGGCCGCCGCGCATACCCGGCCTGGGCAAGGTGGTAAAGAACGAAAAGGCACTGCTGGTACTGGGCAAGGCGCTGTTTTGGGACATAGACGTAGGCAGCGACGGCATGGCCTGCGCGAGTTGCCATTTCCACGCGGGCGCGGATGTGCGGACGAAGAATGCACTCAATCACGGCGGCAAGCGGGATTTGACCGATGCCGAAGGAAACCCGCTCTATCCCAAGCTGGCTGCGGGATTCAAGCCTACGGCTTCGGGGGGCGCCGGCGGGCCGAACTACCAACTCACCGCCGACGATTTCCCCTTCGTACGCTTTGCCGATCCCAACGACAGCGATTCCGGCGTCACGGCGGAAACCGACAACGTCATGTCGTCCGCCGGTACGTATGCAGGTGAATTCCGCGCCGTGCACAAGACCGGCGATATGCTGGACGACTGCGACCGCGCCGGGCACGACGGCGTTTACCATGTCGGCGGAATCCGCACCCGGCAGGTCGAGCCCCGCAACACTCCGACGGTCATCAACGCGGCGCTGTTTCACCGGCAGTTCTGGGATGGCCGGGCCAGCAGCGTGTTCAACGGCGTCAACGGCGATGGGCTTCGTGACGCAGGGGCCGGCGTCTGGGTGGCGGTGAACGGCAAGCCGAAGAAAAAGCCGTTCCGGCTGGAGAACTCCTCACTCGCTTCCCAGGCCGTGGGGCCGCCGACCAACAACCAGGAGATGTCCTGCAACGGCCGCACTTTCCCGGACGTCGGGCGCAAACTGCTGCAGCGCCGCGCACTGGAACGGCAGGAAGTCCACGCCGAAGACAGCGTGCTCGGGGACTTCCGCTCGGCGCAAGGCCAAGGGTTGGCGCAGACCTACGCCGAGCTGATCAAAAAGGCTTTCCGCAGCAAATACTGGTCGGGCAAGGCGCCTCGCAGGGACCGGGCGATCTTCGGCATGCCGGCCGGGTCCTCCGAGCCGTACACCCAGATGGAAGCCAATTTCGCCTTGTATTTCGGCGTGGCGGTGCAGGCCTACATGCGCACACTGGTCTCCGACCAGGCGCCCGTCGACTCCGACAAGGTCCAGGTTTGCTTCGATGGACAGGAATTGCACCCGGTGGGGAGCTGTCCCAGTTCCAATTATCTGATCGACGTACCCCAGGCCATGACCAGTGCCCAGCTCCGGGGGCTGCAACACTTCATCAACGCCCACTGCATCCTCTGCCACACCGGGCCGCTGACATCGACTGCGGCCAGTCCGGAGATCGTGAGGCTCATCGGTGGCAAAGTCGTGAAGGCCGAGGCGGGAAGCTACACCCTGGTGGACCGCACCAACGATCCCTTGGGGAATGTGCGGCTGATGGACACGGGTTTCGTCAATACCGGCGTCACCCATTATTCGTTCGATCAAGGGCTCGGGAACCACAGTGCGAGCAACCCGGCGCAGCCGCTGTCGTTTGCCAAGCAGTATCTGGCTCAGCTGGTGGGAAACAGCAGTGGCGTCTTCGATGAACTGAAAGTCCGGCCCTGCTTGTTCACCGCGCCGTTCGTGAAAACCGCCAAGTCAGACCCTTACGGTTTCCCGGACGGCGAGTTGCAGCCCGATCCCATGGGCAGCGAGGGCTGTGTTCTTCCTCGACTGGCCATGATCCCGACCCAGGCGGCAGCAGCCGCGGAGGCGGCCAAGGCCGAAGCCGGCGGTAGCAGCCTCCTGCGCGCCGGCGTCCAGGGCACGTTCAAGATTCCGACGCTGCGCAACGTGGAGCTGACGGCGCCGTATTTCCACAACGGTTCCGCCCTCACCCTGAATCAGGTCATCGACTTCTACAAGCGGGCCGGCAACTACGCCAGCCGCGACAAAGTCGTCGAGATGCCTACCTTGAGCGAAATCATCGGCGATGAACAGGGGCCGAAGGACGACATCGTCGCCTTCCTCAAATCCCTGACCGACGAGCGGGTGCGGGACGAGGCGGCGCCTTTCGACCATCCGGCGCTCAAGGTGCCGAACGGCCATGCCGGCGATCATCGATCCGTCAGCGACGCCGATGGCGACGGTCTGGCCGACGATGATTTCCTGGAAATACCGGCGGTGGGCAGGAAAGGCCGCACCGCTCAGGGACTGGGGCCGATCCAGGCTCTGCAAGGAAGCATCGAGGGATCCAACGGTATGCCTTAATACCTCAGGACTATTGCAATATCTTACGAGAGATACCATGAACAAAACGCATCGCTATACCCTTTTGGCCACCAGCCTCTTCGCCGTCTCGCCGCAACTGGCCGCCGCCCACGGCGACGCCCATCCGGTGACCGCCGTTGCCCATCTGAGTTATTCGGAGGCCTACTCGGAAAAGCTCAAGAAAGGCCAGGAGGTCGGCACCGAGCTGCTGGTGCTGGACGGGCACTTCGAATTCAACGAGCACGCCGGCATGGCCGACATCTCACCGGAAACGACCTGGTCAGCCGTCGTGCAGGGCCGGACCCTGGCCACAGGCACCCTGGGCGATGCCGCCAAGAAGAAATTCGGCGCCAAGGGCGGCATGGCGGTGATCACCGTGCCCGGCGGCGGCAAGCTCAAATTCACCTGGAACGCCAAGGCCATCATGCTCAAGCTGAAATGGACCGGCGAGCCCGCTCTGGCCAGACTCTACAAGGACCAGACCACCAGCATCGAATTGCCGCAATTCCCGGTCGACATCGCGATCGGCAGCCTGCACGGCTACTTCAACGTTCCGATCACCGGGCGGGCGAAGGCCAAGACCAAGAACGGCATCGTGCTGTCCAACGTCGCTCTGAAGGGCAGCGCGAACTCCGCGGGCCTGGATGCGCTGGATCGGGATGGCGACAGCTACACCGCCGACGTGGACTGCAACGACTTCGCGCCCACCATCCATCCAGGTGCCGCGGAGGCGACGCTGGACGGCGTGGATTCCAACTGCGACTTCCGCGACTCCGGCGTCGCGGAAGTCGTCGAGACATTCAAGAATCCCGGCACCTATTCCAGCCCGGCCATCAACTTCAAGAACGTTTCGGTGCCCGGACCGGGGACCCCGCAGTTTGGGCCCTTGCGCGATTTCTCCGGTTACAACAAGAGCTTCGCGCTGCCGGTCGGCAAAACCTCGTTTTACGATCCGAGCACGGGCACCAAATGGAACGACGATACCATCACGCCGGTCAGCGACGGTCAGGACATCTGGCGCGGCTGGACCCATACCGGCAAATGGTCCTTCTTCAACGGCAATGCCGGCGACAAGATCACCCTCAACGTGCAACGCGATGCGAAGGAGGCCGGCTTGAAAGGCGCCCATCCGGGTTTCCTGCTGTTCTGGCGGCCCGAGGGCGGTCCTTTGTTCTGGGCAGGCACCCAGGATCTCGACGAAGGCCAGGCCGCGCTGCCTGCGGACTCTGACGTCGTTGTCGGCCATGTGCTGCCGCAGCGCGCCGACTGGACGGTACAGGGATTGCCGGCCAAGGCCGATCACACCGCGCCTTCGGGGGTCGATCCTGAGCTTTACCCCATGAAGCCGGACAGCTATACGATGTACTACGTGGATTCCGGCTACGATGCCGACAAGTACGAGGCATCGAAAAAGCTGATCATGCATCCCACCGCCTTCAAATCGCTTGCTCTGAGCGACGGCACCGCCGGCTCGGTCAGCAAATCCATCACCCTGCCCAAGACCGGTTACTACATGCTGTACACCGGCAACGTGCTGGAAGTGGACGACTGGGGCATCGGCGCTGACGGTAAACTCGCCACTACCGGTGAAGTCTGGGAAGTGCCTGCCAGGGGCGCCTGGGTCAACATCACGATCTCCAAGCCGTAAAGTCGCGGCTCCTGGTATAGATATGAGCCCTCGCAGCGCCCGCTGCGGGGGCTTCATTGTCTTGGGCTTCGCGGATCAGGTCTGATCGATTGGTCCTACTGGCTGCCCGTGCGGCAGTCCGGTAGTTCCGATTAGCGCACCGTCAGCGTGGTGTAAGTCCACGTCGGAGTTTGCCACGGACTCCGAAGCCGAAGGTACTAGTCGTTAAGAAAGCAATGTCATTGTTTGATCGCCCTCATGTGCAAGCCGCGCATGGTTTACAAAATAAACCGGTGGCATGGTTTACAAATTCTCCCCCTTTCCATGCCATGGGCCGGGGGAA